>JBGQET010000054.1:0-30745 GCA_041496545.1 Binatia bacterium | reverse complement strand
CTCGATGCCGTGCAACCGGCCGCGCGGGCTCGCATTGGTGTGGATCGAGACGAAGAGGTCCGCTTGCTCGCCGTTGGCGCGCGCCGTCCGCGCCGAGAGCGGCAGGGTGCGGTCCTCGTTGCGCGTCAGCACGACCTGCGCCCCGAGCCGCGTCCGCAGGAGACTCGCCAGGCGCCGCGCGATGGCGAGCGTGACGTCCTTCTCGAGCGCGAAGCCGTGCGCGCCCGGGTCGCGGCCGCCGTGGCCCGGGTCGAGGACGATCTTCGGGCGCGGGGCGGCGTCGGCGTCGGGGCGTGCGGGCGGCGGGCGCGGCTCGGGCTCGGCGACGGCGGGCGGCGGGGGCTGGCCCGGCGACGCGGGCGGCGCCTCCGCCGCGGAAGCCACGAAATGCAGGACGACGCCCCGCCCGCCGTCGAGGCGCTCGACGCGGTACGCGGCGGGCGTGGCCAGGTCGACCACGACCCGCGGCTGCCCGCGCTCCGTCGCGCCCACGCGGAGGCTCGCGAGCGGCGCCGGGGCCTCGGCGAGGCGCGCGACCCTCCGCCCGACGGTCGTGCCGGGGGGGAGGTCCACGTAGAGGCGGAGCGTCGTCCCCGGCGCCCCGGCCACCTCCCGGACCGCGGTGCGCAGCGGCGCGGAGAGCCGGAGCCGCACGTCCACGCCCGCAGGTGTGGCCGTGGCCTCGACCTGCTCGAGCCGCGCCCCGCCGGCGCGCCCGGTCGCCAGGAGCACGAGACACACCGCCCCGGCGACCCTCACCAGCCACCACCACCTCCGCACGGCGCGCGAGGATAGGGAAGGGAGGCCGGGGAATCAAGTCGCGCCGAGGGGCGGTGCTGTCCGACGTGGCGGAACCTGGAGGCGGCCGTCTCCTCGTTCCTCACGCACTTCAACTTCTGTCGGGTTCCCGAGACACTCCTCGATCGCTTCGGGGTAGCGTCGCTGGTGATCTGCGGGCGCCCGCGCGTCCGCGCGGAGGTCCGAGGCGCAGGCCTACTGCGCCGCGAGGAGCCGCCGAAGCGGCCGTCGACCGAGGCCGAGTGTGCGAAGCGGCCGAGGCGGGCGGGTCGGGGACGCCGGCGCCGTTGGGCAAAAAAAAAGGGGAACCCCCGAAGGGGTCCCCCCGTGCTGACCGCACTGGCTTCTCAGAACTGGATCGGATCGAGGAACGCGCCGCTCGGCGACAGGCACGCGTCGCACATGCCGTTGTCGGTCGGCGGACCCGAGCCAAACGCGGAGCCCGGCGGATCGCACACTTCACCGGCCGCCGTGTTCACGTGACTGTCACCGCAGACGGGTGTCGTGCAGGTGGCCCCGTCGCAGGTGGCGGTGTCGACGCCGCCGGAGTCACACTGCTCGCCGGCCGCGCTGTTCGTGTAGCCGTCGCCACACACGGAGGTCGTGCAGGTGGCGCCATTGCAGGTCGCGCTGTCGACGCCGCCCGAATCGCACTGCTCGCCGATCTGCACGATGCCGTCTCCGCAGACCGCGCATGCGCTCGGGCCGCAGGAACCGGGCGCCGGGGCGAGCGTCGCCTTGAACTGCGTGCCGTCGTTCTTCACGACGTTGCCCCCGAACGTGCCGCAGTAGATGTCGCCGTTCCCGATGCGGAAGTTGTACGCCGCACTGTTGGCCACGAGCAGGGCGTTGATGGAGCCGAAGTTCCCCTTGAGGATGGCCTTGTTCTGGAAGACGCCGCCCGGGGTCGTCTTGATGGAGGCAGACACGGTCGGATTCCCGCTCCCTTGCGTCCCCTTGAACTTGAAGCCCTTGAGAGACGTGCCGGTCCAGCCAGCGGCCGGCATGGAGATGCACTGGCTCCCGGCGTCGGTCCTGACGCTCAGGGTCGCGCCGCTCACGGTCGGGTCGCCGACCGTCGCCGGACCGCCCATCATGTTGAGGAACATGTTGACGCTCCGCTTCGTCGGGTCGGCCGGCTTCGGATCCTTGATGAGAGTCGTCTGCCCCTTGACCTGGTGCTGGGTCACGGCGCGGGCGAGGCCGGGCGCTAGTAACAGCGCGGCCACGCCCAGCACCAAAGCACCTCGATTCAGCCTGCAGATCATACGTTTCGCCCTCCCTTTCCGTGACTTCTTGGTTTCAGCCGCGCCCGGCCTCATGGTGTCTTTTGCCGGCGACGGATGACGAGCCCGAGCTCCCTGGTGCCCCGCCAATTTGCTAGACTGATACCTCGCGTCGCTCCGGCCGCAGCCGCCCAAAGCTTCAAGTGTCCGGAGCGGGAATATGCGACCGATATGTAGCAGGCCGCATGCACTTTGCGACTAAAGAGGTACCACCGGCCCACGCGAGCGGTCAAGAAAAATTTCCCAATTTAGTACCATATGACGCGCCTGAGTCTGTGACGCAGCGCTCACTCCGGCGCCGCATGGCGCTGGGAGGGGATCTCCCGCGCGCCGAGCCGCTTGAGCTTCGAGTCAGCGCCGACTGGCAGGGACGTCACGTGCGCTGGCGCGGACGCTGGTAGGGCGGACACGCTCCGCCAGCCAGTGCATCAGCGCGCCCTCGTCAATCCGGCACGCGCCGCCTCGACCAGCCGGGCGAGCACGCCGAGCGCCTCGAGCGGCGTCAGGCGCTCGGGCTCGAGCGCCGCGAGCTCGCACCGCAGCGCGTGCTCGCGCTCCGCGAAGAGGGGCAGCTGGCGCTCCGCCGCGGCTGCGGTCCGACCCCCGCCCGGCCCCGCCCCCTCCTCCAGGCGCGCCAGCAGGGCCCGCGCCCGGGCCACCACCGACGCCGGCACACCCGCGAGACGCGCCACCTCGACGCCGTAGCTCCGCGACGCCGGGCCCGGCACGATCTGGCGCAGGAAGACGACGTCGCCCTTCCACTCGGCCACCGCGACGGAGAGGTTGCGGACGCGCGGCCGCTCGGCGGCGAGCGCCGTCAGCTCGTGGTAGTGCGTGGCGAAGAGCGTGCGCGGCCGCTCGGGCGCCTCGTGCAGGTGCTCGGCGACGGCCCAGGCGATCGAGATGCCGTCGAAGGTGCTCGTGCCGCGTCCGATCTCGTCCAGCACGACCAGGCTCCGTGGCGTGAGGCCGGCCAGGATGTTGGCGGTCTCGCGCATCTCGACCATGAAGGTGGACTCGCCGCCGACCAGGTTGTCGCTCGCGCCGACGCGGGTGAAGAGCCGGTCGACGAGGCCGACCTCCGCTTCGGCCGCGGGCACGAAGCTCCCCATCTGCGCGAGCAGCGTGATCAGCGCGACCTGCCGGAGGTAGGTCGACTTCCCGCCCATGTTGGGGCCGGTGATGAGCAGGATCTGCTCCGCCTCCGGGTCGAGGCGGACGTCGTTGGGGACGAAGCCGCCGGCGACGGCCTCGACCACGGGGTGGCGCCCGGCGCGGATCGTCGTCGTCGGGAGGCGCGTGATCGCCGGCCGCACGTAGCCGCGGCGGTGCGCCACACAGGCCAGCGCGGCGAGCGCGTCCAGGGCCGCGAGCGCGTCCGCCGTCCGCGCCAGCGTGGGCTGGTGCGCCGCCGCGTGCTCGAGCAGCGTCTCGAAGAGCCGCGCCTCGAGGGCGCGCAGCTTGTCCTCGGCGCCGAGGACGCGCGCTTCGTGGTCCTTGAGCGCCGGCGTCACGAAGCGCTCGGCGCCGACCAGCGTCTGCGTGCGCTGGTAGTCGGTCGGGACGAGGCCGAGGTTCGGCCGCGTCACCTCGATCGCGTAGCCGAACACCCGGTTGAAGCGGACCTTGAGCGACGCGATCCCGGTCCGCGAGCGCTCCGTCGCCTCGAAGCGCGCCAGCCAGCCCTTGCCGTCGCGCGCCGCCTCGCGGAGGGCATCCACCTCGGCGTCGTGCCCGGCGCGGATGAAGCCGGGGACGCGGGTGTGCGGAGGCGGGGCGTCGACCAGCGTCGCGGCCACCTCGGCGGCGAGCGCCGGCAGCGGGTCGAGGCAAGCGGCGAGCGTGCCCAGGAGCGCGGCCCGCCCGCCCACGACGAGCCCGGCCGCCTCGGCGACGCGGCCGAGCGCAACGGTGAGGTGCGCCAGGTCGCGCGGGCTCGCCGTGCGCGCGCCGACGCGCCCGGCGAGGCGCTCCAGGTCGCCCACGCCGCGGAGCGCCGCGGCGAGCGCGTCGCGCGTCTCGACCCGCTCGACCAGCTCCTCGACGGCGTCGAGCCGCCGGCCGATGGCGGCCGGGTCGAGCAGCGGGTAGAGCAGCCACTCGCGGAGGCGACGCGCGCCCATCGGCGTCGCGGTGCGATCGAGGACCCAGAGGAGCGAGCCGCGGCGCTCGCCCGTCAGCGTCGCCGTCAGCTCGAGGTTCCGGCGCGTGGCGGCGTCGAGCTGGAGGAAGCCGGCGAGCGCGTAGGGCTCAGGGGGGCGGAGGTGCGCGGGGCGGCGGCGGTAGACGGCGTCCACGTACGCGAGCGTCCCGCCCGCGGCGCGCGCCGCGAGCGGGGGCAGCTCGCCGGCGACGGCGGCGGGCTCGGGGAGGACGGCCGTCGCCCACGGCCGGCCGCTGCGACACGCGTCGGCGAGCGCCGGGGGCAGCGCGGGGTCGAGCAGCAGCTCGCGGGGTGCGAGGCGCTCCAGCTCCTCGCGCGCGGCTTCCCAGCCGGCCGCTTCGGTGGCGCGGAAGGCGCCGGTCGCGAAGTCGACGGCCGCCAGCCCGAAGCGGTCGCCGTCGGCGGTGAGCGCGGCGAGGAGGCTCGGCGCGCCGGGGTCGAGGCTCTCCTCCTCGAGGATGGTGCCCGGCGTGATGACGCGCACCACCTCGCGCTCCATGAGGCCCCGCCCGCGGGCCGCCGCTTGCTCGCAGATCGCGACCGTGTGCCCGCCGGCGAGGAGGCGCGTGACGTAGGGTTGCGCCGCGTGCGCCGGGAAGCCGCAGAGCGGCACCTCGTCCGGGTCGCCGCGGTTCCGGGCGGTGAGGGTCAGGTCGAGCGCCGCCGACGCCGTCTTGGCGTCGTCGAAGAGCATCTCGTAGAAGTCGCCCAAGCGGAAGAGGAGGATCGCGTGGCGGTGCTCCGCCTTGATGCGGAGGTACTGCGCCAGCAACCCGCTCTGCCGCCCGCCCATCGCGGCGCCACGCATAGCCGATCGACGGCCCGTCTCGCCAGCCGCGCGCCGCAGTTTTCTCGGGTTTGCGACAGCGGTGCCCCGAGGGTAGCAACGAGCCCGTGTCCGACGCCCTCTGGTACTTCGGCTACGGCAGCAACCTGAACCCCGCCATCTTCCTCGAGCGCCGTCGCATGCAGCCGCTCACCGCCCGCTGGGGATGGCTGGACGGCTACCGTCTCTGCTTCAACCTGCCGATCGGCCCCGGCGAGCGCGGCGTCGCGAACCTGGAGGCCGTCGCGGGGGAGCGTACCTGCGGCGTCCTCTACCAGCTCACCGCGCACGACTCCGACCGGCTCGACCGCACCGAGGGCGTCCCGCAGAGACTCTACCGCCGCGTCGCGGTCAGCGTCCGGACGGAGGACGGCGCCGTCGTCGAGGCATTCACCTATCAGTCCTCGTTCGCCTCCGGGGGTCGAAAGCCGTCCGCGCGCTACCTGGGCCTCCTGCTCGACGGCGCACGCCACCACGGCCTGCCGGCGGAGTGGATCGCGTACCTCTCCAGCCTCGAGCTGGCGGTGGACGAGCGCGAGGGCACCGCCACACCGTGAGCGCCCCTCCCCTCCTCTGGCACCTGCCCATCTCCCACTTCAACGAGAAGGTGCGCTGGGCGCTCGACTGGAAGCGCATCCCGCACGTGCGCCGGGCGCTCGGCGCGAGCTATATCGCGCGGGCCCTGTGGGCCACCGGCCAGCCCAGGCTGCCGGTCCTCTTCCTCGAGGGCCGCGCGATCGCCGACTCGACGCGCATCATCGAAGCCCTGGAGCGCCATCGACCCGAGCCGCCGCTCTACCCCCGCGACGAGCCCGGCCGGCGCCGCGCGCTCGCCCTCGAGGACTTCTTCGACGAGGGGCTGGGACCGGCGGTGCGCGCCGCCACCCTGGGGCCGTCCTTCGTGAACGACCCGGCCGCCACCATCCGCCTCCTCACCACCGGCATGGCCGTCGGCCGCGTCGTGCCCTACGCGCCCCGCGCCGCCGTCGTCGCGTTCCGCGCCTTCTATCGCGCGCGCCACGACATCAACGCGGCGACCGTCGCCGAGGGGCGTGCGAAGGTGCGCGCGGCGCTGGATCGACTGGAGGCGGAGCTGGGGCCGAGCGGCTACCTCGTAGGTGACGCCTTCACCGTCGCCGACCTGACCGCCGCCGCGCTCTTCGCCCCGCTCTTGTTCCCGCCCGAGTTCCCCTACCCGCCCGCCGGCCCGGTCCTTCCCGCCATCGGCGAGCTGCGCGCCTTCCTCGGCGACCGCCCCGGCCTCGCGTGGGTCCTGGACACGTACCGCCGCCACCGCGGCACGTCGGCCGAGGTCGCGGCCTGACCCAGCGAGCACGCTCCCAGCAGCGCGGCGATCAGAGCGCGGGGGCGCAGATCATGCTGACGGCTCGTCATCGTCGGCGCTCGTCGGCTCGCACCAGCCACCCGTACGCCCGCCGATACTGCTCGTCGTCGAGGAGGACGAGCTGGAAGACGAGCATCTCCGCCGCGAACGTCACGAGCCCCATGACGACGGCGATCGCCCCGTGGAACAGCGTCGCGATCAGCACCGCGAGCCAGCGCGTGCCACGCTTCCACACGAGGAACGGATAGGCGATCTCGAACGCGACCGTCCCGTAGGTGAGCAGCGTCACGACCGACGCGGGCCGGTAGATCGCCGCGCTGACGCCGGGCAGGACGAACTCCGGCCGACGCAGCGCATAGTAGACGGCCGTCCCGTTCCGCCAGAGCTCGCCCGCCACCTTGTACAGCCCCGAGACCTCGTACGCCATGCAGAGCTGGATCGCGATGCCGATCAAGGCGACGTTGTGCAGCAGGGCCGCGAATGGACGGCTCGGTGGCTCGAAGCGCTCGCCGGGCCGGCGCCAGCCGGAGTCGACCGACAGGTAGGCGCCGGTGTCGAGGAAGACGAGGAACGGCAGCTCGGCGAGGAAGAGGGCGTCACCGCCCGTCAGCAGCATCGGATTGCGCGCCAGCAGCGAGGACACGACGACGTAGAACGGCAGGCCGAGCCAGCGCGTCTGCCACCCGATCGTGTACAGCCCGACGACGGCGATTGCCGCCACGTAGAGCGCCGTGAACGCGACGTCGGACTCGACGGCGAACAGGGACGGCCAGCGGAGCAGCGACAGGTCGCGCCGGTAGAGGGAGAGCGGGTAGACCGCGCCCGATCCCCAGAGGAGCTCGCGTGCGGACCAGTGGCCCACGAGGTACGACAGCGCCACCAGCCCCGCACCGAGCCGCACGAGCGCGCAGCCGAGCAGGTGGCGCTCGGTCGTGAGCCGGCGCCGGACGCGCGTCCAGAACGCCGCGCTCACCGCCCGGCGCCCCAGGCGGCGACCGGCTGGAACGGTACGCGCGGCAGGACGAGGTACGCGGCCTGCGGGCGTTCGTCCTCCGGAGCATTCCGCTCGGCGAACGGCAACGGGGGCTGGATCGCGATCATCACCTGCACGTGCCGGAACGCGCGGTCGGGATGGGCGGCGGCCAGCGCCGCCGAGCCGCTCGCCTCGAGCACGACGAGGCTCGGCGGCTGCCGCGCGACATCGGACCACTCCTCGAGCAGCCGCTGCCGGAGGAGCCCGTCGCGCGGGCCCGCGCGATTCGTCACGTCGTACATCGCGGTGAAGAGCATCGGCAGCACCGCGTTCCGCGGGGAGAGCCGGTTGCGCTGGACCGCCCGGACCACCGGCGTGCTGAAGTCGAGCCACTCCGTCACGTGCTCGCCGTCGCCGTCGTCGTAGAGCGCGCGCGCGTAGGCGGTGCAGTCGTTCACGACGGGTGTCGGCGCGAACAAGCGCCAGTCCTGGGCGAAGCGCGGCACGACCCAGGCCCGGGTGACCCCGCGGAAGGCGGCGGAGACCGGGTTCGGCGGGAGCACGTGGAGGAGCACGAGGGTGAAGTGGGCGGCCAGGCCTGTGGCGAGCGCCCCGGCCGTGAGCCACCAGAGCGCGAGCCGGACGGCCTCTCGACGCGTCGCCGGCGCCGCGGGTTGCACGCGCACGAGCGGGAATATAGTCCAAGCGCGTGGAAGGTGCGTACGGTGCGCACATGAGGTTCGTCACCCGCTCCCTGCTCGCCGCCCTCAACGCGGCGGGGCTCGCCTACCTCGTGGCGACGGCCGTCGCGCTGAACGGCGCATCGGCGGTGCGCGCGGGCGCCGCCGGTCGGGGCGCGGTCGCCGAGGTGGCCGGGATCGGTGGCTTCGGCGGCGGCTTCAGCGGCGGCTTCAACATCGGCGCCGCCGGGGGCTTCAACGGCGTGAACGGCTTCAACTTCGGCAGCGCCGGCTTCGGCGGCTTCGGTGCCGGCAACTTCGGTGGAGGGCTCGGGGCGGCGGGCCTCGGCGGCATGGGCTTCGGCGGCTTCGTCGTGACGACGGATCATGTGACCGTCGTGCCCGGCGAGCGGATCGACGTCTCCTTCGGCTGGGCCGTCCCAGCACCCGGTACGTGGCACGACCTCGAGACGATGCAGCTCCGCTTTCTCGACGGCGCGCGGACCCTCGCGTGGACCCGCTGGGACGAGGCGACCAACGCGATCCGCCTGGTGAACCCGAAGACCCGCAAGCCGCGGCGCGGTGGGAAGCCGGGCAGCCGCCACGTGCTCGCCACGGCCCGCGTGCACGTTCACCTGAAGCAGACGAGCGTCGTCGACTCCGGCCCCGGGGGGACGGACGTCATCGTCAACTTCGCCGTGAGCTTCACGCGGAAGGCTCTCGGACGCACCGTTCGCGTCGAGGCGCTCGCCTCGAACGACGCGGGCGAACGACACGGCTTCGAGCAGGTGGGCGAGATCCAGGTCGCCCGTCCCTGACCGTCCGTCGAATCACCCCGACGACGACGCGGCCTCCCCTTCGTGCTCGCTACACGCGCTTGCGCTTGCGGGCCAGGTAGTCGACGAGCAGGTACTCGCCGAGGCGGTCGGGGCGGGTGTAGAGCGCACGCCCCTTGTTGATGCGCGTCATGTGCTCGACGAAGGCGCGGAGGCTCGGGCTGTCGTCGAGCATGAAGGTGTTGATGACGATCCCCCGGCGGGTGACGCGCTCCACTTCCTTCAAGGTCTCCTGCGCGGCGCGCATCGAGATGCCGCCGAAGGAGAGCGGCCACTCGCAGTAGAGGCGGCCGCGCAGGAAGTAGGCCGTCGGCTGGCCGTCGGTGATGATGATGATGTGCTGGTTCGTACTCGGGTGGCGGACGAGCAGCTCCGCGGCGAGCCGGAGCCCGTCCTGGAGGTTGGTGAACGGGTCGCCCATGTT
Organism: Binatia bacterium; assembly: GCA_041496545.1. Taxonomy (GTDB): domain Bacteria; phylum Desulfobacterota; class Binatia; order DP-6; family DP-6; genus DASRHG01. The sequence goes on along the minus strand of JBGQET010000054.1, from coordinate 21,413 downwards.
CCAGCTCGCCTCGGGCAGGTCGCGGAGCTTCAGCTCGACGGCACGCGTGAAGAAGCCAACGATCGCGAAGTAGTCGCGCGGGTACTTGGCGCGGATGAGGCTCTCCATCGCCATCGCGACCTTCTTGGCGGCGGCGAAGCGGCCCTCCCACGACATCGACCAGCTCATGTCCAGGAGGAGGACGGTGGACGTGGTGGTGGAGTGGTCGGCGGCGTAGACCTCGAAGTCGTCGGGGCGGAGGTCGAGCGGCGTCCCGATGCCGCGGCGGAGCGCGTTCTTCAGCGTCCGCACCAGATCGAGCATGAGCGGGTCGCCGTGGCGGTAGGGCTTCGTCTCCTCGGGCCGGATCTGCACGATGCCGCGGTGGTCGGTCTCGTGCCCGCCCGGCCGGTCGCGCAGGAGACCCTGGTAGATGTCGCGCAGCGCCAGCTGCCCGATCTTGCGCACGCCCTTCGGCGAGAGGCGCGCGCGCGACTCGCGCTGCGTGAGATACCCCGCGTTCACGAGGAGCATCATCACGTCCTTCAGAAGCTGGAAGCTCCGCGCCGCGTCCTCGCCGAGGAGTGCGCGGAGGTTCTCCAGGTTCACGCTCTCGACGTTGCCGGAGAGGAGCTGCTCTTCGAGGCGCTTCAACTGCTCCATCCGCCGCATCAGCTCGACCGCTTCCTCGTAGTCGAGCGCGTCGGGGCCGTGGAAGAGGTCGCCGTAGCGGCGGGTGAAGTCCTCGAGGTCGCGGATGTCGTCGAGCTCCTCGAGCAGGTCCTCGAGCGCGCGACGGGCGTCGGAATCGGCGAGGTCCATGTCGCGCAGGCGCTCGAGCGCCTCGGAGAGGCGCTGGGGCAGCTTGTCCAGCAGCTCGCGGCGGCGGGCGGCCTCGGCGGGGTCCTGCTGCGCGAGGGCGTCGCGCTCGAGGTCGAGCAGCTCCTCGAGCTTCTCGCGCATGCCGGTCAGGGCCTGGCGGAGGTTGACCTCGCGATACTTGCTCCGCATCTCCTCGCGTAGCTGCTCGAGGAAGTCGTCGAGGCCCATGACGCGCATGCCTTCCCACTCGACGCCCTGGTGGAGGAGCCAGTCGAGCGCTTGCTGCACGTCGTCGGTGAAGGAGAGGTACTCGGAGAGCTTCTCGAAGACCTGATCGGCGGAGAGCCGGATCTCCTGCGTGCCGTCCCAGGCGGTGTAGCGGACGCGGAGCACGGCTACGCTCGATAGGTGTAGCGGCCGCCCTCGCGGTCCTTGTTGAGCTTCTGGTGGAGGTGGAGGCCCTCGAGCACGAACTCGATCGCGGTGGCCATGAGCCCGGGGCTCTCGAACGGACCGAGCAGCGCGACGCCTTCGCGGAGCCCGGGAATCTGGCGGATGCCTTCCCCGTACTCCTCCGAGCGCATCCGGTCCGACACCTCGACGCCCCAGCCGGACTCGAAGTGCTCGGCGACCTTCTTGAGCGACTCGACGCGGAGGTACTTGTCCCAGATCTTCAGGATCGCGCGGCTGATCAGCCGGTCGACGAGGTCGCCTTCCTTCTTGTCCTCGCCCGCGTACTCGAGCTCGATCTTGCCGGTGGTCGAGGCGAGGACGCAGTGGAGGTCCGTCAGGCGGGGGACGATCTCGCGCTCGCCGGTGCGGACGGCGCGCTTCTCGGCGTTCGAGACGATGCTCTCGTAGTTGTTGATGGTGACGCGCACGCTCACGCCCGAGCCCTGGTTGATCTCGCTCGAGGCGCGCGCCTCGAAGGTGAGCTGGGCGAGGATCTCCTTCAGGAACCCGGGCACGCGCAGCTCGCGGCCGCCGCGGTCGAGGAGCGGCATCTCCTGCTCCATGATCGCGATCTCGTCCTCGATCGTGCGCGGGTAGTGCGTCCGGATCTGGACGTCGAAGCGGTCCTTCAACGGGGTGATGATGCGGCCGCGGCTGGTGTAGTCCTCGGGGTTGGCGCTGGCGACGATCACCACGTCGATCGGCAGGCGGACCTTGTAGCCGCGGATCTGGACGTCCTTCTCCTCCATCAGGTTGAAGAGGCCGACCTGCACCTTCTCCGTCAGGTCGGGCAGCTCGTTGATGGCGAAGACGCCGCGATGGGTCCGCGGGATGAGGCCGTAGTGGATGGTCTCCTCGTCGGCCAGGTAGCGGCCCTCGGCGACCTTCACGGGGTCGATCTCGCCCACCAGGTCGGCCATCGAGACGTCGGGCGTGGCGAGCTTCTCGCCGTAGCGATGGTCGGGGCCGACCCAGGTGATCTCGAGCGCGTCGCCCTCGGTGGCGAGGCGGCGCCGGCAGGCGGCGCAGATCGGCGCGAAGGGGTCGTCGTTGATCTGGCAGCCGGCGACGACGGGCACGAGCGGGTCGAGCAGCGAGGTGAGGGCGCGGATGATCCGGCTCTTCGCCTGTCCGCGCTCGCCGAGGAACACCATGTGGTGCCCGGCGAGCACCGCGTTCTCGATCTCCGGGATGACGCTCTGGTCGTAGCCGACGATGCCGGGCAGCAGGCGCTCGTCGTGCGGCAGCCGGGCGAGAAGGTTCTTGCGCATCTCCTCCCGCACCGGCAGGACCCGGTAGCCGGAGGCTCGGAGCTCACCCAGCGTGCGAAGCGATCCGTCCACGGCGCCTCCTCCGATCGGTAGTCGCGACGATTATACGCATCCCGGCGCGCGTGGCACAACGCCGAGCGGCGACCGTGACGTCAGACAGCGAGCGCGAGCCAGCCGAACGCGGCGCGCAGACGATCGTAGGTCTCGAGGAGGTGCTGCGGCATCACCTTCACGTCGCCGACCACCGGCATGAAGTTGGTGTCGCCGGCCCAGCGCGGCACGATGTGCCAGTGGAGATGGTCGACGACGCCCGCGCCGGCGGCGCCGCCGAGGTTCATGCCGAGGTTGAAGCCGTCGGGCTTGAAGACCTCGCCCAGCGTGGAAAGCGAGCGGCGCAGCGTCTCGGCGAGGTCGGCGTGCTCGTCGGCCGGCAGGTCGGGCAGCGACGCGGTGTGCCGCCGCGGCGCGACCATCAGGTGGCCGCTCTGGTACGGATAGCGGTTCAGCATCACGACGCTCCCCGGGGTCGTGCCGAGGAGCAGCCGCTCACGCGGGTCGCCGCGCAGCGCGGCGCAGAAGATGCACTCCCGCTCCGTGCGGTCGCCGACGTACGCCATCCGCCACGGCGCCCACAGCACCTGCATGCCGGCTCAGTCGTCGGAGTCTTCCGCGGTCCACGGCTTGCCGTCGACCCGGAGGCGGAGCTCCTTCCCCACCTTGAAGAACGGCACGCGCTTGGCGTGCACCGCCACCAGCGCGCCGGTCTTCGGGTTGCGGCCCTCGCGTGCGCGCCGGTGCTTCACGACGAAGCTCCCAAAGCCGCGGATCTCGATCCGCTCGCCGCGCGTCAGCGCCTGGGTCATGCTGTCGAAGACGGCGTTGACCATCACCTCGGCGTCGCGCCGCGAGAAGCGCGGGAACTCCTTCAGCACCTCGTCGATCAGGTCGCGTTTCGTCATGTCGGGCTCACTGGGGGCCGGGACCCCGGTACAGGGAGAGGAAGCCGCCGCCGGGGACGACGGAGTCCGGGAGCACGCGGCGGAGGATCGCCTCGCCGAGCGCGGTGCGGTCGAGGAGCTGGAGCCACCACACGCGCCGCCGCGTGCGCAGCGTCGTGACGCGCGGCTCGCCGCTCTGCCCGGCGAGCGTCCAGGCGAGCTCGGTCGCCTCCTCGAGCCCGCCGAGCTGGTCGACGAGGCCCACGGCGCGCGCCTGCGCCCCCGAGAAGACGCGACCGTCGGCCAGCTCGCGCACGCGCGCGGGATCCATCTTGCGGCCGCGGGCGACCGCGTCGACGAACTGGCCGAGGACGTCGTCGATCATGCCCTGGAGCAGCGCGCGCTCCTCGGGCTTCAGCTCGCGGAGCGGGTGCCCGATGTCCTTGAACTCCCCGCTCTTCACGACCTGCTCGCTGACGCCGACCTTGTCGGCGAGCTGCCCGTAGTAGGGCAGCTCCATGATGACGCCGATCGAGCCGGTGAGCGTCCCCGGGCTGGCGACGATCGTGTTGGCGGCGGACGCGATGTAGTAGCCGGCCGAGGCGGCGACGTTGCCGAGCGAGGCGACGACCGGCTTCTGCGCCCGCACGCGCCAGAGCGCGTCGTATATCTCCTGCGCCGGCGGCACCGCGCCGCCGGGCGTGTTCAGGCGGACGACGACGGCGACCACGCTGTCCTGCTTGCGGAAGCGGTCGAGCGCTTCGACGGTCTCGGCCGCGTCCTCGATCACGCCGCGCAGCTCGATCACGGCGACGCTCGGCCCGAACGAGAGCCATCCCGCGAGCGACGAGCCGTCCCCACCCACGACGACGGCGAGCCCCATCGCGATCACGACGAGCGTCAGGCTCACCGCCCCGAGGATCACCAGCCCGCGCAGGACCGGATGTCGTCGCGCCATGGCCTCCGCTGCGCCGCTGCCCGAGCGGCCGCCGCCTCGCGGCGGCTAGCCCTTGCTCTTCTCCGCCTCGGGCATGATGTCGGCGAAGGAGAACTTGCCGCCTTCGCGCTCGCGCTTGAGGTAGGCGTCCATCTCTTCGCGCTCCTCGCTCTTGCGCAGCGCCTTGATCGAGAGGCCGATCCGCTTCTCGCGCGGGTCGACGGCGGTCACCTCCGCCTCGACGGTGTCGCCCGGCTTGAACAGCGACGAGGGCTTGTCCACCCGCTCGGTGGAGAGCTGGGAGACGTGGATCAGCCCCTCGACGCCTTCCTCGACCTCGGCGAAGACGCCGAACTCCGTGACGCTGGTGACGGTGCCCTTGACCCGCGTGCCCACCGGATAGGTCTTGGGGACCCGGCTCCACGGGTCCTCGGCGAGCTGCTTGACGCCGAGCGAGATGCGCTCGTTGTCGACGTCGATGCCGAGCACGACCGCGTCGACCTCGTCGCCCTTCTTGTAGAGCTCGGAGGGGTGCTTCACCTTCTTCGTCCAGTGCAGGTCGGAGACGTGCACCAGGCCGTCGATGTTCTCCTCCACCTCGACGAAGAGCCCGAAGTCCGTGATGCTCTTGATCTTGCCGTGGATCCTGGAGCCGACCGGGTGGTTGACGCGCACCATCTCCCACGGGTTCGGCTCGGTCTGCTTCAAGCCGAGCGAGATGCGCTTGTTGACGGGGTCGATGTCGAGGACCTGGACCTCGACCTCCTGGGCGACCTCGAGGACCTTCGAGGGATGCGTCACGCGCTTGGTCCACGACATCTCGGAGACGTGGATCAGGCCCTCGATACCCTTCTCGATCTCGACGAACGCACCGTAGTCCGTCAGGCTCACGACCTTGCCCTTGACGCGCGCGTTGAGCGGCAGGCGCTCCGCGATCGTCGACCACGGATCCTGCATGATCTGCTTCATGCCGAGGGACACGCGCTCGCGCTCGGGGTCGTACTTGAGCACGACCACCTTCACGTGGTCGCCGACGTTGATGACCTCGGACGGATGCCCGACGCGTCCCCAGGACATGTCGGTGACGTGGAGGAGCCCGTCGATGCCGCCGAGATCCACGAAGGCGCCGTAGTCGGTGATGTTCTTCACCGTGCCCTCGAGGATGACGCCTTCCTCGAGCACCTTCAGCGTCTCCGACTTGAGGGCGGTGCGCTCGCGCTCGAGGACGGCGCGACGCGACACGACCACGTTGCCGCGGGAGCGGTTGAACTTGAGGATGGCGAAGCGGCCGCGCTGGCCGATGTAGCGGTCGAGGTTGCGGGTGGGGCGGAGGTCGGCGTGCGAGCCGGGCAGGAAGGCGGCGACGCCGATGTCCACCTTGAGGCCGCCCTTCACCTTGCCGACGATCGTGCCCTCGACCGCGCCGTCGCGTTCGAAGGCCTTCTCGATCTCGCGCCACACCTTGAACTGCTCCGCCTTGTGACGCGAGAGGATGATCTCGCCCGACTCCTGATCGCTCGCCTCGAAGTAGACGTCGATCTCGTCTCCTTCGTTGACCATGAGCTGACCATCGCGGGTCGTGAACTCCTGGATCGGGATTTGTCCCTCCGACTTGTACCCGATGTCGATGGTGACGGCGTCGCGTCCGATCGCCACGATCCGACCCGTCACGACCTCGCCGGCCTTCGGGCTCTTGAGACTCCGCTCGAAGAGCGCACCGAAGTCTTCCTCGGCGCCGATCGTGCGATCGGGCTTGTCGGTCATCTCGGGCATCAACGCGGTACCCCCTACGGGACGGGATTCGGGACGGAGCGACGACTGCAGGGCAATCGTCCTCCCATACTCCGGAGCTCTCCAGGATTCAAGCGCGAACGCAAAAGGTTTCGCAGGCTTAGGCGCGCGTGGGGGCACGCGCCCGGCGGACCGCGGCTTCCATCGCGTCCACCACCGCGTCCAGGCGGAGCCGCGTGGTGTCGAGGACCAGCGCGTCCGGCGCGGGGCGCAGCGGGGAGTGGGCGCGAGCACTGTCCCGCCGGTCGCGCTCCGTCAAATCCCGCGCCAGGGCCGCTTCGTCCACCGTTTCGCCCTGCGCCCGCAGCTCCGCCGCCCGCCGGCGCGCCCGCTCGGAGGGCTCGGCGGTCAGGTAGAGCTTCACGGGCGCGTCCGGGAAGACGACCGTGCCGATGTCGCGCCCCTCCATCACCGCCCCGCCCGCGCCCAGCGCCCGCTGGAGCGCGACCAGGCGCTCGCGCACGACCGGACGGGTGGACACCCGCGACGCCAGGTCCCCCGCCCCCGCCTCGCGGACGGCCTGGGTGAGATCCCGGCCGTCCACCACCACCCGCCCGGCGGGGAACTCGAAGCGCAGGCGGGCGACCAGGCCGCCGAGCGCCGCGTCGTCGTCAAAGGCCACGCCCGCCTCGTGGGCCAGCACGCCCACCGCCCGGTACATGGCGCCGGTGTCCACGTAGGGCAGACGGAGGCGCGCGGCGAGCGCGCGGCTGGCGCTCGACTTGCCCGCGCCCGCGGGTCCGTCCACCGCGACCACCATCGGCGTCACCCGCGTACCTCGGCGCCCAGCTCCGCGAGCCGCGCGAAGAAGCCGGGAAACGACACGTCGGCGCAGTCGGCGTCGTCCAGCTCGACGCCCCCCTCGGCGACCAGGCCCGCGACCGCGAACGCCATCGCGATGCGGTGGTCGCCGCCGGTCGCGACGCGGGCGCCCGCGAGCCGCCGCCCCGCGCTGCCGCGGACGACGAGGCCGTCGGCCGTCGCCGCCACCACGACGCCCAGCCGCGCGAGCTGCTCGAGCGCCGCGATGCGGTCGCTCTCCTTCACGCGCAGCTCGCCCGCGCCGCGGATCGTCGTCTCGCCGTCGGCGAGCGCGGCGGCGACGCAGAGCACGGGCAGCTCGTCGATCGCGCCCGGGACCTCGGCGGCTTCGATCACGGTGGCGCGGAGCCGGGCGGCGCGCACCACGAGGTCGGCGCGCGGCTCGCCGGCGACCTCGCGCGGCGCCGAGACGTCGATCGCGGCGCCCATCCGGCGGAGGATGGCGAGGAAGCCGGTCCGGGTCGGATTCACGCCGACGTCGCGCAGGCAAAGCTCCGAGCCGGGGACGAGGAGCGCGGCGACCACGAGGAAGGCGGCCGAGGAGGCGTCGCCGGGGAGCGGGATGTCGGCGGCGCGCAAGCGCTGCCCGCCGGCGAGCGCGGCGCCGTCCGGGTGGCGGACGATCTTCACCCCGAGGTGACCGAGCATCCGCTCCGTGTGGTCGCGCGTGGCGAGCGGCTCGCGAACCCGCGTGGTGCCACGCGCCCGGAGCCCGGCGAGGAGGACGGCGGACTTGACCTGCGCGCTCGCCACCGGAAGCCGCCAGTCGATCGCCGCGAGCGCGCCGCCCCGCACCCGGAGCGGCGCGTGTCCGTCGGTCGTCTCGATGGTGGCGCCCATGCGGCGCAGCGGCTCGCCGACCCGCTCCATCGGCCGGCGCCGCAGCGACGCGTCGCCGTCGAGCGTCACCACGCCGGGTCCGCCGGCCGCCAGCCCGGCGACGAGCCGCATCGTCGTCCCCGAGTTGCCGCAGTCGACCGCGGCCGCGGTCGCGGGGCCGAGCGCGGCGCCGCGGCCCTCGACGCGGACCACCTCTCCGTCGCGCTCCGCCGCGGCGCCGAGCGCGCGCACCGCGCCGAGCGTCGACAGCACGTCGGCGCCGCCCGGGAACCCCGTGACGATCGTCGTGCCCTCGGCGAGCGCACCCAGGAGGAGCGCGCGGTGCGCGACGGATTTGTCCCCCGGGACGGCGAGCGCGCCGCGGAGCGCGCCGCCCGCAGGCCCGACGCGCACCGCGCGGCTCACGGCTTCCGCCCCAGGCGCTGGCGGATCGCCTGCGCCGCCGCCAGCGCGCGTTCGAGCGCGGCCGCGTCGCCCGCGGCCACCAGCGCCGCCAGGCGGTCGAGCGCCGCGCGCAGCTCGCCGAGCGCGGCCGCGAGCGCCGGTGCGTTGGCGAGCGCGATGTCGCGCCACAGCTCGGCGGGGCTGGCCGCGATGCGCGTCGTGTCCTCGAAGCCGCCGCCCGCGTAGGACACGACCGGTCGCTGGTCGACGCGGGCGTCGCCCACCGCCGCGACCAGCGCATACGCCACCAGGTGCGGCAGGTGAGAGACCCGGGCGAGGATCTCGTCGTGGACCGCGGCGGGCATCTCCTCGACCCGCGCCCCGACGCCCTCCCAGAGCGCGCGCACGCGGCCGAGCGCCGCCGGCTGGGTGGCGGCGGTGGGCGTGAGAATGCAGCGGTGGCCGCGGAAGAGGTCGGCGCGTGCCGCGCCCGCGCCCGAGGCCTCGCTGCCCGCGATCGGGTGCGCGCCGACGACGGGCCCCGCGTCGCCCCACGCGCCATCCATGGCGGCCACGACGCTCGCCTTGACGCTGCCCACGTCGGTGAGGAGCGTGCCGCGCTTCACGTGCGGGCGGAAGGCGCGCGCCAGCGCGCCCGTCGCGCCGACGGGCGCGCCGATGACGATCGCGTCGGCACCCGCCGCGGCCGCCGCCGGGTCGTCGGCCACGCGGTCGAGGATGCCGCGGCGGCGCGCGAGGTCGAGGTTGGCGCGCGTGCGACCGAAGCCGACGACCTCGCCCACGAGCCCCGCTTCGCGCGCCGCGAGCGCGAGCGAGCCGCCGATCAGCCCGACGCCGGCGATCGTGAGCCGTTCGAAGAGTCGCGTCACGCCCGCTCGCCGAGCACCGCCGCGAGCGCGATGAGGAAGCGGTCGTTCTCCTCGGGCAGGCCGATCGTCACCCGCACGTGCTCGGGGAAGCCGTAGACGTCCATCGGCCGGACGATGACGCCGCGGCGCAGCAGCGCGTCGTAGACCTTCGCCCCCTGCCCCACCCGCACCAGGATGAAGTTCGCGGCGCTCGGCACGAAGACCAGGCCCAGGCGGTGGAAGCCGGCCACCAGGTGCTCCATGCCGCGGCCGTTCGTGTCGAGCGTGCGGCGGACGTGCTCCTCGTCGTCCAGCGCCGCGAGCCCGCCGACGAGCGCCAGCGCGTTCACGTTGAACGGCTGGCGGATGCGGCCGATCGCGTCCATCACCGCCGCGGGCGCGACCGCGTAGCCGATGCGGAGCCCGGCGAGCCCGTAGAGCTTCGAGAACGTCCGCAGGGTGACGATCGGCACCGTGCCGTTGCCGCGCTCGCGGATCGTGTCGGGGTACTCGGGATCCCGCACGTACTCGGCGTAGGCGTCGTCGGCGATCACGATGACGTTCCGGGGCACGGCGGCGAGGAAGTTCTCCCACTCCCGCCGGGAGAAGATCGTGCCGGTCGGGTTGTTCGGGTTGGCCAGGAAGACGAGGCGCGTGGCGGGCGTGATCGCGTCGGCGATCGCCTCGAGGTCGTGCGTGAAGTCGCGCAGCGGCACGATCCGCGGCACGCCGCCCGCCGCCTGCACGACCATCCGGTAGATGACGAACGCCTGGTCCGCCATCACCGCCTCGTCGCGCGGGCGCAGGAAGGTGCGGACCACCAGCTCGATGATCTCGTTCGACCCGTTGCCGACCAGCAGCTCGTCGGCGGGGACGCCGAGCCGCTCGGCGAGACGCCGGCGGAGGTAGAAGGCCGAGCCGTCGGGGTAGCGGTGCAGCTCGCCCAGCGCGGCCGTGATCGCCGCCACCGCCTTCGGCGAGGGCCCGAGCGGGTTCTCGTTGGAGGCGAGCTTGATCGAGCCGCGGATGCCGAGCTCGCGCTCGACCTCCTCGATCGGCTTGCCGGGCGGATAGGGGGTGAGCGTCCGGATCCACTCCGGCACGAGCGCGCGCAGGTCCATCTCAGGCCTCGGGCGGCGCCTTGGGGTACGAGCCGAGCACCTTCAGGCGAAGCGTCGCCCGCTCGACCTCGGCCAACGCCTGCTGCACCCGCCGCTCGCGACGGTGCCCCTCGAGGTCCACGAACAGGACGAAATCCCACGCCCGCCCGCGCAGCGGGCGCGACTCGATCTTGATCAGGTTGATGCCGTGGGTGGCGAACGGGCGGAGGGTGCGCGCCAGGCTCCCCACTTCGTTGCGAAGCGTGAAGAGGATGGAGGTCTTGTCGTCGCCGCTCGGTTGAGCCGCGTCGTGCCGCCCGAGGATGAGGAAGCGGGTGGCGTTCCCGGGCTCATCCTGGATGCCGCGCGCGAGCACGGTGAGACCGTACGACGCGGCCGCCGCCTCGGCGGCGATCGCCGCGACGCCGGGGGTCTCTCCCGCGCGTGCGGCGGCCCGCGCGTTGCTCGTCTCGGTGCCGGTGGGCACGCCCGGCAGGTGCGTCGCCAGCCACTGGCGGCACTGGGGAAGCGCCTGCGGGTGGGCTACGACCCGCTTCACGCGCTCCATCGACGTCCCCGGACGCGCGAGCAGGCAGTGGTGAACCGGGAGGGAGACCTCGGCGCAGATGCGCAGGGTCGAGTCGACCAACAGGTCGAGCGTGTGCGCGACCATCCCCTCGGTCGAGTTCTCCACCGGCACCACGCCGAGTGCCGCGCGTCCGCCCTCGACTTCGTGGAACACCTCCGCGACCGTCTCCGCCGACACGTATTCGGCCGCCGCCCCGAACAGCTGGCGCGCCGCGAGGTGCGTGTACGTCGCCTCGGGACCCAGGTAGGCGATACGCAGCTCCTCCTGGAGGCTCCGCGACGCCGAGATGACCTCGCGGAAGATCGTCCGCACGAGCCGGTCCGGGAGCGGGCCGACGTTCCGCCGCACAAGCCGGGCGAGGACGCCCTTCTCCCGCCCCGCCGCGTACACCCCGGAGTTCGTCCGCGCCTTGTGCTCCGCGATCGCGAGCGCGACGCGCGCACGACGGTTGAGCAAGCGCAGGAGCTGGTCGTCGATCCGGTCGATGTGCCGCCGGAGCGCCGGGATCGAGGCCTTGCGGAGCATCTTGAAGCTCCGCGGTGGTCTACCGTGGGGGCGGTGGTTTTGCAATTTCGCGCGCTGCGGGGTCCTCCCCGCCGACGAACGCGTCGACCTCCGCCGCGAAGCGCGCGTGCTCGCGCTCGGGATGACGCCACGCCACCTCGAGCTGGTGCCGGAACCACGTGCGCTGGCGCTTGGCGAAGCGCCGCGTCGCCCGCACGGTGGCGGCGAGCGCTGCCTCCACGTCCGTGTGCCCCTCGACGCACGCCAGCAACTCGCGGTAGCCGACGGCGCGCAACCCGGGCGCGTCGGCGCCGACGCCGGCGGCGTGGAGCGCGCGCACCTCGTCCACGAAGCCGGCGTCGAGCATGGCGCGCGCGCGCGCCGCGATGCGCGCGTCCAGCTCCGGCGCCGCCCGCTCGAGGCCGAGCACGAGCGCGTCGTACGGCGCGTCGCCGAAGCCGTGCGTCGCCTGCCAGCGCGAGAGCGGCACGCCGGTGGCGAGCGCGACCTCGACCCCGCGTACGGTCCGGACCGCGTCGTTCGGGTGGACGCGGCGCGCGGCCTCGGGGTCGAGCACGGCGAGCCAGCGGTGCAGGTCGGGCGTGCGCGCCAGCACCCGGCGCAGCGCCGGCCGGCGCGGCGGCGCGGGGCAGAGGCCGGAGAGCAGCGCGCGGAGGTAGAGACCGGTGCCGCCGACGACCAGCGGCACCCGCCCGCGGCGCACGATGTCGGCGACGGCCGCCGCGGCGGCCAGCCGGAAGCGCGAGGCGTCGAACGGCTCCCACGGCTCGACCAGGTCGAGACAGTGGTGCGGCACGCGCGCCCGCTCCGCGGGCGTCGGCTTGGCGGTGCCGACGTCGAGCCGGCGGTACACCTGTCGCGAGTCCGCGGACACGATCTCGCCCCCGAGCCGCTCCGCCAGCTCGAGCGCGAGCGCGCTCTTGCCGCTCGCCGTCGGCCCGACCAGGCAGACGATCCGCGGCCGGGAGATCACCGGCGGAAGAGCGCCTCGAGCTGCGTGCGCGTCAGCTCGGCGGCGACGGGGCGGCCGTGGGGGCAGTGCGCCGCGATCGGCACGCCGTCCATCGACTCGAGGAGCGCGCGGACTTCCACCGCGTCGAGGCGCTGCCCGACGCGCACCACGCTGTGGCAGGCGATGGTCGCGAGCGCGGCGTCGGCGCTCCGCTCCACCGCGTCGCTGGCGCCCTCCTCCACCAGCTCGGCGGCGAGCGTGCGCACGAGCTGCCCGACGTCGCGGCCCCGGAGGAGGCGCGGCACGGTGCGCAGGAGAAACGTGCCGTCGCCGAAGGGCTCGCCCTCGAGCCCGGCGGCGGCGAGCGCCTCGGCGTGCTCGGCGAGCGCCGCGGCGTGCGCGGGCGGCAGCTCGATCGTCTCGGGGACGAGGAGGCGGTCGCGCTCGACGCCGCCCGTCCGGCGCTCGGCGCGCAGCCGCTCGAAGACGACGCGCTCGTGCGCCGCATGCTGGTCGATCAGCACCACCTGCCCGGCGCCCTCGCAGAGGAGGTAGCCGTCGAAGAGCTGGCCGACGAAGCGCAGCGCGCGGAAGCCCTCGGGCGCCGCCGCCCACGACGTCTGCGCCGGCGCGGCAGGCGCGGCGTCGAGCGGCAGGCGCGGGACGGCCGCCGCCCACTCGGGGCGTCCCTCGCTCACCACGGGCGGCGCCGGCGCGGGCGCCAGCGCCTCGGCGAGCCGGGCGCGGAGCGCCGGCACGACGAGCTGGTGGACCGCGGGCGAGCGGCGGAAGCGGACCTCGAGCTTGGCGGGATGGACGTTGACGTCCACCTCACCCGCCGGCACGCGCAGCACGAGGACCGCGAGCGGGTAGCGGCCGCGCAGGAGGAGCGACTCGTAGCCGTCGAGGACGGCGCGGAGCAGCAGCCGGTCGCGCACCCAGCGAGCGGCGCCGTCGCCGAGCGCGACGTAGGTCCACACCTGCCGCGCGCTCGACGCCGTGTCGGCAGGCGGCGCGAGGAAGCCGTCGAGCGCGTAGCCGTCGCGCGCCGCGGCGACCGCGACCAGCCGCGCCGCTTTCGCCCGTCCGAGCACCTGCCCGAGGCGCTGGCGGAGGTCGCGCACCGCGGGCAGCGCGAGCATCTCGCGACCGTCGTGCGTGAGGCGGAAGCCCACCCCCGGGTGCGCGACCGCGAGGTGGCCGATCGCCTCGGCGACGTGGCCGACCTCGGTGGCCGGCGTGCGGAGGAACTTCCGCCGCGCCGGCGTGGCGGCGAAGAGCCCGTGCACCTCGACGACCGTCCCCGGCGCCGCGCCCGCCACCCCCGCCGTACGCGCGCCCTCCGCGTCGGCTTCGACCACGGCGGCGTGCGCGTCCTCCGCCCGGCGCGTCAGGAGCCGCACGCGCCCCACCGCGGCGATCGAGGGCAGCGCCTCGCCGCGGAAGCCGAGCGTCGCGACGCGCAGCAGGTCCTCGGCCGCGGTGAGCTTGCTGGTCGCGTGCCGCGCGAAGGCCGTGAGCGCGTCGTCGGTCGCCATGCCGACGCCGTCGTCGCGCACCACGATCGAGTCGACGCCGCCGCCGGCGAGCGCGACGTCGACGGTGCGCGCGCCGGCGTCGAGCGCGTTCTCGACCAGCTCCTTCACCACCGAGGCCGGGCGCTCGATCACCTCGCCGGCCGCGATCTGCCCCTGTACCGCGGGCGGGAGCACCGCGATCCTGCCCATGGCGCCGGCTACACCACGAAGCGCGGGTCCTTCCGCCCAATCCAGGCCTCGACCTCGTTGCGCGCCGCTTCGAAGCCCGGCCGACCCATCAGCCCGTAGGTGAGGCGCTTCCCCTCCTCGACGCCCGGCTGACCGAAGGCGTCGATGCCGGCGAGCGCGCCGGTGGCGACGCAAGCCGTCTCCAGGAGATACAGCACCTGCCCCAAGGTGAAGGCGTTCAGCGCCGGGAGCACGAGCGCCGCGTTCGGGCGGCCGCGCTTCACGAGCGCCAGCTCCGTCGCGCGCTGCTCGGCGTTCAGCAGCTCGCCGAGCGTGTGCCCACCGAGGTACCCGACGCTCTCCAGATCCTGGTACGCCGCGGGCACGTCCACGCCCTCGCCGTGCTCCTCGACGCGCAGGAACACGACGACCTTGTCGCGCGGGCCCTCGACGTAGAGCTGGAGCTGCGAGTGCTGGTCGGCGGCGCCGAGCGCGCGCACGGGCGTCTGCCCCCACTCGACGGTCTTGCCGCCGAGGTCGAGCGCCTTGCCCAGGCTCTCGGCCCAGAGCTGACAGAACCAGTCGCCGGCGGCGGCGAGTCGCTCGCAGTACGTCATCAGCACGACGATCGCCTTGCGGTGTCTCGTGGCGAGCAGCCAGAGCGCGCCGGCGAGCGCGAGCGCCGGGTCGCCGAGGGCGGACTCCGCGGCGCGCGCGCGCTCGTCCACGTACGCGGCGCCGGCGAGCAGCTCCTCGACGTCGATGCCGGCGACCGCGGCGGGGAAGAGACCGACGGGCGTCAGAACCGAGAAGCGTCCGCCCACGCCACCCGGGATGGGGAGGGAGCGGAAGCCCTCGTCGTTGACGATCTGGCGCAGCGCGCCCTGCTTGGCGTCGGTGGTGACGACGAGGTGCTGCTTGTAGTCCACGGCGCCCAGCTCGTGCAGCAGGCGGTCGCGCACGATCAGGAACTGCACCATGGTCTCGGCCGTCTCGCCCGACTTGCTGATCACGTTGAAGAGCGTGCGGCGGAGGTCGAGCCGCGCGAGCAGCGGGCCGAAGGCGTCGGGGTCGATCGAGTCGGCGATCACGAGACGCGCACCGCCGCCCTCGACGGCGAGCGCACGCTCGAGCGCCCGGGCCCCGAGGGCCGAGCCGCCGATGCCCAGCACCACCAGCGTGTCGAACTGCCCGCGCACGGCGCTCGCCACCTCGAGCACCGCGCGCACCTCGTCGCGCCGGTGGGGCAGCTCGGCGAAGGCGAGCGTCCCCGCGGCCCGACGCGCGCCGAGGTCCTCGCGTACGCGCCGGAGCTGCGGTTCGACCCCCGACAGGTCCTCGGGCGCGACCCCATCCACTCCCACCACCGTGGCGAGGAGGCCGTTCAGGTCGACCCGAACGGTCATCGACTCCCGCCACCGGCGGCGCCGGTAGTTGGCCATCTGCCGCCCGTCTAACCCGCACCCCGGCGGGGGGTCAAGGTACGACGGATTTCCGGCGGCGCGCGCCGTACGCTATCCTGCCCGACGTCGTGTCCGTGCCCAAGCTCGCGCCCGACGCCGCCGCGCTCACGGCCGCGCTCGCGCCGCGCCGCGCGCGCGGCGAGCGCGTCGTGTTCACCAACGGCTGCTTCGACCTCCTCCACCCCGGCCACGTGCGCTACCTCGCCGCGGCGCGCGCCCTGGGCGACGTGCTCGTCGTCGGCTTGAACGGCGACGCGTCGGTACGCCGCTTGAAGGGCGAGGGCCGTCCGGTGATGACGGCCCTCGAGCGCGCCGAGGTGCTCGCCGGCCTTGCCGCCGTCGACCACCTGATCCTCTTCGACGACGACACGCCCGCGGCGCTCGTCGCCGCCCTGGCACCCGACGTGCTGGTGAAGGGCGCCGACTGGCCGTCGGACGACATCGTCGGCCGCGACCTCGTGCTGGCGCGCGGCGGGCGCGTCGAGCGCATCGCGCTGGTCCCCGGCATCTCGACGAGCGAGCTGATCCGCCGCATCCGCGCCGGGTCAAAGGACTGACGCGGCGCCCGTTGCCGGCGCCGGCAATCGCCACCCTGGCCGCCCGTCACGGCGGGCGAGGCGGAGCACCCCAGCGGCCGCTCGCTCGCCGCGGGCCACGCTTTCTCGGGCTCCGTAGCGAGGCGTGCCGATTGCTAGTCGGGCGATGGTCGTCGCGATCGCCGGCGTGCACCGCGCGGGGACCTCGATGGTCGCCCGCTGCCTGAACCTCTGTGGGCTCGACCTCGGCCCGGCGCACGAGATCGTGGCGCCCGCCCCCGACAACCCCGAGGGCTTCTGGGAGAACGTCAGCTTCGTGGTGATCAACGACATGATCCTCGAGGTGCTGGGCGGGACGTGGGACGCGCCGCCGCCGTTCGTGCCGCGTTGGGAGACCCGCGCCGAACTCGCCGACCTGACCCTCGCCGGCCGCGAGCTCGTCGAACGCTTTTCCGCGTCGGGCACCGCCTGGGCGTGGAAGGACCCGCGCAACTGCCTCACCCTGCTCTTCTGGCTCCGGCTCGTGCCCGAGGCGCGGGTGGTCGTCTGCCTGCGCAACCCGCTCGAGGTCGCGCGCTCGCTCGAGCGCCGCGACGGCTCTTCCCTCGACGTCGGCTTCGAGCTGTGGCTCGCGTACCACCGGCGGCTCTGCGCGGACGTGCCGCGGGCACGGCGCGTGGTCACGCACTACGCGTCGTATTTTCCCGACGGGAGCGCGGAGCTGGCACGCGTCCTCGCCCACCTCGGGCTGGCGCCGCGCCCCGCCGCCATGCGGCGCGCGCTGGGTGCCGTCCGGCGGCACCTCCGCCACCACGAGGCGACGCTCGCTGCGCTGGTGCGGGCCCGCCCCGCGCCCGCGGTTGTCGCGCTCTACCGCCGGCTCTGCGCCGAGGCACGCCGGCCTGCGCCCCGTGCACAGGGGCGTCCCGCGCAAGGTCGAAGCGCCGGCGGGCCGCTCGCCGCCGCCCCGGCGTAGCCGGCTCCCGCCCCCGCGTTGCACGGCCACGGCGCGCGTGGTAACCCAGCCCGCCATGGCTCGGGCGTGCGAGATCTGCGGCAAGCAGCGGTCGGTCGGCTCCAAAGTGAGCCACGCGAACAACAAGACCAAGCGCGTGTGGCGGCCGAACCTCCAGCAGGTGCACGCCAAGGTGGGCGGCGGCGCGCGGCGGATCCTCGCGTGCACCCGCTGCATCCGCTCGGGTCGGGTGCAGAAGGTCGCGTAGCAGCCGGAGCTAGCGCTTCCGGCGCCCCCAACCCGGAAGCGGGAATCCGAGGCTCGGTGCTCCCGGCAGGGTGGCGATGGCCTCGATCTCGACGCGGGCGCCAGCGGGAAGTGCCGCGACGCCGACCGTCGAACGCGCCGGGTACGGGGTGGAGAAGTAGCGCCCGTAGACCTCGTTCATGACGGCGAACTCGCCGAGGTCGGCGAGATAGACCGTCGTCTTCACGACGTCCACGAGCATCAGGTTCGTCTCCTCGAGCACCGCGATCAGATTGTCGAGCACGCGGGCGGTCTCAGCCACGATCCCACCGGAAACGAGGCGGCCGGTGGCCGGATCGAGGCCGATCTGCCCGGCGCAGAAGATGACGTCGCGGCTGCCGATTGCCTGCGAGTACGGTCCCACGGGCTTCGGCGCCTTGTCGGCCTCGATCACCCACTTCACACGCATCGCCGACGCCCACTCTTCACGTCCGCACCCGCGCGACCTTCATCACGCCGCGTACGCGGCCGAGGTTCCGCATGACGCGGTTCAGCTCGTCGAGGTTCGAGACCATCACCTCGAAGGTGTTCTGCGCTTTGCGGTCGCCGAGGCCCTGGACCTGCGCGCGCGTGATGTTGATGCCGGCCGAGCTGATCGCCTTCGACATGGCGGCGAGGAGCCCGGGCCGGTCGACGCACGTCACCTCGACGCGGACGACGCGGGGGCTCCCCTTGCCGTCCTCCCACTGCACCTCGATACGGCGCTGCGGGTCGCTCTCCAGCACCTTCGGGCAGTCGAGCGCGTGGACCGTCACGCCGCGGCCGCGGGTGATGAAGCCGGTGATGCGCTCGCCGGCGAGCGGGCCGCAGCACTTCCCGAAGCGCACCAGCACGTCCTCGACACCCGAGACGCGGACGCCGCTCTTCGTCTGCCGGCCGACCAGCCGGAGCAGCCGCTGGAGCCGCCCCTCCCCCTTCTCCCGGCGGCGCTCCACCTCCTCGGGCGGCAGGATCTTGGCGAGCACCTGCGGGCCGGTGATCCGCCCGTAGCCGAGCGCCGCGAGGAGGGTCTCCTCGTCCTTGTGCCCCAGCTCCTGCGCCACCCGCTCGAGCGTGCCGTCGTTGCGGAGCCGCTTCATGTCGAGCTGGTGGCGCGCCAGGTCACGCTCGAGTATCTCGCGGCCGACGGCGACGGAACGCGCGCTCTGCTGGTCCTTGACGAAGGCGCGAATGCGGTCCTTCGCCTTCGAGGTCTTGACGATCTTGAGCCAGTCCTTGGACGGCGCCTGGTTCGAGGTGGTGATGATCTCGACCGTGTCGCCGCTCTCGAGCTGGTAGCGGAGCGGGACGATGCGGCCGTTGACGCGCGCGCCGGCGCAGTGGTGGCCGACCTCGGAGTGAATCCGGTACGCGAAGTCGATCACCGTCGCGCCGAGCGGGAAGTTCAGCAGGTCGCCCTTGGGCGTGAAGACGAAGACCTCCTCGGTGAAGAGGTCCTCCTTCACCGAGCGGAGGAACTCCTGCGGGTCCTGGACCTGCTGCTGCCACTCGAGCATCTGCCGGAGCCACGCGAAGTGGTGGCCGTCGTCGGGCGCGCCCGGCGTGCCGGGCACCTTGTAGCGCCAGTGGGCGGCGATGCCGTACTCGGCCACGCGGTGCATCTCGCGGGTGCGGATCTGGATCTCGATTCGCTCGCCGTAGGGGCCGATGACCGTCGTGTGGAGCGACTGGTAGCCGTTCGCCTTGGGCAGCGCGATGTAGTCCTTGAAGCGGCCGGGCACCGGCTTCCAGTTGGCGTGCACCACGCCGAGGGCTTCGTAGCACTCGCCCACCGTGTCGACGACGACGCGGAACGCGACCAGGTCGTAGATCTGATCGTAGAGCAGGTTCTGCGCCTGCATCTTCTGGTAGATCGAGTAGAAGTGCTTCGGACGCCCGCTCACCTCGGCTTCGAGCTCGGCCTCGGCGACCCGCTTGGAGAGGACGCTGATGACCTCCTTGATGTAGCGCTCGCGCTCGGCCTTCTTCTTCGCGACGCTGCGCTTCAGCTGGTAGTAGACCTCGGGGTGGAGGAAGCGGAGCGCGTTGTCCTCCAGGTCCGACTTGATCCAGTAGATGCCGAGGCGGTGCGCGAGGGGCGCGTAGATGTCGAGCGTCTCCTGCGCGATATCGACCTGCCGCTCCGGCGGCAGGTGGCCGAGCGTCCGCATGTTGTGCGTGCGGTCGGCGAGCTTGATGAGGATGACGCGGATGTCACGCGCCATCGCGAGGAGCATCTTCCGGAAGTTCTCCGCCTGCTTCTCCTCGCGCGACGTGAAGTTGATCTGGCCGATCTTGGTGACGCCGTCGACCAGCGCGCCGATCTCCTTGCCGAAGTTCGCCTCGATCTGCTCGAGCGTGGCGAGGGTGTCCTCGACCGTGTCGTGGAGGAGTCCGGTCGCGATGCTCGGCACGTCGAGCCGCATGTCGGCGATGATGCCGGCCACCTGGAGCGGGTGCGTCAGGTACGGCTCGCCCGACATCCGGCGCTGGCCCTTGTGCACCTCGGCCGAGAACTCGTACGCCTTCTGGATCGGCTCGACGGCCGCCGTCGGGTTGTACGACTTCACCCGCTCGATGAGATCGTTGAGCGTCATGCGAGCCGCCGTCGCGCCTCGGCCACGACCTCGCGCGCGATCTCCTCGGGGCTCCGGTCCGCGGTCTCGATCACGCAGTCGTAGCGCCGGCGGTCGTGGTAGTCGACGCGGTAGATCTCCTGGTAGCGGCGGGCGTCGGAGGCCTCGCGCGCCTGCGTCTCGCGGAGCTTGGAGGCGGCGTCGCCGCCCTCGCGCCCGGCGATCCGCCGTGCGCGCACCGACTCCGGCGCGTCGAGGAAGACGCGGAGCGCCTTCACCCCGGCCTCCTCGGCCATGAAGGCGGCGAGCCGGCCCTCGAGCACCGCGTTCCCCTCGGCCGCCCGCGCCCGCATCTGGGCGTCGAGCGCGCGGTCGATCGAGTGATCGGTCTCCGCCCGCCGGGCGTACTCCTCGAGCGAGAGTCCGTGCGCTTCGGCCTGGCGGCGGAAGATGTCGCCGGCGTACACGTGCTCCAAGCCGAGCTCGTGCGCGACCAGCTGTGCCACGGTCGTCTTGCCGCTGCCCGGCAGCCCGGAGATCGTGATCAGCACGCCGGCATTATAACCGCGTCACTCGACGTTCTGCACCTGCTCCCGCAGCTTCTCCACTTCCCCCTTCGCCCCGAGCACCACCTTCGAGATCACCAGGTCGCCCGCCTTGGCGCCCGTCGTGTTGAGCTCGCGGTGGATCTCCTGGAGCAGGAACTCGATCCGCTTGCCGACCGGGCCGGCCTGGCCGACGGCGACGCGCAGCGCCGCCAGGTGGCTGTCGAGGCGGACCAGCTCTTCCGTGATGTCGCTCCGGTCGGCGAGGATGGCAACCTCCTGGGCGACGCGGATGGGGTCGGTCTCGCCGCCGCCGACGACGAGGCGGTTCAACCGCTCCTCCACTTGGCGGCGGAGCCCGCCGAGCGCGTGCGGGAGCTGGCGGCGGATGCGCTTCGCCGCCTGCAGGAGCGCCGCGGAGCGCTTGTGCATGTCGCCGGCGAGGCGCGCGCCCTCGCGCCGGCGCTCGGCGTCGAAGGCGCGGAGCGCGCGCCGGAGCGCGCGCCGTACCGCCGGCAGCTCGACCCGCACGTCGGGCGGATGCTCGCTCACCTCGAACAGGTCGGGCAGCCGGAGCACGTCCGGCACCGTGACGGGCCCCTCGAGGGCGAGCGCGCGCGCCAGGGTGCGCGCCGCTCGCACGTAGGCGCGCGCCAGCTCCACGCGCACCGACACCACGTACCGGCGCCGCGCCGCCACCGGCGCCCGGGCCACCGTCACCTCGACCCGCCCACGCTCCGCCACCGCCCGGACGCGGTCACGGAGATCCCGCTCCCAGGCGGCGTACTCCCGTGGCCCGCTCACCTTCACGTCGAGGAAGCGCTGGTTCACGCTCCGGACCTCGATCGTCACGCGCGCGGTCGGTACCTCTGCGCTCCCGGCGCCGTATCCCGTCATGCTCCGCATCCGCGCTACCCGCGGCGAACCGCGGCGCGCAGCTCCGCGCCGCTGACGGTCGCCGTGCCGACCTTCCCGACCACCACGCCGGCGGCGTGATTGGCCAGCACCGTCGCCTCCTCCAGCGTGCCGCCCGCCCCCAGTGCCAGCGCGCAGGCGGCGAGCACCGTGTCCCCGG
>JBGQET010000053.1:0-32562 GCA_041496545.1 Binatia bacterium | reverse complement strand
GCTCGACCTCGAGGTGCCGGCCGACGTGTTCACGCAGGTGAACCCGGGCGCCAATCGCCTGCTGGTGGAGACCGTGGTCGCGTTCGCGACCGGCGAGCGCGTCCTCGACCTCTACTGCGGCGCCGGCAACTTCGCGCTGCCGCTCGCGCGCCGCGGCGCCGTCGTGCACGGCGTCGAGCGCGACCCGCTCGCGGTCGAGGCGGCACGTGCCAACGCGGCGCGGCTCGGCTTCGCCGCCACCTTCACCGCGGCCGACGCGACGGCGGCGCTCGCCGCCCTGACGCCCGGCGGGGTGGACGCTGTCGTCCTCGACCCGCCGCGCGCGGGCGCGCGCGACGCGGTGCCTGAGATCGCACGCCTCGGGCCGCGTCGCGTCGTCTACGTCTCCTGCGATCCCGCGACGCTCGCGCGCGACGCGCGAACGCTCGCGCAGCGTGGCTACGGCGTCGTCCGCGTGCAACCCGTCGATCTGTTTCCGCAGACGTATCACGTCGAAACTGTGGCGGAATTCTGCTTGACTTGAACTGGGTGCACCCCTATCCTCCGATCAGCGAGCGGAGCGAGATCGTGCCGCCGCGCCGGGAGGCCCAACCCTCGATGGCGAAGCAAAGCGAGAAGCCCGCGCGACCCAAGGTCACCATCATCCCGGGCCGCGGGGTGAGCCAGACCATCAACTACCTCCTCGAGGACCGCGACGACCTCGAGTGGCTGGTGGCGGTCGGCCGCAACAAGAACGGCGAGATCTTCTTCTACGACACGGGCGGCGACATCGTCGAGGACCTCGGCACGCTCGAGTACCTGAAGGAACGGATCACCCGCGCGCACTTCGGCGACGAGCCCGAGTAGCGCACCCCGCGACTCCGGCTCGTCGCCGACCCCGCACGCGCCCTCCTGGCAGGCTACCGACGAGACCGTCCGAGTAGCCCTCCCCGCATAGCCGCCCGCGCGCGCGCCTCCCCTCATTGACGCCGCGAACCGCCGTCGACTAACACGGCCTTCGGACCATGGACCTCTCCTACACGCCCGCCGAGGAGCGCTTCCGGACCGAGCTGCGCGCCTGGCTGGCAGCGAACCCGCCCGGCCCCGAGCCCGAGGACCTCGACGCGTGGGTGCGGTACGGCAAGGCCTGGCAGCGCCACCTCCACGCCGCCGGCTGGTGCGGCGTCGCCTGGCCGCGCGAGTACGGCGGCCGCGGCGCGACGCTCGTCGAGCAGGTCATCTTCCAGGAGGAGACCGGTCGCGCGCGCACGCCGCAGCTCATCAATCTGGCGGGGCTGACGATGGCCGGCCCGGTGCTGATCGCGCACGGCACCGAGGAGCAGAAGCGGCGTTACCTGAAGCCGATCCTCACCGCCGAGGAGATCTGGTGCCAGGGCTTCTCCGAGCCGGGCGCCGGCTCCGACCTCGCCGCGCTCGCCGCCCGCGCCGTCCTCGACGGCGACGACTTCGTGGTGAGCGGGCAGAAGGTCTGGACGAGCTTCGCGCGCTACGCCGACTGGTGCATGCTCCTCGTCCGCACCGACCCGGCGGCGCCGAAGCACAAGGGCATCACCTTCCTCCTCGTCGACATGCACTCGCCGGGCGTCAGCGTTCGCCCGCTTCGACAAATGAACGGCGCCGAGGACTTCAACGAGGTCTTCTTCGACGACGTCCGCGTCCCGCGCGCCAACGTCGTCGGTACGGTGAACGGCGGATGGGACATCGCGATCACGACGCTCATGCACGAGCGCGCGACGCTCACCTTCAGCCGCCAGCTCCAGTCGGCGACCGCGCTCGCGGACCTGGTCGCCTTCGCGCGCACCTGGCCGGCCGCCGGCCGGCCCGCGAGCACGGACCCGCTCGTCCGCCAGCGGCTCGCGCAGGCGACCATCGAGTCGACGGCGCTCCGCTACACGGCGTACCGCAACCTGACGCGCATCCTGCGCGGCGGCGTCCCGGGCCCCGAGGGCTCGATCGAGAAGCTCTGCTGGAGCGAGATGTACCAGCGGCTCACCGACGCGGCGGTCGACCTCCTCGGCCCCTACGCGGAGCTCTGGAAGGGGGACCCGCGCGCACCGGCCGACGGCTCGTGGCCCTTCCTCCACCTCTACTCCCGCGGGCGAACGATTGCGGCCGGGACGTCGGAGATCCAGCGGAGCATCATCGCCGAGCGCGTCCTCGGCCTGCCGCGGGGGCGCTAGGCCGCTCTAGTCGTCGGGCAGCGGGCCCGGGCACTCCACGACGATCGCGTCACCGTCCACGCGGACCGGGAGGCGGTAGAGCGAGCGCCCGCACGGCGGGCCGGCGACGCACTCGCCCGTCACGGGCTCGTAGAGCGCGCCGTGCGTCGCGCACTGCACGAAGCGGGCGTCCTCGGTGAAGAACTGGTTCTCGACCCAGTCCATCTCCATCGCCACGTGGCGGCAGCGGTTGACGTAGGCGTGGAGCGCGCCGCCGAAGTTGAGCAGGAAACCGGACACCTCGCGGCCCTCGCAGTCGAGAAGGAACTTCTTCGTCTGGCCGGGCTGGAGCTCGCCGACCTTGGCCACGACCGTGCTCACGCGCGCACCGCGCGCTGCAAGAGACGGGTATAGATCTTGGGCAGCTCGCGCGGGAGTGCCCGGACGTCGTCGATCACCATGTAGCGCCCGGCGTCGCACATCTGGCGGAGGTAGTCGTGCCCGCCTTTGTCGACCGTGATGCAGAAGGGCGTGATCCCCGCCGCCTCCGCCTCGCGCAGCGCGACCGCGGTGTCACGGATGCCGTAGGCGTGACTCCGGCGGTCGTCGCCGTAGTCCATGTCCTGCGGGAAGCCGTCGGACAACAAGATGAGATGCTTGGAGCGCGCGGAGACCGTCGCCAACTTCGTGATGGCGTGCCGGAGCGCCGTCCCCATGCGCGTCGAGCGCTTGGGCTCGAGGCCGCCGAAGCGGCCCTTGACGGCCGGACCCAACCCCTCGTTGAAGGCCTTCACGGGGTAGAACTCGACGTTCGCGCGCCCCTGCCCCGAGAAGCCATAGATCGCGTAGGCGTCGCCCAGCTCGTCGAGCGCCTCGGTCATCAGGACGAGCGCCTCCTTGGTGACGTCGATGATGCGCCGCCCGGGCTCGACCGGCTCGTCGGTGGAGGCGCTCATGTCGAGGAGGAAGAGCGTGGCGACGTCGCGCGCTTCGCGCACGCGCGAGCGGTAGAGCTTGGTGGACGGCGCGCGGCGGGCGCGCCGCTCGCTGCGCGCGTCGATGACGGCGTTCAGGTCGAAGTCCTCGCCGTCTTCCAGGCCGCGCACGACGCGGTACATCTCGGGGCGCAGGCGCTGGAACTGGCGGCGCACCTCGGGCACGAGCGCGGCGTAGTCGAGGAGCGCGCGGCCGAACCACTCGCCCGAGTCGCCCGCGACGGGCAGCTCGTAGAGGCGGCACCAGCGGCTCCGGTAGTCGGCGATCGCGTGGTCCCACTCGTCGTAGAGGAAGCACGGGCCGTCGGGCGCGTCGTCGCGCTCGGGGCGGACGCTGCGGCGCGGCCGCTGCTCGAGGCGGCCGAGGAGCTTCTTCAAGGCTTCGAGCTGCGCGGCGGGGATCTTGCCGATCAGCTCCGTGATCGGCAGCCCCTCGCCCTCTTCGCCCTCCCCCGTCGCCTGCGTGATCTCGGCGCCCGCGGCGAGCAGCCGGCGCAGCTCCTCGAGCGACAGCGGGCGGCCGACGCCGGGCGGCTCGTCGCCGGGCGCCGAGAGCTGGAGGCGGAGGCCCTCAGGGAGGTCCTGATCGCCGCCAGGCGTGCGGAGCACGATCACCGGCTCGTCGCCGACCGGCGCTTCCTCGTCGGCGTACGCGCCGGGGTCGAGGATGCCAAGGTCGTCGAGCGCCAGCATCTCCGCCTCGGCCTGCCGCCGCGTCCGGCGCGGGGCACCGAGCGCACCGACCAGCGCGCGCGCGACGCGGAGCGAGTCCTCGACGGTCGCCGAGGGCGCCGCGAGCGGCACGACGAGACGCAGCACGGCGTCCGCGGCGTCGGCCGGGAGCCACGCCGGCCACGTCGCGCGCGGCGCGTCGCTCCACGCGACGGCGAGGAGCGCGTCGACGACCAGCGCGCGCGGCGGAGCGGCCGACGCGGCGCGGGCGAGGACGCGCGGCGCGGCCCAGCGCACGTCGGCCGCCACGCCGGGGTACGCCGCGGCGAGCCGGTGGTGGACGCGCACGCCCTCCGCCAAGAGGAACATGTCCTCGAGCAGCTCGGGGGCGTCGGGATCGCGCACCGCGCCCGCGACGTCGTCGCGGGCGTAGGTGCCGAACTCGCGCCGTCCCGCGAGCTGCGCGGCGAGCACGCGGTAGAGCCGGCAGTTCTCCTCGTGGCTCGCCAGCAGCTCGACGCGCTCGGGCAGCGCCACCTCGCCCGACGCGGGCGTCTCCTCGAGCGGCGGGCGGAGCGAGAACCCCTCCATGCCCCGCACCTGCACCCGGCCGCCGGCGAGCATCTGCACGAGCTTCCGCCACACGCCCTGCGTCTCCTCGAGCGTCGCCGCGGTGGACGCCGCGCGCAAGACGCGGAGGCTCGTCCGCGACTCGAGGCCGAAGTAGGCGCGCGCCGCGGCCGCGTTGTCGGCCGTCAGCTCCTCGCCCACCGCGAACCAGCGCGTGACCTGCGCCGCCGACGCCTCCTCGTAGAGCCGCGGCAGCCGGCGGAGCGCCGCCAGCGCTGCTTCGGGCCGGCGCGCGGCAAGGCCGCGCACGAGGGCCAGCGCGTCGGCGCGATGCGGCCCCGGCACGGCGGCGACCAGCGCCGGCGCGACCGGCACGAGGCCGGCGACCTCGCGCGCGAGCGACGCTCCCACCGAGGCGACGACGTCCACCAGCGCGGCGCGGACGGCGGCGTCGAGGCGCGCGACCGCGGCCGGGAGACCGCGGTAGACCGCCGCCGCGTGCGCCGGCGACGCGGCGGCGAGCCGGGTGACGAGCGCTGTGAGCGCCGTGCGCTCGCCGGCCGTCCACTCCGCCAGGCCGGGCGGCAGCGCGGCGAAGAACTCGTGCTCGCGGATCGCGGGCCCGAGCGCGACGCCCGCCGCCGCCCACGCCGGGATTTCCGCGGCCGGGAGCGCCGCCACCACCGCCGCGCCGGCGTCGAAGAAGGCCTGCGCGAGGAAGCTGCCGCGCCAGCCGAGCGTGGCGTTCAAGCGGAGCCCCGTGTCGACCCAGGCGCGAAGCCGGGCGGGGGCGTCGGCCGCAGCGAGGACCGGGGCCGCGCGCTCGAAGAAGAGCGACGCGAGACGCCGCGACTCGCGCGCCAGCTCGCGGCCGAGCTCGCACCACACGGCCGCCGTGTCGAGGTCGGGCAGCCGCTCCGGCGGGAGATCGAAGAAGACGAGCGCGCCGTCGGGCCATGCCGCGGCCAGCCCCTCGCCGAGCGCCGTCCAGCGCGCGAAACCGGCGGGCCCGAAGCGCTCCCACGCCGCCGGCGCCTGGCGGGCGAAGCGCTCCGCGAGGCCCGCCGACACGGCGGCGAGCCGCTCGCGCCCTGCGGCGACCTCGCGCTTCATTGGCTCCGCGCCCTACGGCCCCGCGCCCTACGGCTCCGCGCCGAAGACCGCCTCGACCAGCTCGCCGATCGCGCGCTGGCTCTCGTGGTCGTCGGTGAGCGAGCGCGAGACGGCCGCTTCGCAGGCGCGACGCGGCGAGATGCCGCGCTGCATGAGCTGGCCGGCGTAGACGAGGAGGCGGGTCGACACGCCCTCCTCGAGGCCGCTCGCCTTCAGGTGCCGCACCTTCTCGCCCAGCGTCGCGAGCGCCAGCGCCGTCTCCATCGCGACGCCGCTCTCGTGCGCGATGACCGACGCTTCCTTGTCGCGCGGCGCGTAGTCGAACTCGATGGTGACGAAGCGCTGGCGGGTCGAGTGCTTCAGGTCCTTCAGCACGCTCTGGTAGCCGGGGTTGTAGGAGATGACGAGGAGGAAGTCGGGGTGCGCGTCGAGGATCTCGCCCCGCTTGTCGATGGGCAGGATGCGGCGGTGGTCGGTCAGCGGGTGGATGAGGACGATGGTGTCCTTGCGCGCTTCGACGATCTCGTCGAGGTAGCAGATGGCGCCCGCCTTGACGGACTGCGTGAGCGGGCCGTCCACCCAGACCGTCTCGTCGCCCTTGATGAGGTAGCGGCCGACCAGGTCGGAGCCGGTGAGGTCCTCGTGGCAGGCGACGGTGATGAGGTTCCCGGGGATGCCGTCGTGCCCCGCCGCGCCGGCGAGGCGCCACGCCATGTGCTCGACGAAGCGCGTCTTGCCGCACCCCGTGGGCCCCTTCAAGAGCACGGGAAGGCGGGCCGCGTACGCGGCGGTGAAGACGGTGACCTCATCGCCGATCGGCAGGTAATAGGGCTCGTCCACGGTTCCTAGTTCAATACCGGCCGGACAGCTCGCACAAGAGCGGCGAGGTCCAGGCACTCGAGCACGAGGTCGCACGCGGGGGCGTAGAGGCCCAGCACGCTGTCTCCGGTGTTCCAGCGCCCGCGCGGCTCGGGCACGAGCCAGACCACGGCCTTCACCCGCTCGCGCACCTTCCGGAGCAGGTCCGCACGCGGCGGGAGGCGGTTGTTGCGGGCGTCGCCGAGGACGAGCAGCAGCGTGCCGCGACCGAGGAGCGCGCGGTGCCGGCTCCAGAGGTCGCCCAGCACGCGGCCGAAGTCTGAGCGGGCGTGGAGGTCGAGCCGACCCTCGGGCGCGACGTGCCCGTCCTCGATCGACACGGGGCAGAGACGGTCGACGTAGGCGAAGAGCGCGACCCGCCGGAAGTAGTCGGCGGCGGGCGCGACGAGGCCGAGGAGCAGCTCGCTCGCCGCCGCGACCGAGCCGGAGAGGTCGCAGAGGACGACGAGGTCGGGCCGCCCGGGGCGTCGCGCGCGGAGCCGGGGACGGAGCGGCATGCCGCCCGTCGACATCGCGCCCCGGATGGTGCGGCGGAAGTCGAGCTGGCCGCGGCGGCCGGGACGCTGGCGGCGCGCGAGGCGGCCGCGGAGGCGGCGGCCCAGCTCGCGGACGAGGTCGCGCGCCTCGGCGACGTCGCGGGCGGTGAACTCGGCGAAGGGCAGCGCGAGGAGACGCCGACGCCGGCCGCCGCGGCCCGCACCGTCGCCCTCTGCGGGCTCCGGGCGCGGCTGTCCGTGCCGCTCGGCGCGCGGCGCGGGCTCCGCGCGCGGCGCGCGCCCGCCCGACCCTTCGCGCCCGTCGGCGCGCCACACACCACTCGATGCGCCGGCGCTCGCCCCGCGCCGGCGCTTGCGGCCCTCGCCGTCACCCGGCCCGACGAGCGGGAAGCTCTCCTCGAACAGGCGGTCGAAGACCGAGCGGTCGCCCTCGTCCTTCACCAGCGTCGCGGCGAGCGCTTCGCGGAGCGTCTCGCGTACGACGCCCGCCGCCGCCACGGCGGCCACCGCGTCGCGCGCCTCGGCGGGCGACACCTCCACGTCGGCGGCGCGGAGCCGGCCGACGAAGGCGAGGATGCGCTCACGCATCCCGCCGATGCTAGCGCCTCAGACGACGAGGAGCGACAGCAGGCGGACCATCCACGGCAGGAACGAGAAGACGCCGTAGATGGTCGCCAGCGCGACCAGCGAGCCGTGCACGATCGGCCGCCCGCCGAGCCGGCGCAGCACCACGAGGAAGCCGCACGCCTTGGCCTTGAAGAGCAGCAGCGTCGGGCCGACGCCGAGCAGCGGCATCCACGAGAGCAGGATCGGGTTCCCCTCGGACCAGTGGAAGCGGAGCCCCTGGTACGTGGCCACGCCGTCGAACAGCTGGAGGCACAGGTTCAGTAGAAAGAGCTGATGCACGCGCTCGGTGGCCATGAGGTACTACCGCCCCGGGGTGCAAGCGAAGTGCCACCGCGAACTCCACGTCCCACGGAGCCCCAGCGGGGCGGGATGGCGCGCCCCCGTCACGTGTGAGACGCGTCAGCGCCCGGCTGCCGCGCCGAGCAACGCGCTGACCTTGCCCTCCGCCTTGCGGAGGTCCTCCTCGTGCTTCACCACCAGCGCGAGCGTCTGGCGGACGGCCGCGGCGTCCAGCTCCTTCACGCCGAGCGTGCAGAGACCGCGCGCCCAGTCGAGCGTCTCGGCGATGCTGGGCGCTTTCTTCAGGTCGAGCTTCCGGAGCCCGGCCACGAAGCGCGCGATCTGGACGCGGAGCCGCTCGTCGGCCTCCGGGACCTTGAGCGCGATGATCTCCGCTTCCTTCTCGGGCCCGGGGAAGTCGATGAACAGATGCAGGCAGCGGCGGACGAGGGCCTCGGACAGCTCGCGCGTGCGGTTCGAGGTGAGCACGACGACCGGGACGTGGCGCGCGCGGATCGTCCCCAGCTCCGGCACGCTCACCTGGAAGTCGGACAGGACTTCCAGGAGGAAGGCCTCGAACTCGGGATCGGCCTTGTCCACCTCGTCGATCAGCAGCACGATCCGCCGCGGCGCGGTGACGGCGCGCAGCAGCGGCCGCTCGAGCAGGAAGTCGCGCGAGAAGATGTGCCCCGAGACGTCCTCCCAGCCGCGCGTCTCGCCGCGCTCGGTCTGGATGCGCAAGAGCTGCTTCTGGTAGTTCCACTCGTAGAGCGCGCGCGCTTCGTCGAGCCCCTCGTAGCACTGGAGCCGGATCAGCTCGGTGTCGAGCATCTGCGCCAGCACCTTGCCGAGCTCCGTCTTGCCGGCGCCGGCCGGCCCCTCGGCGAGGAGCGGCTTCTCGAGGGCGAGGGCGAGGAAGACCGCGGTCTCGACCCGCGGCGTGGTGATGTAACGCGCGGCGCGGAGGCCCTCGCGCACCTGCTCCTGCGTCACCTCCATCGTGGATCAGTTCGCATACGAGGCGGAGGGAGGCAAGGAACTCACCGGGTCTTGAAGCGCGGCAGGCGGAAGCGGTCGAGCAGGCGGTGCGGCCGGCGCAGCGCGCGGATCCCGTCCAGGTAGCCCGACACGTCGGCGACGAGCGACTCGACGTCGACCCCGAAAGCGGCCGGCCGGTACTCCTCGAGCAGCACCATCGCCTGCGCGAGGAGGTGCTCCGCGCCACGGGTCGCGCCCCGCCGGGTGCGGAGGTGGAGGCCGGCGGCGAGCTGCACGCAGGCTTCGAGGAAGGGACGCGACTCCGGCGGGGCGTCGCGCCACGCCGCCTCGAAGACCTCCTGCGCCGCGAGATAGCGGCCGCGGTTGAAGAGCCGGACGCCGCGGCGGAGTGCGGAGTCGGCGGGCTCGCTCACTTCCGGTCCACGCGCGGGACGGCAGCCTCCATCTCGCGCGCGAACTCGTCCGCCGAGCGTGCCGCCGCCGGGTCGAGGTCGAACTCCTCGGCGGCCGGGGCGGCGGCGAGCTTGGCGAACAGCTCGTCGACCTCGCGCTTCGAGAGCCCGAGCGCGGTGAGCTCCTGGGACGTCACCGCGGCGCCCGGCTGGGCGACGACACCGCCGCCCTCGACGCGCACCAGCCGCCGGAGCGCCGCGAGCTCGCCGCGCGAGAGGTGCGCCCCCATCAGTTGATAGTCGACCCAGGCCTCGAAGCTGAGCGGCGCCACGCGCTTCACCATGCCGGCGATGACGCGTGCGAACGCCCGGATCTCGTACTGCGCGTGCGCGTCCACGCGCACGGTGAGAAAGTGGAGCAGGTTGTGGAGGTCGATCTTCCAGTACCACTGGGTGTAGGTCGAGAGCGGCAGGTCGATGCGGGCGAGCTCGCGCGCGACGTCGTGGGCGACGAGCCACTCGTACTGCTCGGCGGCCAGCTTGCGGAGCTGCTCCCAGCGCGCGATCGCCTCGGGGTAGAGCGCCGTGAGCGCTTCGCCCGCACGCCCCTGCCGGTTGGTGGCGCTCTGCGCCTGCATCTGGGCGACGTCGGGGCGGTAGAAGAGCAGTGGTAGCAAGCTGTATCGTCCTGAATATTCATTCAAATTCGCTGATCTATGCCTGACCCATTGGCGCGCGACGAACATGGGCATCGCGCAGTGGAACTTGAGCTCCACCATCTCGCTCGGCGTCGTGTGGTGATGGCGGCGGAGGTAACGCACCAGGCCGCGTGTCTCGCTCGTGCGGCGCGTGCCGTAGCCGTACGACACGCGCGCCGCGCGCTCGACGTCCTCGTCCGAGCCCATGTAGTCCACCAGTGCGACGAAGCCGTGATCGAGGACCGGAAAGTAGAGGCCGAGAAGCTCCTCCGCAGCGGGATTGGTCGGGCGGCGCGTCTCCATCGACGTCCTCTATACACTCACCGATCGCGCCGGCGAAGAGACGCGCCGCTCTTCTAGTGCCGCACCCGGCTCACGGCATGCAGGAGCACGCGAACGTCCCCCCGGCGAAGTTCACCGTGCACGCGTCCCCCGGCGGGCAGGGGCCGCTGGCGCACAAGCCGGGGCCGGGCGGGTGGACGCAGCTGCCGCTCGCGTTCACGCACATGCAGTAGGTGAGGTTCACGTCGCCCGTGAGGCGCATCGCTTGGCAGGTCTCCCCGATGGGGCACACGCCGCCGCAGGTCGGGAAGACGCCCCCGATGCAATCGGGGCTCGACCCCGGCATCGTGGTCGTCGTGGTCGTCTGACAGGACGCAGCGCTCGAGCGGATGGAGCAGATGGGCTGCCCGTGGGTCGAGCGGCAGCAGGTGACGGCGCCCGGGCGGCCGCAGACGGACTTCGAGGCGCAGCGCCGGACGCTGCCCGCGCACTGGCGGCGCAGGAGCCCGGTCGCGGTCCGCTGCGCGAGGACGCCGGAGACGCAGCGCTGATACGCCGAGCGGCTCGACGCCGCCCCGCAGACGCACGCCGTGTCGACCTGCGCGCGCGCCGCGGCGATGTCGGCGGCGTCACCCGGCGCGTCGCCGCAGCGCGCGGCGCCGAAGCAGACGGCCGCGTTCACGACGGAGCAGAGGAAGACGAGGCCCAGGGCTCGCATCGGCACGCCCCTTTCCGGCTGGAATCGGCGCGACGGCAGGTCCGACGCTACGGCAAACGGTTCCGCGAGGTCAAGGCGCGCCGCTCACAGATCGCGGCGGCGCAGCACGACCCACGCCGCCGCGACGCTTGCCGCCGTCGCCGCGAGCAGCACGGCGACGTCGGGCCACGCCGGCCGCTCGCCCGAGAGCAGGCCCTGCACGCGATAGTAGCCGAACGGCGTGACGCGCTTGAGGGGCTCCCACGACGGCTTCACCTCCGCGAGGAAGCTCGTCAGGTAGAGGGTGACGGTGAGACCGGCGGCGGTGGCGTAGACCGTCGTCACCGTACGCGCGAGCGCCGAGAAGAGGAGCGCGTAGCCGAAGACGCAGGCGAAGAGCGCGCCCAGCACGGCGGCGGCGGCGACGCAGGGCCCGAAGTCGACCAGCTCCCACTGATGCGTGAGCGTGGCGCCGAGCGCGACGCCTGTGGGCAGCGCCCCCGCGATGACGACGAGCCGCGCGAGGGCGCCCGCGACGTGCGCGGCCAGCACGGTCCCGCGGCCGAGCGGACGCGTGAAGAGGAGATCCGCGGTGCCCACCTCGACCTCGCCCGCGATCGCGCGTGCCGCCGAGCCGATCGCGCTCATGCCGAGCAGCGTGAACGGGATGGGATGCTGGTAGACGAGGCCAAGGTAACCCATGAGGGTCGTCCACTGCGCGCCGTGCGCCTCGAGCGCGAGCCGCAGCTCGTCGGGCAGCAGGAAGTACATCTCGGTGAGCGCGCCCGAGAGCCCCTTCCACATGCCGAACGTGATCAGCATGAGCACCATCACGCCCATCGCGCTGGCGGCCGCGGAGGCGAGGCCGCGCCCGAGCGTGACGGCGAAGAGCGCACGCGCCCGTCTCACGCGGCCGATTCCCGGTAGTACTCGAGGAAGAGGTCCTCGACCGTCGCGCCGTGCACCTGGAGGCGGAGCGGACAGTGCGCGGCCAGGACGGCGAGCAGCGGCGCGACGTCGCCCGTGGCGCGGAGCCGGACGCGAGCGCCGTCCCACTCCTCGACCGTGACGCCGGCGAGCGCCGCCAGCGCTTCCACCGGCGCACCGTCGGCGAACTCCACCTCGACGCGATGCCAGCGCCGCGCCGCCAGCGCGTGGACGTCCTCGACCACGACCATCCGCCCGCCGCGCACGATCGCGACGCGGTCGCACATGTCCTCGGCTTCGGCCAGGTTGTGCGTGGAGTAGAACACGGTGCGCCCGCGCTCGCGGGCGTCGCGCAGCACGGCGCGGAGCGCCGCGCGCACGACCGGGTCGAGGCCTTCCGTCGGCTCGTCGAGGACCGCCAGCTCGGGGTCGTGCTGGAGGGCGAGCACGAGGCCGAGCTTCTGCTTCATGCCGTGCGAGTAGGTGCGCGCCTTGCGACGGAGCGCGTCGGCGCCGAGCCCGAGGCGCTCGAGGAGCGCGTCGCGCCGCGACGGCGGCGCGGGGTAGAGACCGCCCAGCCGGTCGAGGAGCTGCGCGCCGGTCATGTGCTCGTAGAGGCAGAGTTCCCCGGGGAGGTAGCCCATGCGGGCACGGACCGCCGGGCCGTCGCGCCACGGATCGGCGCCCAACACTGTGGCGCCGCCGGCGCTCGGGTGGAGCAGGCCCATGAGCAGCCGGATGGTCGTCGTCTTCCCCGCCCCGTTGGCGCCGAGGAAGCCGAATATCTCGCCGCGCCGGACCTCGAGGTCGAGATCGTCGATGCCGAGCGTGCGGCCGTAGCGCTTGGTGAGCCCCCGCGTGTGGATCGCGGCCTCGGACATCGCGCTAGTGGGCGGGCTCCGAGGGCAGGAAGCGGAGCTCGCCCGTGAACGGCTCGCCGACGAGCTCCTTCCACTTCGCGCGCTGCTCCGGGGTGAACAGCTCCACCAGGCGCTCGTTGCTGCGCCGCCGGACGTCCTGCCCCGCGCGCGGCGCCTGGGCGCGGTCGCCCTTGTACTGACGGAAGAGATCCTGGAAGGCCTTCCGGCTGTCCTCCTCGATGTGGCGGACCTCGGCGCGCTGCGCGTCGCCGAGCTTCAGCGCGGCAGCGACCTCCGGGTCGTGGAGCGCGAGCAGC
This sequence comes from Binatia bacterium, assembly GCA_041496545.1. GTDB lineage: Bacteria > Desulfobacterota > Binatia > DP-6 > DP-6 > DASRHG01. Next base: position 19,599 of record JBGQET010000053.1, on the reverse strand, counting down.
CCCGACTGCTGGCGGAGGATCTGCCGCAAGCGGACTGCCTGCTCGGGGCGGAGCAGCGCTTCGACGAACGCGTCGCCGTCGTGCACGACCCGGCGGAAGGCGTCGCGCTTCTCGAGCACGCTGGCGCCGCGCATCTCCTGCGTCGCGGCGCGCTGCTCGGCGGTGAAGACGTGGACCTTCGCCACCTGCTCCTCCGACAGCCCCAGCTCCTTCTGCACCCCCGGCTCCGTGAGCAGCAGGTAGCCGACGCCGAAGCCGGGATGGACGACGTCCGAGTCCGCGCCCCGGGCGAGCGGCGCCGCCAGCGCGACGACGGCCAGCACGAGCGGCACCCGCTTCAGCGCCACTGCGGACCGATCAGTCGGAAGACGCCCCGGGCAGCCATCGAGTCCCCGTCGTAGCAGACGCCACGCGACGACGCACGGGCGGGCCGCGCTCAGTCGGGCGGCGGGGGTCAAGGCAGGACGGGACAGGGATCGGGACGGCAGAGCTTGAAGTGCGTCGTCGCACCGGCCGACGGATCGCTCGGGCAGAACGTGACGCTGCCGCCTAAGCTGCCCTCGAGCGTCTGCTGGCCGTTCGGGTCGACGCTGAACGTTGCGGTGATGGTGCAGCCGTAGACGCGCTGCTGTCCCGGGCAGCCGATGCAGCACGGGGGATTGTTGTTGTCGCCCGTTCCGTTGAACCCGTTAACGGTCGACATCGCGGCGAACTGCAAGGAGCACTGCTGGTTGATCGCCGCCCCGGTGCAGATCGTCTCGATGTGGTTGCAGAACCAGACGCGGAGGTCGTTCCCGGCCGTCTGAACCGTCAGGCGAGCGCAGTTCGGCTCGTTGGCGGGGCAGACAGTCGGGTTGCCGCCGCCGCCGGAGATGTCCATGTGGCCCTGCCAGTCGCCGAGGAAGCTCCCGGGCAGGGTCGTGGTCGTGCTGCTGGTGACGGTCGTCGTCGTGCCGGGGATCACCACCGTCGCCGTGCCGGAGCGGCCGTCCACCGCGTTGGTGGCGCGCACCTCGAAGGTACCGGGCGTGTCGCCGGCCGTGAAGTCGCCCGTCTGGTCGATCGTCCCGCCCGTCGTCGACCAGCTCACCATCGGCGCGGGCCGTCCGAAGAGCGTCGCCGTGAACTCCTGCGAAGCGCCGCGGCCGACCGTCACCTGCGACGGCTCCACGTCGAGGCCGCGAATGACGAACGCGTCCTGGCAGACCTGCTTCAAGCGCCGCCGGCCCGGGACGTCCCCGCACGAGTGGACGTCGAGCCGCAGCTCCCGGTCGCCTTGCGGGGTGAAGTCGATGGCGAAGCTGCCGTCGGGGTTCGTGTCGCCCGGGACCGTCAGCTCGACCGTGCCGTGCGGGACGATGTCGACCAGCATCCGGTCACCCGTCGCCGGAACCCCGTCGATGAAGACGAGCCCGACCACCAGGTCGAGCTCCGACGCCTGGCCGAGCGGCGGATCCGGCGGGTACGAGATGGCGTCGTACTGCGCTTCGAGGCAGAGACCGCCGAGCACCGTGTCGATGTCGAGCGCATTCCCCGGCGTGCCGACGTCGGCCTCCCCCGCGATCACCTGCCACTCGAGCGCCGTCTCCGCGTCGGCGAGGCTGTGCCGCGCCAGGCAGCGCGCGTCGGCGCGCGCGACCGCGTCCCGGATCGCCGCGGCGATGAGCGAGAGCGCCTCCGCCTGCTCGGCGGGGAGCGAGAGGCTGAAGCCCAGCCCGAACACGAGCGGGCCCGTCTGCAGGACGAGGAGCCACTGGTCGTAGTCGCGCAGCGCTTGGCGGAGCCGCCCGTCGTCGCCGACGCCGTTCTGCAGCGCGGGGCGGATCACGGTCCGGTACCAGCGGCGCACGAGGTCGAGGTAGGGTTGCCGGTCGCGCACGCCCTGGTTCGCGAGCGCGAGGAACTGGTCCGCGAACTGCTGCGACGCGCTGCTCGACGGGCGCGCGAGAATGGCGCGTACCTCCGGGGAGGACGCGGCCCCTGCGCCGAAGCCACTGAAGTGCGTCACGAGAATGCGGGCCGTCGCGCCGGCCGCCGTCAGGAGCTCGGTGTGGAAGTCCACGCCGGGCCCGTCGTAGCCGAAGCCCACGAGCGGCCCGCCGGGTGCCGCCGGGAGGCCGATCGTGAGCGTCGCGGGCTTCAAGAAGAGGAGCCCGCTCGGCTCGGCGTGGACGGCCGCGAGGAGTCCTCCCCCGACGGCGAACCCGCCGATCGCGGTCACGGGGGTGAGCGTGACGGTCTCGTCGTCGAGCAGCGCACCCGGCGGGACGTCGAGAGTGTAGGTGACGCCGTTCGCCGCCGTGACCGTCACCCGGCCGCCGCCGTCGGCGGTGATCGCGCCGCGCACCGCCCGCGCCGCGTCGAGCGTGACGGCCGGCTGATCGCAGGTCGCCTTGCGTGCGCGGCAGCAGGTCGCGCAGCCCTTGCGGAGCGCCCGGCACGCCTTCACCGTCGCGCCGCGGGCGCGAGTCGCCGCCGCGCGGCAGCCGCGCGCGCCGGCCGGACCGCCGGTGCACGCCGCGAAGAGCCGTTTCCGCTCCGCCTTCGCGGCGGTGATGCACCGCCGCTGCGACAGCGTGCACGCGCCGGCGCACTTCTTCGCGACAGCGGCTCCCGCGTCCCCGCTCCCCGCGAGGACGACGGCCACGAACCCCACGACTACGGCGACGTAGGACCTCGGCGCCATGGTTTCCCGTAGCAGGCTCGCGCCGGTCCCGCATAGCACGAAGAGGGGATGGAGGCCCGACCGCGGGTCAGCGCCACTGCGGCCCGACGAGCGAGAAGACGAGCCCGCTTGCGAGCTTGGGGTAGAAGTAGGTCGACTTCTCGGGCATCACCTCGCCGGCGAGGCAGACCTGGAGCACCTCGTGCATCGACGGCGCGTTCAGGAGGAAGGCGGCGCTCGCCCTGCCCTTCGCGACCGCCTCGACGGCTTCCTCGTCGTCGTGCGTGAAATCGAGCCCCTCGGCGCCGACGCCGAGCAGCGGCTCGAGGATGGCGCCGTGGAGGAGCGCCACGTCGAGCCCGCGGACCGCCGACGGGAAATGGGCGAGGCGCGCCGTCGCCTCCCTCCGCGCGCGCAGCCGGAGCCGTCGGTCCGCGAGCGCGACGTCGATCTCGCCCGTCGCGCGCCGGCCGCGCGCCGGCAGCGGGGCGACGTCGAACGCCTCGCGGAGGCGCGCTTCGAGCGCGCCGGGCGCGAGCGCGAGCGGGCCGCGCACGAGCCGGTGCGTCGGCAGGATGACGACGCCCGGCTCCTCCATGTTGGCGAGATACGCCATGACGTACCCGGCCGCCTCGTTGCCGCGCTGCTCGTCGCGGTAGGCGAGCGCGGTCTCGTAGCGGTGGTGGCCGTCGGCGATGATGACCGTCTCGTTGGCGAGCGCGCTCGTGAAGCGCTCGATGGCGCCGGCATCCGTCACGCGCGTGAGCTGGTGCCAGCCGTCGACGTCGATCACGGGCGCGCCCATCGCCGCCTCGCCGAGGAGCGCACGCACCGTCTCGCCGGGCCGGGCGTAGAGGCCGAAGATCGGGGAGAGGTTGGCGCCGGTGGCACGGAGGATCGCCAGGCGGTCCGCCTTGGGCCCCGGCAGCGTGCGCTCGTGCGGGCGGACGACGCCGCGCGCAAAGTCCTCCAGGCGGAGCCGGCAGATGATGCCGTCGCGACGCCGCGTCGTCCCGTCGGGGAGCGAGAAGCGCTGCGAGTAGAGGTAGAGGGCGGGCGCCGGGTCGGGGACGAGCACGCGGGCTTCGACCCACTCGCGGAGCTGGCGCGCGGCCGCGGCGCCGCGGTCGGCCTCGCGCGGGAGGATCAGGCGGATCGCGTTGTAGAGGCTCCGGCCGTACAGCTCCGCTTGCTCGGCCGGCGAGATGACGTCGTAGGGCGGGGCGAGCGCCTGGCCCACGTCGCCGACGCTCGCCGGGTCGTAGCGCAGCCCGCGGAGCGGGCGGACGACGGCCATCACGCGGTCTCGAGCAGGGCGCGGATCGCCGCCGCCGTGATGGGACCGGCGCGCAGCACGCGGACCTCCTCGCCCTCGACCGCCGCCACCGTGGACGCCCCGCCGGGCAGCGTGCCGCCGTCGACCCACACCGCCACACCCGCCGGGAAGTAGCCGCGCGCCTCGGCGAGGCGTCGCGGCGGCGACTTGCCGGGCGGGTTCGCGCTCGGCGCCGTGACCGGACGCCCGAGGCCCGCGACGAGCGCCGCGGCGAGCGCATGCCCGGGCGCGCGCACGCCGATCGTGCCCGTGCCGGCCGTGAGCGGCGCGGGGAGGCCGTCGCGCGCCGGCAGCACCAGCGTCAGCGGCCCGGGCCAGAAGCGCGTCGCCAGCCGTCGCGCCGCCGCCGGGATCTCCCGCGCCACCGTCTCCACCATCTCGAGGTCCCTCACCAGCACCAGGATCGGCTTCCCCTCCTCCCGTCCACGCAGCGCGACCAGCTTCCCGACCGCGCCGACCGAGGCGGCGTCCGCTCCGATCCCGTACACCGTCTCGGTCGGGAAGACGACCACCTCGCCGGCGGCGAGCGCCGCGACCGCGTCGTCAACCCGCGTCGCGCGCCTCCCCGGCGCCGCGCGCCAGCGCGCGGTGGCCGATGTCGGAACGGTGGTGCATGCCCGGCCAGCGGACGCGGCCGACCGCGCCGTACGCGCGCGCGACCGCGTCCTCGATCGTGTCGCCGAGCGCGGTGACGCCGAGGACGCGCCCGCCGTCGGTCACCACGGCGCCCTCCGCGCGCCGCGTGCCGGCGTGGAAGACGACGACGTCGCGTTCACCGCGGACGGCGTCGAGCCCCTCGATCCGCCGCCCCTTCTCGACCGCGCTCGGATAGCCCTCGGCCGCGAGCACGACGCACACCGACGGCCGCGGGTCCCACTCGACGGTCGCGCCGGCGAGCCGGCCGTCGGCCGCGCGCTCGCAGAGGTCGAGCAGGTCCGAGCGCAAGCGGACGAGCAGCGCCTGCGCCTCCGGATCGCCGAAGCGGACGTTGAACTCGAGCACCTTGACGCGCTCCTCGTGCACCATGAGCCCGGCGTAGAGGACACCGCGGTAGACGACGCCCTGGCTCGCGAGCCCGCGCACGACGGGCTCCATGACCTCGCGCATGACGCGCGCTTCGAGCGCGGGCGTCATCACGGGCGCGGGCGAGTAGGCGCCCATGCCGCCCGTGTTGGGGCCCTTGTCGCCGTCGAAGGCGCGCTTGTGGTCCTGCGAGGTGGCGAGCGGCAGCACCGTCGTGCCGTCCGTCAGCGCCATGAAGGAGACCTCCTCGCCCTCGAGGAACTCCTCGACCACGACGCGGCTCCCCGCATCGCCGAAGAGCCGGCCGCGCATCAGCTCGTCGATGGCCTCGAGCGCCTCCGGGACGGTCGGGCAGATGAAGACGCCCTTCCCGCTCGCCAGGCCGTCGGCCTTCACGACCAGCGGCGCGCCCACTTCCTTCACCCAGCGGGCGGCGTCGTCGGGGTCGGAGAAGACGCCGAAGAAGGCGGTCGGCACGTGGTGGTGGCGGAGCAGCTCCTTGGTGAACGCCTTCGACCCCTCGAGCTGCGCCGCCGCCGCGCTCGGGCCGAAGGCGCGGAGCCCGGCGGCGCCGAGCTTGTCGACGAGGCCCATGGTGAGCGGCAGCTCGGGCCCCACCACCGTCAGGTCGATCGCGTGCTCCTTCGCGAAGCGGACGAGGCCCGCGACATCGTCGGCCGCGAGCGGCACGCACTCCGCGGCCTCGGCGATGCCGGCGTTGCCCGGCGCGCACCAGAGCGCGGTGACGCGCGGGCTCTGCCGGAGCTTCCAGACGAGCGCGTGCTCGCGCCCGCCGCCGCCGACGACGAGGACGCGCATCAGTGCCGGAAGTGACGCACGCCGGTGAAAATCATGGAAACACCCAGCCGGTCCGCTGCAGCGACGACGGCGTCGTCGCGGGTCGAGCCGCCGGGCTGGATGACGGCGGTGGCGCCGGCGGCGGCCGCCTCCTCCAAGCCGTCGGGGAAGGGGAAGAACGCGTCGCTTGCGAGCACCGAGCCGGCGAGCGAGATGCCCTGGCGCTCGGCGCGGGCGCGCGCGTTGCGGACCGGCTCGACGCGCGACGTCTGCCCGCCGCCGAGCGCGAGCGTGCGGTCGGCGGTGGTGAAGCAGATGGCGTTCGACTTGACGTGCTTCACGACCTTCCACGCGAAGCCGAGCGCGCGCAGCTCCTCGGCCGTGGGCGCGCGCTTGGTCACCACCTTGGCGGTGCGTGGGTCTTCCGTGGCGCGGTCGGCGTCCTGGACGAGGAGCCCGGCCGCGACCCCGCGAATCGCCTTCGCGTCCTTGGGCGCGGCTTCGGGGTGCCAGAGCACGAGCCGGCGGTTCTTCTTCTGCTTGAGCAGCGCGAGCGCGTCGTCGTCGAAGGCGGGCGCGATCAGCACCTCGGTGAACAGCTCGTCGACGGCGCGTGCGAGGGCGAGCGTCCAGGGGTGGGTCGAGACGACGATGCCGCCGAAGGGCGACTCCGGGTCCGTCGCGAGCGCACGCTTCCAGGCCTCGAGCGGGTCCTTCCCCAGGCCCACGCCGCACGGCGTGTTGTGCTTCAAGATCGCGATCGCGGCCCGCGAATCAGCCCTGAATTCCTCCGCCAGGGCCAGGGCGGCGTCGATGTCGACAACATTATTATAGGAGAGCTCCCTGCCGTGAAGCGGCTGGGCCACTTTCAGGAAGTCGCCGTAGAGGGCCGCCGCCTGGTGCGGGTTCTCGCCGTAGCGCATGTCGAGCGCCTTGACGCCGCCCCAGTGGAAGGTGCCGCCCTGGCTGAGATAGTCCGCGATCGCGCCGTCGTAGACGGCCGTCGCGTGGAAGACCTTCTCGGCGAGGCGCCGCCGCGTCGCGGCCGACGTCTCGCCGCCCGCCCGCAGCTCGGCGAGCACGGGCGCGTAGTCCTCCGGGTCGACGATCACCGTCACCGCGTCGTGGTTCTTGGCCGCCGAACGGAGCATCGAAGGACCGCCGATGTCGATGTTCTCGATCGCCTCCGCGAGCGTGACGCCCGGCTTCGCGACCGTCTCGCGAAACGGATACAGGTTGACGACCACCAGGTCGATGGGCTCGATGCCGTGGCTCTGCATCGCCTTCACGTGCTCGGGCAGGTCGCGGCGGCCGAGGAGCCCGCCGTGGATCTTCGGATGGAGCGTCTTCACCCGGCCGTCGAGCATCTCGGGGAAGCCGGTGTAGTCGCTCACCTGCGTCACGCTGATGCCGGCGTCGGCGAGGAGCTTCGCCGTGCCGCCGGTCGAGAGGATGTCGACGTCGAGCGCGGCGAGCCCGCGCGCGAACTCCACCAGCCCCCGCTTGTCGCTGACGCTCAAGAGCGCGCGCCGCACCCTAGCCATCGAACTCCTCCACGTAGACGCGCGGCACGCGCTTGCCGACCGCGGTCAGCACCTCGTACGGAATCGTGTCGTACCACTTCGCCACCTCGTCGGCGCCGAGCGCGTCGCCGAAGAGGACGACGTCGTCACCGAGCGCGACGCCCGGCACGTCGGTCAGGTCGATCATGGTGTGATCCATGCAGACACGTCCGGCCACCGGCACGCGCCGGCCGCGGACCAGGACCTCGGCGCGGTTGGAGGCGAGCCGATGATACCCGTCGGCGTAACCGAGCGGGAGGACTCCGATCGTGCTCGGGCGCCGGGCGACGAACGTGCCGCCGTAGCCGATGGGCCGTCCCGTCTCGACCTTCCGCGCCACGATCACCCGCGATCGGAGCCGCATCGCCGGCCGGAGCGCCGCGCGGGGGGCGAGGTGCGGGGCCGGGGGATAGCCGTAGAGCATGAGCCCCGGCCGCACCATCGTGAAGTGGGTGTCCGGGGTGGAGAGAACGGCCGCGCTGTTGGCGAGGTGCACCTGCGCAGCGCGGACGCCGGCCGCCGCGAGCGCCGCGACGGCCTCGCGGAAGCGCCCGGCCTGCGCGCGCGCCGTCGCCGTGTCGACGGCGTCGGCGGAGGCGAAATGCGAGAAGACGCCGGCGATCTCCAGCCCCCGGACATCGGCGAGCGCCGCACCGAAGGCCCGCACGTCGGGCAGGTCGAGGCCGAGGCGCGTCATGCCGGTGTCGACCTTCACGTGGACGGGGACGGAGCGGCCGGCGGCACGGGCGGCGGCGGAGAGCGCGCGCGCCGACTCGAGCGTCCACACGGCGGCTGCGAGAGCGTGCTTCACGACGTCCGGCTCCTCGCCGGCGAACGCGCCGCCCAGCACGACCACCGGCGCATCGAGACCCGCCCGGCGCAGCTCGACACCCTCCTCGACCGTGGAGACGCCGAGCGCGACGGCGCCGCCTTCGAGGAACGCGCGCGCCGCGCCGACGGCGCCGTGTCCGTAGCCGTCGGCCTTCACGACCGCCATCACGCCGACCGACGGGCCGACGAGCGTACGAGCCTGGCGGAGGTTCGAGCGGAGAGCTCCGAGGCTCACCTCGGCTACCGTCGGCCGCCCGTGGACGTCGTGCATGAGAGGGAGAAGGACCGAATACCAAAGGAGCGGTCGTACTGTCGAGGAGAAAGTCGACCAGCAGGGTGCTCCGCGAGGCGGGAAGTTGTATGAGGCCGCAGTGTCGCGCCGTCCCGTCTGGCCGATCGTCCTCGCCGCCGCCATCCCCGCGCTCGTCGCGCTGCCCGGGATCGTGCTCGGTGGGCTCCAGCTGTGGGACGCGCGGACGCACCCGCCGGCGGGGGGCGTCGTGTCGCTCGGCACGATCCTCGGCTTCTGGCTGCTGCTCGGCTCGCTGTTCGTGGTCTGCGCCGCCGTGCTGCTCGCGGGCCTCGCGCTCGACGTCCGGGCGCTGCGAAACGCTAGCAGCCGGGAATGAAGCTGCGGAGCTTCGCGACCGCCGCCTGGATCGCACCGAGGTCGACGCCGAGGCGACCCTTGCCGTTCGCCTTCCCGGCGACGCTCGCGAGCGTCTTCAGCGCCGTGCACGCCTTCTTGTAGAAGCGCGCCTGCTTCTTGCCGCTCGCGCCCGTCGCCTTGCCGAAGTTGCCGTGGGCGGACGTCGCGAGCGCCTTCAAGCGCTTGGCCGTCGGCTTGTTCTTCTTGGGTGCGCCGGCGACGGGAGGGAGCGCGGCGGTGAGCGGCGGCTCGCATTCGGAGAAGCTCGCGCAGCTGCCGCCGCCGCCGCCCGAGCAGGGGACGCCGGTCAAGAAGCTCACGCAGCCGAGGGCGTCGGTGGTGTAGGCGACCAGCACGCCGCGGCTCGGCCAGCCCTGGTGCGTCGCTTCGGTGACGTGACCCGTGACCTCGGCGAGGATGAGCGCGGTCGCGTTCGACGGGAGCAGCACCACGAGCTGGTCGAGGTAGGGATCGGCGATCTTGCCGAACTTGTCGGCGAGCAGGATCGTGGTGGTGCCGGACAGGGTCTGGCTCATGAGCACGAAGTCGGCGCCGACCTCCGCCGGGGAGAAGTGACCGCTCAGCGTGAACGTGCCGGCGCCGGTCATCGGGTCCAGGTGGACCACCCCCGCGACCGGTGTCTGCGCCTCGCCGCGCATGCCGCCGTGGAACATGAACTCCGTCGTGCTGCGGAGCGTGCCGCCGGTGATGTCGAGCTGGACGTCCGAGGCGGTGCTCGCCGCCAGGTTGGGGGCGAACTCGATTTCGCCGTCGACGAAGAGGATGTAGTCGTAGGTGCTGTCGTCGGGGAAGTTGGAGACGTTGGAGCCGATCAGATAGGCGAACGAGGCGGCGGAGTGGGTGTTCTGCCCGGAGTCCTGGGGTCCCAGCATGGTCGCCCCCGTCACCACGACGTCGTCCGGGGTGCCGATCCGCCGGTCGGGACCCGGGGTGGCAAACTGGAGCGAGGGGTGCGTCAGGAGGTGAGCCGTCAGCGCCGCGGCGGAGCCCGAGAGGAGGGCCACGATGACAAACGTGCCGACCAGCATCCTCGCCATGTGGCGATTAAGCACTGCGGCACGGTGAAGGCAAACCGCGCCGCGCCTGTTGTCAGCTTTCGGCGACCCGGGTATCGTCGCCGCACGGTGCAGGTGATCGTGAACGACGAGACGCGTGCGCTGCCCGCCGACGCCACCATCGCGGAGCTGGTGGGCACGCTCGGCCTCGGGCCGCGGCGCATCGCCGTCGAGGTGAACCGCGCCGTCGTGCCGCGCGCCGACTACGAGCGCACGGTGCTCCGCGACGGCGACCGGGTCGAGATCATCCACTTCGTCGGAGGCGGCTGATGCACGACCCGTTCGTCCTGGCCGGCAAGGAGTACCGCTCTCGCCTGATCGTCGGCACGGGGAAGTACGCCTCGTTCGCCGAGACCCGCCGCGCCGTCGAAGCGTCCGGCGCCGAGATCGTCACCGTCGCCGTGCGGCGCGTGAACATCACCGACGCCGGCAAGGAAAATTTGCTCGATCACCTCCCGCTGGACCGCTTCACGATCCTCCCCAACACCGCCGGCTGCTACACCGTCGAGGACGCGATCCGCACCTGCCGCCTGGCGCGCGAAGCCGGCGTCGGCACGCTCGTCAAGCTGGAGGTGATCGGCGACGAGAAAACGCTCTTCCCCGACGTCGCCGCCACGCTCGAAGCGGCGCGCGTCCTGGTGAAGGAGGGCTTCCAGGTCCTACCCTACATCACCGACGACCCGGTGGCGTGCAAGAAGCTCGAGGAGATGGGCTGTGCCGCGGTCATGCCGCTCGCCGCGCCGATCGGCTCCGGCCTCGGCATCCGCAACCCGTACAACCTCCGCATCATCGTCGAGCAGAGCCGGGTGCCGGTGATCGTCGACGCCGGCGTCGGGACGGCGTCGCACGCCGCCGAAGCGCTGGAGCTGGGCTGCGACGCCGTGCTGATGAACACCGCCATCGCCGGCGCCAAGGACCCGCTGCTCATGGCCGAGGCGATGCGACTGGGCGTGGAGGCAGGGCGGAAGGCGTTTCTGGCCGGGCGCATCCCGCCGAAGCTCTACGCGACGGCGTCGAGCCCGCTCACGGGGCTCGTCCGCTGACGGCGACGCTCCGTCGCGCGCTTCTCCTCCTGGCGCTCGCAACGCCCGCCCCGGCCTTCGACGTCGCCAAGGCCGTCGACCTCACCTACCCCTTCGACGCCTCCACCATATACTGGCCGACCGAGAAGGGCTTCGCGCTCGAGGTCGAGCACGCGGGCACGACGCCCGGCGGCTGGTTCTACGCCTCGAACAAGTTCTGCGCGCCCGAGCACGGCGGCACGCACATGGACGCGCCCCGCCACTTCGCGGAGCACGGCCTCACGGTCGACGCCGTGCCGCTCGCGGCCGGCATCGGGCCGGCCGCCGTCGTCGACGTCAGCGCGGCGACGACGAAGGACCGCGACTATCGCGTCACGGTGAAGGACCTCCAGGGGTGGGAGCACGCGCACGGCCGGCTGCCCGACGGCGCGATCGTCCTCATGCGGAGCGGCTGGGGCCGCTTCTGGCCCGACAAGGCGCGCTATCTGGGCACGGCGACGCCCGGCGACACCGCGCACCTCCACTTCCCCGGCTTCTCGAAGGAAGCGGCGGAATGGCTCGTCCGCGAGCGGAAGATCGCCGCCATCGGCGTCGACACCCCGAGCATCGACCATGGGCCATCAAAGGACTTCGCCGTTCACCAGGTCGTCCTGGGAGCGAACGTCCCCGGCTTCGAGAACCTCGCCAACCTCGACCGCCTGCCCGAGGCAGGCGCGACCGTCGTCGCGCTGCCCATGAAGATCGGCGGCGGCACCGGGGCCCCGGCGCGCGTCGTCGCCTTCCTGCCGTGATCCCGCCGCGCCTCGTGCTGGTGACCGACCGTCACGCGACGGGCGGCCGCGACCTGGTCACCGTCGTCGTCCGGGCGCTCGCGGCGGGGCTCCCGGCGGTGCAGCTTCGGGAGAAGGATCTGCCGGGCCGTCCCCTGCTGATGCTGGCCGAAGCGCTCCGCGCCGCGACCGCCCGAGCGCGCGCCGCATTCTTCGTGAACGACCGGATCGACGTGGCGCTCGCCGTCGGCGCCGACGGCGTCCACCTCGGCACGGCGTCGCTGCCGGTCGCGGTGGCGCGCGGGCTGCTTCCGCCGGAGACGTTGATCGGCGTCTCCACGCATTCCACCGCCGAGCTGGCCGACGCCGCGGGCGCCGACTTCGCGTTCTTCGGCCCGCTCTACGCGACGCCGCGGAAGGGCCGGCCGCAGGGCGAAGCGCGTCTCCACGAGGCCGTGCGCGCGGCAGCGATCCCCGTGCTCGCGATCGGCGGGGTCACGCCCGAGCGCGTCCCGGCGGTGGTGGCCGCGGGCGCGTCGGGCGTCGCGGTGATCCGCGCCGTGCTGGGCGCGGACGACCCGGCGGCGGCGACGCGGGCGCTGCTCGCGGCGCTCGGCTGATGCGGCGCGCCGCGGCGTCGTTGCCGGCGCCCCTGGGGTGAGGTTGCATCGCACGGCGCGGGCGCGCTAGCACGCCGGCATGCGAACTCTCGTTTTTCTCATCAGCCTCCTCCTGGTCGCCGGATGCGGTTCCGCGCCGGCGGTGCCCGCCACCGCCGCCGACTGGACGCCGCGCGCGTGGGCGTCCGAGGACACCGTCCAGCTCCGCACCCAGGCGCCGGGCGAGACCGAGCACTGGTTCCCCGTCTGGCTCGTCGTCGTCGACGACCAGCTCTACGTCCGCCTCGGCTCGCGCGCCGCGGGCCGCGTCGAGGCGAACGTCGCCAAGCCGTCCCTCGGCGTCCGCATCGCCGGGAAGGAGTTCGCGCGCCTCAAGGGCGAGCCGGCGCCCGAGATGGTGGCGCGGGTGGCGGAGGCGATGGCGCAGAAGTACTGGTTCGACAAGATCGTCCATCACGTGAACCACCCCCTGACGCTGCGGCTCGTTCCCGAGTAGGGCCATGAGCTGCATCTTCTGCCGCATCGTCGCGGGCGAGGTGAAAGCCGAGGTCGTCGCCCGCGCGCCCGACGTGGTCGCCTTCCTCGACGTGCAGCCGCTCGCCGACGGGCACGTGCTCGTGGTGCCGCACGCCCACGTCCCCGCCCTCGAGGACCTCGAGCCGGCGGCGGCCGACGCGCTCTTCCGCGAAGTCATGCGACTCGCACGTCCGGTGCGTGAAGCGCTCGGCGCCGCGGGCACCACCATCGGCGTCAACAACGGCGAAGCGAGCGGGCAGACGATTCCGCACGTCCACGTGCACATCGTGCCGCGCTGGCCGAACGACGGTGCGGGATCGATCCACACCATCTTTCCCCGCCACACGTCGCGGCCGATCGCCGAGGTCGGCGCCGCCATCCGCCGGGCGACCGGGGACCGGGGTTGACCTAGGTGACGCGACCCGGGTAGCCACGGGGGGTGACGCGGCCGGATCCCCTCGCCGGCTTTCGCCGGCAGCGGTACGCGCGCTTCGCGCTCGAAGTCGACGCCCTCGAAGAGACGAGCGCCGGCTTCGCGCAGTCGATCGTGCGCGGCCTCTCCGATCATCCGCGCTGGCTCGCGTGTCGCTACCTCTACGACGCCGCGGGCAGCGAGATCTTCGAGCGCATCTGCGAGCAGCCCGAGTACTACCAGACGCGCACCGAGGAAGCGCTCCTCCGCGCGCACGCGGGTGAGATCCGGAGCCTCGCCCCCGCCGCGACGCTCGTCGAGCTGGGCTCCGGCAGCTCGACCAAGACCCGCCACCTGCTGCGCGCCTGGACCGCGGGCGGACAGACGGCCCGCTACGTCCCCGTCGACATCAGCCGCGACATGCTGGCGCAGTCGTGCGCGGCGCTCGCCGCCGAGCACCCCGGGCTCGAGGTGCGCGGCGTCGCGGCGTCGTACGAGCGCGCCTTCCCGCTGCTGCGAGAAGTCTCGCCGCTGATGCTCGTCTTCCTGGGCAGCACGATCGGCAACTTCAACCCCGAGGAGACGGCCGACTTCCTCGACCGCGTGTCGGCGAGCCTGGCGCCCGGCGACCACTTCCTGCTCGGCATCGACCTGGTGAAGGACGTCCGCACGCTCGAGGCGGCGTACAACGACGCCGCCGGCTGGAGCGCGGCGTTCACCCGCAACCTCTTCGCGCGCATGAACCGCGACCTCTCGGCCGGCCTCGACCTCGACGCGATCGAGCACGTCGCCTACTACAACGGCCACCTCGACCGCATCGAGATCTTCGCCCGCTTCACGCGCCAGGCGACGATCGCACTCCCCGAGCTCGGCCGGCGCTTCCGCTTGGCACCCGGCGAGATGATCCTCACCGAGATCAGCCGCAAGTTCCAGATGGACGAGGTGGCCGCCAACACCGCGCGCTTCGGATTCGAGACCGTGCGCTCCTTCACCGACCCGACGAACGCCTTCGGCGTGCTCCTGCTCCGCATGCGCGAGCGGCGGCTCGTGACCGCCGACCGCGAGCGCTCCTGCGGCACGCACCTCGCCGAGGCGCGGGCGCGGACCCTCGAGCTGGTCGAGCCGCTCGCCGACGAGCAGCTCGTCCGCCAGCACAGCCCGCTCATGAGCCCGATCGTCTGGGACCTCGGGCACATCGCCAACTTCGAGGAGCTGTGGTCCATCCGCGCGCTGGACCCCGACGCCCGCGTCGACGCGGAAGCGCGCGCCCGCGACCACCTCTACGACCCCATCACCCACCCGCGCGCCACCCGCGAGCGTCTGCCGCTCCCCGACCGCGCCGAGGCGCTCCGCTACCTGCGCGCCATCCGCGACGAGACGCGCCGCCGGCTCCGTCGCGTCAGCTTCGACCCGGGCGACCCGCTCTGCGCCGACGGCTACGTCTACAAGATGATCGCGCAGCACGAAGCCCAGCACACCGAGACGATCCTGCAGACGATCCAGCTCATCGACGACCTCGTCTACGAGTCGGGCCGCCGGCGCGAGCCGCCCGAGGCCGCCATGCCCATCGCGGGCGAGGTCGCGGTCATCCCCGCCGGGGCGTTCCTCATGGGCACCGAGGAGCGCGCCTTCGCGTACGACAACGAGCGGCCCCAGCACGTCGTCGACCTGCCGCGCTACAAGATCGACCTCGCGCCGGTGACCAACCGGCAATACCTCGCCTTCATGGAGGACGGCGGCTACACCCGCCGCGCGCTCTGGAGCGAAGAGGGCCGGCGCTGGCTCCGTGAGGTCGGGGTGAGCCATCCCGCGCAGTGGCTCCGGCACCTGGACGGGAGCTGGAGCGAGCGCGCCTTCGGGCGCGCGACGCCGCTCGTCCTCGACCGGCCGGTCGTCCACGTCTGCTGGTACGAAGCCGACGCCTTCGCGCGCTGGGCCGGCAAGCGGCTCCCCACCGAGGCCGAGTGGGAGAAGGCGGCGGCGTGGGACGTCGAGAAGCGCGTCGCGCGCCGCTTCCCGTGGGGCGACATGCCGCCCACCGAGCACCACGCGAACCTCGACCAGCGGACGTTCGCGCCGGCGGCGGTGGGCGCTTACCCGCGCGGCCGGAGCTTCTTCGGCTGCCACCAGATGCTGGGCGACGTCTGGGAGTGGACGGCGTCCGAGTTCGCGCCCTACCCCGGCTTCCGCGCCTTCCCCTACCGCGAGTACTCGGAGCTGCACTTCGGCCGCGGCTACAAGGTGCTGCGCGGCGGCTCGTGGGCGACGCGCCCGATCGCGGTGCGGAACACCTTCCGCAACTGGGACCTGCCCGAGCGCCGGCAGATCTTCGCCGGCTTCCGCTGCGCCGCCGACGCGTGAGCGCGCGACGTCGTGTCGCTCGCGCGGCGGCGCTCGTGGCGGTGCTGTCACGCGCCGGCCACGCGCAGCCGACGCCGCTCGGCGTCCGCGTGGACTACCCCAGGGGCGGGGAGCTACTCGCCGGCGGCAAGACCATCCGCTGGGCCGTGACCGAACCGGGCGGCGCGCACCTCACCTTCGAGGTGGAGTACTCGACCGACGCCGGCGCCACGTGGGTGTCCCGGGCGCGAGGGCTCCGCGAGCCGACGCTCGTCCTCGACTTCGACCAGCTCGCGGGCTGCGAGCCGCGCCGCTGCATGCTCCGCGTGCGGGCGTCGAACGGCACGCGCGAGGGCATCGGGACCTCCGCGCCGTTCACGGTCGCGAAGAAGCGACCGCAGGTCCGCATCGAGTCGCCGGACGAAGGCGCCGTCCTGGACCTCGGCCTGCCGACGCGGCTCTCGGGCTGGGGCGAGGACCCCGAGGACGGCGCGCTCCGCGGCGGGTCGCTCGTCTGGACGTCGGACCTGGACGGCCAGCTCGGCACCGGCGAGAGGGCCATCGTGACGACGCTCTCGGAGGGCCCGCACGTGATCACGTTGACGGGCACGGACCGGGACCGCAACCGCGCCTCGGCCGTGGTGCGGGTGAGCGTCGAGCGACGCGGGGGACGGGGCGAGCGGGAGCGCGACGACTAGCGACGCGGAGCGCGCACAGGCCGAAGCCGCCGCGCCCGCTGCGGCGCCGGTCGGGCCGGCATCTTGCTTCTCCCCCGGGGGCGGCGGCGCAGACGCGGTCGCCCGGGGGAGGTTGCGGTGAAAGCAGCGCACAAGTGTTCACGCGGCGTCGCGCGGGTGGCGCTCGTCGTCCTGGCACTCTGCAGTGGGCTCCGCGAGGCCGGGGCGGGCACGGCGGTCCCGGGCTTCACCGACACGCAGGTCGTCGGCAGCCTGAGCGAGCCCACCGCGCTGGCCTTCCTTCCCGACGGCCGCATCGTGGTCACCGAGAAGGGGGGCGCCGTCGAGCTGGTGTCGGGCGGCGTCGCGACCCTCGCCGGCACGATCCCCGTGTGCACCGCCTCCGAGATGGGACTCCTCGGCGTCGCCGTCGATCCGTTCGGCACCAACCGTCGACTCTACTTCTACCGCACCGAGTCGGCGGGCGGGTGCGGCAGCGCCAGCGGCCGCTCGAACGAGGTGGTGCGCACGACGCTCGTGAACGACACGCTCGGCTCGCTCGACGTGCTGCTCACCAACATTCGCACCGACGGCGGCAACCACGACGGCGGCGTGCTGCGCATCGGCCCCGACAGCAAGCTCTGGGTGGGCGTCGGCGACACCGGCGTGGGCGACGGCGGCGCGCCCGGGGATTCGACCAACCCCTACGCGCAGGACCTGAACGAGATCAACGGCAAGATCCTCCGCCTCGAGCTGGACGGCTCGGTGCCGGCCGACAACCCGTTCGTCGGCCAGGCGGGCAAGCGCGGCGAGATCTTCGCCTACGGCTTCCGGAATCCGTTCCGCATGGGCTTCGACCCGCTCACCGGCAACCTGTGGGTGGGCGACGTCGGGCAGAGCACGCGCGAGGAGATCGACCTCGTGCGCCAGGGAAAGAACCAGTCCTGGCCCTACTGCGAGGGTTCGTTGCCGATGGGGTGCATGCACGCGGGCGACGCCGCGCCCGCCTACGAGTACGACCGCAGCGGCGTGTCGGCCTCGGTCACGGGGGGAGGGTTCGCGGTCGGCGGGGCGTACCTGGGTGACTACTTCTTCGCCGACTTCATCTTCGGCGACATCTATCAGGCGCACCTGAACGTCGCCCGCGACGGCTTCACCGCCATGCCCACGACCGTCGTGACCTCCGCCGGCGGGCCGACCGACCTGGTCTTCGGTCCCGACGGCGCGCTCTACTACGTGGCCTACTTCGGCAGCGAGATCCGACGGCTCGACTCGACCGGCTTCGGCCCCCCGCCGTCCACCAGCACCACGACCACCACCGCCACTACCACCAGCAGCACGACGACGACGCTTCCCGCCTGCCCCGTGCCGACCTATCCGTGCGTCGCCGCCGACATCGCGGCGCTGCTCGCCCAGGCGGACATGCTCGGCGACATCGGCTCGCTCGGGAATCTGATCGTCGGGCAGCTCGTGCGCGCCGAAGGCGCCGTCGAGCAAGCGGGCCAGCTCACCGACGCCGGTCGTCGCCGGCAGGCGAAGACCGCCACCCGCAAGGCCGTGCGCGCGCTCACCGGCGCCGGCCTCCGGCTCCGCTCGCGCCTCGCCCGCAAGCTCATCGACCCCGGCCTCCGCCAGGCGCTGCTCGACGGGATCGCCGAGGCGCGGGCGGCGCTGCACGCGCTCGGGGGCTAGCCGCTCGCGCCGACCGTGGACCGAAGCCGGCTGCCGTCGCGCGTCGCGCTGACGGCGACGACGCGCGTCGCCGCCCACGGCGGGTCGGCGGACCGGAGCACGACCGTGTGCGCGTCGGACTCGACCGTGCCGGTGACGAGCGCCTTCCCCGCGACGCTCACCGAGAAGCACCCCGGCGGGCGGCGCCCGAAGTCGGCGGTCAGCGGGTCGGCCAGGTAGGGCTCCGCGAAGGTGAGCGCGACCTCGCCCGGGCTCTCGCTCGCCGACTCGACGACGACCTCCTCGACGTGCACGCGGCCGCGGAGGAGCCGGGCCGCGATGCGCTCGGTCGTGTCGCCGGTCTTGCGGATCTGGAGTCGGTCCCCGTCCCGCCCGACGATCTCGTACACGGACTGGCCGGAAGCCCAGCGGTAGACCCAGCGCCCGCCGACCACGCCCAGCAGCGGCGCCTCGTCGAGCGTGAGCGTACTCTCGCCCGAGGGGAGCACCGCCACCTCGAAGCCGGTGGTGGTGAACGCCATGACCCCGATGGGCGCGCTCAAGCCGGGGGGCGTAAAGGGCGGGATCACGTAGGGCACGCCGTCGACGGTCACCGTGCTCGCGTCGCCGCCCACGCCGCTCGCGTCGCGGACCAGGATCGGCAGCACGTCGGGCGCGTGGCGGGTGGGATCCGTGAGCCCGCCGAAAGCCGCCAGGTCCGGCGTCGTCGGGTAGGCGTCGACCACGATCGCCTCGCCCTTGGTGGAGGTGAACGCAAGGTGCGTGTGGCCGGCGACGGCGGTGAAATCGACCGGCGCCAGGTGCGTCTCCCGCGCCGTCTGGAAGGGCGCCGCGAGGCGGCGGCCGATCTCGGCCTGGTCGTTGATGTAGTCGGTCTGCTTCTTGTCGTGGCGCGTGAGGATGGCGCGGATGAGCGGGTCCTTGCCGGCGCGCAGGTCGACTTCCCTGCTCGCCGCTTCTATGGGCGCACCTCAAAAGATGGGCGCAAGGGTCACACCAAGTAGGACTTTCTTCATTGCCATGACGTTCTCTCCCTTTGGCGGGTAGCCCGCTCCTCTATCCGGCGATGGATAGCCCTCCTGCGAGTGGTCTGGCAAACATGTTCTGGCCCCTCGTGCCGAATCCGTGTGGCCCCCCCAACCGTCGGCATCGTGGTCCGACGTCACCTGGGAACCACGAATGCCGCCGCTCGCACGCTCGGGGGCAATCATCTTCGAGTTCCCTGCGGACCGCTTGCAGATTGAACGGCAACTCCTGCGAGTCACGGCGAACAGCACCGCCCATGCCGCAGGGGCGGAAACTGACCCACTACCAGCCCGCGGCGGACGTTGTCGCCCGCCGCGCTGTGCGCTAGCGAGGCCGGGATGTCGGACGCCCTCCGCGACGCGCTCGCCGCCCTCTCACTCGTCGTCGACGAGGCGTCGTGCGAGCCGGCGTCAGTCGAGGTCCCCACCTACCCCGGCGGGCTCCGACCCGCCTCCACCGTGACGCTCGCCGGCGGGGGCGCGCGCGGGCGCGGCGAGCACGTCGGCTGGACGGACGCCGTCCACGCGCGCTTCTGGCACGACGCGCCGGGGCTCGCACCGCGCGGGCGGTGGACGCTCGGCGCG
>JBGQET010000052.1:0-32658 GCA_041496545.1 Binatia bacterium | reverse complement strand
GCCGTCGATCTCGCGGACTGGATGAAGCGCACCACCGTCTTCGGCGACGTGCGGGGGCGACACGAGGGCTTCTACCACCAGCCGCACGTTGCCGGGGCGGATACCACCGCGCGCAACCGCGAGCGCGTCCGCGCCCGCCTCGGCGTGCGCGTCGCGTTCAGCGACGAGCTGTCGGCGACCATCCGCGGTGCCAGCGGCAACATCAACGACCCCATCTCCACCAACGAGACGCTCTCCGGCAACTTCAACCGCAAGAACTTCAACCTCGACTGGGGCTACATCACGTTCACGCCCGGGAAGACGTTCGGCATGCGGCCCGGAGTGGCCAGCATCACGGGCGGGAAGTTCCCCAACCCGGTCTTCCGGGTCGGCGAGCTGGTCTTCGACGAGGACCTGTCGCCCGAAGGTCTCTCCGAGACCTTCCAGCTCCTCGACAAGCCGCTCGGCGCCCTCGACCAGGTGAAGATCCACGCCCTCCAGTGGACGTTCAGCGAGATCGCGAACAAGGAGGACGGGTGGACGTTCGGCGGCCAGGTGAACCCGACCGCCCACATCGGCAACGTCGGCCTCGAGGCTGGGTTCGGCCAGTACTGGTGGCTCAACGCGGACCAGATCGCCCAGGCGCAGAGCAAGAACACGACGGCGTTCACGGCGTCGGGCGCGCCGGTCGCGAACTCGAACCTGAACACCGTGATCGCGGCCTCGAACCAGAACTTGCTCGTGACCCAGACCATCCAGCCGCCGACGCCGAAGGGCGGGAAGCGGCCGGCCGCGTTCCAGGCGATCACGGGTTACCAGAGCGGCTTCAACCAGTCGAACTTCACGCTCGCGGCGACCATCCCGAACGTGGTCGCGGCGCAGCCGCTGCGCCTCTGGGTCGACTACGTCTACAACTGGCTGGCCGCGACCGACGACGCGCACGGCTGGCAGGCGGGCCTCCGCCTCGGGCAGACGAAGACGCAGGGCGACTGGTCGGTGTGGGGCTTCTACGAGCACCTCGGCCAGGAGGCCACGATCTCGGCGTTCACGGCCAGCGACTTCGGCCCGAACGGGGGGACCAACGAGGAGGGCCCCGGCGTGGGCGTCGACTACCAGCTCCTGAACCCGCTCACGGTCAGCGCGCGCAGCTACTTCACGAACTTCATCAACCGTCCGGCCGGAACGAGCAACCCGACGCTCTCGCGCGTGCAGCTCGATGCGGTGGTGAAGTTCTAGCGATCGACCGAGGAGGGGGCCTGGGCATGTTGCGAGTCTCGAAGGGCGTAGCGGTCGGGATCGTGGCGGGTGTCGTGCTGTTCGGGCGCATCGCGCAGGCGCAGACCGCGACGACCACGACCACCGCGACTACCAGCACGACGACGACCACGCTCCAGCCGCACCCGTTCAGCCACGCCACCGCGACCTGCGCGCGGCGGGCGCGGCGAGCCTTTCGGGTCTGCGTCACCCAGCGGACCACGTGCGAGACGGAGCTCGAGACCGCCTTCTCCAGTTGCTTCGCGGCCCCTGCGGGCGTGAAGTGCGCGAAGTCGTGCGCGTCGAAACGGTTCACGTGCCTGGTTGCGGCGGCAGGGGTCGAGAAGTCCTGCCGCAAGGCGTGCGTCACGACCCGCAAGGCGGACAAGAAGGCGTGCCTGCTGATCGCGGACGGCGACACCATCTGGGCCGGCGGGGACGCGGCGTGCCTGGCGACCGCCGACGCGAACTTCCACCTCTGCCTGTTCGGGTGCGCCGAGGCGGTGCTCGACTGCCACAACAACTTCACGTTCTGCATCGCCGACTGCCCGAATCTGTAGCGCGCCGGCTAGTGTCCGCCGCCGATCGGGATCGACTGCTCGAGGCCGCCGCCGCTCTTGCCGCGGTAGACGTCGAGCGTGTGGTCCTCGATCCAGGTGATCTCGGAGTCGAGTGCCAGGGCCCCCGCCGTCGCGAGCGCCGGACCGACCGGCTTCGGCAGGTCCGCGTCGAAGATGCGTGACGCCTCGGCGTAGGGGCTCACACGCACGCGCATCCAGCCCGCCGTGCCGCCCTTGGCGTCGCGGATCGCCGCCCGGTACGTGCCGCGGGTGTCGAGCACGGTCTGGGCGTTGCGGCTGAGCGTGCTCGACGCGCTGCCCACGTTGACGCGCTCGAACCGATCGGTGGTGAACGCCTCGCCTTCCGGCGTGCGGAGCGTCAGGCGGATCGCGCCGTCGTCCCAGTCGGGGACGACCTCGCCGAGGCTCGCCGAGCCGCGCGCGGTCTCGGCGTGGATCTCGACCCGGGCCGGCGCGGTGAGCCAGAAGGCGGCGCGCGTCTCGCCCTCGCTCACGAGGACCACGTCGGCCTGGCGGAGGCCGTGGAACCAGCCGGGCGGGACGGCCGTGCCGCGGCCGCCGCCCGGCAGGCGGTCGAGCACGAGCGTCTTGTGCTCCGGGTGTGCCGTGAAGGTCGCCTCGGGGTCTATGGGGACGTCCCGGTGCAGCGCGGGCAGGGTGGCGCAGCCGGCGAGGGCGAGGGCGGCGAGGAGACGAGCGACGAGTCGGTGCGGCATCGGCCAGGCGCCTAGCAGAGGCCGACGCGGGCCGCTACACCGTGAAGCGCAAGTCGTCCGCCCCGTCCACCACGCGGATGTGGAGCTCGTGCGCGGCGTCGGGCTCGACGGCGCCCCAGCGGAGCGCCAACGACTCGGCCTGGAAGTCGGGCGCGAACTTCGCCGAGCGCCCGAGGAATACCTCCCGCGCGGCCAGCTCCTGCGCGCTGCGGGCGATGGCGAAGAAGAGGTCGTTCGAGGTGACGACCAGCGGCACGACCGTCTTCCCGTGCCGCTCGGCGAGGGTCACGACGGAGC
Organism: Binatia bacterium; assembly: GCA_041496545.1. GTDB lineage: Bacteria > Desulfobacterota > Binatia > DP-6 > DP-6 > DASRHG01. The sequence continues at coordinate 29,831 of JBGQET010000052.1, read as the reverse complement.
TGAAGATCGCGCGCTCGTCATCCGAGAAGTGCGGGGTGGCGGTGTCCTCCCCGACGGCGCGCTGGGGCCGGACGGTGAGCACGACGACGTCGCAGGGCTGGCGCTCGGTCTCGGTGAGCGCGCGGTCGAGGTGGCTCAGGTTCTTCGGGTCGCGGACGGGCACGAGCACGCGGGCCCGTCCGTCGAGGCCGAGCGTCGACGCATCCAGGTCCGCGGTGTAGTGCACGTTGAACTTCTCGAGGTGGGCCTCGCCGGCGCGGTGCCGGCCGAGTCGCTCCGAGATCCAGAAGAGGGCGAAGAAGGCGATCGTGAAGGCGACGCCCCACTCGGTGGCGACCCGCTTGGTGGCGAGGTTCACGACCGCGGTGAGGAAGAGCACGAGGAAGATCGCGACGAGCCCGAGGGGCAGCTCGCTCGCCCCGAGGCGCAGGTTGAGCGGCACGCGCCAGGCGCGCGGGCGGCGGTCCTTGAAGCGGAGGACCACCATCGAGAGCGCCTTGAAGACGAAGCTCCATACCACGCCGAAGGCGTACGCTTCGCCGAGCGCGAAGACGTTCCCGCCGCTCGCGACGATGGTGAAGATCTGGAGACCGGCCACGAGGTTGATGAGCCGGTAGCTGGTGCCGTAGCGCGGGTGCGGATGGCGGAAGGCGTCGGGCAGGACGCCGTCCTCGGCGACCCGGTTCAAGACGCCGTTCGAGCCGACGATGGCCGTGTTCACCGCGCCGGCGAGGATCAGGAAGCCGACGAGCACGACGAACGTCCGCAGCGCGAGCCGGAGCCACAGCGGTCCGACGACGTACATCGCGAGCCCGCCGATCAGGTTGTCGCTGTAGCTGCTCATGCGGACGTCGTCGGGGATGATCAGGACGGCGAAGAACGAGATGAGCGTCGTGGTGAGCATGCTGTAGAGGAAGATGATGAAGCCGGCGCGGATCAGGTTCTTCACCTTGGGGGCGGCGATCTCGCGGTTCACCTGGGCGAGCGACTCCTCGCCGCTCATGGCGAGGATCGAGTGCCCGAAGGCGACGATGATGCCGAGCGCGCCGATGCGCTGGGGCCACCCGGTGCCCGCGAGCCAGCCCTGGGACTCGTCGCTGAGGTGGATCCCGAACGGCGGCAGGGTCGCGCCGCGGAGCCAGAGCGTGAGCCCGCACCAGCCCATCATGAGGACGACCATGACCGTCGTCACGCCCATGATCTTCATCGCCTTGTCGCTCGACTCCTCGATGCCGAGGATGTTCTGGCGCCAGAAGTAGAGCGTGATCGCGATGGCGATCACGGCGGAGCCGGCCGCGGCCGGGATCGCGACCGGGACGTGCAGCACGCCGAGCAGCTCGTTGGCGAGGCCCACGATGTACTGCCCCGCCGACACGCCGCTGATCGGCCCCGTCAGCACGTAGTCGAACATGAGCGCCGACACCGAGAGCTTGGCGAGCGTGCCGCCCATCGCCTCCTTGACGACCCGGTAGACGCCGCCGCGCACGAACATCGCGCACGACTCGATGTAGACGCCGCGCACCGCGTACGCGAACAGCATGACCGCGAGGATGTACCAGGGCGCCGCCTTGCCGATCGCCTGCTCGACGATGCCGCCGATGTAGTAGGCGGTCGAGGCCATGTCGCAGAGCACGATCGCCGCCGCGCGCCAGAAGGAGATGAAGACGAGCATCGCGGTCGTGACGACGATGACCTGTGGGCGCTTGGCGGCGGGCGGCGCTGCAGGCTGCAGGGAGCGTTGCTGCATGATGCACGTTCTGCATGCGCCATGCCGCGCCGCGCTCCAGGGCCCACCAGCAGTTTCGAGCGCGAGCTACTGACCCGTCCTGCAGGATGCATGAGGCTTGTCTGCAATTTGCACGATGCAGCGAGGGTCCCGCCTCGCGTGTGGCACCGTGCGAAGCGCACGACGACTTGCGGTCGATTGCAATCCGAGCGGCAGAGAGACCCAAAAATCCTCGTGGCTCCGGGCCCTGGCGATGGCACGCGCGATGCTTCTGGACGTGGTGAGGTGGTTCAGATGATCGGCTTGCTCGCTTACCTCGGGATCGCGGTGGCCTACGGCGCGTACGTCTGGGTCATGGCCCACGGGGGTAGCCCGAGCGCTTCCGCGGACTACGGGATTCGTCTCGCACGGGCGGCAGGCGCGGGGAGCGCGCGCGACGTCTCCTCCGCTGCCGGGCGAGCACGAGCCGGCTCGTGCGGGACGCATGGGCGGCGTGCTGCAGAGTTCACGGCTCGCCGCTCGACGGTTGAACGATCGCACGACGACCGGGCCGGTCGCGTCGGCCCGTCCATTTGACCCGTCCATTGAAAGGTGCGCGCATGACGCCAATGTCGATCGTCGCCGCAGTACTCGTGGCCGCCGTCGAAGAGCGCAAGCGGGCGTGAGCGACTTCACGATGGACGTCATCTCGCTCGGTTTGATGGTGGGATTCTTTGTCCTGTCCGTTGCGTTTGTCGCTCTCTGCGATCGTCTGTGAGGAAAGCGCCATGACCGCGCTCTATGCGATCGGTAGCGTCATCAGCGCCGTCATCCTCGTCTACCTGTTCGTCGCCATGCTCAAGCCGGAGTGGTTCTGATGACCCTGAACGACGTCCTGCAGACTGCGCTGTATCTCGCCGTCCTGCTCGCGCTCACCAAGCCGCTCGGCGCGTACATGGCGCGCGTCTACGAGGGCGAGCCGACGGTGCTCGACCGGGTGCTCGGGCCGATCGAGCGTGTCCTCTACCGCGCGGCCGGCGTGCGCCCGGACGAGGGAATGGGCTGGAAGACCTACACCCTCGCGATGCTCGTCTTCAACGCGCTCGGCCTGGTCGTGGTGTACGTCGTGCAGCGCGTCCAGGGTCTCTTGCCGCTCAACCCCCAGCAGTTCGGCGCCGTCTCCGCCGACTCCGCCTTCAACACGGCGGCGAGCTTCGCGACCAACACCAACTGGCAGGGCTACGGTGGCGAGACGACGATGAGCTACTTGACGCAGATGGCGGCGCTCAGCGTGCAGAATTTCGTCTCCGCGGCGGCCGGCATGGCGGTGCTCGTCGCGCTCGTCCGAGGGCTCCGCGGCAAGCACGCGAAGACGATCGGCAACTTCTGGGTCGACCTCGTGCGCACGACGCTCTACATCCTGCTGCCGCTCTCTCTCGTGCTGGGGCTCGCGCTCGTCTCACAGGGCGTCGTGCAGAGCTTCAAACCCTACCAGACGGTGTCGCTCGTCCAGGCGACGACCGCGACGACACCCGTGAAAGATGCCGAGGGCAACCCGGTCCTCGACGAGAGCGGACAGCCCAAGACCGACACCTCGACGGTGACCGAGCAGGCGCTGCCGATGGGTCCGGTGGCTTCACAGGTCGCCATCAAGCAGCTCGGCACCAACGGGGGCGGTTTCTTCAACGTCAACTCGGCGCATCCGTTCGAGAACCCGACGCCGTGGACGAACTTCCTCGAGATGATCTCGATCCTGCTGATCTCGTCCGCGCTCTGCTACACCTTCGGGCAGATGGTCGGCGACACCCGTCAGGGGTGGGCCGTGCTGGCGGCCATGGTCGTCATCCTGGTGATCGGCATCGGCGTGGCCGTCTGGGCAGAGCAACGGGGCAACCCCCGCTTCGACGCCCTCGGGGTCGATAGCGGGGCGAGCGCGTTCCAGGCCGGGGGCAACATGGAGGGGAAGGAGGTCCGCTTCGGGATCGTCAACTCCGCCATCTGGGCGACCGCCACGACCGCGGCCTCCAACGGCTCGGTCAACTCGATGCACGATTCCTTCACGCCGCTCGGCGGCCTCGTCCCCCTCTTCATGATCCAGCTCGGCGAGGTGATCTACGGCGGGGTCGGCTCCGGTCTCTACGGGATGCTGATCTTCGCCATCGTCGCGGTCTTCGTGGCCGGGCTCATGGTCGGACGGACGCCGGAGTATCTCGGCAAGAAGATCGAGGCCTACGAGATGAAGATGGCGTCGCTCGTGATCCTGATCCCGCCGCTCCTGGTGCTGGTGTGCACCGCCGTCGCCTGCGTGACCGACGCCGGCGTGTCGAGCCGCGCGAACACGGGACCACACGGTTTCAGCGAGATCCTCTACGCCTTCAGTTCCATGGGCAACAACAACGGCAGCGCCTTCGCCGGCCTCAACGCCAACACGCCCTTCTACAACCTGCTGGGCGGGGTCGCGATGCTCTTCGCACGCTACTGGCTCGCGATCCCGACGCTCGCGATCGCCGGCTCGCTCGCCCAGAAGAAGCTCGTGCCGGCGGGACCGGGAACGTTCCCGACGCACACGCCGCTGTTCGTCGTGCTGCTGATCGGCGTCGTGATCATCGTCGGGGCGCTCACCTTCCTCCCGGCGCTCGCGCTGGGGCCGGTGGTCGAGCACCTGCTGCTCCAAGCCTGAGGAGACCATGACTGTCGGTCACAGGAAGGCCCGTCCGCTCTTCGAGCCGGCGATCGTGCGCCGCGCCGTCGTGCGCTCGTTCTGGAAGCTCGACCCGCGGCATCAGGTCAAGAATCCGGTGATGTTCGTGGTCGAGATCGGCAGCGTGCTCACGACGGCGCTCTTCCTGCAGGCGCTCGCCGGGCAGGGCGAGGCCCCCGCCGGCTTCATCCTCGCGGTGTCGCTCTGGCTCTGGTTCACGGTGGTGTTCGCGAACTTCGCCGAGGCGATGGCGGAAGGCCGCGGCGCGGCGCAAGCGGACGAGCTCCGCCGGCAGCGGCGGGAGATCCCCGCCAAGCGCCTCGCCGATCCATCCGGCGACGGCGGATTCGTCCCCGGCCGCACGCGCACCACGACGGTGCACAGCTCCGAGCTCCACAAGAACGACCTCGTCCTGGTCGAAGCCGGCGACTTCATCCCGAGCGACGGCGAGGTGGTCTACGGCGTGGCCTCGGTCGACGAGAGCGCCATCACCGGCGAGAGTGCGCCGGTGATCCGGGAGAGCGGCGGTGACCGGAGCGCGGTGACGGGCGGCACGCGCGTGCTCTCCGACTGGCTCGTGGTCCGCATCACGTCCGAGCCGGGTGAGACGTTCCTCGACCGGATGATCGCCATGGTCGAGGGCGCGAAGCGGCAGAAGACGCCGAACGAGATCGCGCTCAACATCCTGCTCGCCGGGTTCACGATCATCTTCCTGCTCGCGACCGTGACGCTGCTGCCGTTCTCCATCTACGCCGTGCACGAGGCGGGCCACGGGACGCCCGTGACGGTGACGGTGCTGGTCGCCCTGCTCGTCTGCCTGATCCCGACGACCATCGGCGGCCTCCTGTCGGCGATCGGCATCGCCGGCATGGACCGGATGATCCAGGCCAACGTCATCGCGATGTCCGGACGCGCGGTCGAGGCGGCGGGGGACATCGACGTCCTCCTGCTCGACAAGACGGGCACCATCACCCTCGGCAACCGGCAGGCGACGGCCTTCGTCCCGGCCGACGGCGTCGGCGTCGAGGCCCTCGCCGACGCGGCCCAGCTCGCCTCGCTGGCGGACGAGACGCCCGAGGGCCGCAGCATCGTGGTGCTCGCCAAGGAGCGCTACGGCATCCGCCAGCGCGAGGTGCACGCGCTCGGGGCGACCTTCGTCCCGTTCAGCGCCCACACGCGGATGAGCGGGGTGGACTTCGACGGTCGGAAGATCCGCAAGGGCGCGGCGGACGCGGTCGAGGCGCACGTCCGGCAGTGCGGCGGGCGATTCCCGGCTGCGGTGACCCAGGCGGTCGAGCGCATCGCCAAGGAGGGGGGAACCCCCCTGGTCGTCTCCGACGGGGCGAAGGTGCTCGGAACCGTCCAGCTCAAGGACATCGTGAAGGGCGGCATCCGGGAGCGCTTCGCCGAGCTGCGGCGGATGGGGATCAAGACCGTGATGATCACCGGGGACAATCCACTCACGGCGGCTGCGATCGCCGCCGAGGCCGGCGTGGACGACTTCCTGGCGCAGGCGACCCCCGAGACCAAGCTCGAGCTGATCCGCCAGACTCAGAGCGGCGGCAAGCTCGTCGCCATGACCGGCGACGGCACGAACGATGCACCGGCGCTCGCCCAGGCCGACGTGGCCGTCGCGATGAACACCGGCACGCAGGCCGCCAAGGAAGCGGGCAACATGGTCGATCTCGACTCGAACCCGACCAAGCTGATCGAGATCGTCGAGATCGGGAAGCAGCTCCTGATGACCCGCGGGGCACTCACGACGTTCAGCATCGCCAACGACGTGGCCAAGTACTTCGCCATCATCCCGGCCGCGTTCGCGGGCACCTATCCGGCGCTCGCCGCGCTCAACATCATGCGCCTGGCCACCCCCGCGAGCGCGATCCTGTCGGCGGTGATCTTCAACGCGCTCATCATCGTCGCGCTCATCCCCCTGGCGCTCCGCGGCGTGCGGTATCGGGCCGTCGGCGCCGCGACGCTGCTGCGTGACAATCTGTTGGTCTACGGGCTCGGGGGCATCGTCGTCCCCTTCATTGGCATCAAGGCGATCGACCTCGTGCTGGTCGCCTTCGGCCTCGCGTGAGGTGCGGCGATGGAGTTCCGCGCGCAGCTTCGCCCGTCTCTGGTCATTCTGGTTCTCCTGACGGTCCTCACGGGCTTCGCCTACCCGCTCGGTTTCACGGGGCTCGCCCAGCTCCTCTTTCCGGCGCAGGCGAACGGGAGCCTGATCGTGCGCGAGGGACGACTCATCGGGTCGAGCCTCATCGGGCAGCCGTTCGACGAACCCCGGTACTTCTGGGGACGGCTGTCCGCGACGGCCCCGTTCTCCGACAACGCGGCGGCGTCGTCCGGGTCGAATCAGGGACCGCTCAGCGACGCCTTGCTCGACGCGGTGAAGGCCCGTCGAGACGCCTTGCGCGCGGCGGATCCGGCCAACCTCGCTCCCATCCCCGTCGATCTGGTCACGGCCTCCGGCAGCGGGCTCGATCCCCACATCAGCCCCGCCGCCGCCCTCTACCAGGCCTCCCGGGTGGCGCGGGCGCACGGTGTGCCGGTCGCACGAGTGCGCGCGCTCGTCGATCAGCATACGGAAGGGCGGCAGTTCGGCATCCTGGGCGAGCCGCGGGTGAACGTGCTCGCCCTCAACCTCGCGCTGGACGCCCTGTCGGTGCGGTGAGAGACTGGGCCGCGGAGCGAGACCGGGGATGACTCGCATCGCGGGAGAGGAGCACCGGCCGTCGCCCGAGGCGCTGCTCGAGACGGCGGCGCGGGAGCACCGCAGCCGTCTCAAGGTCTTCGTCGGCGCCGCCCCCGGGGTCGGCAAGACGTACGCCATGCTCGAGGCGGCGCGCGAGCGCCGCCGGGAGGGCGTGGACGTCGTCATCGGCGTCGTCGAGACGCACGGCCGGGCGGAGACGGAGGTGCTCCTCGGCGGCTTCGAGGTCGTCCCCCGCCGGCGGGTCGAGTACCGGGGCACGGTGCTCGAGGAGATGGACCTCGACGCCATCCTCGCGCGCAAACCGGAGCTCGTGCTGGTCGACGAGCTCGCGCACACGAACGCGCCCGGGAGCCGCCACCCGAAACGCCACTCCGACATCGAGGAGCTGCTCGAGGCCGGCATCGACGTCTACTCGACGGTGAACATCCAGCACCTCGAGAGCCTGAACGACGTCGTGGCGCAGATCACCGGCATCCGCATCCGTGAGACCGTGCCCGACCGCTTCTTCGAGCGCGCCGACGAGCTGAAGCTCATCGACGTGACGCCCGAGGACCTGCTCCAGCGCCTCCGCGAGGGCAAGGTCTACATCCCCGCCGAAGCCGAGCGCGCCGTCCGGAACTACTTCCGCCCCGGGAACCTGACCGCGCTCCGTGAGCTGGCCCTCCGGCACACGGCCGAGCGCGTCGACGACCAGATGCGCACCTACATGCAGGCCCACGCGGTGAGCGGCGTCTGGCCCGTCGCCGAGCGCATCATGGTGTGCGTGAGCGGCGGGGCGATCTCGGAGCGACTCGTCCGCGCGGCGCGCCGCATGGCCGACCGCCGGCACGCGGAGTGGATGGGGGTGTTCGTCGAGACGTCGGCGTTCCTCCGGCTCCCCGACAAGGAGAAGAACCGCGTCGCCGCGACGCTCCGGCTCGTCGAGCAGCTCGGCGGCGAGGCCGTCACGATCCCCGGGGAGCACGTCGCCGACGAGCTGGTGCGCTACGCGGAGCGGCGGAACGTCACGGAGCTGATCCTCGGCAAGCCGCTCCGCTCGCGGTGGAGCGAGCTGTGGCGCGTCTCCCCGGTGAACGAGGTCGTCCGCCGCAGCGGGAACATCGACGTGCGGGTCATCTCGGCGGAGCGACCGCCGCCCGCGCCCGGCACCCGGCGCCGGCGGTTCCCGGTCCTCCGCCCGCGCGAGTATCTCGTGGGGCTCGTCTTCGTCCTCGCCGCGGGCGTCGTCGCCAAGGGGCTCCAGTGGCTCCTCGCGCTGCCGGACCCGGCGATGGTGTTCCTGACCGGGGTCCTCTTCACCGCCGTCCTCGCCGGCCTCGGGCCGTCCATCATGACCGCGGTGCTGAGCCTCCTCGTGTACGACTTCTTCTTCGTCGATCCGCTCTACACGTTCACGGTCACCAAGCCGCAGGACGTGCTGTCGCTCTTCGTGTTCCTCGTGGTCGCCGTCCTCACCAGCAACCTGACCGCCCGCATCCGCGCCCAGGCGGCCGCCGCCCGGCGGCGGGAGGAGCGGACGGAGGCCCTCTACGCCTTCAGCCGCCAGCTCGCGGCCGCGGTCGGCATCGACGACCTGCTGCCGACGCTCGCCGATCACGTCGCGCGCCAGTTCGGCGCGAGCGTCGTGGTGCTCATCCCCGACGCCGGCCGCCTCGTGGTCCGCGCGGCGCACCCGCCCGGCACCGAGCTGGCCGAGGCGGACCGCGCCGCCGCGACCTGGGTCTGGGAGCACAACCAGGCCGCCGGCCACGGCACCGACACGCTGCCCGGCGGGGAGTGGTTTCACACCCCGCTGCACACGGCGCGGGGTGCGGTCGGCGTCCTCGCGCTCCGGATGACGCACCCCGGCGCCGTGATGCCGCTCGACCAGCGCCAGCTGCTCGAGGCCCTCGCGCGGCAGGCGGCGATCGCCATCGAGCGCACGCGCGTCGACGTCGTGCTCGAGGAGAAGGCGAAGACCGAGGCGGTGATCGAGGCGATCGAGGACGGGCTCATCGTCCTCGACCCGCACGACGTCGTGGCGCACGTGAACGAGGTGGCCTGCGCCATCCTCCAGGTCGAGCACGCCGGCGCGATCGGGCGCCGCTTCGAGGACCTGAGCACCCGCCACCCGCACTACCTCCGGCTCCGCGCCGCCGTGCGCGAGCTGCTCGCGCACCCCGAGCGCGAGGGCGAGCGCATCGAGGTGGCGCTGTTCCTGCGCGGCCGCGACCACTACTACGTGCTGCGGCCGACGTCGTTCCGCGCCCGCGACGGCTCGCCCGCGGGGCTGATCCTCGCCCTCCAGGACGTGACGTATCTGCGCGACCAGGAGGCGCGACGCGAGGCCCTGATCGCGACGCTGTCCCACGAGCTGCGGACGCCAATCACGTCGCTCACCATGGCGCTCGACCTGCTGCGCCGCGACGGCACCGCCCCCGGCACCGAGCAGGCGACCCTGCTCGAGACCGCGCAGGAGGACGTGCACCGCCTCCAGGACGTCGCGCAACGCCTGCTCGACCTCTCGCGGGCGCGCGCCATGACCATCGCGCTCGAGCGCCGGAACGTCGACCTCGCGGACGTCATCCCGCGCGTCGCCAAGATCTTCCTCGTCCAGGCGCGGGAGAAGCAGGTGGCGCTCGACTTCCGGCTCCCCACGCACGGCCTCACCATCGCCGGCGACGAGACGAAGCTCTCGTGGGCGCTCTCGAACCTGCTCGCGAACGCGCTCCGCTACACGCCGGCCGGCGGCCGGATCGTCATCGAGGCCGTCCCGCGGGACGGCACCGTCCTCGTCTCGGTCCGCGACACCGGCCCCGGCATCCCGCCCGAGCAGCGCGAGCGCATCTTCGAGCGCTTCGTCCAGGGCGCCGAGTCCGGGGAGCTGGGCGCCGCGGGGCTCGGGCTCGCCATCGTCCGCGACATCGTGCAAGCTCACGGCGGTCGCATCCTGCTGGAGAGCGAGGTAGGGCAGGGCAGCTCCTTCACCCTCGAGCTGCCCCGGGGCTGAGCCATGGCGACGATCCTCATCGTCGACGACGAGAAGAACATCCGCACGCACCTCGGCACGTACGTGCGCCGGCTCGGGCACACCGTCGAGACGGCGGCCGACGCGACCGAGGCGCTGCGCCTGCTCGAGCGCACCGAGTCGGACGTCGTCCTCTCCGACGTCCGCATGGCCGGCATGGACGGGCTCGCGCTGCTGCGGGAGGTCCGGCGGCGCCGCCCGGAGTCCGTCGTGATCCTCATGACCGCCTACGCGACCGTGCCCGAAGCCGTCGAGGCGATGCGCGCGGGTGCGTACGACTACCTGGTGAAGCCCTTCACGCTCGACGAGGTCGGGCTCCTGCTCGACCGCGTCTTCGAGGTGCAGAAGCTCCGCCGCGAGAACCGGAGGCTGCGCCGCGCGGTCGACGAGCCCGTGCTGCTCGACTCGGCGAGCGGCGCCATGCAGCGGGCGCTCGCGACGGCGCGGCAGGTCGCGTCGTCGGACGCCACGGTGCTGCTCGCCGGCGAGAGCGGGACGGGCAAGAACGTCCTCGCCGCCGCGATCCACGGCTGGAGCCCCCGTCACGCCGGCCCGTTCGTCACCATCACGTGCACGGCGCTCGCCGAGCACCTCCTCGAGAGCGAGCTCTTCGGGCACGTGAAGGGCGCGTTCACCGGGGCGTGGAAGGACAAGCCCGGCCGGCTCGAGGCGGCCGCCGGCGGGTCGATCTTCCTCGACGAGGTGGGCGAGCTGCCGCCCGAGCTCCAGGGCAAGCTGCTGCGCTTCCTCGAGGAGCACCGCTTCGAGCGCGTGGGCGGCAACGAGACGATCACCGTCGACACGCGCGTGATCGCCGCCACCAACCGCGAGCTCGAGAGCGAGGTGCGGGCCGGCCGCTTCCGCGAGGATCTGTTCTTCCGCCTGAACGTGGTCGGCCTCCGGCTGCCGCCGCTGCGCGACCGTCTCGAGGACCTGCCCGCGCTCACCGACCACGTGCTCGGCATCCTCTGCGTGCGCCATCGACGGGTGGGGCTCGCGCTCTCGCCCGAGGCGCGCGCGGTGCTCGGCGGCTATCGCTGGCCGGGCAACGTGCGCGAGCTGGCGAACACGCTGGAGCGGGCCGTCGTCCTCGCGCGCGGCGACCGGATCGGCGTCGAGGACCTGCCGGACCGGCTGCTGGCGCCGCCCGCCCCGGCCGCGCCCGCCGGCACCGACCCCGCGCTCTCCCTCGAGGAGCTGGAGCGCCGCCACATCCAGCAGGTGCTGGCCGACGCCGCGACGCTCGAGGAGGCGGCGGCGCGCCTCGGCATCAACCCGACGACGCTCTGGCGCAAGCGCAAGCGGTACGGGATCGAGTAGGTTGCTCGCGAGGCGGCGCCGCGCGGGGGCCGGCGACGCCCCGCTCGGCTTAGGGTTCGCCCGCTGGGACGGCGCGGTCCATCGTGGAGGATCTGCGCGGGCTCACATGCGCCGCTCGGGGGGTCGCCGGCCCCCGCGCGCCGCCACCTCGCTCGCCTCCAAAATGGAAGGTGCGGGTCGATGGAAGGGGGGCGGGGGCTGTGCTAAGGCCCCCCCGCGTATGGCGACGGGGACGCCGCGGCAGGGGTTCTGGGCCCGTTTGATCCCGGGGAGCGGGGGTGGGGAGTTCTTCGACCTCATCGAGCAGCACGCGGCGCGGACGCGGGAGGCGGCGGCGCTGCTGGTCACCATGCTGCGCGAGGGCGGCGACTTCGAGCGGCGCGCCGAGCAGGTGAAGGACGTCGAGCACCAGGGGGACGAGATCACGCACACGGTCATCGAGCGCCTGCACCAGACCTTCATCACGCCGATGGACCGCGACGACATGCACCGTCTCATCTCCCGCATGGACGACGTGCTCGACCTCGTCTGGGCTTCCGCCGAGCGCATGTGGCTCTACAACGTGCGGACGATCGAGCCCGAGGTCGGGCAGCTCGCCGAGGTGCTGCTGAAGGCGGTCGAGTCGATGGGCGCCGCGGTGCGCGAGCTGCGTGACCTCAGCAACCGTCAGACCCTGATCCGGCACTGCACCGAGGTGAACCGGCTCGAGAACGAGGGCGATTCGGTGCTCCGTCGCGCCGTCGCCCGCCTCTTCCGCGAGGTCACCGACCCGATCCACATCATCAAGACGAAGGAGATCTACGACAACCTCGAGAACGCGATCGACCGCTGCGAGGACGTCGCCAACGTGATCGAGGGCGTCGCCCTCGAGTACACCTGAGCCGTCCGCCCAGCAGCCGTCCGCATGCTCGTCCTCGTCTTCCTCATCCTGGTCGCGTTGGCCTTCGACTTCATGAACGGCTTTCACGACGCGGCCAACTCGATCGCCACCATCGTCTCGACCCGCGTGCTCACGCCGCGGCAGGCGGTCGCGTGGGCGGCGTTCTTCAACTTCGTCGCCGCCTTCGGGTTCGGCGTCGCGGTCGCGACGACGGTGGGGAGGGGGATCGTGCTGCCCGAGGTGGTGGACAACGCCGTCATCTTCGCCGGTCTCAGCGCGGCGTTCCTCTGGGACGTCATCACCTGGCACTACGGGCTACCGTCCAGCTCTTCGCATGCGCTGATCGCGGGGCTCGCGGGCGCCGGCTTCGCGAAGGGCGGGGCCGCCGTGCTCGTGCCCTGGGGCCTCATCCGCGTGGTGATCTTCATCGTGGTGTCGCCGGTCGTCGGGCTCGTGCTCGGCGGGTTCTTCATGGTCGTCGTGCTGCACCTCGTCGCGCGCGCGCATCCCGCCACCGTCGACCGGACGTTCCGGCGGCTCCAGCTCCTGTCGGCCGCGGGCTACAGCCTCGGACACGGCACCAACGACGCGCAGAAGACGATGGGGATCATCGCCGTGGTCCTCTTCACCGCGGGCCGGCTCGGCCCGACCTTCTACGTGCCCTTCTGGGTCGTCATCATCTGCCACATCGCGATCGCGCTCGGCACGCTGTTCGGCGGCTGGCGCATCGTGCGGACGATGGGGATGCGGCTCACGGCGCTCCAGCCCGTCGGCGGCTTCTGCGCCGAGACCGCAGGCGCGCTCGCGCTGCTCGGCTCGGCGACCTTCGGCATCCCGGTCAGCACCACGCACACGATCACGGGCGCCATCATCGGCGTCGGCAGCGTGCGCCGCTTCTCGGCGGTGCGATGGGGGTTGGCGGGCAACGTGGTGTGGGCCTGGGTCCTCACCATCCCCTGCACGGCTGCGATCTCGGCCGCGATCTACCTGCCGCTTCACTTCCTGGGCGCGTGACGATGCGGGTCGGCGTCATCGGCCTCGGTATCATGGGCGCTCCGATGGCGCAGAACCTCTTGCGGGCGGGCCACACCGTCACCGTGTACGGCCGGACGCGCACCCGTGTCGACCCGCTCGTCGCCGCCGGCGCCGTGGCCGCGGAGTCGCCCGCCGCCGTCGCGCGGGCGGTCGAAGCGGTGGTCACGATGCTGCCCGACGGCCCGGACGTCGAGGCGGTCGTGTGCGGGCCCGACGGCGTGCTCGCGGGTGCCGCGCCGGGGCTCCTCGTCGTCGACATGAGCACCATCGCGCCCGCGACGGCGCGCGTCCTGGCGGCGCGCGCGGCCGCGGCCGGGGTGGCGTTCCTGGACGCGCCGGTCTCGGGCGGCGAGCAGGGCGCGGTCGCCGGCACGCTCTCGATCATGGTGGGCGGCGACGCCGACGCCTTCGCGCGCGCCGCGCCCATCTTCGCCGCCCTCGGCAAGCAGGCGACGCACATGGGCGGCCCGGGTCAGGGGCAGGCGACGAAGCTCGTGAACCAGGTGGTCGGCGCGGGGACGCTCGCCGCCGTCGCCGAGGGCGTACTGCTCGCGGCGCGCGCCGGGCTCGACCCGGCCGCCGTCGTGCGCGCGCTCTCCGGCGGCGCCGCGACGTCGTGGATGTTGACCGAGCAGGCGCCGCGCATGCAGCGGCGCGACTTCGCGCCCGGGTTCATGGTGCGGCTCCAGCAGAAGGACCTCCGCCTCGCCCTCGCCGCCGGGGCCGACGCCGGCGCGCCGCTGCCGCTCACCGCGCTCGTGCACGAGCTGTTCGCCGCCGTCGAGGCCGCGGGCGGTGGCGCGCTCGGCACGCAGGCGATCCTGACGGCGCTCGAGAAGCTGGCGACGGGGCGGGGGTAGGCTGGAGAAGCAAGAGCGCCCCCGGGGACGGCCCCGGAGGCGCTCGACTCATCGGGTGCCGGAGCCCGAAGGCCCCGGCACCGTCATGCAGCGATCACTGGCAGGGGTCGCTGACCAGGGTGTTGCACTCCCCGCCCGGCACGAACGTTCCGCAGTCCGTGATCTGGGTCGGGATGGTACTCGAGAAGACGAGGTCGTAGAGAGGCGCGCTGCCGCTGAAGGCAACGCCCGCGGAGACGACCGTCGTCCGTTGCCCCTCCACGCAGCAGGGACCCGGGGCTGGCGAGCCCGCCAGGACGCCGCTTGCGAGGGGCCCCGCACCGGCGAAGGCGCAGCCGTCGGGGGTCCCCTGCTCCGCGAACTCCGACTTCGCGGTTCCCGCGGTCGGGCTCAGGATGAAGTTGAAGTCGGTGATCAGGAGGTCGTCGGGCTCACCCGGCATTCCGTCGGGATCGGGGCAACCGCCGCTCGAGCTCCAGGTGATCGACTCGACCGGGATGTCGAGCGAGGTGTGAACGCCGAAGGCGTTCGACGCCGACTGCGTGGTGATGATCTTGCCGTTGGTGTTGGCACCGTGGCCCTGAAGGGCGAGCGACGTGTCGCAGGTGCCCTTCACCAGCGTGTTGCACGTCTGGACGCTCACGCAGCAGCCGGGGCAGGTCGCGCCCGGGCAGCCCGTCGTCGCGTTGGTGTTGTCGGTGGTGCAGAAGAGGCCGTTCCGGGTGCCGGCGTTGCACGTCTTGCACTGCGCGGCCGTGGTGCACGCCGGGTCGCCGAACGCCATGGCGCCCGAGCAGCGCTTCGTGGTGCAGTCGCCGTCCAGGTTGCAGCGGAACGTGTTGTCGAGCGAGCAGCCGCCCTTGGAGAGGTCACACGGGCCGCCCGACATGTCGCAGGTGCCCTCGTGGGTGTCGCCGCTCTTGTCGAGGTTGGAGAGGACGGTCGGGCGCGGGGCGAAGGCGTCCCACACCGTGCCCCGGCCGTCGGCGTTGTTCCCCACGCAACCCTTGTTGATGACCGCCGAGGTGAAGTTGAGGCCCTGGATGCAGAACGGCGGCACGACGAAGTTGCCCGACTGAACGAGGGCGTCGTGCTTGCACTGTCCGTCCGGTGCTCCGACGTCGACCGTCGTGACGACGCCGAGCGGGAACGCGAAGGCCGGCAGCACGGAGACCTTCAACGTCGCGTCGCTGACGCAGGCGCCCTGCGTGCAGGCGGTGTCGTCGAGGCAGGAGTTCGTGGTGACGCACGTCTCACCGCCCGGGCAGTTGGCGTTGGTGGAGCATCCCGTCGCGGTGGTCACGCTGCAATGCCGGCAGTGGCCGGTGCTCTGGGTCGTGATGCGCGTCGCGCTGCAGCAGCCCGGGTCCTTGTAGGCGGGCAGGCAGAGCTCCTTGATGGCCTTCACGTCGAGGAAGGCGGAGCCGATGTTCGCGTTGTTCACCCGCACCTTGTGGGGGATGAACTTGGCCTGCGCGGGGACGGTCTTCGACTGCTTCACCTGGTAGCAGACGAGGTGGCCGATCGTGTCGACGTAGCCCTCGTCCTCCTTGTCGACCGGCGTGCAGATCTTGGTGGGCTTCGTGACGTCGTACTGCGCGCTGCCGAACTGATCGGTCACCGTGACCGGGTTGCCGGTGGCGATGCCGAGCGGCACGAAGGGCGGCGTCTTGTTGTCCTTGATCTTGTAGCACTTGAAGTTGTTGATGTCGGAGGGCGGGGTGGCCGCGCCCGGGACGGGGCTCGGGAGGCAGATCTTCGCGGTGGTGTCGCAGACGCAGGCCGAGCCGCCCGGGGTGTTGCTACAGTTCCCGCCCAGCGGCGCGCACACGCCGGCGGTGTCCGGAATCTTGCACTTGGTGGTCCGGCCGAGGTCGATCTTCGAGGAGCGCACCAGCAGGCTGTCGGGCTTGACCGCGTCGAGGCTCAGCATCCCGAACTGGTCCGTGGTGTGGCGCGCGACAGTCGAGTAGCCGGTGCTCTCCTTCTCGGGCTTGGTGTTGAGGATCTGGTACCCGACGAGGTGAGAGTTGGGGCGCACGCGCAGGTGGGGCGGGAAGGCGTCTCCCGGAACGTCTTTGTCCGCCGGCACGCACACGCTCACGAGCTTGGTCGCGTCGTAGTGCTTGTCCGCTTCGAACTGGTCCGTCAGCTTGATGTTGCCCTTCGCCGGAACGACGATCGGCGGGACGTTCGCGGGCACCTTCGCGACCGCGATCTTGTAGCAGAGGTAGTGGTCGCGGAGCGGAACGTCGGTCGCCGCGGCCCCGGCCGTGCTCGCCCACGCGAGCGCCACAAGGCCGAGCAGCGGAGCTGACAGTTTCGTTCGATGGGTCATGTGATCCGTCCTCCTTGGATGGAGCGAAATATCCCGCAGGAGGGACTACGGCGGCGAGGGCCACGCCGTCAAGAGAAACTTGCGTGGAATGAGCGCGATGGCGGAACCGATAGTAGCGAGCTATGTAGCGAACCACACAGCGTCGGCCGCCGGCGGCCGGGCGAGGCGCAGATGTGCGCGATTCAGGAGGTCGCGGCGTCGGCCCGGCGAAGCCGGCGCACGGCGAGCCAGCGGCGAAGGACGAGGAGCGCCGCGGAGCCGAGGAGCCCGACGATACTGGTCGCCCGCATCGTCGGCCAGGCGCAGACGACCCACGCACTGAACGCATCCAGGAGCGCGAACCCGGCGAGCGTGAATGCGAGGAGCCGTTCGTCGCCGCACGCCAGCGCGCGCCGCTCGAACGCGAGGCGCGTCGCGCCCCCATGGACGAGCACGTCCCGTTTCTCGCGCGTGACCACGTAGCCGTGATCGAGGCGTCCGTACGGGTAGACGACGTAGCGGCCGTCCGCGAGCGGCATGAAGGCGGCGTCGACGAGACGCACGAACCACGCGAGCAGCTTCACCGCGGGTTGCATCGGCACGTTTTCGTGCCGCCCTTGAACCGGTCCCGCGCCGACTTGACCCCGTCGCGGACGGTCGAGTAGGTCTCCGGCCATGAAGATCGACGGCGGCGTCATGACCTCCGACCTGCGCGACGTCGGGCGCCTCGCCGCGCACGCCGAGAAGCTCGGCTACGACGGGATCTGGACCGCGGAGGCGGGGCACGACCCGTACCTGCCGTGCGCCATCGCCGCGACGGCTACCGACCACGTGACGATCGGCACCAACATCGCGGTCGCCTTCCCGCGCAGCCCGCTCGTCCACGCGCAGAGCGCGTGGGACCTCCAGCAGGCGAGCCGCGGGCGCTTCATCCTCGGTCTCGGCACGCAGGTGAAGGGGCACAACGAGCGGCGCTACTCCACGCCCTGGACCGCGCCCGGCCCGCGGCTCCGCGAGATGATCCAGCTCATCCGCCACATCTGGGACGTGTGGCAGAACGGCACCAAGCCCGGCTTCCAGGGCGAGCACTACCAGTTCAGCCTGATGACGCCGTTCTTCGCCCCCGGCCCCTGCGAATGGCCGCACATCCCGATCTACATCGCCGCCGTGAACCCGTACATGTGCCGGCTGGTCGGCGAGCTGTGCGACGGGTGCCACGTCCACCCGTTCCACTCGGTGAAGTACCTGAAGGAGGTCCTCTACCCGAACCTCGAAGCGGGGCTCGCGAAGGCGGGCCGCAAGCGCAACCAGGTGACGATGTCGACCAGCGCCTTCGTCATCGCCGGCAAGAACCGCGACGAGATCGAGCGCGCCAAGGGCGCGGTGCGCCAGCAGCTCTCCTTCTACGCTTCGACCCGCAGCTACGCCGGCGTGCTCGAGGCGCACGGCTGGGGCGATACCTGCGCCAAGCTGCACGAGAAGGCCGCCAAGGGCGACTGGGGCGGCATGGCGTCGCTCATCACCGACGAGATGCTCGAGGTCTACGCCGTCTGTGGGACGTACGACGAGGTGCCCGGCCTGCTGAAGAAGAAGTACACCGACCTCATCGATCGCCTCGCCTTCTACATGCCGATCCGGCCGGGCTCCGACGACGCCGCCTGGAGCGAGCTGATCGCCGCCTGCCGCTAGCGACGGCGGCCGAGGCGGGGCCAGAGGGCGGGCACGCGGCGCGCGTAGCGCGCGTAGGCTTCGCCCAGCGTGGCGCGCAGCACGCGCTCCTCGCGGCGCATCTTGAGGACGACGCCGGCGACCAGGCCGCCGGCGAGGCAGCCGGCCGCGAGCGAGGGATGGGCGAGGAACGAGCCCACGGCGAGCAGCACGATCGCGACGTAGAGCGGGTGGCGGACGGCGCCGTACGGCCCGTGGTCGATCACGCGCTGGGCGGCGCGGACGCCGATGGTCGCCGACCACGACGGCCCGAGCGTCCGTCGCGCCCAGAGGTGGAGCGCGAGCCCGGCGCCGGCGAGCGCGAGCCCCGCGAGCGTGGTCACCGGGTGCGGCGGCAGCCGGCCCGTCGTCCGCTCCAGCGCCGCCGCACCCCCGAGCGTCACGGCGAGGACGACGACGCGCGCGGCGAGGGACGGAGGCGGGTCGCCCGCCACGACGGGTCCCAGAGCGGTGCGCGCGACATGCTCGGCGCGCGCGCGCCGGAGCACGTCGAGCGCGAGCACGCCCCACGCCGCGGCGAGTAGCGCGTCGGCGACGGCGGGATCGGAGAGCGCGGCGAGCGGCTGCGTGCCGCGGATGCTAGCGGCGACCCCCGGCGCCCGCAAACGCCGCGCTTGCCAGTGTGACGGCTATCTGCGAGATCCGAGGCATGGCGGTGCTCAAGGTCGCGCACCTGGGCCACCCGATTCTCCGCCAGGTGGCGGAGCCGATCTCGCCCGAGGCGATCCTCTCGCCCGAGGTGCAGCAGATCGTCGCCGACATGCTCGAGACCATGGACGACCACGACGGCGCCGGTCTCGCCGCCCCGCAGGTGCACGTGTCGCGCCGCCTCGTCGTCTACGGCGTCGCCGCCAACCCGCGCTACCCCGACGCCGAGGAGGTGCCGCTCACGGTCCTCGTCAACCCGGTCATCACGCCCGTCGGCAAGCACCAGGACGAGGACTGGGAAGGCTGCCTCAGCGTGCCCGACCTGCGCGGCATGGTCCCGCGCTTCACCAAGGTCCGGGTCGAGGCCTACGGGCGCGACGGCAAGCGGCTCCGCTTCACCGCCGAGGGCTTCCACGCCCGGGTCGTCCAGCACGAGTGCGACCACCTGGACGGCAAGGTCTACCTCGACCGCATGGAGTCGATGGAGACGCTCACCTTCCTGCCCGAGTTCCAGCGCTACTGGTTGCCGCGCGCCCGCTAGCCCGTTTCGCGCTCGTGCGTGGCCCACGAGACGGGCAGTGAGACGGTGAACGTCGTGCCGACTCCGGGTTTGCTCTCGACGCCCACCGTGCCGCCCAGCACCTCGACGAGGCGCTTCACGATGTGGAGGCCGAGGCCGACGCCGCCGAAGCGCCGGGTGGAGGAGCCGTCGCCTTGGCGGAACATCTCGAAGATGGTGGGCAACGCCCGGGGCGCGATGCCGATGCCGGTGTCGCGCACCTCCAGGACGAGGAGGCCGCCGCGCACGTCGGCGCGCGCCTCGACGGAGCCGCGGGGCGTGAACTTGAGCGCGTTGCCGACCAGGTTCTTCAGGATGGTCTTCAGCTTGATCCGGTCGCCGCGGACGGCGCGACCCGCGAGGCCGTCGTGCCAGCGCAGCGTGACGTCGGCGGTCACGAGCGGCTCCAGCTCGTGGCCCAGCTCGCCGTACAGCTCGCCCAGGACGATCGGGCCGAGCGCGACCGTCTCGCGTCCCGCTTCGAGACGGTTCAGGTCGAGGGTCGCGTTCACGAGATCGGTCAGCTCGAGCGTGCTGCGCCGCATGCGGGCGACCGTGTCGCGCTGGCCGACGTCGAGCGTGCCGAAGGCGCCCTCGAGCAGGAGGTCGGCGTAGCCCGTGATGACGTTGAGCGGCGTGCGCAGCTCGTGCGACATGGTGGAGACGAACTCCGACTTGAGCCGGCTCGCCGTCTGGAGTCGCGTGATCTGGCGGGCGTTGCCGAGCGCGACGGCCGTCGCCTGCGCGATGCCGCGCGCCAGGCGGCGCTGCTTGCCGGAGAACGGCCCCGTGCGACGGCGGTAGCCGCTCGCGATGACGCCCAGGAACTCGCCGCGACGCGAGATCGGGGCCTGGAGCACCGACGCCGCCTCCCAGCGCTCCACCAAGGGCAGGGGGACGAGCGACTGGCGGCGGACGTCGGTAAGCTCGAACGACCGCGCGTCGTCGAGGGGCAGCACGACCGGCACGGGGCCCAGCGGGAAGTCCAGGGGCGAGAGCTCGTCGACCAGCTCCGGCCGGACGCCGGCGCTCGCCGCCAGACGATACACGCCCGGTGTCGGCTGCCACACGAACGTCATGCTCCAATCGCACCCGAGGGCCCCGACGGCGAGCGCGTTCACGTGCTCGAGCATGTCGGGCTGGTCGAGGTGCTCGTTCAGTTGCTCGGCGACCTGGAGGAGCGCCGCCGCGATCTCCGCCTCCTCCTGCTGCTCCGCCGAGCTCTGGCGGAGCAGCGCGTTCTGCACGAACGCCTCGTGCCGGTAGCGATCGAGGAAGAACGTGCCGAGGACGGAGATGACGCCGCTCGTGACCGTGACGATGACCGTGATCGGCAGCGAGTCGGTCACGGGGAGATGGGGGGCCGCGACCGCGAAGCCGCTCAAGCCCGCCAGCGCCACGAAGAGCTGCGCCGGCCAGGGCCATGGCATGAGCACGACGACGCCCGTCATCACCGCGGTGAGCCCCATCGCGAGCCGTTCGAGCGTGCCGCCGACGAGCGCGTTGTAGGAGGACATCACCGCCGTCAGGGCGCCCGTGACGAAGGCGCCGACGATCGCCGGGCTCCAGCGGTGCGCGACGAAGAGCCCCACCCCGCAGAGCGCCACCTCGAAGGCGTAGATCCACGCCAGCGGTACGAGACGGTCGGGGTGGTGCCCCCACTCGAACACCATCGAGATCGCGCCGACGGAGAGGAAGATCGTGATGCCGATGGCGAGCCGGTAGAGGAGGACGCGCGCCGTCTCCTCCCGATAGGCGGCGGCGAGCGCCGCGGCGTCGCCGGCGGGCGTCCGGGCGTCCGGCATGCTGGCGCCCATCGTCATCGAGTCGCGCCCCCCGCGGTGATCGGCGAAGCGGGAAGGGTGACGGTGAACACCGAGCCGACACCCGGGGCGCTCGCCACCGTCACCTCGCCGTGCAGCCGCTCGACGAGACGCTTCACGATGTAGAGCCCGAGGCCGACGCCGCCGAACGGCCGGGTGTTCGAGCCGTCCACCTGGCGGAACATCTCGAAGATGGTCGGCAGGTCGCTCGCCGCGATGCCGATCCCGGTGTCGCGCACCCGGATACACAGCCGACCCGCGTCCTCGTCGATCGCCACCTCGACCTCGCCGCGCGCCGTGAACTTGAGCGCGTTGCTCACCAGGTGCTTGATGATCGCCTTCAGCTTCACGCGGTCCGTCAGCACCGGCCGGCCGTCGACGGCGTTCCGCCAGCGGAGCCCGACGATCGCGGAGTCGGCCGCGCGGAGGTCGTGACGGATCTCGGCGAACAGTGCGTCGACGTCCACGCGATCGACGTCCACCACGTCCCGTCCCGCTTCGAGGCGGTTCAGGTCGATGCTGGCGTCGATCAGGTCGAGCTGGTCGCGCGTGCTCTGCCGGATCCGCTCCACGGACTCGGCTTGCTCGGCGGTGAGGGGCCCGAAGCCGCGCTCGGCGAGGATGTCCGCGTAGCCGGTGATCACGTTGAGCGGCGTGCGGAGCTCGTGCGACATGGTGGAGAGGAACTCCGACTTGAGCCGGTTCGCGTCCTGGAGCGTGGCGATCAGGCGCGCGGTCTCGAGCGCCACGCTGGCGGCGTGCGCGATGCCGAACGCGAGGCGGTGCTCCTTGGCGCTGAACGCGCCCGTGCGGTGGCGGTGGCTCAGGATGATGACGCCGACGCGCTCCTCGCCGCGGCAGAGGGGAACGTCGAGCAGCGACGCGCACTCCGCGACCCGCAGCAGGGTCCGGGACACGAACCTCTGCCGCGCGCAGTCGGGCATCTCCAAGAGGTGGCCCGGGCGGAGCCCGGCGATGAGCGGCCAGTCGGGCGAGAACTCGACGTCGGCGATGCGTGCCCGGATCTCGGGCCGCAACCCGCTGTCGGTGCTGAGACGGAAGGCGTGCCGGCGTTCGTCCCACAGGTAGATGTAGCTGTCGTCGCAGCCGAGCGCTTCGACCGCGAGCCGGTTGATGCGTGCCACCAGGTCCGTTTCCCCGAGGTGGGCCTCCAGCGCCTGGCCGACGTGGAAGAGCGCGGTGGCGATGTCGGCCTCCTCCTGGGTGAGCGCCGAGGCGTGCGCCAGAAGGGTGCTGCGCGCGAAGGCCGTGTAGCGGTAGCTCTCGACCGACGCCGCCGCGATCAGCGAGATGAACGCGCCGGCGACGATGCCGAGGACCACGTACGTGGGCGGCATGGTCCAGACGAGATACGGCGCCGCGAGCCACAGCGAGAGGGGCGAGACGATCGACACCGGGAGCTGCGCGCGCCAGCCGAGCGGGACGACGGAGGCGAGGCCGCACATGAGGCAGATGTGCGCCATGAGGTAGATCTCGGCTTCGGCGCCGACGGTCGCCGCGTAGCCGCTCAGCAGGATCGCGACCGCGGCCTCGAGCCCCATCGCGATGAGCGCCGTCCGCGCTCGCCCGCGCGGATGTCGACTGGCGACCAGCGCGAGGACCCAGACGATCGTGTAGTCGAGGTAGAAGACCAGCGCCGGCGCGCCGCGCGCCGGATGGTGGAACCACTCGAGCAGGCTTCCGATCCCGATGAAGAAGAGGAAGATGGTGGCGGCGAGCCCGAGCCACCCGTGCAGCGCGCGCGCCGTCTCCTGGCGGTAGGCGGCGCGGATGGCGGCGGCGTCGGGTGCGGGGGCGCGCGGCGCGACCTCGGCCGCGCTGACCTCGCGCACGCCGTCGTCTTGGCGGGCAGAGCCCATCGCCTCTGCATCGGCGGGCAGCGCGGAAAACTTGAGGCGGGGCGGGGGTTTTCAGGCGAGGTGCGCGGGCAGGCGGACGCGGAAGGTCGAACCCGCGCCGGGCCGGCTCTCCACCTCGACCGAGCCCCCGAGCCGCTCCGCCAGCCGCTTGACGACGTGCAGCCCCAGCCCGGCGCCGCCGTGGGCACGCGTCTCGGAGCCGTCGAGCTGCCGGAAGACGTCGAAGATGACGGGCAGGTCGTCCGCCGCGATGCCGATGCCGGTGTCGCGGACGGTCACGGCGAGCACCCCGTCCGCCGCGGCGGCCGTCACCTCGACCTCGCCCTCGGGGGTGAACTTGAGCGCGTTGTCGAGCAGGTTATGGACGATGGTCGCGAGCTTCGCGCGGTCCGTCGTCACCGAGCGCGCGCCGAGGTCGTTCCGCCAGCGGAGCGTGACGCCCGCGACGACGTCGAGGTTCTGCCGCGTCTCGGCGAACAGCTCGTCGAGGTCCACGGGCGTGGCCTCGACGGTGTAGCTGCCGGCCTCGAGACGGTTCAGGTCGAGGGTGGCGGTGATGAGCCCGAGCTGGTCGCGCGCGCTCTTCCGGATGCGTGCCACGGCGTCGAGCGACTCCGCGGTGAGCGGGCCGAAGCCATCCTCGGCGAGGATGTCGGCGTAGCCGGTGATCACGTTGAGCGGCGTGCGCAGCTCGTGCGACATAGTGGAGAGGAACTCGGCCTTGAGCCGGTTGGCCGCCTGGAGGTCCGCGATCAGCCGGTCCTTCACCGCGCCCGCGTCGAGGAGGAGCGCGTGACGCACGAAGGCGGCGCGCCGCGTGCGCTCCATGAGGATCACGCCGGCAACCGACACCAGCGCGGCCGACGTCATCGTCAACGTGATGCGGCCTGCGGGCGCGGTCCAGACGAGATGGGGTGCGTTCAGGGCGACGCTGAAGAGCGCCCCGACGGCGAGCATGGCCTGGGCGCGCCAGCTCCACGGGAGCAGGACCGGCGTGCCCATGACGAGGGCGAGAATCAGGAGGCAGACGTCCTCGCCGGAGCTGTGCTGGAGGGCGTAGAAGTGAGCGCCCGACATAGTGAGGGTCACGACGCCGGCGCAGGCGGTCGCGCCTGCATGGCGGGGCCATCGCCTCGTCGCGCCCAGCGTCGCCCGCGCCCCGTGAAGGGTCGCAACTTGCCCCCCTCGCGGGGCGCCGGCTATGGTCGCGCGCCCCATGCCTGCGTACGCCATCGGCATCGACATCGGCGGCACCTTCACCGACTGCTTCGTCACCGACGGCACGGGCGGCTGGCGTGGCAAGGCGCCGACGACGCCGACGGCGCTCGTCGAAGGCCTCCTCGCCGCGCTCGAGGCGACGGCGGCGGACATCGGCACGCCGCTCCGCCGTCTCCTCGCCGCCACCGTCCACTTCGGGCTCGCCACGACGGCCGTCACCAACTGCCTCGCCGAGCGCCGCGGCGCGCCGACCGGGCTCCTCGTGACGGGCGGCTTCGCCGATCTCTGGCCCATGGCCCGCGGCCACCGGCTCGGCGTCGACGGCATGAACCACCCGCTCCCCGTCTTCGTGCCGCGCCGGTGGATCGCGGAGGTGCCCGAGCGCGTGGACCGTGACGGCCGCGTCGTCAAGGCACTCGACGAAGCGGGCAGCGCCGCGGCGATCGACCGCCTGGTCGCGGACGGCGTCGAGGCGCTCGCCGTCTGCCTCCTCTGGTCCTTCCGCAACCCGGCGCACGAGCGGCGCGTGCGCGCGATCGCCGAGGCGCGCCACCCCGGCGTCCACGTCTCCTGCTCCGCCGAGCTGTTCCCCGTGCTCCGCGAGTACGAGCGCATGACCACGACGGTGCTGAACGCCTACACCTGGCGCGCGTTCTCGGCGTTCATGGACGCGGTGGAAGCGCGGCTCGCGGGCGCCGGGCTCGGCGTGCCGATCGCCGTCATGCAGTCGAACGGCGGCACGTTCTCCGCCGCCGAGGCGCGCGCCAAGCCGGTCTTCCTGGCGCAGTCGGGGCCGGTCGCGGGCGTGACGGCGGCGCAGGCGCTCGGCGCGGGCGACGTGATCACGGGCGACATGGGCGGCACCAGCTTCGACGTCGCGGTCGTGCACGACGGCGCGGCCGAGCGGCGCGCGCGCGCCGAGCTGTTCGGGCTCTGGACGGGCATGGCGATGGTCGCGGTCAGCTCGATCGGCGCGGGCGGCGGCAGCCTCGCGTGGGCCGACGCGCGCGGCCTGCTGCGCGTCGGCCCGCGGAGCGCCGGGGCCGAGCCCGGGCCCGCGTGCTACGGACGCGGCGGCTCGGAGCCGGCCGTGACCGATGCGCTCGTCGCGCTCGGCTTGATCGACCCGCGGAATTTCCTCGGCGGCCGCTTCGCGCTCGACGGCGAGCGCGCCGTCGGCGCGCTCGCCGGACTCGGCCGCACGGTCGGGCTCGACCCCGAGGCGACCGCGGCCGGCGTCTACCGCCTGGCGTGCGAGCAGATGACGCTCGCGGTGAAGGGGCTCCTCGTCGAGCGCGGTCTCGACCCGCGCCGCTTCGCGTTCCTCTGCTACGGCGGCTGCGGTCCGCTCTTCGGGGCGCCGATCGCGCGCGCCCTCGGCATCGGCCGCGTGCTCGTGCCGGCGCTGTCCGCCGTCTTCTCGGCCTTCGGGGCGGCCACCGCCGACGTCCGCCGCGAAGCCGCCCGCACCCTCTTCCGCCCGCTCCCCGCCGACGCCGGCGAGCTGACCGCGTGCTTCGCGGCCCTCGAAGAAGAGGTCCGGACGGCGATGCGCGGGGAGGGAATCGCGCCCGCGCGGGTCACCGTCCGGCGCGAGTGCGACCTTCGCTTCCACCGCCAGACCTGGGAGGTGACGGTGCCGCTGCGCTCGCTCGGCGCCGCCGCCGTCGCCCGCCTCGCCCACGACTTCCGCGCCCGCTACACCGCGCTCTACGGGACGGGCGCGCTCGCCGGCGGCTCCGCCATCGACCTCGTCAACTGCCGCGTCGTCGCGCTGGGCCGCGTGCCGCGTCCGGCGCCGGCCCCGGCGTCGCTCGGTCGGGCCGACGCGCGCGCGGCGGCGCGCGGCACGCGGACCGCGTGGCTGCCCGGCGCCGGCCGCACCCGGGTCGCGGTGTACGACGGCGAGCGCCTCGCCCCGGGCATGGCGCTCCGCGGTCCGGCGCTGGTCGAGCGCCGCGACACGACGATCCTGGTCGGTGCCGGCGACCGCGCGTCGGTCGACCAGCGCGGCAGCCTCGCGATCGAGGTGGCCGCCGCTCTGGCGGCGCGCGCGGTCGCGCGCTAAGGAGCGGGACGCCCCATGCCCGCGCGCCTGGACCCGATCACGCTCGAGGTCATCCGCCACCGCCTCCAGCACCTCACCCAGGAGATGTCGGCGGCGATCGTGAAGACCGCCGTCTCGCCCGTGGTGAGCGAGGCGCGCGACTTCTCCTGCATCGTCTACGACGCCGACGGGCACATCGTCGGCAACGCCTCCACGGTGCCCTTCCACTTCGGCGTCTGCGCGGCCGCGATCGCCGTGGTGCGCGAGCGCTTCGGCCGCTCGATCGCGCCCGGCGACGTCTTCATCGCCAACGACCCGCACGACGGCGGCGGGCTCCACCTCCAAGACGTCGTCGTCATGCGGCCCATCCATCGCGGCCGCACCCGCATCGGCTGGGCCAGCACCTCGGGCCACATGGTCGACATGGGCGGCCTCGTCCCGGGCAGCTTCGCCCCCAACGCGCGCGAGTGCTACCAGGAGGGCGTTCGCATCCCGCCCGTGCGGCTCGCCGTCGCCGGCGTCCCCGCCCCCGACGTCTGGAGCCTCATCCTGACCAACGTCCGCCAGCGCGAGACGGTCGAGATGGATCTCAAGAGCCTCGTCGCCGGCACGCACGTCGCCGAGCAGAAGATGCTGGCCCTGGAGGCGGAGTACGGGCCGGCCGCGCTCCGCCGGGCGTTCCGCGAGATCCGACGCCGCTCGGCGCGCGTGCTGGCGGCGCGCATCGCCGCGCTGCCCGAGGGCGAGTACGTACAGCAGGGCTGGAGCGAGTTCGACGAGGAGGCCTTCCTCGTCCGCTGCACGCTCCGGGTGCGCGACGGGCGGCTCGAGTTCGACTACACGGGCTCGGCGCCGCAGTGCCCCTACTTCTTCAACTCCAAGCCCGAGATCGTCCGCTCGGAGCTGGTGGTGCGCGTGCACCAGCTCCTCGCCGCCGACGTGCCGTTCACCGACGGCATCCTCGAGCCCGTCCGCGTCGTCGCGCCGGAGGGCTCGATCGTGAATGCGCGCCCGCCCGCGCCGGTGGCGGCGGCGCACATGCACGTCGGGCTCATGGCGATGGAGCTGGGCGAGACGTGCCTCAAGAAGGCGCTCGCCTGCGTGCCGCCGGCAGACGCCCCGGCCGGACTCCAGGCGCGCATCACCGCGCCGGGCGGGACGACGGGCATGGGGCTGTCGTCGTGGCACGGCCGCACGCGCGCGGGCGCGGCCGAGACCTTCCTCGTCATGGACGGCAACGCCGTCGGCGCGGGGGCGTGCGCCGAGCGCGACGGCGTCGACATGACGGGCAGCGACTACGGCGGTCCGGGGCTCGTCTACCCCGACGTCGAGACCGTCGAGCAGACCTATCCGGTGCGCTACCTCTACAAGCGGCTGCGTCCCGACGCGGGCGGCGCGGGGCGCTTCCGCGGCGGCGCGAGCGTCGACGCCGCGTTCACCGTCCACGGCGCCGACGCCCTCGAGGGCACGACGCTCGGCATGCGCCGCGCGATCCCGCTCGCCGGGCTCTTCGGCGGCTACCCGGGTGCGTGCACGCTGTTCGAGCTCCGGAAGGGCGGCTTGCGAAACGGCGTGCCGGCGCGCTGGGAAGACGTCGGCGGCACGCCGGTCGCCGTCGGGCTCAACGCCGTCGGGGTCGCGCTCCGCGCGGGCGACGCGTTCCGCTTCGCCAACGCGAGCGGCAGCGGCCTCGGCGACCCACTCGGGCGTGAGCCCGAGCGGGTCGCGGCGGACGTGCGCGAGGGCTACGTGACGCCCGCCGCGGCGCGCGCGGTGTACGGCGTCGTCGTCGCCGGCGGCGGGGTGGACGGCCCGGCCACCGCCGTGGGCCGCGACGCGATCCGCGCCGCGCGCCGGGCCCGCGCCCGCTTCGGCGCGCG
This sequence comes from Binatia bacterium, assembly GCA_041496545.1. Taxonomy (GTDB): domain Bacteria; phylum Desulfobacterota; class Binatia; order DP-6; family DP-6; genus DASRHG01. The sequence continues at coordinate 1,504 of JBGQET010000052.1, read as the reverse complement.
GCCGGAAGATCCCCCGCGCGACGCGGCGCTCGTCGGACGGCTCTCGGCCGCGGTCGAGGTGGTGCGGGCGGGACGCGGCCTCGTCGCCCGCTGCGCCGACTGCGGCACCGGCCTCGCCCGCGCGCCCCGCGACTGGAAGGACGGCGCGGGTCGAGCGGAGACGGTCCTCGGCACGCCCGAGCACGCGGCGATCACGCCCGCCTGGGCACCCCGGCGCGCCGCCGGCGCCGTTGTGCTGCGCGAGTGGTTCTGCGGCGGCTGCGCCCGCCTCCTCGAGACGCAGGTCGCGCTCGCCGGCATGCCGGCTGAGATCGAGGTGCGGCCCGACTTCTGGAGCGCGCCGCCGCGCGGGCGCGAGGTCGCGTAGGGTGAACGCCGTCGCCTCGCTGCTCGACGCCGAGCACACGGCGCGGGTGGAGCGCCTGCGCGAGGAGCTGGCGCTCCGGTGCGGGCTCGCCGGGGTGTTCCCGCCGGTGCCGCACGTCTCGTACCACGTGGCCGCGGCCTACGACGGCGCGCTCGTGGCGACGATCGACGCGCTCGCGCGCCGCACGGCGGCGTTTTGCGTGCGCGCCACGGGCGTCGCGGTGTTCCCCGGCCCGGAGCCGGTCATCTACGTCCCGGTGGTGCGCGGGCCCACCCTCGACGCCGTCCATCGCGCGGTCTGGGCGATCACCGGTCCGGGGCCCGGCGTCACGCCGTACTACGCGCCGGAGCGCTGGCTGCCCCACATCACGCTCGCCAAGGGCGCGCTCGACGCGCGCGGGCTGGGAGACGCCCTCGCGCTGCTGAACGCGCGCGGCATCGACTGGGAGATCGAGCTCGACAACTTCGTGCTGGTGCGCGAGGGCACCGTCGACGGCGGCGTGACCTCGACGCATCCGTTCGGGAACGGCTCCGCGGCCGGGGCGCGCGGTCGATGACGGAGGCAACCGTCCGCACGATCGTCCGCGCGGTGGGGCTCACCGCGTTCGCCGGCCTGCTCGGAACGGGCAAGCTCTGGACGCTCTTCCCGATCGCGCACCCGTTGGTCGAGCTGTCGACGCTTCGCGTGCTGGCGTTCGTCCTTCTCGGGATGGGGCTCGTGTGCGGCTATCTCGAGAAGCGGTTCGACGAAGCGGAGCGACGCGGGGTGAAGCTGTCGGTGCGCGGGACCCGTTCGACCGGCGAGCGGGTCGCGGACGTGGCGGCGGCCGCGCTCGTCCTCGCAGGCATGGCCCTCCTGTGGACGGCCTCGGTGGCCTGGAACAAGGGTATGAATGGGGACTGGGTGCGCGAGCGGCCGACCGCGACCGAGGCGATCTGGTACCCCCTGGTCGGGATCTGTCTCATCTGCGCGGCCGGCGTCCTCGCGTCGTTCAAGGGAAGCGAGCGATCGTGAGCGCGGGCCCCCTCGACGGCGTCCGCATCGTCGACCTGACCCGTCTCGGCTACGGCGCGCAGGCGACCGCGCTCTGCGGGGCGATGGGCGCCGACGTGATCCGGGTCGAGTCGCGGACCCGGC
>JBGQET010000051.1:0-33684 GCA_041496545.1 Binatia bacterium | reverse complement strand
CCGGGCTCGCGCGTTCACTACACGACGGCCAACCTCCTCGCGCCGCCGGCCCACTGGCGGAGAGCGTTCGATCTCGTCGCCGAGACGTATACGCTCCAGGTCCTCCCGCCGCGCGAGCGTGCGGTCGCCGGCCGGGTACTCGGGGACCTCGTGGCTCCCAGCGGGACGCTCCTCGTCGTCGCGCGCGGCCGCGAGGCGGCGGAGCCGGAGGGTGCCATGCCGTGGCCGCTCACCCGCGCGGAGATCGAGGCGATCGAACAGAACGGCATCCGGCTCACCGCGTTCGAGGATTTCCTCGACACGGAGGAGCCGCCCGTTCGGCGGTTCCGCGCGACCTTCCGCCGTCCCTGGATCGATCTACTTGAATGTGGATAAGTCAGTAGTTGGAAAGCTAGGGGTTTCCGAGCCGGGTCGCAGCCGGGTGTCGCACTTTTACACGGAAAGCGGCAGCCGGGACGGCGCGCCCCCAGGATGGTGACTGCGGGAGCGCGCCTATGAGCTCGCTCGCTCTACTCGTAGTCGTTCCAGCGGGAGCGCGAGGCGGCCACGCCACCGGTCGCGTCGATCAGGATGAAGCAAGGTCGTTGGATCAAACGTTCGCTCGGACACGGCTTCCGAAATCGCCGCCTGAAGTGCGTCCACGATAGCGCGACCCTTAAGGTACGGCGCCGCCCCGGGCAGGTGTTTGGGCTCGATCTTATAGCTGGGGCTCGGAGGACCTTTGGTACGGGGTTGTGGAGGGAGGCCGAGCGCTTCTGAGATCGGGTCTGGCCGTGGCCCAGCGGTGGGTTTGGGCGCACCTACCGAAAGCTCCGGCAACATCGCCCGCAGCTGGGGACCGGTCACGAGGTAGCTGCTGGCGGCGTCGTTCTGGAAGAGGAAGCGAACCGCCACGGCAGAACTCCCGAGTTCTATTATCGGGTCCACGACGATCGCTTGGAGCCCCCACCACTCATTGGGGGGCCTCGAGTTGTAGGCGCCGAGGACCAAGTAGCGATCGGCCTGCCAGAATAGGGAAACGTGAGCACCCAGGGGCCAGTCGGCGACATGCCGAATGCCTCGTGCATCCAGGGCCTGCTTCAGCCCCTCCCAGAGTGGATTAGCGATCTCAGCCATTGGTGTCGATCACCGAGACGCGCGCATATCACGCGAAGCTGTCCGATACCGAACACCAACTGCTCCGCGCCGGCGACAATCACGGGACGCAGGCGGTCAGACAATCGCTCAGGCAGGAACCGGGCAGCGCGCACCTGCCTCCGGTGTGGCCAGGGCCGCACGTGCCCGCGGTCACACAGCGACCAGCGATGCAAGGGATGCCACCTGGACAAGGCGGGCACCCGGTGCAGACGGCCCCGACGGATGGGTCAAGAGCGCAAGCGAGACCAACCGGGCAATACCCACCAACGCTCGGGCACCCGAGCTCGCAGTCGCCCGCGCTCGTGCAGGAGCCAGTCAGTGGGGGGCAGTCCACATCCTGCGTGCATGTCGAACCCGCAATCTTGCCGAAGATGTCTATGCAAACGCCGGTTGTAGTCGTTGTACTCGTCGTCGTGGTCGTGGTGGTCGTGCTCGAGGTCGTGGTCCGAGGTGTCGGCGGGAGCTCCATGACAGCGTCCTTGACGAACCGGTCGACCTTCGCCTCGATGGTAGACGCATCGCCGGTTGTCGCACACCCGCCCCTCGCCTCGGCCTTCTGAAAAGCGAGAGCGAACGCGGCTTCCGCTTTCATGAGACAGGTAAGGTCCACCGCTTGTCCGTTGAGGACGGCCTTCTCGTAGCAGACAACCTTGGCCGCGGCCTTCTTGGACGTCGCCCTCAGCTTGGCGACGGCGCATTTCTCGCCTGGAGTGGCGGTGGCATCTGTGTGGTTCGGGGCTGCGAGGACGACCGACGCGGCGATCAGAACGGAGAGAGTAGCGAGCCCACGCGTGAGGACGTACATTTAGACTCCTCCGTTCGCGAGGTCGCGGTAGCTCCAACTACGCCCGGGAGTCAAGGGAAAAGGTGCGATCTGACCGCCAGGCAAGCCAGGGCGAGGAACTCCGTTCAGCCGGGATTGCCGACCCATGCCCCGATACTGTCGTGGCCGGCTAGAGCAACCGCGATAGCTCTGTGGCTTCCATCCTCTGATGAAAAGCGGAGTTGTCGGCAGTCCTTGCGGCCCCGCTGCTCGGCTTCCGCAACGAGGACTGCGAGGAGGGGACGACTGAGGATCACGTCGGCGACTTGCTCCAAGTCCCGAATGCGGGCCACTGCTCGCTTGTACTTTTCTTGGGCATCAGGGTCGGTACCGGGAGTCGCTAGCTCGGAGAAACGTGAGATGAAAGCAGCGGCCTCCACTGCGGAGTCTCCACACGCCTCAAGTGGCAGCGCGTCTCCAACGGTCCGCCACGGGCCGAAGTCCCTGAGAGAGATGGTCCGCCTCGTCCAGCGCCACGTCAGAAGGCGCTGTGAGCGGTCCCGGTCCCCGGTGGACTCGGCCGTCGCTTCGAGCTCCTTGTCCGAGAGCTTGAGTATCTGTTGTTCGACGCTGGTAAGGAAGTTCACGAAGCGGTCTCGAGAGAAGGGCGTGCCGTTGGGTAGCCCCTTATTGGCGACCAACCAGGAGCGCATGACCTTCAGATTCTCAGCCTGCAGCATTTGAGGCTCAAAGAAGCTTTCTAAACTCGTCGGCGGAGAGTCCGGCCTGAGACGAAGAATGCTCTTGATTGAAGCGCCGCTCCGGCCACCAGGGGTAGAACGGCGGCAGGTCGGCGCTGGGCCGCATGCCGAAGTGCGCGGGCCGCTTCTCGAGGAACGCGCTCACGCCCTCCATCGCGTCGGCGGAGCGGCCCATGAAGTAGATGCACTTCGAGTCGACCTTGTGCGCCTCCATCGGATGGTCGGCGCCGAGCATGCGCCAGAGGAGCTGGCGGGCGAGCGTGACCGAGAGGGCCGAGGTGTTGTCGGCGATCTCGCGCGCCAGCGCGCGTGCGGTGTCCATCAGCGCCTCGGGTGCGACGACGCGCGACACCAGGCGGCCGGCGAGCGCTTCCTCGGCGGAGAAGACCCGTCCCGTGTAGACCCACTCCGCAGCTTGTGCGATGCCGACGAGGCGGGGCAGGAACCAGCTGCTGCACGCCTCGGGGACGATGCCGCGGCGGGCGAAGACGAAGCCCATGCGGCTCGTGCTCGAGGCGAGGCGGACGTCCATCGGCAGCGTCATGGTGACGCCGACGCCGACCGCGGGCCCGTTGATGGCCGCGATCACCGGCTTCTTCGACTCGAAGATGCGGAGCACGACGCGCCCGCCGCCGTCGCGGTGCTCCTCGATGCCGCCGTGCTCGCGGTAGTCGAAGGTCTCGCCGCCGCCCGAGAGGTCCGCGCCGGCGCAGAAGGCGCGACCCGCGCCGGTGACGATGACGGCGCGGACGGCGTCGTCGTCGTCGGCGCGATCGAAGGCGTCGATCAGCTCGACCATCATCCGGCCCGTGAACGCGTTCAGCTTCTCGGGACGGTGGAGCGTGAGGGTGAGGACGCCGTCCTCGACGGCGTAGCGGATCTGCTCGTACTCCATCGTGTGCCTCTCAGGTCTCGAGCCGCCGCAGCTCGTAGTCCAGGAACTCGACCGTGCCGCCCTCGTCGAGCGCGATCGTGTACCGCCAGGCGCCGTTGGAGACGATCAAGCGCTCGCCGACGACGCGGCCCGGGCGCCCGCCCGGCGTCTGCACGTGGTCGCCGATCGCGAGCCGTCCCGCGGGCGGCTTCATCGGCCGATCGCCTCGACGTGGAAGGTGCGGATCGCGGGGTCGTTCGGCAGGCGGACGACGAAGGTCGCGGAGGTGCCGGGCGCGATCTGCTGCGGCGTGGGGAGCGCCTCGGTGCGCGTGACCGTCCCGCCGCCGGCGTCGAGGCCCTCGACCCAGAGCTTCACGTCGCGACTCGCGCGCGAGCCGACGTTGCGGACGGTGCCCTCGACGAAGAGCGTACGGCCGTCCTCACTCGGCGTCTGCTTGATGGGGCCGATCTCGAACTCGGCGCTGCGGGTGGGCGGAAGCGCCGACTCGGAGAGCGGCGGCGGCGCGGGCGGCGCGGGCGGCGGCGCCGTGCGCGTGCAGCCGGCCGCGACCAACGCGACGACGCCGACGGCCGCGACCCGGCGCGGCGTCAGGCCGCGATCTCCGCGGCCGCGCCCGAGAGCACCGCTTCGCCGCGCTCGGTCTTGGCGGTGAGCACGACCTTGCCCGGCTCGACCTGCCACATGTCGGTGGTGATCGTCTCGCCCGGGTAGACGACGCCCGAGAAGCGGACCTCGAACGACTTCATGCGCGCGGGGTCGTTGTTGCAGTACGCGCCGAGCACGGCGCGTCCCACGAAGCCGAAGGTGCAGAGGCCGTGCAGGATGGGGCGGTCGAAGCCGCCCATCTTGGCGAAGTCGGGATCGGCGTGGAGCGGGTTCATGTCGCCCGACAGCCGGTAGATGAGCGCCTGCTGTGGGAGGGTCTTGGCCGACACGGACTTGTCGGGTTTGCGGTCGGGCGGGACGTTGCGCGCGCCGCTCGGGCCGCGGTCGCCGCCGAAGCCGCCTTCGCCGCGCACGAAGATGCTCGAGGTGTTGCGGAAGAGGAGCTTGCCCTTCGCGTCCACGCTCTCGGTCTCGACCACGACCACGGCACCCTTGATCTTGTCGTACATCGCCTTGATCGTCGGCGTGGTGACGATCGTCCCGCTGGTGGGGATCTCGGCGTGCAGCTCGATGCGCTGCTCGCCGTGGAGGACCATCGCCGGGTTCACGTCCATCGCGCCGCCGAGGTTCATCATCGCCGGAAACGACGGAATGACGGCGAAGGTGGGCAGGACCTTCAGGTCACGCTCGTAGGTGAACTGGAGCTCGCCGGTACCACAGCCCACGCCGAGCGCGTAGAGCATGACGTCGCGCTCCGTGTACGTGTGTGTGACCGAGCCGAGCTTCTTTCCGACCGTCGATACATCCACGGGCATGGAAATTCCTCCAGCGCGCGCCAAATCACACCGATTGACGGGTCAGGTCAAGGGGTCCTAGAAGCGCGTGATGGAGTCGCTGGCCGGCAAGCGCGTGGTCGTGACCGGTGCGTCGAGCGGGATCGGCGCCGAGACGGTGCGCCTGCTCGCCGCCGCCGGCGCGACGGTGGTCGCCGCCGCGCGGCGGCGCGAGCGGCTCGACGCGCTCGCGAAGGAGCTGGGTGCAGCCGTCGTCGTGCAGCGCACGGACATGCGCCGTGAGGCCGACGTCCTCGCGCTCTTCGCCGCCGCACGCGAACGCCTCGGCGGCGTCGACGTGCTGGTGAACAACGCCGGGCTCGGCCGGGCGGCGCCGCTCGTCTCGGGCGCGACCGAGGCGTGGCGCGAGATGCTCGAGGTGAACGTGCTCGGCCTCTGCATCGCCACCCGCGAAGCCGTCCAGGACATGGAGCGGCGCGGGGTGGCGGGGCACGTGGTTCACGTGTCATCCATGGCGGGACACCGGATACCCGGCATCGAAGAGGGCATGTACTCGGCGACCAAGTTCGCGGTGCGCACCCTGACCGAGGCGCTGCGCCGGGAGCTCCGCGCCAAGCAGAGCCCGATCCGCGTCACGGCCATCTCGCCGGGCCATGTGCTCACCGAGTTCGCCGACGTCTTCAGCGGCACGCCCGGCGCCGCCCGGACGCTCGACCAGCGCTTCAAGATCCTCGAGGCCGCGGACGTGGCCGACGCGATCCTCTGGGTTCTCACGCGCCCACCGCACATGGAGGTGCACGACCTCCTGGTGCGCCCGACGGCGCAGAAGAACTGAATGCTGCGGCAGCTCGCTTCGGATCTCTGGGTGACCGAGCGGCCGCAGAGCTTCCTCGGCGTCCAGGTGGGGACGCGCATGACGGTCGCCCGCCTCGCCGACGGCGGCCTCTTCGTGCACTCGCCCGTCGCGCTCGACGCCGACACGCGCCGCGACCTGGACGCGCTCGGACCGGTCCGGCTCGTCGTCGCCCCGAACCGCTTCCATCATCTATATGTAGGGCCGTACGGCGCCGCCTACCCCCAGGCCCGGCTGCTCGCCGCCCCGGGGCTCCCCGAGAAGCGCTGCGACCTCCGCTTCCACGGCGTCCTCGCCGACGCGCCGGCCGTCGTGCCGGGCGAGGTCGAGCAGATGGTCTTCGCCGCCATGGCGCTCATGGGCGAGGTCGTCTTCTGGCACCGGGCGAGCCGCACGCTCCTCCTGACCGACCTCGCCTTCAACATGCGGCAGACGCCGTCCGCGCTCACGCGGACGCTGCTCGTGCTCGACGGCGCGTGGGGCCGCTTCGCGATCGGGCGGCTCGAGCGCCTGCTCTTCCGCGACCGTGCCGCCGCGCGGGCGACGGTCGACCGCATCCTCGCCTGGGACTTCGACCGTGTCGTCGTCGCGCACGGCGACGTCGTCGAGCGCGACGGCCGGGCGGTCGTCCGCGACGCGTTCGCCTGGCTCGGCAAGCCTCCGCCCGGCCGAGCAGACGTACGACCAAAGTTCGGTCCCGACCCTGCCGACGATCCCGGACGACTATGAGCAGGGTTGCGACGGTCGCCATCATCGGCGGCGGTGTGTCGGGACTGTCGGCAGGCTCGTTCCTCTCGCAGAGGGGTGTGCGAGTCCAACTCTTCGAAGCCACCGACAAGCTTGGTGGGTGCTGCGCGACTTCCGACATTGGGGGCTACGTCTTCCCCGATGGTGCGCTCTACGTCGCCCTTCCAGGGTTCCTCGACCACGTCTTCGAGCGATTGGGTCTCGACCGCCCGTCGCTGGTGCCGTTGCGCAAGATAACCGCCAACATGACGACGGAGCTGCCCGGTGGTGTCGTCGTGACCATCGGGGACGGGCTGGACGTCCGTGTCGAGAGGCCGAATGGAGTCGCAAACGGGGCCAAGCTCCAGAAGGAGCTCGACACCCTGATGAAGCGATGGACACCCATCCTCAATCTCTTCACCGACGATTTGTTTCATCGACCGTTCTCCACCTTGCGGTTCGTTCTGAAGGGGTGGCGCCACATACCCAAGCTGCGCGGCACCGTCGCTTCGGAGCTGTATCGTCTCTTCAGCGACGAAGCGGTGCGTGCCACGCTGTCGGGCTCGCTGCTCTACCTGGGCTCCCCGCCCGAGAAGTTGCCCGCTTCACAGATGCTGGTGCTCGCCGCCATGCTGGGCGAAGGAAACTATGTGCCCGAAGGTGGCATAGGGAAGGTCCACGAGGCACTGAGCCAGCCCATGCGTCGGAACGGCGGCGAGATATCTCTCAATGCGAGAGTCAGGAAGATATTGATCAGGGACGGACGGGCGTACGGAGTCGAAGTCGACGGTCGCGGTGTTATCGAGACCGACGCCGTGTTGTCGACGACCTCCGGAATGTCGACCTTCGCCGAGCTGATGGACGCCGGGGACGTGCCGGAGGAGATGAGAAAGCACACGGACGCCGCTCCGTTGTCGATCAGGGTGTTGAGGGTTCAGCTGGGCCTCTCGAACAAGATCAACGCGCGAACCCATTTCAACCACGTGCTTCCGATGATGGAAGAACAGTACCAGTGCTTCCGGCCCGAAACGCCGTAGCGCTGGCTATCGTTGTACGTGCCGACGGTGACGACCCCGGACCTCGCACCTCCGGGCGGAAGTGTCGTCGAGATGTTTCCGCCGATAGCGCAGGATGGGCCCATTGACGCTTGGGACGAGCAAAGGACGGAACGAATAGCCGAAGCCGTCATCAAGGCAGTATCCGAGCGCTACGACATGGACGTGGTCGTGAAGAGGATCCTCGGCCCAAAGGATTTCCGGGACGCCATGTACCGCTACAAAGGCGCGATCAACGGCCTGTCGCCGACGGCCGATCCGAGAGCCTGGTTCCCGCACGTCCCCCGGGTACGTGGACTCTATCTGGCCGGTGAGAGCACGTACCCTGGTTTCGGAATCGCGGCGTCGGCAATGTCCGGTATCTTCGCAGCAGAGGCGTTGCTGCGGAGCTAGAGGGTGCCGACGCTGCGGAGGAACGGCAGCGTCCGCGCCCACATCGGCTCGAGCACGTCGGTCAGCTCGTGGCCGGAGTCGAGGACGACGAGCTCGCGTCCCGCCCGCGCCGCGGCGAAGCGCTCGACACTCGCGAGCGGCACCGTGTCGTCGCGCCGGCCGGCGAACACGAGCACAGGGCAGGGCGGGTCGGGCTCGTCGGGGTAGCGGACCGTATCCTCGAGCAGCCCGATGTCGAGCGGCACGTAGTTCTCGACGCCGTAGTGGAAGACGGGCAGGGTCCGCTCGGCGCGCCAGCGCGCCATGGCCTCGGGCCCGAGACGCGCCTCCCAGCGTGAGGCGAAGCCGAAGGCGGGCGCGAACAGCACGAGCGCGCGCACCCGGGCGGGCGCGCGGGCGGCGAGGAGCGCGGCGAGGTAGCCGCCCAGACTGGAGCCGAGGAGCGTCGCCGGCTCGGCCCCGAGCCGCGCCTCGACGATGCCGAGCATGCTCGTCACCGTGAGGTGGGTGAAGTCGGGCGCCAGGTCCGGGATCGCGAGCTCCGCGCCGTGCTCCTGCAGCCGGGCGCGGAACACCTGGGCCTTCGTGCTCGCGGGGCCGGACGCGAAGCCGTGCAGGTAGAAAAGCATTCCGGGATCTTCGCATAGCGTCGCACTACGTACGACTGCAATGCGTACGCCAATGGTGAGATGGGCAGGCCGTTTTCCGTTGCCGCCGTCCCTCCGCGCTGGCTAGCCTCCGGCGCCAAGGAGGCTCCCATGAACTACCGCACGACCCGCACGCTTCTCGCCTTCGCGCTCGTCCTCACCGCTTCGAGCGGGAGTCGCGCCGCGGGCCTCGACGTCGACCTCTCGTTCGGGCGCGTGATCACGCCCTTCAAGCGCGTGTTCGGCTTCTGCGACGTGCGCACGGTGGCGTCGTCGATCAACGGGCTCGCCATCCGCTACGACGACCGCATCCTCGCCGCCGGCGACGTCGCGATGACGGACGGCGTCCGCCATTCCTTCGGGCTCGCCCTGTACGACTCCGGCGGCAAGCTCGACCCGAGCTTCGGCAACCACGGGCAGGTGATCACCGACATGCCGACGGACATCCTCGCCCAGCTCCCGGCCGACGCCCACCTGGCTGGCGCCGCGTTCGGCCCCCTCGGGGACGTGACCGTCGTCGGAAGCGTGACCTCGCAGTGGTGCCTCGGCTGCCCGCACGTCGTGGTCGCGCGCTACGACTGGGCGGGGAAGCTCCTGGGGCTCGCCGCCGACCTCGACCTCCCGACCTCGGCGGCGAACGCGGTCGCGCTCTCGCCGCTCCAGGGCTACGGCCTGCCCGCGATCCTGGTGGCGGGGCGCGCGAACGGAACCGACGCTGCCGATTTCGTCCTCGTGCGCTATCTCGCGCCGGGCCTGAAGGACACGACCTTCGGTCAGGGCGGCGTCGTGCTGACCGACTTCGGCGGCGAGGACGAGGCGCGCTCGCTCGCCCTCGAGCCCGACGGCACCATCCTCGTCTACGGGACGTCGCGCGCGCAGGTCGCGCCCGGCCAGTTCGCGTACCGCGCCGCCTTCGCGGCCTACGATCCGAACGGGAAGCTCATCGCGAAGCGGCTCTTCGGCTTCGGCGATCCCAACGGCCCCTTCGACGCCAACGCCGCCGTCCTCGCCTCCCCGGCCGGGTCCCCGGCGGCCATGCTCGTCGGGACCTCGTCGTATCGGCTCGGCGACTTCTACCTGGCGCATCTGTCCGACCCGACCGCCCAGCCCTCCCTCACCCTGGTGGACTTCGGCGACGTGATCGGAAACGCCCTCAACTCCGTCGACAAGGCCTTCGGCGCGGCGCGCGACGGCCAGGGACGTACCATCGCCGTCGGCCGCGCCGGCGCGCCCTGGCAGACGTCCTACTTCGCCGTCGCCCGCACGACGGGCACGGCGTCGGTGGAGCGGGCCGCGGTCTCGTTCGGGGCGTTCAGCACTACCGAGGCGCACGCCGTCGGCGTCCAGAGCGACGATCGGGTGGTCGTCGGTGGCGTCGCATCGGAAACGCCGAGCTTCGCGCTCACGCGCTTCCTGCCCTGAGCCGAGGCTCAGTAGCCGTCGATCGCCGCCAGCCGCTCGCGCTGGAACGTGGGATCGCCGAAGGCGACCTCGTTCCAGCGCGCGCGCTTGAACCAGAGGTGGAGGTCGTGCTCCCACGTGAAGCCGATCCCGCCGTGCATCTGCACGGCGCGGTCGACCGTCGCGGTGTAGACCTCGCCGAGACGCGCCTTCGCGACCGCGGCGGCGCGTGCGGCCTCACGCGGCCGGCGGTCGAGCGCGTAGGCGGCGTACCAGACGAGCGAGCGCGCCGGCTCCACCTCGGCCACCATCTCCGCGGCCATGTGCTTCACCGCCTGGAAGGAGCCGATCGGGCGGCCGAACTGCTGACGCGTCTTCGCGTACTCGACCGACATCTCGAGCGCGCGCGCCGCACCGCCCAGGCTGTCGGCCGCGATGCCGACGGCGCCGAGGTCGAGCAGGCGGGCGAGGAGCGGCCAGCCCTGCCCGGGACGGCCGAGCAGCGCGCCCCGCTCGACGACGGCGTCGCGCAGCTCGACTTCGCCCACGCGGCGCGTGAGGTCGATCGTCTCCTGCGGCCGGACGCGCACGCCGGGCGCGCCGGCCTCCACGAGGAAGAGCGACACGCCCGCCGCGCCCGTGCCGGCGCGGGTGCGGGCCGCGACCACGAGCAGGTCGGCGCCGGGCACGCCCATGACGAAGAGCTTGGTGCCGCGGAGCCGCCAGCCCTTCGCCGTCCCCCGCGCCACCGCGGCGATCCCCGCCGGGTCGTGGCGGTCGCTCTCCTCGAGGTAGGCGAGGGCGCCGAGCGCTTCGCCGGCCAGGAGCCGCGGGAGCCAGCGCTTCTTCTGCGCCGCCGAGCCGGCGCGCACCAGCGCCGCCGCCACGAGCTGCGTGCCGAGGAACGGGCCGGGCGCGGCGGCGCGCCCGAGCTCCTCGAGCACGAGTGCCAGCTCGAGCGCGCCGAGCCCGAGCCCGCCGTCCTTCTCGGGCACGACGAGACCCATCCACCCGAGCTCGACCATCTTGGCGTAGAGCGCGCGCGGCACGCCGTCGGGCGTCTTCGCCGTCTCGCGCACGAGCGCGGGCGCGCACTCGCGCGCCAGGAACTCGCGCGCCGAGTGCGCGAGCGCCTCCTGGTCCTCGGAGAGCCCGAAGTCCATCAGCTCGCCTCCCGCCGCGGCTCCCGCGGCATGCCGAGGCCGCGCTCGGCGATGATGTTCTTCTGGATCTGGGAGGTGCCGCCGCCGATGATGAGGCCGAGCGAGAACATGTAGTCGAGCGGCCAGATGCCGCGGTCGCGAACGCGGGCGTCGGTGCGCGCGAGCGGGCCGTAGGAGCCGAGGATGTCGAGGGCGGCCTTGGCGAGGTCGTGGTTCAGCTCGGTCGCGACGAGCTTGTTCACCGCCGCCGAGATGCCGGGGCGCCGCCCGCGGAGCGCGTCGGTGAGCTGGCGGTACGCTTCGAGCTTCATCGTCTCGACGCGCATGGCGAGCGACGCGAGCCGCTGGCGGATCATCGGATCGGCGCTGGCGCGCCGTCCACCTCGTCCCTGCACCCGCGCGAGGCGGATGAGGCTCTGCAGAATTTGCTGCGTGCGAGTCGTCGCGCCGAGCATGTTGCGCTCGTGCGCGAGGGTGGCGTTCGCCACCTGCCAGCCGTTGTTGAGCCCGCCGACGAGGTTCGCGCGCGGCACGCGGACGTCCTCGAAGAAGACCTCGTTGAAGCCGGCGTCGCCCGTCATCTGCACGAGCGGGCGTACCGTGATGCCGGGCGACTTCATATCGATCAGGAGGTACGAGATGCCGCCGTGCTTGGGCGCCGTCGGGTCGGTGCGCACGAGGCAGAACATCCAGTCGGCGAACTGCGCGTTCGAGGTCCACACCTTCTGGCCGTTCACCACGAAGGTGTCGCCGTCGAGCTCGGCGCGCGTGCGGAGCGACGCCAGGTCGGAGCCGGCGCCCGGCTCGGAGTAGCCCTGGCACCAGATCTCCTCGGCCGTCAGGATCTTCCGCAGGTGGTGGCGGCGCTGCTCCTCGCCGCCGAACTGGATGAGCGTCGGCCCGACCATCTGGATGCCCATCAAGCCGACGAGCCCCGGTGCCCGCGCCCGCACCATCTCCTCGTTGACGATGGTCTGCCGGATGACGTCCGCGGCCTGCCCGCCGTACTCCCTGGGCCACCCGAGCGCGAGATACCCCGCGTCGCACACCTTGCGTTGCCACGCCTTCGCCAGCGCCAGCCGCCGCGGATCCCCCCACTCCATCGGCCGCTCGTCGCGCGCGCGCTTCGGCACGTTCCGCGCGAGCCACGAGCGCACCTGGCGGCGGAACGCCTCTTCCTCGGGAGAGTAGGAGATATCCATAGACCCATTCCGCTAGCACGACCGCGACGACGCTGGCCATAGCAGCCGAGACTCGCGTGACGCTGCGTCAGCGGAACAGGATCTTGGCGAGCTCGCCGCGGTGGCACTCGGTGAGCGCGTGGCGCGGGCCGAGCACCTCGAAGATGTCGAGCATCGTCTTGCGCGCCGCGCCCTCGGCGTGGTCGCGGTCGCGCTTCACGACCTCGAGCAGCTCGGCCAGCGCCTCCTCGTAGCGCTTGGTGGCGGCCAGGTGACGGCCGAGCGCGAGGCGGGCGTCGAGGTCCTCCGGGTTCGTCGCGACGCGCTGGCGGAGTGTCGCCTCGTTGCCCTCGGCGTCGACCCGCGTGCGCAGCTCGGCGGCCAGGCGCTCGGCGTCGCGGGCGACGGACGCGCCAGGCGGTACGCGCTCGAGGAGGGCGAGCGCCTCGGCGTCCTCGCCGCGGGTGGCGTGGAAGCGGGCGAGGCCGAGGAGCGCGCGCGGATGACGGGCGTCGCTTGCGAGCGCTTGTCGGAAGCGCTCCGCCGCGACGGCCGGCTGGTCGGCGTGGCGCTCGCCCTCGGCGGCCAGGCGGTCGGCCTCGGTGGGCAGCACCTGGGCCAAGAACTGTCGCACCGCCGGCTCGGGCTCGGCGCCGACGAACTCGGCCACCAGCGTGCCGTCACGGAAGCCCTTCACCGCCGGGATGCTCTGGATGCGGAACGCGGCGGCGACGGCGGGCGCCTCGTCGACGTTGACCTTGGCGAGCACGAACGCGCCCGCGTGCTCGACGGCGAGCCGCTCGAGCAGGGGCCCGAGCGTGCGGCACGGGCCGCACCACGGCGCCCAGAAGTCCACCACCACCGGCGTCTGGCGCGAGCGCTCGAGCACCTCGCGCTCGAAGTCCGCGTCGCCGACGTCGATCGAGACCGCTGCGGTCGCCATGGCTACGAGGGTGCGGGACGCCGGCGGCGAAGGCAATGCCCCGCCGCCGGCTGTCTCAATTGATGACGGGGAGCGGTCCGAGGTCGCACTCGTGGCCGGGCGCGGCGTTCGGGACGGCGTCGTAGTAGGTGCCGGGCAGGATGCACATGTCGTCGTTCGAGGTGAAGCCGAAGACGAGGTGTGCCGGCACGCAGCGGCCGGAGAAGTGGCGGGTGGGGAAGGCCGGGTCGGTCGGCGTGCAGTCGGCGTCGGCGTGGCAGTCCTTGGGCGCGCTCTGGAGCGCGGTGCCGTGGAGGAAGGAGTACAGGAGGGAGTGGCCGGGCGCGACGCCGGCCTCCTCCTCGCAGCCGAGCTTCTGCGTGGTGGTGACGCCGTTGTCGTGCGTGCAGGTGTAGCGGAGCTTCTCGCCCGGCCGGATGAGCTGCGGCGGGTCGAGCTGTCGCTGTCCCGGGTCCGAGTACGCGTCGGTGGAGAAGAAGGGGCTCGCGTGGCCGTCGGCATCGACCAGCTCGACCTCGAAGTGCTTGCCGCGCTTGTGCATGTGGGCGGTGACCGAGGTGACGCACGCGACGCCCTTCGGCTGAACCGCGCCGACGAACACCGCGCCGCCGAAATCGACCTGGCCGGGGCCCCAGGCCCAGGTGGCGGCCTTCGAGACTTCGCCGGGCGGCGTGTCGAGCATCGCGTTCGCCGTCGCTTCGAAGATCTGGAGCAGATGGCGCTTCACGGTGTGCGGTCGGGCAGGGATGAGCTTCACCTTGACGCTCGCGTGCTGCGGGCGGTCGGAGCTGTTGATCCAGTGGCTGTTCAGGATGAAGCCGATGACCTTGCCGTGGCTGCTGTCCGCCGTCTCGATGCGCGCGGCGAGGCCGGCGGGGAGAATCTCCAGAGTGCGGGCGGCTTGCGCGATGCGGATCAGGCTGCGTGAATTGCGGTCGGCGGGGCCGAAGTCGAGGCAGGCCTTGCTGTCGACGACCTTGTTGCGCGCGAAGCTGTCCACGTCCTTTCCCGTGTAAGCCCACAGGATGAAGTGATGGCTGGTGAAGTCCTGCCGGCCGCCCAGGTTCACCACGGCCGAGCCGGCGAGCTCGATGGCCTCGCGGCGCTTGAGACGCACGAAGGTGCAGACCTCGCGGTCGCTGTGCGACGGCACCGTGAAGCGCGGGAAGGCGAGCTGGATGGGACGCGGCGCAGCGGCGAGGGCCGGTGTCGCGAGGGCGGCGAGGAAGACGGCGAGGGCGCGCGACATGACCTCTGCTAACATGCGCCCCGAGCCGTCACCAGCGGGCTCACTCCGCGGGCACGGGGCGCGGCGGCACCGGTCCGCTCGGCAGCTCCTCCTCGGTCCTCGGCGTCGGCCGGCCCGGCGGACCGCTCGGGCAGCGTGCCAGCTCCCAGCGCGAGAACGGGTCGTGCGAGCGGAGGCCACCGTGCCGCGGCCGCCAGTAGGCGCCGGTCGGCGCGCGCCGGCCCATCACCTCGCGCCGCGCGCCGCGGTCGTGCGCCAGCTCCTTTACGACCTCGGGGGGAACCCGGCCCTCGAAGCGATGATCGACCCACGGCCAGCACGGGTGGTTGTGCGCCGCGAGGGTGCAGCCCGCCGTCCCGAGCGCCACCGCGATCGCCACCAGACCACGCCCGCCCGCCACGCGGCCCGAGTATGCGCCCCACGCGCGGGTGTCAAATCGGGGCCGTCAATTGACAGCGGCGAGTGCGCTCTCTTATAAGGAAACCCCGTAGCCAGTCCCCTGGACCGAGGATCGTCCGCGGCGGCGTGAGAGGTGCGCGTCGTCGTGCTCGAGGTGCGGCCGGGGCACCCGGCTGCGGTTTTTTTATGGACGCGCTCGCCGTGGCCATCATCCCCGCGCGCTACCATTCCACCCGGCTGCCGGGGAAGGCGGTTGCCCTCATCGCGGGACGCCCGATGATCTGCCACGTCGCCGAGCGCACGGCGCGCGCCCGGGGCCTCGCGCGCGTGATCGTCGCCACCGACGACGCCCGCATCCGCGACGCGGTCGCGCCGGTGGGCGTCGAGGTGGTGATGACGCGCGCCGACCACCCGACCGGGACCGACCGCCTCGCCGAGGTGGCGCGCGGCCTCGACGCCGAGGTCGTCATCAACGTGCAGGGCGACATGCCGCTGCTCGACCCGGCCATGGTCGAGCGTCTCGCCGCCCGCATGGCCGCCGAGCCCGACCTGCCGATGGCGACCCTCGCCGCCCCGCTCCACGACGAAGCGGCGTGGCGCTCGCCGCACGTCGTCAAGGTGGTGGTCGGGCGCGACGGGCGGGCGCTCTACTTCTCGCGCAGCCCGCTCCCGTACCAGCGCGAGGGCAGCCGGCGGCCGGGCGAGCCGCTCGGGTGGCATCACATCGGGCTGTACGCGTATCGCCGCGAAGTCCTGCTCCGGCTCGCGGCGCTCGCCCCGACGCCGCTCGAGCGCCGCGAGCAGCTCGAGCAGCTCCGGGCGCTGGAGCACGGGATCGCGATCGGGGTGGTCGAGTGGCAAGCGGACGAGCCGGTGATCGAGGTCAACACGCCCGAGGACCTCGCGCGGGCCGAGACGGCGATGGGGAGGGCGTCGTGAAGAACGCGTCGAAGACGAAGTTCATCTTCGTGACCGGCGGTGTGGTGTCGTCACTGGGCAAGGGCGTGGCGTCGTCGTCCATCGGCGCGCTGCTCGAAGCGCGCGGCCTCGAGGTCACGCTTGTCAAGATGGACCCGTACATCAACGTCGACCCCGGCACGATGAGCCCCTTCCAGCACGGCGAGGTCTTCGTCACCGACGACGGCGCGGAGACGGACCTCGATCTCGGCCACTACGAGCGCTACGTCTCGACGCGGATGGGGAAGCGCAACAACTTCACCACCGGCCAGGTGTACGACACCGTCATCAGCCGCGAGCGGCGCGGCGACTACCTCGGCGGCACGGTGCAGGTGATCCCGCACATCACCGACGAGATCAAGCGGCGCATCAAGGAGGCCGCCGAGGGCGCGAACGTGCTGATCGGCGAGGTCGGCGGTACGGTCGGCGACATCGAGAGCCTCCCCTTCATCGAGGCGATCCGCCAGCTCGGCTGGGACGTCGGGCGCCAGAACGCGCTCTACGTGCACTTGACGCTCGTGCCCTTCATCCCGACCGCGGGCGAGCTGAAGACGAAGCCGACGCAGCACAGCGTGAAGGAGCTGACGGGGCTCGGCATCCAACCCGATGTCCTCCTCTGTCGCGCCGCCAAGCCGCTCGAGAAGAAGGTGAAGGCGAAGATCGCCCTCTTCTGCAACGTCGAGGAGGCGAGCGTCATCTCCGCCCCCGACGTCGACACGATCTACGAGGTGCCGCTCCAGTTCCACTCCGAGGGCCTCGACGAGCGCATCGTCGAGAAGCTCAACATCTTCACCGGCTCGCCCAACCTCGGGCGCTGGCGGCGCATGGTCTCCACCATCAAGGGCCCGAAGGAGCACGTGCGCATCGCCATGGTCGGCAAGTACGTGGAGCTGACCGATTCCTACAAGAGCCTGAACGAAGCGCTGTCGCACGGCGGCATCGCCAACGACTGCCGCGTCGAGGTGACGTACGTCGACTCGGAGAAAATCGAGCAGGACGGCATCCCCGAGAGCGTCCGCACCGCCGACGGCATCCTCGTCCCGATGGGCTTCGGCCCGCGCGGCACCGAGGGCAAGATCATGGCGGTGAAGCTGGCGCGCGAGCAGAAGATCCCCTTCTTCGGGATCTGCTTCGGCATGCAGATGGCGGTGATCGAGTTCGCGCGCCACGTCTGCGGCCTCGACCGCGCCAACTCGTCGGAGGTGGACCCCGCGACGCCGCATCCCGTGATCGACCTCATGACCACGCAGCGCGGGCTCACGCAGAAGGGTGCGACCATGCGCCTGGGCGCGTATCCCTGCGTCCTCGAGGAGGGCTCGCTCGCGCGCAAGCTCTACAAGACGAAGAAGATCTCCGAGCGCCACCGTCACCGCTACGAGTTCAACAACGCCTATCGGGATCGGCTCGTCGCTGGCGGCCTCGTGCTCTCCGGCGTGTCGCCCGACGGCACGCTCGTCGAGATGATCGAGCTGCGCGACCATCCCTGGTTCGTCGGCAGCCAGTTCCACCCCGAGTTCAAGTCGCGCCCCATGGACTGTCACCCGCTCTTCAAGGGCTTCATCAAGGCCGCGCTCCAGCAGCGCGCCGAGCGCCGCGAGGCGCCGCTCCTCGGCGGGCTCAAGGTGGTCAAGCGGTAGTGGCCCGCTCCGTTCGCGTCGGCTCGGTGACGATCGGCGGCGGAGCGCCGCTCGTGGTGATCGCCGGGCCGTGCGTGATCGAGTCGCGGGACTCGGCGCTGCGCCACGCCGAGCGTCTGGCGCGCCTCGCCGCCGACGCCGGCGTCGGGCTCGTCTACAAGTCCTCCTTCGACAAGGCCAACCGGACGTCGCTGGAGTCGTTCCGCGGCGTCGGCATGGAGGAGGGCCTCGCGATCCTCGCCGAGGTGCGCCGCGCGACCGGGCTCCCGGTGCTGACCGACGTGCACGAGAAGGAGCAGGTAGCGGCGGTGGCGGCCGTCGTCGACGTGCTCCAGACGCCCGCCTTCCTCTGCCGGCAGACCGACTTCATCGTCGCGGTGGCGGCGGCCGGGAAGCCGGTCAACCTGAAGAAGGGGCAGTTCCTCTCGCCCGTCGAGATGGGGCGCGTGGTCGAGAAGGCCCGCTCGACCGGCAACCAGGATCTGCTGGTTACGGAGCGCGGCTTCGCCTTCGGCTACAACAACCTGGTGGCTGACATGCGCGCGCTGCCGCTGCTCGCCGCGACCGGCTGCCCCGTCGTCTTCGACGCCACGCACAGCGTGCAGCAGCCGGGCGGTCGGGGCACGGCGTCGGGCGGGGAGCGGCGCTTCGTCGCGACGCTCGCGCGTGCCGCGGTCGCCGCCGGCGCCGACGCCGTCTTCATGGAGGTGCACGAGGATCCGAGCCGCGCGCTCTCGGACGCCGACACGAGCCTGCCGCTCGCCGAGCTGCCCGCGCTCCTGCGCGACCTGGTCGCCGTCGACCGCGCGCTGCGCGACGGGGTACGTGCGTGAAGGCACGGGGCCTCGACGACCGGCTCGCGTCCGCACGTCGCGTGCTCGACGTCGAGCGGACGGCGCTCGCCGCCATCGGCGAGCGGCTCGACACCAGCTTCGCACACGCGCTCGACGTCCTTCTCGCCTGCCGCGGCAAGGTGGTCGTGACCGGCATCGGAAAATCGGGCCTCGTCTGCCGCAAGATCGCCGCCACGCTCGCCTCCACGGGGACACCTGCGTTCTTCCTCCACGCCGGCGAGGGCGGCCACGGCGACCTCGGCACGCTCGTCCGCGGCGACGCGCTGCTCGCCGTCTCGTACAGCGGCGAGGTCGAGGAGGTGCTGCGCATCCTGCCGGTGGCGCGCCGCATCGGCGTGCCGATGATCGCGATCACCGGCAACCCGGAGTCCGCCCTCGCGCGCGGCGCCGACGTCACGCTCGACGTGAGCGTACCCGAGGAGGCCTGCCCGCTCGGCCTCGCGCCGACCTCGAGCACCACGGCCACCATGGCGCTCGGCGACGCGCTCGCCATCGCGCTCCTCGAGGAGCGCGGCTTCTCGGCCGAGGACTTCGCGCTCTTCCATCCGGCGGGCGCGATCGGTCGCCGGTTGCTCCGCGTCGAGGACGTGATGCACACGGGCGCCGAGCTGCCGGTTGTCCGCGAGAGCGCTTCGCTCAAGGACACGCTCGTCGAGATGACGTCGAAACGCCTCGGCGTGACGACCGTCGTGAACGCCGCCGGCGACCTGGTCGGCGTCGTGACCGACGGCGACCTCCGCCGCGGCCTCGAGCGCGCCGCCGACATCCGCACGCTCACGGCGCGCGACCTGATGGGCGGCTCGCCGAGGACCATCGCGGCCGACGCGCTCGCCGCCGAGGCGCTCGCGGTCATGGAGCGGCCCTCGCCCACGACGCGGCCCATCACCTCGCTCGTCGTCTGCGCGGACGGCTCGCGCCGCCCGCTCGGGCTCATCCACCTGCACGACCTGCTCCGCGCCGGCGTCGTCTGAGTGGCCCGCCGTCGCTCGCTCTGGCGCCGCGTCCGGCGCGCCACGCGCGGCCCGCGCAACGCGCTCCTCGCGCGCGCGATCTGGCGCAGCGGGCGGCTGGTCGGCGCACTGCCCGTGCCGGCGGGGCTCGCGCTCGGCCGCGCGCTCGGCGTCGGCGCGCACGCGGTGCTCGCACTCCCGCGCGGCCTCGCGCTCGAGCAACTCGCGACCGCCTTTCCGGAGCTCGACCTCGAGGCGCGGCGCGCGATCGTGCGCGACACCTTCCGGCACGCGGGCCAGTCGTTCGTCGAGCTGGCGCTCTGGCCGAAGCTCGTGCGGCGTCCCGGCTACGTCGCCATCGAGGGCCTCGCCGTCCTCGACGGTGCGCTCGCCGCCAGCCGCGGCGTGATCGCCGTCACCGGTCACACCGGCAACTGGGAGCTGCTGGCGGCGAGTGTGGCCGCGCGCGGCTACCCGGTGACGGTCGTCGCCCGGCGCGTGAACGACGATCGCTTCGACGCGCTCGTCACGCGCTTTCGTCGTAGCGTCGGCCTCGAGGTTCTCGTCCGCGACGACCCGCAGTTCGTCTCCGCCGTCCGCGACGCCCTCGCCCGCAACCGCATCGTCGCCATGCTCATCGACCAGGACACCCGCGGCGCCGGCGTCTTCGTCCCCTTCTTCGGCCGCCCCGCCCACACCCCTCCCGGTGCCGCGCTCCTCGCACTCCGCGCGCGCGTCCCGGTCGTCACCGTCTTCATCGAGCGCCGTCCCGCCGGCGGTCACCTGATCCGCTTCCACCCCGTCCCTCCGCCCCCGAGCCGCACGCGCGCCGACGTCGAGCAACTCACCGCCACCCTCACCGCGGCCATCGAATGCCAGATCCGCCGCGCCCCCGCCGAATGGGTCTGGTGGCACGAACGCTGGCGCCGCCAACCCACGCCCACGCGCGCACTCGCACGAGGGGTCAATTCACGACGAACGTGACTTTACAGGTACGGACACGCATGGTAGGCGACGACACGAAGCGCCGGAACGATGCGAAGGAAATGGCTGCGCGCCGCGCTGCTCGTCGTGGTGGCGGTCGCTCTGACGGGCATCGGCTATCTGGTCAACCGTAGCGTCTCGGCGCGCCGTCCGCACACCATCCTCGACCTGGGCGACGACTTCCTGCCGCACGTCGCCCAGCACATCCAGCATTTTCGCCGCGTGAAGATGGAACACGGACGGAGGACGTGGGAGATCAACGCCCGGGACGCGCAGTACTTCGAGCAGTCGAAGGAGATCATCGTACACGAACCACACATGACCTTTTTTCTGGAGAAGGGCGACCGGCAGGTGCACGTGAGCGGGGTCGAGGGGCACCTCACGCTCGACGGACGCGAGCTGCGTGCCTTCACCTTGAAGGGCAACGTGACCGTCCAGGTCGACGACATCCAGATCGAGACCGAGGAGGCCACCTACGACCGGACGCAGGACCTCCTCACCGCACCCAGTCTGGTCACGCTGCACGGCCGCACGCTCGACGTGCGCGGCGTCGGCATGGTGATGCACGTCGGCCCCCAGCAGGTGCGACTCCTCGGCGACGTCCACACCGTGGTGAAGAGCAATGCGCCGTCCTGACCTCGGCGTGACGTTCCTCCTCGCGGCGCTCGCGAGCGCGGCGGGCGCGGAGCCCGCACGCGAAGCGCCGGCCGGCGGCGGTCTCTTCGACGGCGGTCAGCTCGGCAGCCGCAAGGAGCCGATCACCGTCACGTCGGACACGCTCGACTACGACTACAAGAACAACATCGTCGTCTACCACGGCGACGTGAACGCGGTGCAGGGGCAGGTGAAGCTCCGCAGCAACCGCTTGACGGTGACGCTCGAGCGCGCCCCGGCGAAGAACGCAGCCAAGGGGGATCCATCCAAGGATCCCCCCAAGCCCGATCCGTCCGCCAAGGACAAGGACAACCAGAAGGTCCGCGAGATCATCGCCGAGGGCAACGTGCGCATCGACAGCGGCACGCGCTGGGCGACCGGCGGCAAGGCCACCTTCGAGCAGACCACGCGCACGGTCGTGCTCACCGACAACCCGAAGCTGCACGACGGCGAGAACGAGGTCGCCGGCGACCGCGTCATCGTCTACCTCGACGAGGACCGCAGCGTCGTCGAAGGCGGGCGCAAGCGCGTGAAGGCGGTGCTCTACCCCGGCAAGGACAGCGGCCTCGCGCCCAAGGACACCACCGGCACGCCGAGCGGCGCTAGGGACGCCGAGGCGCCCGTCGTGCAGGGTGACGTGCGCGCGCCGGCCGCCGGAGCGGCGGGCCCGTGAACGGCGCCGGCTCGGCGTTGCTGCGCGCCGAACGGCTGACGAAGACGTACGCCGGGCGGCGCGTCGTGAACGAAGTGTCGCTCGAGGTGCGCGCCGGCGAGGTCGTCGGGTTGCTGGGTCCGAACGGCGCCGGGAAGACGACGAGCTTCTACATGATCGTCGGGTTGACGCGCCCGGACACCGGCACGGTGTCGCTGAACGGCGAGGACCTGACGCCGTTCCCGATGTACGAGCGCGCGCGGCGCGGCATCAGCTATCTCCCGCAGGAGCCGTCGATCTTCCGGAAGCTCACGGTCGAGCAGAACATCCTCGCCATACTGGAGACGCTCGGGCTCGGCAGCGAGGAGCGGACCGAGCGCCTGCGGCTCCTCCTCGACGAGCTCGGGATCGCCAAGCTGGCAAAGCACAAGGCCTACTCCCTGTCCGGCGGCGAGCGCCGCCGGGTCGAGATCACCCGCGCGCTCGTCATCAACCCGTCCTTCATGCTCCTCGACGAGCCCTTCGCGGGCATCGACCCGATCGCTGTGGTTGACATTCAGGGCATTGTGACTCAGTTAAAAGAACGGGGCATCGGCGTGCTCATCACCGATCACAACGTGCGCGAAACGCTTGGCATTTGCGATCGCGCGTACATTCTGAACGACGGACAGGTGCTGGAGGAAGGTGTTCCCGCGGCGATCGCGCAGAGCAAGCGCGCGCGGGAGATCTACCTGGGCGAGAAGTTCCGGCTGTAGTAGTAGTAGCGATACCTTCATCATCTGATGGCGAACGAAGCCCGCATCGTCCTGCAGCAGCGGCTCACGCAGCAGCTCGTGATGACGCCGCAGTTGCGGCAGGCCATCAAGATCCTCCAGGTCTCCCGCGCCGAGCTCGAGGCCCTGGTCGACCAGGAGCTCACCGAGAACCCCGTCCTCGAGGAGAACGTCGAGGACAAGACCGAGGGACCGGCCGAGGTGCCGACCGTCGACGGGCAGAACGGAACCGCCGAGGAGTACACCGCCGCCGACGCCGAGTCGAAGCCCGACGTCGAGCAGGCCTCGAACGTGGGCGAGATCGACTGGAAGGAGTACGCCGAGAACTACTCCAACGACATCCACGGCTCGATGGGGCACGGCTCGTCGGCCGACGACGACGACCGGCGCGCGGCGCTCGAGAACGTCCTCGTCAAGCGCACGCTCCTCCCCGACCACCTCATGTGGCAGCTCCGCCTCTCCTCGATGAGCGAGGCCGAGAAGGAGGTCGGCGCCATCATCATCGGCAGCCTCGACAAGGACGGCTACCTCCCGCTCCAGCTCGACGAGGTCGCCTTCCTGGCCGACACCTGGCCCGACGTGGAGATCGTCGCGCTCGTGCTCACGCGCCTCCAGGAGTTCGACCCGCCCGGCGTCGCCGCGCGCAACCTGCCCGAGTGCCTCCTGATCCAGCTCCGCCAGCTCGGCGTCTCCGACGACGCGCTCCCTTCGCGCATCGTGCGCGACTTCCTGCCCATGCTCGAGAGCCGCCGCTTCGACCGCCTGGCGCGCGAGCTCGGCGCCACCATCGAGCAGATCGCGGAGGCCTCCAAGGTCATCTCGGTCCTCGAGCCGAAGCCCGGCCGCGACTTCAGCGACGTCGACACCCGCTACGTCACGCCCGACGTGCACGTCCAGAAGGTGGGCGAGGAGTACGTCGTCACGCTGAACGAGGAGGGCCTGCCCCGTCTCCGCGTCTCCTCGTTCTACCGCCGCATGCTCGGC
This sequence comes from Binatia bacterium, assembly GCA_041496545.1. GTDB lineage: Bacteria > Desulfobacterota > Binatia > DP-6 > DP-6 > DASRHG01. The sequence continues at coordinate 10,270 of JBGQET010000051.1, read as the reverse complement.
GCCAACGGCTCACCTGAGGCGCGGGGCTACATCCAGGAGAAGATGCGGGCGGCCGCGTGGCTCATCAAGTCGATCCACCAGCGGCAGCGCACGCTCTACATGGTGACGTCGAGCATCGTGAAGTTCCAGTGCGGGTTCCTCGAGCACGGCGTGTCGCAGCTCCGCCCGCTCGTGCTGAAGGACGTGGCGAACGACATCGGCATGCACGAGTCCACGGTCAGTCGCGCCACCGCCGGGAAGTACGTGCACACCCCGCAGGGCACCTTCGAGCTGAAGTACTTCTTCACCTCGAGCCTGCGCGGCGGCCACGGCGAGGAGGTCTCGGCGGAGAGCGTCAAGGAGAAGATCCGCGAGATCATCGCCAAGGAGGACGCGCGCAAGCCGCTCTCCGACCAGTACATCGCGGAGATGCTCGGCCGCGAGCAGATCGACATCGCGCGCCGCACCGTCGCCAAGTACCGCGAGCTCATGGGTATCCTGCCCTCCTCGAAGCGGAAGCAGGTCTACTAGCCCATTGAAGCCGCCCGCGGCTTCCGGCACCATCCGCCCGAGCCAGGAGGCAGCCGCATGCAGATAACGGTGACCTTCCGTCACGTCGAGCCCACGCCCGCGTTGCGCGCCTACGCGGAGGCGAAGCTGCAGCGTGTGAAGAAGTACCTGCGACGCCCCATCGACGCCCACGTCATCCTGGGCGTCTCGAAGGAGCGTCACCTCGCCGAGATCACGCTCAAGGCCGACCACGTGACGATGTTCGCCGAGGAAGAGACCCACGACCTCTACTCGGCGATCGACCTCGCGATCGACAAGCTCGAGCACCAGGCCCAGAAGCTGAACGCGAAGCGCAAGCACCACAAGGGCGCAGGCGCGCGCGCCACCGCGCCGGAGGTCACGGCGTCCGTCCTCGCGGCGGATCGCCCCGAGCCGGGGGTGGATCGGCGGGTGATTCACTCGCAGCTGGTTTCCGCCAAGCCGCTGTCGGTCGAGGAGGCCGTCGAGCAGTTGAACGCCTCTCGCGACGAGTTCCTCGTCTTCACCAACGCGTCGAGCCAGACGCTCGCCGTGCTCTACCGGCGCAAAGACGGGAACTACGGCCTCATCGAACCGGAGACGCGCTGAGCACCATGAAGATCACCGAGAAGATCACCGAGATCGTGGACCCGGAGACGCGCCGAGCACCATGAAGATCGCCGACATCCTGACCGAGGACGCCGTCGTCGCCAATCTGACCGGGCGCTCGAAGCCGGAAGTCATCGAGGAGCTCGCCGGCGTCGTCGCCCAGCATCACCCCGAGATCGACCGCGAGCGGCTGGTGCAGGCGCTCGAGGACCGCGAGCGGTTGAACTCCACCGCGCTCGGCGAGGGCGTCGCCATCCCGCACGGGAAGCTTCCCGGCGTGAAGCGCGTGCTGGCGGCTTTCGGGCGGAGCCGCACCGGCCTCGACTTCCAGTCCCTCGACGGCAAGCCGACGCACCTCTTCTTCCTGCTGGTCGCGCCCGAGGACTCCGCCGGCGCGCACCTGAAAGCGCTCGCCCGCATCTCGCGCCTCCTGAAGGACGACGGCTTCCGCGCGCGTCTCATGGCCGCCACCGACGCGGAGACGCTCTACAGCACGATCCGCGACGAGGACGCGAAGTATTGACCGTCGCGGTGCGCGAGCTGCTCCAGGCGGCGGGCGGCGCGCTCCGGCTGCGGCTCGCGGCCGGCGCGGCGGGTCTCGACCGCCCCATCGCCCAGCCGCGTCTCCAGTTGCCCGGGCTGGCGCTCGCCGGCTTCCTGCCGCAGCTCCACCCGGACCGCGTCCAGGTGCTCGGCAACAGCGAGGTGTCGTATCTCGGCACGCTCGAGCCGGCCGCGGCGCGGGCCGCGGTCGCCGCCGTCGCGGCGGCCGGGGTGGCGTGCTTCGTCGTCACCAACGGCGCGCCGCCCCCCGACGCGCTGATCGAGCCCGCCGAGCGCGCGGCGGTGCCCGTCTTCTCGACGGCGCTCCGCACCGCGGACTTCATCGACGCCGCCACCACGTGGCTCGAGGACCGGCTGGCGCCCGAAGCGCTCCTCCACGGCGACCTGGTCGAGATCCACGGCGTCGGCGTGCTGATCCTCGGCAAGAGCGGCGTCGGCAAGAGTGAGGCCGCGCTCGAGCTGGTGTCGCGCGGCCACCGCCTGGTGGCCGACGACGTCGTCCAGACCCGGCGCATCGCGCCCACCGTGATCCGCGGGCGCGCGGCGCGGCTCCTCGAGCATCACATGGAGATTCGCGGCGTCGGCGTGATCGACGTCGAAGCCCTCTTCGGCACGCTCGCGACGCTCGACGAGCGGCAGGTCGATCTGGTCGTCGAGCTGGTGGAGTGGTCGGGCGCCGCCGGCGACCGCCTCGGGCTCCTCGAGGAGCGCCACGAGCTGCTCGAGGTCGAGCTGCCGCTCGTCCGCCTCCCGGTGCGCCCCGGCCGGACGATGGCGATGCTGGTCGAGACCGCGACGCGGAACTTCCTGCTGCGCCGGCGGGGCCGGCACAGCGCCGCCGACCTCGCCGAGCGCATCGACCGCGAGCTGGACGAACGCCGCGAGCGCCGGCGCGCGCGGGGGCCGACGTGAAGGAGCGGCTTCAGCTCGTCGTCGTCACCGGCCTCTCGGGCTCGGGCAAGAGCACCGCGATCCACGTCCTCGAGGACGTGGGCTTCTACTGCATCGACAACCTGCCGGTCGCGTTGATTCCCCGGTTCGTCGAGCTGTGGGAGAGCTCGCAAGAGGAGGTGCGGCGCGTCGCGCTCGGCGTCGACCTCCGCGAGCGCCGCTTCCTCGCCGAGGCCCCGCGCGTGTTCGACGAGCTCCGCCGCTCGCCCGACGTCGCCCTCGAGGTGATCTACCTCGAGGCGAGCGACGACGTCCTCGTCCGCCGCTTCAGCGAGACCCGCCGGCCCCATCCCGCCGCCGCCGAGGGCGGCGCCGTCGCCGACGGCATCCGGCGCGAGCGCGAGAAGCTGCGCCCGCTGCGCGAGATCGCCGACCGCGTCGTCGACACCAGCGCCTTCACCGTGCACGAGCTCCGCGCCGCGCTGCGCGAGCTGGTCGAGCGTCCGGAGCCGGGCACGATGACCGTCACGCTCCTCTCCTTCGGCTACAAGTACGGCCTCCCGAGCGACGCCGACCTGGCACTCGACTGCCGCTTCCTGCCCAACCCGTTCTTCGTGGAGGAGCTGCGCGCGAAGACGGGCGCCGACCCGGCGGTCGCGGAGTACGTGCTGCGCCGCGCGGAGACCGAGGAGTTCCTGACCAAGGTCGTCGATCTCCTCGACTACGTGCTGCCGCGCTACCAGCGGGAAGGGAAGAGCTACTTGACGATCGCCCTCGGCTGCACCGGCGGCCGCCACCGCTCGATCGTCCTCGCCGAGGAGCTGCGCGGCCGCCTCGCGGCGCGCGGCCACCGGGTCGTCGTCCGCCACCGCGACGTCGAGCGCTAGCGGCGCCTTGCTGACGGTGGGGTCGCGGAGGTAAAAATCCCGCATGGTGGGCATCGTGGTCTTGGGGCATGGGCGGCTGGCGGAGGAGATGGTGCAGACGCTGGAGAGCGTCCTCGGCCCGGTCGAGGCGCTCGAGGCGGTGCCGAGCAACGACACGCCGGAGAACCTCCGCGCGCACATCCGCGCCGCCGTGACCCGGGTCGATCGCGGGGCCGGCGTCATCATCCTCACCGACATGCTGGGCGACACGCCCACCAACCAGGCCGTCGCCGTCGCGCGGGAGATGGGCGCGGAGGTGGTGGCCGGCGTCAACATGCCGATCCTCATCAAGCTGGCGACGGCGCGGGACGAGATGGACGCCCACGCGCTCGCGCGCTTCATCCAGCGCTACGGTCAGGAGCACATATTCTGGGCCACGGAGCCGCCCGCCCGGGCGCGGCGAGCGAACTGATCGCGGGATGCCCGAGCACGCCACGCTCGAGATCGTGAACCGTCTCGGTCTTCACGCGCGCGCGGCGGCCCTCCTGGTGCAGACCGCGAGCAAGTACGACGCCGAGGTGACGATCGCCAAGGACGGGCAGGTGGTGAACGGGCGCAGCATCATGGGCGTCATGATGCTCGCCGCCGAGCAGGGGAGCCGCATCGAGGTCACCGCCGCCGGCCCGCAGGCGCAGGAGGCGCTGGAAGCGATCCGCGCCCTCGTCGCCGCGCGTTTTCACGAGCCCGAGTAGGCGCGGCAGCGCACGGCGGGTGCGCGCTTGCCCCCGTCGTCGGCCATCGGGTATACCGCCGGCCGGCGCCGCTTCGGCGGCCCCCCCGCAGCAACTGCTCAGGAGGCACGCGTTCGATGCTCAAGGACTACGTTTTCACCTCGGAATCCGTCAACGAGGGCCATCCCGACAAGGTCTGCGACCAGATCTCCGACGCCATCCTCGACGCCCTCCTGGCGGGCGATCCCGACAGCCGCGTGGCGTGCGAGGCGCTCGTCAAGAGCGGGCTCATCGTCATCGCGGGTGAGATCACGAGCAAGACGAAGGTCGAGTTCGGCGAGATCGCGAAGGACGTCATCCGCGACATCGGCTACACCACGCGCGACACCGGGTTCGACCTCGAGAGCTGCGTCTGCGTCACCTCGATCGTTCGGCAGTCGCCGGACATCTCGATGGGCGTCACGGCCACGGGCGACCACGAGCAAGGCGCCGGCGACCAGGGCATGATGTTCGGCTACGCCTGCGACGAGACGAAGGAGTACATGCCGTTCGCGATCTACACCGCGCACCGCATCGGCCAGCGCCTCGCCGAAGCGCGCAAGTCGGGCCTGCTCCCGTTCCTCCGTCCCGACGGCAAGTGCCAGGTGACGGTCGAGTACCGTGACGGCCGCGCCGTCCGCGCCGACACCGTCGTCGTCTCCACGCAGCACACTCCCGACGTCACGCACGACGCGCTCAAGGAAGCGGTGATCGAGGAGGTGGTGAAGAAGGTCGTGCCGCCGGAGTTCCTCGACAAGAGCACCGTCTACTACATCAACCCCACCGGACGCTTCGAGGTCGGCGGGCCGCAGGGCGACTGCGGACTCACCGGCCGGAAGATCATCGTCGACACTTACGGCGGGTACGGCCGCCACGGCGGCGGCGCGTTCAGCGGCAAGGACCCGAGCAAGGTCGACCGGAGCGCCGCCTACATGGCGCGCTACATCGCGAAGAACATCGTCGCCGCCGAGCTGGCGCACCGCTGCGAGGTGCAGCTCGCGTACGCGATCGGCGTCGCGGACCCGGTCTCCGTCCTGGTCGACACCTTCGGCACCGGCGCCGTCCCCGAGGACAAGATCGCCAAGCTCGTGCGCGAGCTGTTCGAGCTGAAGCCCGCCGCCCTCATCAAGACGCTCGGCTTGAAGCGCCCGATCTACCGGCGCACCGCCTCGTACGGTCACTTCGGCCGCGTGCCGGAGGGCCAGTTCTTCACCTGGGAGCGCACCGACCGCGTGGACGACCTGCGCGCTGCCGCCGGCCTCGACCGCCGGCGCGCCTGAGACGAGGGTTCACATGCCCGCCAAGTACGACGTCAAGTCGCTCGCGCTCGCGTCCGAGGGTCGCAAGCGCATCGCCTGGGCCGAGACGCGCATGCCGGTCCTGCGCAGCGTGCGCGAAGAGTTCGAGCGCGACAAGCCCTTCCGCGGCGTCCGCCTCTCCGGCTGCCTCCACGTCACCACCGAGACCGCCAACCTGATGCGGGCGCTCAAGGCCGGCGGCGCCGACGTCGCGCTCTGCGCTTCGAACCCGCTCTCCACGCAGGACGACGTCGCGGCCGCGCTCGTCAAGTACGACAGGATCCCCGTCTACGCCGTCCGCGGCGAGGACAAGAAGCGCTACTACGCCCATCTGAACGCCGTTCTCGCGCGCCGCCCCCAGATCACCATGGACGACGGCGCCGACCTCGTCACGCTGCTCCACACCGAGCGCCTCGCCCAGGCCGCCGAGGTGCGGGCGAGCCTCGAGGAGACCACCACCGGCGTCATCCGCCTCCGCGCCATGGAGCGCGACGGCACGCTCCAAATCCCCGTCATCGCCGTGAACGACGCCGACACCAAGCACCTCTTCGACAACCGCTACGGCACCGGGCAGTCCACCATCGACGGCATCATCCGCGCGACGGGCATGCTGCTCGCCGGCAAGGTCTTCGTGGTGTGCGGCTACGGCTGGTGCGGGCGCGGCGTCGCGTTGCGGGCGCGTGGCATGGGTGCCGACGTCGTCGTGACGGAGATCTCGCCGCTCCGCGCGCTCGAGGCCGCGATGGACGGCTACCGCGTCATGCCGATTCGCGACGCGGCGCGGGTGGGCGACGTGTTCGTCACGCTGACGGGCGACATGCACGTCGTCCGCGCCGAGCACTTCCCGCTGATGAAGGACGGCGCCGTCCTCTGCAACTCGGGCCACTTCGACATCGAGATCGACCTCGCCGCGCTCGCCCGCATGGCGAAGCGCGTCGAGCGCGGCGTCCGCCGCCACGTCGACGCCTACGTCCTCTCGGGCGGCCGCAAGCTCTTCGTCCTCGCCGAGGGCCGTCTCGTGAACCTCGCCGCCGCCGAGGGCCATCCGCCCGACGTCATGGACATGAGCTTCGCGACCCAGGCGCTCGGGGCGCGGTGGGCGGTCGAGCGCAGCAACAACGGCGGTCTCGAGGTGCGGGTGCACGAGATTCCGGTGGAGGTCGAGCACCGGGTGGCGGCGGTGAAGCTGGAGTCGATGGGGATCCGCATCGACCGCCTGACGCCGGAGCAGAAGAAGTACCTCGAGAGCTGGCAAGCCGGGACTTAGCGGGGTGTCTTGTTGCGCGCCGCGCCGCTGGGGTAAGGGCGCGGTATGCGTATCTTCGGCTGGATCGCGCGCGTACTGCTGGCGCTGCTCTTTCTGTTTGCGGGCGGGATGAAGCTCGTGGGTGGGGCGGAGGCGGTGGCCGGGTTCGAGCGGCTCGGGTTCGGGCAGTGGTTCCGGGTGTTCATCGGGGCGTGTGAGGTGTCGGGGGGCGTCGGGCTGCTGCTTCCGCCGTTCGCGGGGCTGGCGGCGGCTCTGCTCGCGGTGGTGATGGTGGGGGCGCTCGCCTCGCAAGCAGCGGTGCTGGGCGGGAATCCGACGGCGGCGGTGGTGGCGCTCGTGCTGTGCCTCGTCGTCGCGTGGGTGGAGCGGGGGAGCTTGCGCGCGTTGCCGACGATGTTTCTCGGCAAGGGGCCGATGGACGGGTGGATGGCGCGCTCCTACGACGGCGTGCAGTCCGCGTTCCGTGACAACTTTCGCCAGATCTTCACGAGCCTCGCGACGGACACCGCGGGGGCGGGGCGCGTGCTCGACGCCGGGTGCGGGCCGGGGCAGTACACGCTCGTGATCGCGGAGGCGCTGCCGGGCGCGGAGGTGTGGGGCATCGATCTGGCGCCGACGATGATCGAGCTGGCGCGCGGGCACGCGGCGAGGTCGCCGGCCGCGGCGCGCGTGCACTTCGAGGTCGCGGACGTCGCCCGGCTTCCGTTCCGCGACGGCGAGTTCGACGTCGTGATGAGCAGCGGCTCGATCAAGCAGTGGCCGGACCCGGTCGCCGGACTCCGCGAGCTCCACCGCGTGCTCGCGCCGGGCGGGCGCGCCGTGATCTCGGAGCTGAACCGGGAGGCGGCGGCCGCGGCGGTCGCGGCGCAGGCCGCGCGCGCGCCGGGGTGGTTCATGAAGCGCATCTTCCCGAGCGTCGTCGCGATGGCGATCTCACCGTCCGAGCTGCGCGCGCTTCTCGGGGCGTCGCCGTTCGGCGCTCCGGTCGCCGAGCGCCTGCTCCAGGACGGCCTCGTCTGCCTGGCCGAGGGCCGCAAGGCCGGGGCCTAGACGAACGTCGCGGCGACGGAGTCGGCGAACGCGAAGCCGCGGGCGGTGAGCCGCAGGCGTCCGCCGGCTTCCTCGACCAGGCCGTCGGCGACGAGCCGCGGCAGGTGCGGGAAGGCGGCGGCGAGCGCCACCCCGAAGCGGCGCTCGAAGGCGGCGAGGTCGACGCCCGCAGTGCGGCGGAGCCCCGTGAAGCAGTGCTCGCCGCGCGCTTGCGGGACGGTGAGCCGCTCCTCGCTGGCGACGGCGGTGCCGCGCGCACGGACGGCGTCGCGGTGGCGGTCGGGGAGGCGCTCGTTCGCCCAGCGGCGGCCGGGGAAGGGGTCGCGGCTGAAGGAGTGCGCGCCGGCGCCGAGGCCCAGGTAGTCGGAGCCGTCCCAGTAGCGCTGGTTGTGACGGCTTTCGAAGCCGGGGCGCGCGAAGCTCGAGATCTCGTAGCGTGCGAGCCCCGCGGCCTCGAGCGCGCCCGTGACGTGCGCGGCCATCGCCGCCTCGTCTTCGTCCCCCACGGCGGCGACCCGGCCGCTGGCGCGCCAGGCGTGGAAGGGCGTGCCGGGCTCCCAGGTGAGCGCGTAGGCGGAGACGTGCTCGGGGGCGAGCGCCGTGGCGGCCGCGACGTCGGCCTCCCAGTCCGCGAGCGTCTGGCCGGGGACGGCGAAGATGAGGTCGAGGCTGACGTTCGCGAAGCCCGCGGAGCGCGCCGCGGCGACGGCGGCCTGCGTTTCCTCGGGCGCGTGGTCGCGGCCGAGCGTGCGCAGGTGCGCGGCGTCGAACGACTGCGCGCCGAGCGAGAGCCGGTTCACGCCGGCGGCGCGGTAGCCGGCGAGCCGCTCGGCGCCGAGCGTGCCCGGGTTGGCCTCGAGCGTGACCTCCGCAGTGCCGGCGAAGCCGAGCCGCGCCGCGACGGCGTCGAGCAGCGCGCCCACCGACGCCGGCGCGAAGAGCGACGGCGTGCCGCCGCCGAGGTAGACGCTCGCGACCGAACGCCCGCGCCACGGCGGCGCGCTCGCGTGCGCCGCGAGCTCGGCGGCGAGCGTCGCCACGTACTCCGCCTCCGGCGGACGGGCGGCGGCGTACACGTTGAAGTCGCAGTACGGGCACACATGCCGGCACCACGGCAGGTGGACGTAGAGCGCGAACGGCTCGGCGGTCACGGCGGCAGGGCCGCGAGCGCGGCTTCCAGGTCGTGCACCGAGCGGATCGCGACGTCGGCTTCGGCGTCGGGCGGATGACCGTCGGCGACGTGCACGGTCCGCATCCCGAGCCGGCGCGCGGCCCGCAGGTTGGACGCGCTGTCCTCGACCAGCACGCACTCGGCCGGGTGCGCGTGGAGGTCGCCGAGCACGGTGTGGTACGCCTGCGCGTACGGCTTGGGCACGTAGCCGAGACGCTCGAGCGCGTAGACGCGGAAGAAGAGCGAGCGGATGCCGAGGCGCGCGAGGACGGCCTCGGCGTGGGCGAGCGAGCCGTTCGTCACCGCGACCTTGAGCATCGGGAGCCGGGCCAGCATCGCAGCGAGCGCGGGATCGGGTGCGAGCAGCTCCTCGAGGTCGATCGCGTGGACGAAGCGGAGGTACTCGTCGGGGTCGATGTCGCCGCGGTGCATGAGGCCGTGGAGCGTCGTGCCGTAGTCGCGCCAGAGGCCGCGCCGGACGTCGTCGACCTCCGCCGGGGCGATGCCCACGCGCTCGACCAGGTAGCGGTTGATGAGCACGTCCACCCGCTCGATGACGCCGCACGAGCGGGCGTAGAGCGTGTTGTCGACGTCGAGCAAGAGGAAGGGGCGCGGCATCAGCGGTAGCGACGGAGGACGGCGATCACCGCGCCGCGGATCTCGACCTCGCTGGCGGGTGCGACGATGGGGGCGAGCCGCTCGTTGGCGGGCACGAGGCGGACGCGATTCCGCTCGCGGTAGAGCTTCTTCACCGTCGCTTCGCCGCGCACGAGCGCGACCACGGTGGTCCCGTTCGGCGCGTCGGCCCGCGCCTCGACGACGATCAGGTCGCCGTCGAGGATGCCCTCGCCGACCATGGAATCGCCCCTGACGCGGAGCGCGAACGTCTCGCCGCGGCCGAGGAGATCCTCGGGCAGCGTGACGGTCTCGTCGTCTTCGACCGGCTCGATCGGCGTCCCGGCCGCGACGCGGCCGAGGAGCGGCACGCTGACGGCGCGCCCGTCGGCGACCGGGCCGGTCAGCTCGAGCGCGCGGCTCTGGTTCGGCAGGCGACGGATCAGCTTCTTCCGCTCCAGGTTCTGCAGGTGCTTGTGCACGGTGGCGAGCGACGCGAGGCGGAAGTGCCGGCCCATCTCCTCGAGCGTCGGCGCGTAGCCGTGCGCGGCGATGTAGGTGCGCAGGTAGTCGAGCAGCGCCTTCTGCCGCGGCGTCACCATCGCGTCCTCCCGTCCACGCGCGCACCGTAAGCGAAGAAAAGGCGAAGCGCAAGTCAGCGG
>JBGQET010000050.1:0-33936 GCA_041496545.1 Binatia bacterium | reverse complement strand
GTGCCGGCGGTGTGCACGCCGCCCGGCACGACGGGGGCGAGCGCGGCGAGCTTCTCGAGCGACGTCTCGCGGAGCCCTTCGTCGCGCGACACCGTCCGCATCTCGCCCGTCGGCTTCCCTGCTTCGTCGAGGACCGGCGCCTCGATCGGCAGCACCTCGCGCGTGAACCGGCCTTCGTCCCACGCGCGCTTGGCGAGCTGCTGGCTGCGGAGCCCGAAGCGGTCCGTGTCCTCGCGCGTGATGCCGTACTCCTTGGCGATCATCTCCGCGCCCTCGAACTGCGACGCGAAGGCGTAGTGCTCGCCGTAGCTCTTCGGCAGCGGGCGCCCGCCCACCATGTTCGAGCCGAGCGGGACGCGGGTCATCATCTCGAGGCCGCAGGCGAGGACCAGGTCCTCGATGCCGGCGCCGACCAGACCCGCGGCCAGCGTGGTCGCCTGCTGGCTCGAGCCGCACTGGCTGTCGATCGTGGTCGCCGGCACCTCCATCGGGAGCCCCTGGGCGAGCCAGGCGGTGCGGGCGACGTTGAACGACTGCTCGCCGACCTGCGACACGCAGCCGCCGATCACCTGGCCGACGGCGCGCGGGTCGACGCCGGCGCGCTCCAGCGCCGCGCGCTGCACGGCGCCCAGCAGGTCGGCGGGGTGGAGGCCCGAGAGACCGCCCTTGCGGCGCCCGATCGGGCTCCGCACCGCGGTCACGATGACGACGTCCCGCATGCCCCCTGGGTACCATGAGCCTCCCGGGTGGGGTAGAGAACCCCCATGCCTGCCGCGCTCGTTTTCAACCCCTTCGACGAAGCCACGCGCCGTAACCCGTTCCCGCTCTACGCGCGCGCGCGCCGCGAGTGCCCCGTGCTGGTGCACGAAAACTTCCCCGTCGTCTCCGTCTTCCGCTACGCCGACGTGCAGGCGATCCTGAAAGACCCCGCCACCTGGTCGAACGAGTTCCAGCTCCCCGAGGGGCTGCGTGAGGAGCTGCCCCCGAGCATGCTCGGCAGCGACCCGCCGTCGCACACGCGGCTGCGCGCTCTGGTGAGCCAGGCGTTCACGCCGCGCATGATCAAGCGGCTCGAGCCGCGCGTCGAGGCGATCGCCGAGGAGCTGGTCGGCGCGGCGGTCGCGCGGGGCCGGGTGGACCTCGTCGAAGCGCTCACCTATCCGCTGCCCGTCATCGTGATCGCGGAGATCATCGGCATCCCGGCCGAGGACCGCGAAGCGCTGAAGCGCTGGTCCGACGCGCTGGTCGCGAACCTCGGCCTCGGCTTCTTCGTGCCCATGGACGAGGCGCGCTTCGCCCGCCAGCGCCGGCTGATCAACGAGATGCGCGACTACTTCGTGCCGCTGGTGGAAGAGCGGCGCGCCGCGCCGCGCGATGACCTCCTTTCCGGGCTGGTCGCCGCGGAGCTGGAGGGCTCGCGGCTCAGCTTCGACGAGATGCTCCAGATGCTGATCCTCATCCTCGTCGCCGGCAACGAGACGACGACCACGCTGATCGGCAACGCCGTCCTGACGCTCGTCGACCACCCCGAGGCACTGGCGCTCCTGCGCGCCCACCCGGAGCTGGTGCCCGACGCCGTCGAGGAGGTGCTCCGCTTCTCCTCCCCGATCCAGATGGACCCGCGCCGCGCCACCCGCGCGGTCACGCTCGCCGAGGTGCCGATCGCGCCCGGGCAGGTCGTCCTCTCCTGGCTCGGCTCCGCCAACCGCGACGAAGCCGTGTTCGCGCGCCCCGAGGTCTTCGACCCCACGCGCAAGGACAATCGCCACCTCGCGTTCGGCTTCGGCCCCCACTACTGCCTCGGCGCCAGCCTGGCGGGCCTGGAAGCGACGGTCGCCCTCCGCGTGCTCCTCGCGCGCACGCGGGACTTCCGGCGCCAGGGCGTCGACCTCCTGCCGCTCCACGCGAGCTACGTCTTCAACGGCGTGACGCGGCTGCCGATCGAGCTCGAGCCCGCGGCGTGAGCGCGCTCACTTCGCGCCGCCGACGCGGACGAGCGTCCAGCCCGGGCTCGGCGCGTTGCGCTGGACGAGCTGCACCTGCACCACCTCGCCCGGCTTCGTCTCGACCGTGAGCGTCTCCGACGTCCACCCCTTCGGGTCGTCGGAGGTCGGGTCGAACGGATCGCGCGACGAGGCCATCATCGAGTACGACCCGGGCGCGACGAAGGTGCAGATCGCCTGCCCGCCCGTCAGCGTGAAGGATTGCGGGACGGTGAGGAAGACCACGGCCTCGCGGACGTTCACCACCCCCGCGTTCTCCGGTCGCTCGATGCAGATCTCGGATGACAGCTCGCGCCATTGTGGTCTATAGCCCTGGAGCTGCGGGATCGCCGCCGCCCGCTTGCGGTGCCAGCACCCGACCACGACGACGGAGAGGACCACTGCCGCCAGAGCCACGGATCGACGAGCGCGCATCACGTGCGCCAATAGTGGCGGCGGGCCGGGGCGTCAAGCGATGACGGCCCTCGGCGCCGTCGCCGACGCCTGGCACGAGGCCGGGAGCGTCGTCGTGCTGACCGGGGCCGGGCTCTCGACCGCGTCCGGCATCCCCGACTTCCGCTCGCCCGGCGGCCGCTGGGAGCGCTACCAGCCGGTGCCGCTGCCCGACTTCCTTGAGAGCGAGCAGGCGCGCGAGACCTACTGGCGCTACAAGGGCGAGACCTGGCAGCTCATCCGCGCCGCCGCGCCGAACCCCGGCCACACCGCACTCGCCGACCTCGCGCGTGCCGGCCGCGTCACGCTCCTCGTCACGCAGAACGTCGACGGCCTGCACGAGCGGAGCGGCGTCCCCGCCGAGTGCCTGGTGAACATCCACGGCACCGACTCCGCGGTCGAGTGCATGACGTGCCACCGGCGCGCGCCGCGGGCCGTCGCGCAGGAAGTGTGGGAAGCCGGGACGGCCGTCCCGCGCTGCGGCTGCGGGGGGCCGTGGAAGCCGGCGACCATCTCGTTCGGCCAGTCGCTCGTCGCCGCCGACCTCCAGCGCGCCATGCAGGCGGCGGCCGGCTGCGACCTGTTCGTGGCGGCGGGCACCTCGCTCGTCGTCGGCCCGATCAACGAGATGTTCCCCGTGGCGGCGCGGGCCGGGGCGCGGACGGCGATCGTCACCGCCTCCGAGACGCCCTTCGACCGCGCCGCCGACTGGAAGCTCGGCGAGCCGCTCGCCGACGTGCTGCCCGCGCTCCGCGACCGCGTGCTGGGCCGCGACCGCGTTCCGGGCGAGGAGGTATCGTGATGTCGAGCCACATCGGGATCGTTCCGTTCTGGAAGAGCTACGACCGCCAGGCCGTGCTCCGCACGGCGCGTCTCGCCGACGAGCTGGGCTACGACTCGATCTGGGTGCCCGAGGCGTGGGCCTACGAGCAGTTCCAGCTCCTGACCGAGATTGCGCTCGCGACGCGCACCCTGAAGCTCGCGACGGGCATCGCCAACGTCTTCAGCCGCTCGCCCGCGCTGCTCGCCATGAGCGCCGCGACGCTCGACGAGATCTCCGGGGGCCGGGCCATCCTCGGCCTCGGCACCAGCGGCCAGGTCGTGGTCGAGAACTTCCACGGCGTGCCGTACAAGAAGCCGCTCACGCGGCTGCGCGAGACGATCGCCGTCTGCCGCACGCTCTGGGCGGGCAAGCGGCTGACGCCCGAGGTGTCGTCGCTCCTCCCGCTCCGCCACTTCAAGCTCGAGATGCGGCCGCTGCGCAAGGACATCCCGATCTACGTCGCCTCGCTCCAGGAGGCGGCGATCCGCATGGTCGGCGCTTCCGCCGACGGCTGGGTGCCGACGTTCTGGCCGTACAAGCACCTGAAGGACGGCATCGCGCTGCTCGAAGCCGGCGCGCGCGAAGCCGGGCGGAGCGGGCCGCCGGTCGAGGTGGCGCCCTTCGTCGCCATCGTGCCGATCGACGACTTCGCCACGGCGCGCGCCATGGTGAAGCCCGCCGTCTCCTTCTACATCGGCGGCATGGGCGTCTACTACCACGCGCTCTTCTGTCGCTACGGCTTCAAGGAGACGGCCGACAAGGTCCGCACGCTCTACGCCGAGGGCAAGCGGGACGAGGCGACGGCCGCAGTGAGCGACGAGCTGGTCGACGCGATCGCGATCTGCGGGCCGCCCGCCGCGTGCCGCGAGAAGCTCGTCGAGTGGCAGCGCCACGGCGTCGGCCTGGCGCTCATGACGCTCCCCCCGGGCGTGCCGGTCGAGGTGACGGAGCAGCTCCTGCGCGCGATGGCGCCCTAGGCGCCGGTCGCGCCGGTTGCGCCCGTCGCGCCCGTCGGGCCGACGGGCGGCTTCGGCGGGTTGCGCTGCTCCTTGCTGCACCCGGCCGCGTCGACCTTCGCGCCCGCCGCGGTGTGCGGGCAGAGGTCGCAGGCGTTGCCGACGCCGTCGTGATCGCCGTCCTGCTGGCGCGGGTTGGGGACCCGCGGGCAGTTGTCGTCGCAGAGCGTGCGGACGCCGCTCGCGCAGGGCGCGTCGCCGACCACGCGCGACTCGTTGCCGTCGTCCGGCACGCCGTCGCCGTCGGAGTCGCCCGAGGTCGGGAGACCGAAGTGACCGCAGAGCGTCTTTGCGGCGGCGTGCACGAGGGCCCGGCGCTGCTTGCTGGTGATCACCCGGGCAGCCCGGAGCAGTCGCGCGTTCCGCGTGACGCAGGCGACGTACGCATGGTGGTTGTTCCACGGCAAGGTGTCGTTCGCGGGATGAGCGCACGGGCAGCGCTGCGAAGTCGCGCAGCCGGAGGCGTCGACGCCGAAGACGAGGTCCTCGTCCGGGTCCGGGACGTCGGGCTCGGTGCCCGGGCAGGCGTCGCAGACGTCGCCGACGTCGTCGGCGTCCGCATCTGCCTGATCGGTGTTGGCGACGTCCATGCAGTTGTCGCAGAGGTTGCCGACCCCGTCGCCGTCGACGTCGATCTGGTTCGGGTTGGCGACGGCGGGGCAGTTGTCCAGCTCGTCGGCGACGCCGTCGGCGTCGAAGTCGGCGGCGGGGGCCGGGGCGGGCGCGGCGAGGCACGCCAGGAGCCCGAGCACGGCGAGCGCCGGCCTCTGCAACCGCATGCCGCCATCAGCATCGCGCGTGCCAGGGGCGGGCCGCGCCCACCCGGGAGGCGGCCCCCGCCTGCGTCAGCGTTTTGACCCGCGGGGGTGCCGCGGGTCAGGAACGTTCACAGCGGCGCTCGAAGAGCGCCAGCGTCTCGACGTGGGCGGTGTGCGGAAAGAGCGCGAAGGGCACGATGGCCGTGAGCCCGAGCCGCCCCCCGTCGAGGAGCGCCCGCGCCTCGGCGAGGAAGGCGTCGGGGTTGCAGCTCACCACCACGAGCCGCGCCGGCGGCTCGCGCACGAGCGCGTCGAGCAGCGCGGGCTCGAGGCCCTTCCGCGGTGGGTCGACGATCACGACGTCCGCGCCGCGCGCCGCGCCGGCGGCGTCGGCGGCCGCCCCCGGGAGCAGCGCCGCCCGCGCGCGCACGGCGGGCGGATGCGCGGCGATGCCGAGCGCGAGCCCGGCGAGCGCGTCGGGCGCCACCTCGTTGAAGGCGATGCGTGCCACGCGCGGCAGGAGCCCGAGGCCGATCGCGCCGCAGCCGGCGTGATACTCGACCACGCTCGCGCCGTCCGGCACCCACGCCGCGACCTCGGCCACCAGCCGGTCGGCGAGGTCGAGGTTCGTCTGCCCGAAGGCGCCGGGCGGGAAGAAGACGCGCGCCCCGCCGATCGTCTCGGCGACCGCCTCCGGGCCCGCGAACCGGTGCCAGTGCGGCCCGAGGATGACGTTGGTGCGCGCCGGGTTGCCGTTCCACCAGAGGCTGTGGAGCGAGTCGCCCAGGTCCGCGGCGAGGCGCGCCGCGAGCGGATCGAGCGCGCGCGGGGCGTCGGCGTTCGCCACCAGCACCACCTGGGCGCGCTGGCTCGCCCGCTCGACCACCACCTGCACGGCGCGCAGCACGCCGCGGTGCGCCCGCTCGACGTACGGCGCCACGCCCGTCGCGCGCACCGCCGCTTTCACCGCCGCCGCGACGCGGTTCACCAGCGGGTGATGGACGAGGCAGTGCGGGATGTCGACGATGCGGTGCGAGCCTTCCTGGAAGATGCCGACCTTCGGCGACGCCGCGCGGCCGCGCACGGCGAGCCGGGCGCGGTAGCGGTAGCCGAACGGCGCGCCCTCGACGACCGCCGGCGGCGCGAGCCCGACGTCGCGGGCGAGCGTCGCGAGCGCACTCCACGCCTCGCGCGGCAGGCCGCGCTCGCCGAAGCGCGGGCAGCCGGGGCAGGGCGGTCGGTGCGGGCAGTCGGGCACGGGGCCAGGGTAGCAGACACGGGGTGTCGCGCGCGCGGCCGGTTGCCGCTCCGGATCCGAGCCGCTAGAACCTCCGGAGTGACCGGCGACCAGATCCGCGAGGGTTTCCTCGACTTCTTCCGCGCGCGTGCACACACGGTCGTGCCGAGCGCGCCGCTCGTGCCCGAGAACGACCCCAGCCTGCTGTTCACCAACGCCGGCATGGTGCAGTTCAAGCAGGTCTTCCTCGGCAACGAGAAGCGGCCCTACACCCGCGCCGTCGACTCGCAGAAGGTCCTCCGCATCAGCGGCAAGCACAACGACCTCGAGCAGGTCGGCCGCGACACCTACCACCACACCTTCTTCGAGATGCTCGGCAACTGGTCGTTCGGCGACTACTACAAGCGTGAAGCGATCGCCTGGGCGTGGGAGCTGCTGACCGGCGTCTGGAAGCTGCCCAAGGACCGCCTCTGGGCGACGGTCCACACGACCGACGACGAAGCCGCGGCGCTCTGGTCCCAGGTGACGGACCTGCCCGCCGCGCGCGTGCTGCGCTTCGAGGAGGAGAACTTCTGGGAGATGGGCGAGACGGGTCCCTGCGGCCCGTGCTCCGAGATCCACTACGACCACGGCCCGCAGGCGTGCGACCGCCGTGGCGTCGCCGGCCACACCTGCCGCGTCAACGGCGACTGCGCGCGCTTCGTCGAGCTCTGGAACCTCGTCTTCATCCAGTACCATCGCGACGAGAAGCGGAAGCTCACCGAGCTGCCGGCCAAGCACGTCGACACCGGCATGGGCTTCGAACGCATCTGCGCCGTCCTCCAGAAGGTGCCCGGCAACTACGACGTCGACATCCTGCGCGGCATCATCGCCGCCGCCGAGCGGCTCTCGCGCAAGCGCTACGGCACGGTCGAGAAGGACGACGTCTCGCTGCGCGTCATCGCCGACCACGCGCGCGCGGTCACCTTCCTCATCGCCGACGGCGTGCTGCCCTCGAACGAGGGCCGCGGTTACGTGCTCCGCCGGCTGCTGCGCCGCGCGGCGCGGCACGGCAAGCTCCTCGGCCTCGACCGCCCGTTCCTCTGGGAGGTGGTGGGCGCCGTCGTCCACGGCATGGGACGCGCGTATCCGGAGATCGTGCGCAAGCACGACCACATCGCCGAGGTGGTGCGCGAGGAAGAGCAGCGCTTCGCGGCGACGCTCGACCGCGGCCTGGCGCTGCTGGAGAGCGAGGTCCGGCGCACGCGCGACGGCGGCGGCCGCACGCTCCCGGGCGAGGTCGCCTTTCGCCTGTACGACACCTACGGCTTCCCGCTCGATCTGACCGAGGACATCCTCGCGGGCGAGGGCATGGACGTCAACCACGCCACCTTCGAGTGCGCGATGGAGGAGCAGCGCACCCGCGCGCGCGGCGCGCAGCGCTTCGCCGACGCCGAGGCCGGGCCGGCGGTGCTCGGCGGTGGAGAGCGCGCGACGCGCTTCGTCGGCGATCGCGCGGGCGAATGGGAGTCCGAGGTGCTGGCCCTCCGCGCCGGCGGCGAGTCGACGCGCGGGCCCGTCCGCGCCGGGACGGAGGTGGACGTCGTCACCGCGGAGACGCCCTTCTACGCCGAGTCGGGCGGCCAGGTCGGGGACCGCGGCTGGATCGAGACCCCCGCCGGCGCGCGCGTCGAGGTGACCGACACGCAGAAGATCGCGGGCGGCGTCGTGGCGCATCGCGGCCGCGTCGTCGCGGGCGCGCTCGGCGTCGGCGAGAAGGTCTGGCTCCGCATCGACGTTGCGCGGCGCGAGGCGGCGCGCTTGAACCACTCCGCCACGCACCTCCTCCACGCCGCGCTCCGCCGCCGCCTCGGCGAGCACGTGAAGCAGGCGGGCTCGCTGGTGACGCCCGACCGCCTCCGCTTCGACTTCAACCACCCGAAGCCCGTCCCCGCCGACGCGCTCCGCGGGATCGAGGACGACGTCAACGCGTGGGTACGTGCCAACGCGCCGGTCACAAGCGAGGAGATGTCCTACAAGCAGGCGCTCGAAGCGGGCGCGCTCGCCTTCTTCGGCGAGAAGTACGGCGAGCGCGTCACGGTCGTCCGCATGGGCGACTTCTCGACCGAGCTGTGCGGCGGCACCCACGTGGCACGGACGGGCGACATCGGCGTCGTCAAGATCCGCGGCGAGAGCGGCGTCGCGGCGGGGGTGCGCCGGCTGGAGGCCGCGTCGGGCGAGGGCGCGCTCGAGCTGATCCGCGCGCACGAGAAGCTCCTGGACGAGATCAGCGCGCTGCTGCGCGGCCCCGCGGAGGAGGCGGCGGCCAAGCTCGAGAAGCTCCTCGCCCAGCGCCGCGAGCTCGAGAAGCAGATCGCCGAGCTGCAGGGGAAGCTCGCCGGCGGCGCCACGCGCGACGTCCTGGCCGACGCCCGCCGCGTCGACGGCATCACCGTCCTCGTGACGCGCGCGCCGGAGGGGATGGACGACAAGGGGCTCCGCGAGATGGCCGACCAGATCCGCGACCGCATCAAGTCCGGCGTCGTCGTGCTCGGCGCGGCGCAGGGCGAGCGCGTGCTCCTCCTGGCGGCGGTCACCAAGGACCTCGCCGGCCGCTACCACGCCGGCAACATCATCAAGCAGCTCGCCCCGATGGTCGGCGGCGGCGGAGGGGGCCGGCCCGACTTCGCGCAAGCGGGTGGCAAGGACCCCAGCCGTCTCGACGAGGCGCTGGCCGCGGCCTACGAGCTGCTCGGCGCCGGGAGCCAGACCTAGCCTTGGCCGACCCCGCCGTCGCGCCGGTCGAGCTGCGTTTCCAGGACGCGCGCCTCTTCCGCGAGCTCCTCGGGCAGCACGACGAGCACGTGAAGCTCCTCGAGCGCCACATCGGTGTCCGCCTCGACGTCGGCGAGCAGGTCCTCACCGTGCACGGCGACCCGGTCGAGACCGAGCTCGCGCAGCGCGTGCTCGTCCAGCTCTACGGGCTCCTCGAGCAGGGCTACCCGATCTACGGCTCGGACGTCGACTACGCGCTCCGCATCCTGTCGAGCGACCGCAACGCGCGCTTGAAGGACATCTTCCTCGACACGGTCTTCATCTCGGCGCACCGGCACGTGATCACGCCGAAGAGCGTCATGCAGAAGGCGTACATCGACGCGATCCGGAACTACGACATCGTGTTCGGGATAGGGCCAGCTGGCACCGGGAAAACGTACCTCGCCATGGCAATGGGTGTCGCCGAGCTAATGAGGAACAGCTTCAGCCGCATCGTACTGACGCGGCCCGCCGTCGAGGCGGGCGAGAAGCTCGGCTTCCTCCCCGGCGACCTCGCCGAGAAGGTGAACCCCTACCTTCGCCCGCTCTACGACGCGCTCCACGACATGGTCGACTTCGACCGCGCCCGGAAGATGGTCGAGCGCGGCACGATCGAGGTGGCGCCCCTGGGCTTCATGCGCGGTCGCACGCTGAACGACTCGTTCGTCATCCTCGACGAAGCGCAGAACACGACCACCGAGCAGATGAAGATGTTCCTGACCCGCCTCGGCTATGGCTCGAAGGCCGTCATCACCGGCGACGTCACGCAGATCGACCTGCCGTCGGGGAAGGCGTCGGGCTTGAAGGAGGCGCAGGCCGTCCTGAGCGGCATTGCGGGCATCCGCTTCGTCACCTTCAGCGAGCGCGACGTCGTCCGCCATCCGCTCGTGCAGGAGATCATCGGCGCCTACGAGCGCGCGGAGCGGTGACGTGCCGGTGGCGATCGCGACGCGTGGCCGCCGGGCGCCGGCGCTCGGGGCGTGCCTCGTGCGGAGCGCGCGCCGGCTGCTGCGTGGCCTCCGCCTGGCGGACGCGGAGCTGTCGATCCTCCTCGTCTCCGACGCCGAGATCCGCCGCCTGAACCGCGCCTGGCGCGGCAAGGACCGGGCGACCGACGTGCTCTCGTTCGCGCAGCGCGAGGGCGCGGGCGGCGCGCCCGACGGGCTGCTCGGCGACGTCGTCATCTCGGTCGACACGGCGAAGCGCCAGGCGGCGGCGCGCGGCGCGACGCTGCCGCGCGAGGGCGAGCGGCTCCTGATCCACGGCCTTCTCCACCTCCTCGGCTACGACCATGAGCGGTCCGCGGCCGAGGCGCGGCGCATGCGCGCGCGCGAGCGCACGCTCGAGCGATGGCTGCGCTAGCGGTCGGCACGAACGGCGCGCCGGCGGTCGCCGAGGCGACGCGCGGCCCGCGCCGCGCGACGCGGGTCGCGCTGGCGATCGGCAGCGGTCTCGCCCTGGCCGCCGCCTTCCCGAGCCTCGACCTGGAGCCGCTCGCCTGGATCGCGCTCGTCCCGCTGCTGCTCGCGGTCCGCGGGCTCGCGCCGGGCGCCGCCTTCGGCCTCGGCTGGCTCTCGGGGCTCGTCTTCTACGTCACGACGACCTACTGGATCGTGCACACGATCGGGCGCTACACCGCGCTGCCGCTGGTGGCCGCGGTCGGCGTCCTGCTGGCCATGTGCAGCGTGCTCGCGTGCTACACCGGGGCGTTCGTGGCGACGCTCCGCTGGCTCGCGCGCCGCGGCCTGCCCGCGGTGTGGCTGGCGGCGCCGCTCTGGGTGACGCTCGAGTGGCTGCGCTCGTGGTTCTTCATCGGCTTTCCCTGGGGGACGCTCGGCTACTCGCAGTACCGCTACCTGGACCTCGTGCAGATGGCGGAGGTGACCGGCGTCTACGGCGTCTCGGCCGTGCTGGTCCTCTTCAACGCGGTCGTTGCCGGCGTCGTGTCGGCGCGCGGCGCCGAGGTGCGGCGCCTGGTGCCCGCGCTGGTGGCGGCCACCGTGCTGATGGTCGGCTTGCCGCTCGCCGGGCGCTGGCGCCTGGCGGAGCTGGCGGCGCTCCCGCCCGCCGGCGCGCTCCGGGTTGCCGTCGCGCAGGGCAACGTCGCACAGGATCAAAAGTGGGATCCCGCCTTCCAGGGCGAGACGATGCGTCGCTACGCCGAGCTGACCGCGGCCGCCGCCGCCGCAGAGCCCGACCTCGTCGTCTGGCCCGAGACCGCGACCCCGTTCTTCTTCCAGGAGGCAGGACCGCTGCGCGACCAGGTGCTGGACCTCGCCCTCGACCGGAAAGTCTGGATCCTCTTCGGCGCGCCGGCGTTCCGGCAGGACGAGCGCGGCGTGGTGCACGAGCAGAACCGCGCCTACCTCGTCTCGCCCGACGGACGCGAGGTCGCGACCTACGACAAGATCCAGCTCGTCCCCTTCGGCGAGTACGTCCCCTTCCAGCGTATCCTCTTCTTCGTCACCCAGGTGGTCGAGGCGATCGGCACCATGGAGCCGGGGCGGACCTCGACCGTGTTCGAGCTGCCCCGCGCCCGCTTCGGTGCGCTCATCTGCTACGAGGGCATCTTCCCGCCGCTCGCGCGACGCCTGGTCGCCGGAGGCGCGGACTTCCTCGTCAACGTGACGAACGACGCCTGGTACGGCCGGACGTCGGCCCCCGCCCAGCACCTCGCGCAGGCGACGCTGCGGGCGGTCGAGAACCGCGTGCCGCTCGTGCGGGCCGCGAACACCGGCATCTCGGCGATCGTCGAGCCGAGCGGCCGCATCCGCTGGCAGGGCCCGCTCTACGAGACGCTCTGGCACGCCGACCGCATCTCGTGGCCGGGCGTGCGCACGTTCTACACGCGGTTCGGCGATGTGTTCGTGCGGGCGTGCGTCGCCGCCGTCGCGATCGCGCTCGCTCTCGGCATCGCGCGGCGTCCGTCCACGGGCGGCGGACCCGAACAACTGCCTGCAGTGAGCGCTTGACCGCGAGGCCCGCCGAGGTCGGCGGCCGGCGCTCGCCTCGCGCGCGACCTTCCGTTATCCTGCGGCCTCCCCATGACGCAGGACCACGGCACACCCCACGACGTCCTCCTCGCGCAGTTCCGCGAGCGCGTGCGCGTGCTCGCGCGGCGCGTGGACGAGCTCGGGAGGCATCTTTGACCTGCCCGCGCTCGAGCGACGCGCGGCCGAGCTGAGCGAGCAAGCCGCCGCCCCCGGCTTCTGGAACGACACCGAGCGCGCGCAGGCCGTCGGGCGCGAGACCGCCGCCGTCCTCGACAAGGTCAACGGCTGGAAGCGCCAGCGCGAGGGCGTCGACGAAGCGCAGGTGTTCCTGGAGCTGGCCGAGGAGGGCGACCCCGACGCGCTCGGCGAGCTGCGCGCCAAGCTCGACCAGGTGGAAGCCGAGCTGGCGCAGCTCGAGCTGAAGCAGCTCCTCAGCGGCGAGCACGACGCCGGCTATGCGATCGTCGAGATCCATCCGGGCCAGGGCGGCCTCGAGGCGCAGGACTGGGCGGAGATGGTTCTCCGCATGTACCTCCGCTGGTGCGAGCGGCGCGGCTTTCGAACCGAGCTGCTCGAGCAACAGGCTGGCGAGGGCGCCGGTATCAAGAGCGCTGCCTTCACCGTCCAGGGAGCGTACGCCTACGGCTACCTCCGGGGGGAGTCCGGCGTACACCGCCTGGTTCGCATCTCACCCTTCGACGCCAACGCACGCCGCCAGACGTCCTTCGCCTCCGTGCTCGTGCTGCCCGACATCGAGGAGGAGATCGAGATCGACATCCGCGACGAGGACCTGCGCGTCGACACCTACCGCTCGAGCGGCGCCGGCGGGCAGCACGTCAACAAGACGGACTCCGCCGTGCGCCTCACGCACCTGCCGACGGGCATCGTCGTCGCCTGCCAGAACGAGCGCTCGCAGCACAAGAACAAGGCGATGGCGATGAAGGTCCTGAAGGCGCGCATCTACGAGCTGGAGAAGCGGAAGCAGGAAGAGAGGATGGCCGAGCTGACCAAGGGCAAGACCGACATCGGCTTCGGCCACCAGATCCGGAACTACGTCCTCCAGCCGTATCGGATGGTGAAGGACCTGCGCACGCGGGTCGAGGTCGGCAACGTCGACGCCGTCCTCGACGGCGACCTCGACATCTTCATCGACGCCTACCTCCGCCAGCAAGCCTCGGGCGGCACCCAGCCGCCGGCGACACCGGCGTAGCGCGGTGTCCGCCGAGCCCGCGCTCCACGTCGAGGTCACGGGGCGCGGCCCCGCCGTGCTGCTCGCGCACGGCTTCGGCGGTAGCGCGCGCAACTTCGGGCCGCAGGCGCGCGCGCTGGCGCCCCGCTGGCGCGTCGTCCGCTACGACGCCCGCGGTCACGCGCGCAGCGAAGCGCCAGACGACCCGGCGGCTTACACGGCGGAGGCCTTCGTCGCGGACATGGGCCGGGTGCTCGACCAGGTGGGCGCGCCGCGCGCGGTGGTGGGCGGCTTGTCGATGGGGGCCGGCGTCGCGCTCGACTTCGCGCTCGCGCACCCCGGACGCGTCCGCGCCCTCGTGCTCGCCGCCTTCCCGCCCGGTCCCGGCGCCCGGGGAGGCTTCGCCGCCGTGGCGGAGCAGTTCGCCGCCGCGATCGAGCGCGACGGCCTCGACGCCGCGGGCGCGCGCTGGGTGTGGGGCCCGGGCTCGGGCCTCGACTCCGCGGCCGCGCGCCTCGTCCGCCAGGGGTTCCTCGAGCACCCCCCGCACGGCATCGTGCACACGCTGCGCGCGCTCGCCCGCCAGCCGCCGCTCGAGGCGCTGGTACCCGGGCTTCGCGCCGTCGTCCAGCCCGCGCTCGTGGTCGTCGGCGCGCGAGATCGGATGTCGCTCGCGCCGAGCCGCGCCCTCGCCGCCGCGCTACCCGCCGCGACGCTCGTGGAGGTGCCCGACGCCGGGCACGTCGTGAACCTCCAGAAGCCGGCGGAGTTCAACGCCGCGCTCGTGGACTTCCTGGAGCGCCTGCCGGCCGACGCCTAGTGTAGCTGGAAGAAGCCGCGGATCCGCGCCAGCAGGTTCGAGCGCGCCTCCGCCGTGCGTCGGGCGCGCGCCTCGGCCGAGAGGCCCTCGCGCTGGCCGTCGAGCGCCATCTGGCGGCTCACCAGCACGGCCGACAGGTCCTCGGCGAGCTTCGGCTTGGTGTCGAGGAGCTTGCGGAGGACCTTGTGACCGATCACGTAGCACACCACGTCCGAGCAGGCGGTGCAGCTCGCCTGCCGGGGCTCCCCCGTGACGAGCGACATCTCGCCGAAGAAGTCGCCCGGCTTGACGCGCGCCACCTCGCGCCCCGCGCCGTCGAGCGTCAGATGCACGGCGATCTCCCCGCTGCGGAGCAGGTAGAGCGAGTCGCCGGGGTCCCCCTGCTCGATGATGCGCTCGCCGGCGGCGAAGCTCACGCGTCGCATGCCCGCGGTGAGCACCTCGCGGTCGGCGTGCTCGAGCGGGCCGAAGAGGTCGACCGTCGCGAGGGCCGCGAGCCGCTCGGCGTGCTCCTCTTCCTTGGTCGTCGTGGGGTGGTCGTCGGCGTGGGCGGGCGTGAGCAACGTACGGATGGGGAAGGGGATCTCGAGCCCGGCGCGCTGCGCCGCATACCAGACGCGCGTGTGGACCTCGCCGCCGATGACGGGGTCCAGCTCGTAGTCGTCGATCCAGAAGCGAAGCGCGTAGATGACCGCGCTCTCACCGAACTCCACCGGGAAGCAGTCGGGCGGCGGGTGGGTGAGCGCCCCGTGCACGCCGCGCAGCGCGTCGAGCAGCACCTTGCGCACGACGTTCGGCGGGTGCCGGTAGTGAAAGCCGACGCGGATCCACACGCGGTGGTGCCCGCTCGGCTTCGAGTAGTTGACGGCCTCACTCGCGAGCAGGTGGTTGTTCGGCACGATGACGCTGTCGCCGTCCTTGGTGACGAGGAGCGTCGCGCGCCACTGCATCTCGACGATGCGCCCGACGTGCTCGCCGACCCGCACCCAGTCGCCGATGCCGAAGGTGCGCTCGACCGGCAGCGCGAGGCCGGCGAAGAGGTTCTGGATGGTGTTCTGGAGCGCGAGGCCTACGATCGCGGTGAGCACCGCGGAGGTCGTGAGCAGCGAGAGCAGGTCCACCCCGCTGCGCCGCAGGATGACCATGACGATGATGAACAGCAGCACCGCCTGCAGCATGTCGCGCACGATCGAGGGCACGAGCTGGCGCCGGAGCACGACGTCGAAGACGAGCAGAGCGGCGAGCCCGGTCATGCCGAGCGCGAGGAAGAAGACCGTGAAGAGGTTGAGCGTGCCCCACGTGGAGCCGCCCGCGGTCGCGAGCGTCGACAGCATGTGGAGGCCGAGGCCGACGAGCAGGAAGAACGCCGGCATGGTGGTGTTCCGGCGGCGGTCGCGCCGCAGCGTCACGCGCAGCAGGAAAACCACGGCGAGCGCCACGACCCCGATCACGAAGCCGGACCACGACTCCGGGACCTGCTGGAGGTGCTCCCACACGTTCATCGGCGCGCGGAGTCTAGCAACGGCCCGACGCGCCTGCCAGGGCGCGCGCGATCCCGGTCACCGCCCGCTCGACCTCCGCCTCGGTGATCACCAGCGGCGGCGCCAGGCGGACGACGGTGTCGCGATGCAGCGTCCAGTTGAGGACGAGTCCCTCGTCGCGCGCGCGGGCGGCGAAGCGGGCGCAGTCCGCGGGGTGTGCGAACTCGAGGCCGACGAGGAGCCCGAGACCCCGCACGGCCGTGAGGCCGCCCTGGCCGACGAGCCCCGCGAGCCGCTCGCCGAGCGCGCGGCCGAGCCGCGCGGCGCGCGCCGGCAGGTCGTCGCGCAGGAGGACCTCGAGCGCCGCCAGCCCCGCCGCGCACGACACCGGGTGCCCGCCGAAGGTCGTCACGTGCGCCAGCGGCGGGTCGTCGGCGAGGGTCCGCATGAGCGTGGCCGAGCCGACGAAGGCGCCGAGCGGGAGCCCACCGCCGAGCGCCTTGGCGAGCACGAGCAGGTCCGGCACCACGCCCCAGTGCTGGTGCGCGAACAGCCGCCCCGTGCGCCCGAAGCCGGTCACCACCTCGTCGAGGACGAGGAGCGCGCCCGTCTCGTCGCAGCGGCGGCGGAGCGCGGGCAGGAACTCCCGGCCCGGGATGCGGACGCCGCCCTCGGCCTGCACCGGCTCGACCACCACCGCGGCGGTGCGCGCGTCGATCGCCGCGAGCGCGCTCGGGTCGTCGAAGGGGAGGAAGGCGACGTCGGCGAGCAGCGGCTCGAACGGCGCCCGGTAGCGCGGGTTCCCGCCGATGGAGAGGGCCCCGAGCGTGTCGCCGTGGAAGGCACCCTCGAAGGCGACGAAGCGTGCCCGCCCGGTCGCCTTGCGCGCCGTCTTGAGGGCGCCCTCGATCGCCTCCGCGCCGCTCGAGGTGAAGTAGACGACGTCGAGCGGCGGCGGGAGGAGGCCGGCGAGACGCGCCGC
Source organism: Binatia bacterium (assembly GCA_041496545.1). Lineage (GTDB taxonomy): Bacteria > Desulfobacterota > Binatia > DP-6 > DP-6 > DASRHG01. The sequence continues at coordinate 17,409 of JBGQET010000050.1, read as the reverse complement.
GAGGCGCACCTGCGCCTCCTGCACGAGCTCGCCGTAGACCATCACGTGCAGGTGCCGCTCGAGCTGCGCCCGCACTGCGGCCACGACCTCGGGGTGCGCGTGCCCGACGTTGGCGACGCCCATGCCGGCCAGGAGGTCGAGCCAGGCGCGGCCCGCGTCGTCCCAGATGGTCGAGCCCGCGGCGCGTGTCACCGTGAAGCCGAGAGGCGCCGCCGACGTCTGACAGACGTGGCGGAGAAAGAGCGCGTGCAGGTCCTCGCTCACCGCTCGACCTCGAGCAGCGGACCGCCCGCCCGCCCGCGCAGCGCCCCGAGCGGTGCGAGCTGGCCGCGCGGCCACGAGAGACGCGGCTGCTGCATGCGCCCCGGTGGACAGACGCGCGCCACGCCGCGCGCGCGGAGCGCGGCGAGGAACGCCGGCGTCGTGTCGGCGAGCGCGACGCACTCGACGCCGCCGGCGGGCAGGAGCGCCGGCAGGTCGTCCAGCCGGGCGAGCGGATGGACGAGTACGCTGCGGAGCCCGCACGTCGGCCGGAACGGCCGCGTCTCCTCCAGGACGACCGTCCCGCCCGCGCCCGACCACGCGGCGCCGCCCGGCGTCCACTCGGCTTCCGCCGCGAAGAGACGGCGCGCCGCTCGCTCCTCGACGCCCGCGGGCGGTGGCGGGAGGCGCACGGCCGTGCGCTCGAGCGCGGCCGCGAGCGCCGCCGCGAAGGCGCGTGCGTCGCCGTCCACGTAGACGGCGTGGGGCGAGAGGCAGCCGCGCTGCTCGTAGAGCGCGATGTCGAGCGCGAGCGCATCGGGATCGGCGCCGGCGCCGACGGCGGCGAGGCTCGCCCGCGGGCCGTGCGCGACGAGCCGCCCGCGTACGCGCCCCGCGAGCGCGGCCAGCGCGGCCTCGCCGCCGGTCACCACCGTGACGTCGGCACGGGCGAGCACGTCCGCGTCCTCGTCGTCCCGTTCCCAGTACGCGGGCACGACGGTCGCGGCAAGATCGGCGTCGACTGCTGCGAGGGCGCGCGCGAAGGCGGGCGCGGAGGAGCGGTCCCGACGTCCCGACTTGAGGACCACCGCGGCGCCGGCGAGGCAGCCGAGCGCGACTGCGGGCAGCGCGAGCGCCGGCACGCTGCTCGCGAGCACGTGCGCGACGAGCGCCGGGCCCCCGTCGGGCACCGGCCGCGCCGCCGCGCCCGGCCCGTACTCGCGCTCCACCAGCTCCGTCATGGCGCCGGCGTCGAGCGCCGCGGCGGCGAGTGGCACCACCACCGCCACCATCGCGGGCGAGAGCGCGGCTTCGCCGGCGAGCGCGGCGGCGAGGTCGCAATCGCAGCGCCAGCGCGCTGCGGCGGCGACGAGCGCTTCGATCGTCTCGCGGAGGGGGCGCGCGCGGAGGCGCGCGCGTGCCGCGACCGCAGCCTCCACGTGCGCGGCGAGCGTCACTCGAACGCCTCGAGCAGCGCGCCGCAGCCGCGCGACGGGGCGCCCGGGACGCGGCCGGCGAGCTCGATGCCGTCGTCGCCGACGGCGCGTCCGAGGTCCTCGGTGAGGACGACGGCGACGGAGCCGGCGTTGGCGAGGTCGTGGTGGCAGAGGAGCCCTGTCGCGCCGTGCGCGACGGGCGCCAGCGTGTCGGGGTCGAGGACGCGCGTGCGGAGCCACGGCGGCGCGACGAGCCGGCGGGGCGCGAGGCTCCGGCCGTGGAAGCGGTCGTGGAGCGCGCTGTCGTAGCGCTGCGAGCAGAGCTCGGTCATGCCGTACTCGTTCACGCAGTAGTAGCCGGCGACGCCGAGGAGCGTCCAGCATTCGCGCAGGAACGCGGCGCGCGAGAGCGGGCGCGTCGTGCCCTTCGCGCCGCCGGTGTGCATGACGCGGCTCCCCGGCCCCAACCGGAAGGCGCGACCGCGCGCGCGGCAGGCGTCGAAGAGCCGTGCGAAGGCGGCGGTGACGCCGAGCAGGAGGAGCCCGTCGCCGCGCGGCTCGGCTTCCTCGAGGCGCGCGAGGAGCCGCTCGACCTCGAGCCCGTCCGCGCCGACGAACCACTCGACGCCCGCGGCGAGCGTCTCGCCCACCCAGGCGCACATGGCGGCGAGCGACGAGTCGGGACGGAGCGCCGGCGGCGGAACGAGCGCCACGCAGGCGAGCCGCGCGTCGTCGGGGAGGACGAAGTCCGCGAAGGCCGCGAGCGCCGAAGCGCGGTAGAGGTCGAGGTGCGGCACGAGGTGGCGGCCGCGCCGCTCGGCGTCGGTGGTGCCGCTCGTCCGGAACACGACCTCGGGCGGGCCGCAGGCGAGGTCGACCCGCCGGAAGGCGGCCGCCGGCACGGCCGGGACGTCCTCCCAGCGCGCGACGGTCTCGGGCGTCACGCCGCGGCGGTCGCAGAAGGCGCGGTAGGGCGCGTTCTGGGCGTACTGGTGGGTGAAGACGCGCAGCGCCCACGGCTCGAAGTCGAGGCTCGCGGGTCGGCCGCGGATCAGGGCGGCCAGCTCGGCTTCGAGGGTCGGCGCGGCGATCGGGTCTGTCACCGCGCCGATCATACCGGGTTGCCCGACGGCGCGGGAATGCGGTACGGGTCCCGCATGCCCACCAAGGACGAGCTGTACGACGCAGGGGTCGACCTCGTCGCGGACGGCAAGCTCGAGGAGGCAGTCGCGAAGTACCGCGCCGCGATCGCGCTCGACGCAAGCTTCGCCGACGCGTGGCAGGCGCTCGCGCTGGCCTGCAACGAGCTCAAGCAGCACGCCGAGGCGATCGAGGCCGCGAAGCGCCTCTGCGAGCTCGCCCCCGACGACGAGCTGGCGCACACCACGCTGTCGCGCATCTACCAGGCCGCCGACATGGTCCCGGAGGCCGAAGCCGAGGGCGCCAAGGCGCGCATGCTCGGCTGGAAGCGGCAGCTCAAGGAGAGCGAGCCCTCGTGAGAGGCGGCCGGTGGTCGAGCGCACCGACGAGTACATCATCGGCCGGTTGATCGAGCGCAGCCGGCTGCTGATCGCGATCTCCGAGGAGATCCCGATCGCGACCAAGCTCGAGACGCAACCCCTCTTGAGGGAGTTCGAGCGCCTGGTCGCCGTGCCGCCCGAGGCGCAGGACGAGGAGCGCGTGCGCACCACGTACGCGCTGCTCTACACGCAGCTCGCGGACAACCCGGACCTCGAGGCGCTGCTCGGCGCGCTCAAGAACTTCATCCCCTACCTGTGAGCGCGCTCGCCGGCGTCCGCGTCCTCGACCTCACCCGCTTCCTGGCGGGTCCCTTCTGCACGGCGCTCCTGGCCGACTTCGGCGCCGAGGTGGTCAAGGTCGAGGCACCGAAGGGCGGCGACGAGGGTCGCTACGGCTACCCCACGGCCGACGGCGTCTCGGTCGCGTTCCTGGCGCTCAACCGCAACAAGAAGGGCATCACGCTGGACCTCCGGCCCGAGGAGGGTCGCGCGCTCTTCCGGCGCCTGCTGCCGCACTTCGACGTCCTGGCCGAGAACTTCGCGGGCGGAACGCTCGCCCGCTGGGGGCTCGCGCCGGCCGACCTGGTGGCCGAGCATCCGCGCCTCGTCGTCGCCAGCATGTCCGGCTTCGGGCAGACGGGGCCCTGGGCGCCGCGGCCGTCCTACGACATCGTGTCGCAAGCCGCCGGCGGCTTGATGGGGATGACGGGGTTCGCGGACGCGCCGCCGACGCGCGGCGGCGGGTCGCTCGGCGACTACCTCCAGGGGCTCTTCGGCGCGATCGGCGTGCTCGCCGCGCTGAACGCGCGCGCGCGGACGGGCCGCGGTCAGGTCGTCGACGTCTCGGCGCAGGACGCCGTCTTCTCGATCCTCGACAACTGGCCCACGATCCACGCCGCCACCGGGCTCCTCCCCGACCGCGTCGGCAACCGCCACCTGGCGACCGCGCCCTACGACAGCTACCGCGCCCGCGACGGCTGGGTGGTGATCGCGATCGCGACGAACCGCCTGTTCCGGCGGTTGATGGAGACGATCGGCCGGCCGGAGCTGGGCACCGACGAGCGCTTCCGCGGCGCGCGCGGGCGCCTTGAGCGCAGCGTCGAGATCAACGGCATCGTCGGCGCCTGGGTGGCGGAGCGGACGGTGGCCGAGGTGACCGACGCGCTCGGGCCCGAGCGCGGCAACATCCCCTGCTCGCCCGTCTACCGCGTGGACGAGTTGCTCGCGCACCCGCAGCTCCTCGCGCGCGACATGATCCGACGCTTGCCGCACCCGAAGCTCGGCGCGGTCACGCTGCCCGGCGTGGCGGTCAAGCTCTCCGACACACCCGGCGACGTCCACCGGCTCGGGCCGGAGATCGGTGAGCACAACGTCGAGGTCTACCAGGGCTTGCTCGGCCTCGACGCGGCGGAGCTCGAGCGGCTGCGTCTCGCGGAGGTCGTCTGACCCCGGCGCTCGAGGCGCTCGGCCGTCGCGCCTTCCTCGGGCGCTCGCTCGCCGTGACGGCCGCGCTCGCGCTGCCGAGCGTCACGCTCCCCGGCTGCCGGCGGCGTTACGAGGACGACGTCCCGGACGGACTTCGCTTGAAGGTCCTCGCGCCCTGGGAGTTCGTCGTCCTGCGCGCCGCGGCAGCGCGCATCCTCGACGGCGCCGGCGACGGCCCGGACGCGACCGACGTCGCGCGCCGCGCCGACATCGAGCTGGCGACCGTCGAGGACGCGAACGTGCGCGCCGGCGTCCAGGAGGTGCTGACGCTGGTCGAATACGGCACGCCGCTGCGCGGCTACCTCCGCACCTTCTCGCGACTCGCCCCGGCCGACCAGGACCGCGTCCTCCTAGGCCTCGAGCGGAGCCGGTTCACCTCGGCGCGGGTCGCCTTCGCCACCGTCAAGCTCTTCGCCTGCTACTACCACTACACGGACCCGGCGACGTGGCCGGCGCTCGGCTACGAGGGGCCGTGGAACGGGCGGATCCCGCTGCCCGCGTACGCGGTCGACTACGGCACCCGCAACGGCGCGGCGTTCGCCTCCGGCCGCCGCCCCTTTCCGCCGGAGCGCGGCTGATGCCGATCGTCGAGGGCGCCGCCGTCCGGGGTGACGTCCGCGCGACGGCCGACGTCTGCGTCGTCGGCACGGGCGCGGGCGGTGCCGTGGTCGCCGCCATCCTCGCCGAGGCGGGCGCGCGCGTCGTCGTGCTCGAGAAAGGCGGCTTCTACACCGCCGAGGACTTCTCGCAGCGCGAGGACGACATGCTGGGCAAGATCGAGGGCGGGCACGGCTTCACCACCTCGACCGACGGCACGACGACGTTCACCTACGGCGAGTGCGTCGGCGGCTCGACGGTCCACTACTGGGCCGACACCTATCCCATCCCCCAGGATCGCCTGAAGCTCTGGAACGAGCGCTTCGGCGTCGAGCACACCTGGCAGAGCCTCGCGCCGTCGTTCGCCCGCGTGTCGCGCATCATGCACGTCGCCTTGGCGGACGAGGGCATGATGAACGAGAACAACCGCCTCGTCCGCGCCGGCATGGAGGCGCTCGGCTGGCAGGACAAGGGTGAGGTGGTGACGCAAGCGCGACGCGGGTGCGTCGGCAGCGGGTACTGCCAGCTCGGCTGCGCGTACAACGCGAAGATGTCGACCCTCGTCACCTACGTGCCGATGGCCTCGCGCGCCGGCGCCGTGATCTACGCCGACGCGCCGGCGGAGGAGATCGTGGTCGCGGGCGGGCGGGTGCGCGGCGTGCGCGGTACGGTCCGCGATCGCGCCACGCGCCGGCCGAAGGCGCGGATCGAGGTGACGTGCGACCGCGTCGTCGTGGCGGCGGGCGGGATCGGGACGCCGCTGCTGCTCCTGCGCAGCGCCGTGCGCGACAAGAGCGGCCAGGTCGGCAAGAACTTCGTCGTGAACCCCGGCTACGCCGTGTTCGGTCTCTTCGGCCGCACGCTCGAGAACCACCGCCGTCCGCCCTGCACCTACGCCATCAAGGGTTTCCGCCGGGTGGCGACCGGCGCCGGCGGCGCCTACCGCGAGGGCGGGTGGATCGCGCTCTCGAGCCACCAGTACCCCGGCGTCCACTCGGTGATGCTGGGCGGCTTCGGCGCCGCGCACCGCGCGCGCATGCTGAAGTACCCCAGGCTCGCCAGCCTCTACTCCGTCGTCGACGACGAGGAACCGGGCGAGATCGCCGCCGACGACTCCGGCGCCCCGCGCATCACCTACACGACCAGGGGAAAGGACGTGCCGAAGGTCCGCGACTTCTTCGCCAAGTCCGCCCGCGTGCTGCTCGCGGCCGGCGCCGAGGAGGTCTGGCTCCCCGACGGCGAGACGGTCGTCCGCACCGCCGCCGAGGCGGACGGCCTGGCCGGCCTCCCGATCGCGCCCGGCCGCATGCTCTGCGCCGCCCCGCATCTCCTCGGCACCTGCCGCATGGGCAGCCGGCCATACCATACCGTCGTCGACTCGTGGGGCGCTTCGCACTCGGTCGACGGCCTCACGGTCGCCGACGGCTCGATCATGCCGACGTCGATCAGCGTCGACCCCTCACTCACCATCATGGCGTTCGCCGACGCGATCGGCCACCACCTCGCCAAGCGGGGATGACCGGTGAGACCCGCGTCCCCGCCGCGCGGCTCTACTGGGCCGCCCCGCCTGACCGCGCCTTCGCGAGGTTCGCGTTGCACTCCCCGAGGCGGCCCTGGACCACCACGAGTTGCCCCTCGAGGTCGACGCGCTTGTTCTTGAACTCGAGGAGCTGGGCCTCGAGGTTGGTGCGCGTCTGACGCAGCGCGGGCGCGCCGTCGTTGCCGGCGCCCCAGAGCACCCAGGCGGCGAAGAAGCCGAAGCCGAAGGTCACCGCGAGGACGATGACGCGGCCGGTCCACGCCCAGACCGCTTCCTGTACCTGCTTCTTTGCTAGCTCGTCCTCGGTGGCCGCCATGGGCTCCCCCCTTCGGTGTTCGGGGGCCACATAGCGCACCGGGCGTCGAGCCGTAAAGGGTAGGGGGTTTCAGGCGAGCGGCGCGGCGCGGGTGGTGGTCAGGTACTCGCGCACCAGCGCCGGCGCACGGCGCAGGCCCTCGTCGAAGTCGCGGAAGAGCGCCTCCCGCACCCATTCGCCCTGCACCCAGGCGTCGAACGACGACTCGTCGCCCATCCGCACCTCGACCAGGCGGTCGGCGGCCGCGATGATGAGGCGCAGCGACGTTCCGGAATCGACGATCACCCCGCGCCCGCCGGGGGGGAGGCGGAAGGCGCCCTTCACCTTCTCGACCCATGCCGGCGGCACGCGCTCGTCGGCGAACACGTGCACGAGCGCCCACGTGTCGGGCGGCGGGTTGGCCTCGTCGAGCCACTTGACGTTGGAGTCGGTGAGCCGGAGCCGCGCCCGCTCCTGCTCGAAGCCGTCGCCGGTGCGGAAGAAGCGGTGGCCGAACTGCGCCGGCGGTCGAGGGATGGGCGCACCCTTCGCGTCCTTCCCCTGATCCACCCACCAGCGGTTCTCGACGGTCGGGCGGTCGCCCTTGCCTCCCACGCGCCCGAGGCTACCGAAGCGTTGCGCCGCCGGCAAGCCTTGGCTATCGTCGCCGCGATGGCGGCCACCGACGACGCGTGGCGTCCGTTCGAAGGCGAGTGGGGACTCATCCTCGGCGCGTCGAGCGGCTTCGGCGCGGCGGCGGCGCGCGCGCTGGCGCGCCGGGGCATGGGCATCCTCGGCGTCCACCTCGACCGCAAGGCGACGCTGCCGTTCGCCGAGGCCGTGATGGAGGACGTGCGCGCGGCCGGCGTGCCGGTCTACTTCTTCAACGTGAACGCCGCGGACGACGCCAAGCGCGCGCAGGTCTGCGAGCGCACGCGCGAGCTGCTCGACGGCAAGCCGCTGCGCGTGCTCATGCACTCGCTCGCCTTCGGGACGCTCAAGCCGTTCGTCAGCGAGGTGCCGGGCCAGCAGACGACGAAGCCGCAGCTCGAGATGACGCTCGACGTGATGGCGCACAGCCTCGTCTACTGGGTGCAGGATCTCCACCTCGCGAGGCTGCTCGCCGAGGGGAGTCGCGTCTACGCCATGACCAGCGCGGGCGGGACGCGCGTCATGCCGTTCTACGGCGCGGTCTCGGCCGCCAAGGCGGCCCTCGAGTCCCACGTCCGCCAGCTCTGCCTCGAGCTCGGTCCCGCCGGCATCAGCGTCAACGCCATCCGCGCCGGCGTCACCGACACCCCCGCTTCGCGCAAGATTCCCGCCGCCGAGTTCATCTACCAGGAAGCGCGCCGCCACAACCCGGGCGGTCGCCTGACCCTCCCGGAGGACGTCGCCGAGGCGATCGTCGCGCTGTCGTTGCCCGGCACCCGCTGGATCTCCGGCAACGTGATCGGCGTCGACGCCGGCGAGGACGTCACCGCCTAGCAGGTTAGCCGGCGGCGCGTCGCGATCGGGTCCGCCCGCGCTTGCGCCGGGCGAGGCTCGTGGCCCCGGCGTAGTACCGCCGGGCGCTGGCGTTACCGTTGGCCGAGACGTTGCGCACGAAGCGGTAGGCGAACTGATCGGCCTTCCGCTCGGCGTCGGCCCAGAGCACGTAGTGGCCCATCTCGTGGTAGACGGTGTGGACCCACTGGCGCTCCGAGTTGTACTTACGGCCCCGCTTCCAGTTCTCGGGGTGGACGAGGTGGATGCGGCCGTTCTCGTAGGTGCGACCGCCGGTCTTCCCCCAGTCGAGGTACTCGAACCAGACGACGCGCGGCACCCCCAGCTCGTAGAAGCCGGCCATCGCCGCGACCGCCCGCTGGAAGGCCGGCCGGTCGTACTGGTGGAAGAAGCGCGTGAGGAGCCCGTCCACCCTGCGGCGGCTGCGGACACCTGGCATCATCATGCGCATCGGCTGTGTCGTGTCCTCTCGGCCGGCTCCGGGCGAGGTCCCGGATCCCGGGGGGCGGGAAAATACCCACGCGGAAAACGAGAGTCAAATAGTTTCCCGCGACACCCGGAGAAGCGCGGAAACCCTTGCTGGGCACGGGTTAGCGGGCTCTGAAAGCAGGTATGATTTCTTGCGCGACGCGCGCGAGCAGGGCGCGGTCGTAGGGCGGGCGGAGGCTCAGAATGACCTCCTCCGCGCCGGCCTCGGCGAACTCCCGGAGGCGCCCCTGGATCGTCTCCGGGCTGTCGGCGAGGATCGAAGCGGCCTGGTCGCGGGTCACCAGGGCGCGGGCGCCGAGGCGCACCGCGGGACCGACCAGCGGCATCCGGGTCATGGCGATGAGGGGCAGCACCACCGACACGTAGGTTGGGCAGGGCGTCCGGCCGATCTTCCGGCATTCCTCCGCGATGATCCGCCGTCGCTCGCGCACGCCGTCGGGCGTCACGCCGGCGACGGCGTTCCAGCCGTCGGCCCAGCGGCCGACCAGGGGCACGATCCAGCGCTCGCCTTGCCCGCCGATCACGATCGGCGGATGCGGCCGCTGCACGGGCTTGGGCGCGAACGGGCCGTGGTCGAGGGTGTAGTACTTGCCGGCGAAGCTCGGGTGGTCTTCGCTCCAGAGACGGCCGATGACCTGGAGCGCCTCGGCGAGCCGCCGGGCGCGCTCGCGCGGAGTCCCGAAGGCGAAGCCGTACGCGGTGTGATCCGGCTCGAACCAGCCCGCGCCGATGCCGAGGACGAGGCGGCCGCGGCTCACGTGGTCGACGGTGGTCGCCATCTTGGCGAGGAGGGCGGGATTCCGGTACGTGTTGCCGCTCACCAGGACGCCGATGCGAAGACGGCTCGTCTCGGCCGCCAGCGCGGCGAGCGCCGTCCAGGCCTCGAGCGCCGGGCCGTCGTGGCTGCCGAGGATCGGCATGAAGTGGTCGGAGAGCCAGGCGCTGTCGAAGCCGAGCGTCTCGGCGTCCTTCCAGGTCGCGAGGAGCTCGTCCCAGGTGCCGTTGGGCGGCGTCGCGATCCCGAAGCGGAGCGGCGGCGGAGCCGGCGCCTCCTCGGCGAGCGCGGGAGCCGCGCGGGCGAGCAGGACGAAGCCGAGGAGGGCGATCGCGGGGCGCATGGCGGCGGGTCTTAGCCCAGCCGCCGGCGGGCCGGCAATCCGGGGCGGCCCGGAGGGTCTCCCGCTAGGCGCTGCCGGCGACCCCGCCCGCGCTCCACAGATCGCGCACGGGGGCGGGTGACACGTCCTCGTCGAAGCGCACGACGAGGTGTGTCTCGGGCCATGCGCGCCACGGCCCTTCGAGCGGCTCGAGCGTCAGGATCTGAAACGCACCGTCATCGGTGCGCGCGCTCTCCACCCTTGCCACGCGACAAAGACAACGCCGCGGAAGGTCCACCGGGTAGACGTAATCTCCAGGCTGGTACACCGTCCCATCCTCCTTCATCCCCACTTCCGCCCGATCCCACTTCCTCCCGATCGGTGAAGCAATCGTCGTGCCGCGCAGCGGGCGCAGCCGGCATTCTCGTCACCACGACGCGAAATACAACGGTTTCTGCGAGCGCCGGCGCCGGAGGTGCGCCGACGCCATGGGCGTCGGCATGGACCGTGCCGCCGATTTCCCGACGGGCGCCGAGGTGCGATAAGAAGCGGGCCCCGAACACCGGGAGGTCGTCATGGCACTCACCGTCAAACGCATCACGCTCTGGCGCGTCGACGTCGAGAACGTGCCCGGGGTGCTCGCCAACACCCTGGAGCCGCTCGCCGCGGCCGGCGTCGACCTGCGGCTCGTGATGGGCTACCGCTTTCCGAACACGCCCGGGCACTCCGCCATCGAGGTCGCGCCGCTCTCCGGCAAGCGCGCGACGGAGGCCGCGCACCGCGCGGGCCTCACGCCCTCGGACGTCCCCTGCCTGCTGGTCGAGGGGGAGGACCGCCCCGGGCTCGGCGCCCGGATCGGCCGGGCCTGCGCCGAGGCCGGTATCAACCTGACCTTCCTGATGGCGATCGCCATCGGGCGGCGCTTCGCCGCCGCCGTCGGGCTGCCGGACGAGGCGTCCGCCAAGGCGGCGACGGCCGCCATCAAGCGGGTCGGCTCCGCCAAGCCCGCACGCCGGCGGGCGCGGCGGCGCTAGACGCCGTAGAAGCGCGCCGCGGTGCCGCCCAGGATCGCGGCCTTGGCCGCGTCGGAGAGGTCGCGGCGGGTGCGGATGGGCGCCACCGTGTCCGGGAAGTCGCTGTCCCAGTGCGGGTAGTCGCTCGCGTACATGATCGTGTCGGCGCCGAGCCGCTCCGCGGCGTACGCGATCCCGTGCTCCTCCGGCTCGCAGGAGAAGACGCACTGCCCGCGCGCCGCGTACTCCGACGGCGGCCGCCTGCAGCCCGGCACCTGGCGGCCGCGCTTCTCGACGTGCTCGTCGAGGCGCTCGAGGAAGTACGGTACCCAGCCGACGCCCGACTCGAGGAAGGCGACGCGGAGGCGCGGGTGGCGCTCGAGCACGCCGCCGAGCGCGAGCGCGGTGAGCGCGATCATCTGGTCGAAGGGGAAGCTCAAGGCGTGGACCTGGACGTAGTTGTCGAAGCGGTCGGCGCCCGGCACGGGGATGTGCATGCCCGGCGCGCCGTGGACGCCGGCGGGCAGCCCGGCCTCCTCGATCGCGCTCCACACCGGCTCGAAGCTCTGGTGATCGAGGTTGCGGCCGTCGCCGAGGGTGGGCGGGACGGCGACCGCGACCAGGCCGAGCGCCGCGATCTCCGCCACCATCCGGGCCGCGCGCTCGGGCGCCTGCATCGGCACGATGCCGACGGCGCGGAGGCGCTGGCCCGGTGAAGCGTCGGCGAAGCGCGCCGCCCAGCGGTTCCAGCGTCGCGCGAAGTCCTCCGCGAAGACCGGGTCGTCGAACGCCGCGACGCCGAGCCCGAGGCTCGGATAGGCGACCATGCGGTCGATCCCTTCCCGCTCGGCGTCGGCGATGACGCCCGCCGGCTCGAACGGGTTCGAAGCCTTCATGGTGAGGCTGGTCCCCGCGTCCACGCCGCAGCCTCGCCCGCTCGAGTTCGGGAACCGCTTGCCCTCGATCATCGCGCCCGCGACGCCGCCGCTGCCGTCGGGCAGGCGAACGCGGTCGGGGTGGGCGGCCGCCAGCTCCATGATGAACTCGCCGCCCTCGAGGAGATGCGCGTCACCGTCGACGATCCGCATGCGCGACGAGTAGCCGAAGCGCCGCGCGCGGCGCAAGCGTCGCGCGCACGTGATCAGCCTCGTCTACCCCGACAACCACCGCTCGATCCGCGTCGCGGAGCGCCTGGGCGAGCGTGTCGAGCGGACGGTCGAGTTCTTCGGCAAGCCGGCGCTGGTCTACGGCGTCAGCCGAGCGTGACCCGGCGGCGCGTCCGCGCCGCTTCGCCCTCGATCGAGGACAGCTCGCGCTCCGCGACGCGTCGGCCGAGGTGAAGGGCAAGGTGATGCGGCACAACGCGGCCCGGCTGTACGCGATCGGGTGGCGCGACGGCGAGGGCGGAACGCTACTGACGCTTCAGTGTGAACGGCGGCGTCAGGCCGAATGACGACACGTCGATCGTGTGAACGGGAGAGACCGGGTCAAGGCCGCTCGCTCCTGCACAGCACCAGACACACTTCGCGTTGGGAGGCGTCGGATAGAGGCAATCGTGTGCGTCCTTCACGATCTGGCCTCCCCCGCCCAAGCACGCGGTGCGAGCGCCCGTGTCGTCGATGCCGTCCTTCAGGACGATTGCGTACAGGTTCGGCGGAGGTACCCGTTGCTCGCTCTGCAGCGCGTAGTAGCCGGTTCGCCCGTCGGGCGAAACTTGCAGATAGGTGGCGAGGACATTGAGCGGGTAGCGGGACGTCCCGACGTACGCCTGACTCGCGCACGCCGGGTCGGCGTAAGCGAGATAAAAGGTGAGTTCGGTTGCGCCCGAGCCGAATCCGCTACTCGACACCTCCAGCTCGAACATCTCTCCATTGATCTCGCGAAGGACCATCGCCGTCGTCCCGTTCACTGCGACAACCGATCCGACCTCCTTGCCGTCCTTGTCGACGACGTGGAAGGCGGGGCCCGGCGCCCCCGGGTCGCCCTTCAGGCCGCCGATCGTCTTGGCGTCGACCTGCTGCTCCCTCTTCCTGCACTTGTCGCGCACCGTGATGGTCGGCTTGCGGCCCTTGCAGAACACCAGCCCGCTGGCGCGAGATGCCGTGAGAGCCGTCAGCGCGACGCAGAGAAGGACGACCTTCCTGGCGCGCAGCCTATCGTCCTGGATGGTCACCGCAACGTTCTGATCCGACAGGTTCCCAGATGAGCGGGCCCGTCCCACTCCCTGGCGACCGTGTACCGTGGGGCAGGCTGGGTTCGCAAGCGCCTTCTGGCCCGTCGCCGCTCGATCGGCGTCGGGTCTACGGGCGGGCCGCGGCCACCGCGTCCAGGTGCTGGAGCGCTGCGTCGCGCCCCAGCGACGGCAGCGAGACGACGACGCGGTCGGCACCTGCCTCGGCGTAGGACGCGAGGAACGCGCGGGGCGGCAGCACCTCGAGCGCCGGCGTCTCGAGCCCGGGCGGCGCGCCGATCATCACGCTGAGCGAGATCTTCCGCGGATCGCGGCCGGCGTCGCGTGCGAGGCGGTCGAGCTCCGCGCGCGACGCCTTCGTGTCGTCGGGCGTGAGTCCGATCGGCATCCAGCCGTCGCCCCAGGCGGCGACCCGCTTCATGGCGTTCGGGCCCATGCCGCCGAGGATGACCGGCGGGTGCGGCCGCTGCACCGGCTTCGGCCGGCAGACGACCGGGGGAAACTCGATCCACTTACCCTCGAACGACGGCGCGTCCTCGGTCCAGAGCTTCCGCATGGCGGCGATCGCCTCGCGCATGAAGGCGAAGCGATGGGGGAAGTGCGGCGTGAAGAGCGCCATCTCCTCGCCCAGCCAGCCGGCACCGATGCCGAAGAGGAAGCGGCCGCCGGAGAGCCAGTCGAGGGTCGCGACCTGGTGCGCGGTGAGGAGTGCGTCGCGCTCGGGGACGAGGCAGATGCCGGTGCCGACCTTGAGCGTCCGCGTCACGGCCGCCGCGGCGGCGAGCGTCGCGAAGCAGTCGGGCAGCTCGGTGTACGGGCGCGGCAGCTTGCCGTCCTCGGTGAGCGGGTAGCGCGTCTCGTAGTCCCGCGGGACGATCGGGTGCTCGGGAACCCAGAGCGACTCGAGCCCGCGCTCCTCGCAGGCCCGCGCCAGATCCGTCACGGAGAGCGTGCGCTCCGTGACGAACATGAGCACGCCGACGTCGAGCTTCACTTGGCGTCCGCCGGCATCGCGGCTTTGGCTTTCTTGAAGTGGTCGAGCGACTCCTCCTGGAGGCCCTGCTTGAGCGCCTCGTCCCCGGCCTTGTACTCCTCGCCCGCCTGCCCGAGATCCTTGCCCGCGGCCATCGCCGCCTTGATCTTCGGGAGCAGCTCCTTCTTCAGCTCGGTCGCGGTCTGCTCCAGCGCGAGCGCGGGCGCCGCGGCGACGGCGAGCGCGAGGACGGCGGCGGATATCTTCGATCGCATTCGGACCCCCTCTTGTCAGGGGCAGGTCGGCAGCAAGGGTGGGAACTGCGTGGCGTTGGTGTTGTCCTTCCAGCAGTTCGCCACCCCGGTCGTGTCCCACGCCAGGTCGACGGCGAACACGGCCGGGACCAGCGGATCGGGGCTGCTGCCGTTGCCGGTGGCGACGTTGTTGTCGATGCGGTTGTCGTCGGGGTTGGGCTCGATGTCGAGCAACGCGCAAATGATCGGGTCGAGCCCGGTCCCCAGGCAGAAGTTCGACACCGCGACACCGAAGGTGTTGTTGTTGGTGGTGGTGTTCCTGGTGACGGTGTTGCGATCGGTGGCGACGAGGAGGATGCCCGTGCCCTGCGGCACGGCGCACACGGCGTCGCTGGGATTGAGGCAGGTGTTCGCCTTGTTGTTGGCGTTCACCGTGTTCCGGTCGATCAGGTTGTCGTGGTTCGAGTTCACGTCGAGGAAGGGCAGCGTGAAGGAAAGGATACCGCCCGTGTTGCCGGTGGCGATGTTGTGGTCGAGGCGGACGTTCGAGGAGTTCTCGATCTCGAAGCCGCTGACGTTGCCCATGGCGGTGTTCCGGTCGATGCGCACATCGTGCGACTGCCCGATGTAGATACCGGTGTCGTTCGAGCCGGTGGCGACGTTGTGGCTCACGCGGCCCCGGCCGCAGTGCGACGGGAAGATGCCGTACTCGGCGTTGTCGGCGGCGGTGTTGGCGGTGATGCGGTAGTCGTCGACGCAGAAGAGGAAGATGCCCTCGCCCTTGAAGCCCTTCACGGTGAAGCCGCTGACGTCGAGGCCCCGGATGCGTTGCGAGTCGTCGCCCAGGCAGGTGCCGCCGTCGGCGCCCGGCTTGGCGACCGCGATGCCCTGGTCCTGTCCGCCGGGATTCTCGAGCACGACGCCGGCGCCGTGCTGGGTGAGGCCGCGAAGCCGGATGTTGCTCTTGGTGATGACCACGGCGCAGGTTGCGCTCGCGTTCTGGGGGCAGGGCGTTCCGGGCTCGTGGTACGTCCCCGGCTCTACCCTGACGAGGTCGCCCGGGCTGGCGAGGCTCACCGCCGCCTGGATGGACCCGCCGGGGTTCACGGTGAAGACCTTGGCGCCGGCGGGCAAGGCGGTGAGCACGAGGGCGAGAACGGTGGTGGTCACGACGCGTCGCATCTGTCGACCTCCCTTGAACGAGTGGGCGCGACCATAGGACCGCCCCCCATCCGGCGTCAAGTCAGTCGGCGAGCCGGCGGTACTTGCCCTGGAAGAAGAGGAGCGGGCGCCCGTCGCGGACCTCGGCGTGCTCCACCTCGCCGATGTGAATGACGTGATCCCCGCCCTCGTGCGTCTCGACGATGCGACACTCGAGGTGGGCGATCGCGCCCTCGATCACCGGCGTGCCGCGCTTGCCAGGCCGGCTGGCGAGCCCGGCGAACTTGTCGCCGCCCGACTTGGCGAAGCGAGTCGAGACCTCCTCCTGGCCCTCGGCGAGGACGTTGACGACGAACTCCTTCGAGTCGAGGAAGTGCGGGAAGGTCTCGGCCTTGCGGTCGATGCAGACGATGAGGAGCGGGGGCACGAGGGAGAGCGAGGTGACGGCGTTGGCGGTGAGCCCGTAGCAGTTCCCGTGGCGGTCCCGGGTCGTGATGATCGTGACGCCGGTCGCGAAGAGGCCCATGACCCGGCGGAGCTCCTTGGCGTCGAACACGCCGCCCCGAGTAGTGCGTCGACCCGACCGGTGTCAACGCGGCCGCTTGACGAAGGTAGGGCGCCGTCGCTAATCGCCGTCCCGATGGAGTACATCGTCGACGCCGACGGCCACGTCCTCGAGCCCCCCGACGTCTGGGAGCGCTACGTCGACCCGCCCTTCCGCGAGCGCGCCATCCGCGTGCGGCGCCGGCCGAGCGGGGAGGACGTGCTCGAGATCGACGGCCGGCCGTCGCGGCTCACGACCACGCCTATGCTCTCCGCCATCGCCGGCATGGGCCGGACGCTCGACGAGCTCGCCGTCGCGGCGGTGAGCGGCCACTACGCGGAGAACGCGCCCCCCGCCGCCATGGATCCGGCCGCGCGGCTGGCGCTCCTCGAGCGCGACGGCCTCTCCCACGCGGTCCTCTACCCGACGCTCGGCTTGCAGTGGGAAGCCGAGGTGACCGACCCCGCCTATGCCCTGGCGCACTGCCGCGCGTACAACCGCTGGATCGAGGAGTTCTGCGCCGGCAGCAGCGGCCGGCTCGTTCCCGTCGCGCATCTTTCGCTCGGCGACGTCGCGGGCGCCACGGCGGAGCTGGAGCGCGCGGTGCGCGCCGGCGCGCACGGCGGGTTCGTGCTGCCGTTCACCATCTCCGGCGTGCCGCACGGCCATCCGTCCTACGACGCCCTCTGGGCGAAGGCGCAGGATCTCGACGTCCCCATCGCCATCCACACCGGCTTCGACCCGACGTCGCGAGATCTCCACCACCGCTTCGACCGTCTCGGCTGGCCGGACGGCGTGGTCGAAGGCATCTGGTATCTGCAGATGATGTTCCCGCAGGCCGTGCAGCAGGCGTTCTCCACCTTCTTCCAGTACGGCACCTTCGACCGCTTCCCGCGCTTGAAGCTGGTCGTCCTCGAGTCGGGCGCGGGCTGGCTCGGGCACTGGATGGACCGCATGGACGCGCTCTACCGGGGTCCGCTCCGCATCACGATGCCGCTCGCCGAGTGCCCCAGCCACTACGTCCGCCGCCAGTGCTGGATCTCCGCCGACCCCGACGAGCGCTCGCTGCCGCCGATCCTCGAGTACGTCGGCGCCGAACGCTTTCTCTGGGCGAGCGACTACCCGCACAGCGACCACGGCTCGGACTACATGGGCGAGGTCGCGGCGTTGAGCGCGCACCTCTCGCCCGAGGCGCGACGCGGGCTGCTGGGGGAGAACGCGGCGCGGGTTTACGGCCTCGACTGAGGGGGCGAGCGGCGTCGGACTACGGA
Organism: Binatia bacterium; assembly: GCA_041496545.1. GTDB lineage: Bacteria > Desulfobacterota > Binatia > DP-6 > DP-6 > DASRHG01. The sequence goes on along the minus strand of JBGQET010000050.1, from coordinate 58 downwards.
CGCCGCGGCGGCGGCCCGAGGGTCCAGCCGTCGGTCTCCGGGTCGCGGTACCAGCCGC
>JBGQET010000049.1:0-34143 GCA_041496545.1 Binatia bacterium | reverse complement strand
GCTGCCCGCGGGCGTCGTCCTGGCCCCGAACATCTACCTCACGCACCGCAGGCCCGACCTCTGGCCCGAGCCGACACGCTTCGATCCGGCCCGCTTCGTCGGCGCGCGCACGAGCCCCTACGCCTTCTTCCCCTTCGGCGGCGGCGTGCGGCGCTGCATCGGCGCCGCCTTCGCGACCTACGAGATGAAAATCATCGTGGCCGAGATCCTCACGCGGGCGACGCTCCGCCAGCCGGAGCGCTACCGGGCGCACCCGGTGGCGCGCGTCGCGACCGTCGCGCCGTCGGAGGGCATGCCGGTCATCCTCGACCGCGCTGCGGCCTAGCCATGCTCCTGCGCATCGCGCGACGGAACCTGCTCTACGACCGGCGCCGCTTCGCGGCGAGCGTCGCAGGGGTGTGCTTCTCGGTGATGCTGGTCCTCGTGCAGCTCGGCCTCTTCACCGGGCTCGCCATGAACGCCTCGCAGGTCATCGACCACAATCCCGGCGACGTGTGGATCACCGGCCGCCTGACGCGCAACTTCCAGTGGGGGCAGCCGATCCCGCGCCGCACGCTCGTCGTGGCCCGGGGCACGCCGGGGGTGGCGTGGGCGGAGGAGCTGATCGTCGGCTGGACCCAGGTGAAGCACCCCGACGGCGGCATGCAGCAGCTCGAGGTCGTCGGCTTCGACCCGGCGTCCCGCGTGGGCGCGCCATGGAGCGTCGTCGCAGGCTCGCTCGAAGAGCTCGCGATCCCGGGACGGATCGTCCTCGATCGCACCGCGGCCGCGAGGGTCGGGCCGTTCGCCCTGCACGACTACCGCGAGGCGTTCGAGCGGCGTCTGCGGGTCGCGGCGATCACGGACGGCATCACCTCGTTCACCACCGTGCCGTTCGTCTTCGGCTCGCTGGCGACGGTGCGCATGATGACCGGCTACGTCGGCCCCGACGAGACGGTGTACGTGGTGGCGGGTCTCGAGCCGGGCGCTTCGCCGGCGGCCGCCATCGCCGCCCTGCGCGCGCGCTTGCCCAACGTCGACGTCTTCCCGCGCGCGGAGTTCAGCGGTCGCACGCGACGGTACTGGATGTTCGAGACTGGAATGGGGATCGGGTTCGTCCTCACTTCCGCGCTCGCCGTCGCCGTGGGGACGGTGATCGTCGGGCAGACGATCTACGCGGCGACGAACGAGCACGTCGGGGAATACGGCACGCTCAAGGCGATCGGCATGAGCGACGCCGCGCTGGCAGCGGTCGTCGTGGGCCAGGGAATCATCGCGGGCGGCGTCGGCAGCGTGCCCGGCTCCGCCCTCGGCGTGCTCGTGGTCGGCGCCATCCGCAGCCACGGCCTCGAAGCCGTCCTCGACCCCAGGCTCATCGGGGTGACGCTGCTCGGCGCGCTCCTTACCTGCGGGCTCGCCGCCGCCGGGTCGGTGCGGCGCGTCCTGCGGCTCGAGCCGGCGCTGGTGTTCCGCACATGAGCCCGCGCTCGGTGCTGGTGCTCGCCGGTGTGAGCCGTCGCTACGGGCACGGCGCGACGGCCGTCACGGCGGTCAGGGCGGCGAGCCTCGAGGTCGGAGCCGGCGAGGTGGTGGGGATCACGGGTCCGTCGGGCAGCGGGAAGTCGACGCTCCTCTCCGTCATGGGCGGCCTGCTCGCGCCCGACACCGGTGACGTGACGATCGCCGGCCGGTCGCTCCGCCACACCCCACCCGCGCAGCTCGCCCGCCTGCGGCGCGGTCGCGTCGGGTTCGTCTTCCAGCGCTTCAACCTGTTGAAGGCGCTCAGCGCGCGCGAGAACGTCGAGCTCGGGCTGCGCCTGGCGGGGTTCGGCGCCGCCGACGCCGCGGCACGCGCCGCCGACGCGCTCGCCCGCCTCGGCCTCACGGCGCGAGCCTCGGCGCTGCCGTGCGATCTCAGCGGCGGCGAGCAGCAACGCGTCGCCGTCGCGCGCGCCCTCGCGCCGGAGCCGAGCCTCGTCCTCGCGGACGAGCCGACCGGCAGCCTGGACGCCGCCAACGGCCGCGCCATCATCGACATGGTCTGCGCGCACGCCCACCAGCACGACGCCGCCACCGTCATCGTGACCCACGACCTCCGCGTGCAGGCGGCGGTCGACCGCCTCCTCTGGATGGGGAGCCGCTCGTCCGCATCGCGGACCTGTCGCGCCTCAAGGTCACGGCCGAAGTCTCGGAGACCGACATCGGCGCGGTGCGGCTCGACCAGCGGGCGATGGTGACGACCGAGGCCTATCCCGGCGAGCGCTTCGCCGCGACGGTCACGCGGATCGGCCTCGCGGTCGGCCGCAAGAAGGCCCGCTCGGACGACCCCCGCGAGCGAATCGACGAGAAGGTCGTCGAGGTCGAGCTCGCGCTCGCGGCCGACGCGCGGCTGAAGAGCGGCATGACCGTCGACGTCGAGATCGACCCCGCGACGGCCGACGACGCCCGCGCCCACGCGGCGCGCTGAGCGCGCCCGCTCCGTCGCCGCTCCGTTGACACCGGCGGGCGCCCGCGCCTAGAACTCCGCCGAAGTCCGTCCCATCTGGAGGCCCCCATATCGACCGCCGGCCGCTACGCCATACCCGTCGAGCACACAGACTGGGCAGTGCCCGGGGAATTCGCCACCGAGGGGCTCGCCCTCGCCGCCTTCGCCTCCATCCGCGACGAGGCGAAGAACTCGCTCGCGGCCGACGTCATCGGCTTCGCCGACGCCGACACCGAAGCGCTCTCGCGCGAAGACGACCGGGTGGCAGCGGAGTTCGACGCGCGGCGAGGTCGCTGAGCGCCCCGCCCGCCGCCCGCGACCACGGATTCCGCTCCACCCATCGAAGGAGATCCTCGAATGAGCACAGCCACCGTGAAGGACGTCGACCTCTACTACGAGGAGCACGGGTGCGGTGACCCGTTGCTCCTCATCATGGGCCTCGCCGCCGACTCGACCGCGTGGATGTTCCAGGTGCCGGCGTTCGCCGAGCGCTACCGGACGATCGTGTTCGACAACCGCGGCGTCGGGCGCAGCGCGAAGCCGCCCGGCCCCTACTCGATCCACCAGATGGCGGACGACGCCGCCGGCCTCCTCGACGTGCTCGGCATCGCCCGCGCGCACGTCGTCGGCGTGTCGATGGGCGGCATGATCGCGCAGGAGCTGACGCTGCGACACCCGGAGCGCGTGCGCGCGCTGGTGCTCGCCTGCACCTACCCGGAGCCCGACGCCGACATCGAGCAGCGACGGCAGTTCTCGCTCCGGCAGTTCGGCGGCACGGTCACGGCGGAGGGCGAGACGCGCATCGACCTCGCCGCGCTCGATCCGATGATGTTCCTCCAGCACATGCTGCCGATGGTCTTCAACCAGTCGTTCATCGACACCGAGCTGCCGAAGCTCATCCAAGTCTTCTCGGGCGCGCTCCAATACGGCTTCAGCATGGAGGCCATCCTGGGTCAGGTGGAGGCCGTCATGTCGCACAAGGCGACGGATCGACTGCACCAGATCAAGGCCCCGACGCTCGTCATCACCGGCGATGCCGACCGGCTCATCCCGCCGGCGAACTCCGACGTCATCGCGCGCCACGTTCCGAACGCGCGCCTCGTCAAGGTCCCGGGCGGCAGCCACGGCTTCAACTTCGAGACGCCGGACGTCTTCAACCGCCACGTGCTCGACTTCCTGGCCGGCGCCACCGCCTAGGGACGGATGAAGCGATTCGTCCCGGGCTTCGCGGCGCGCGTGAACCGGGTGCTCACCGAGCGGGCCCAGCGCCAGATGCTCGCGGGACCCGCCCGGTGAGCGGGAGCGGTCAAGCGACGAGCCGCTCGTCGGTGGGGACGTCGGGGTCGGCCGGCTCGTCGTCGGTGCTGAGGCTGCCCGTACCGAGCTCGACGATGGCGCCGACCACGAGGAAGGCGAAGACGGCGAGGATGGCCAGGACCGACAGTACCGCCAGGGGCGCGAAGGCCACGGTCCATGCCTGACCGGGGATCGCTGCGGGGATCGTGAAGGCGGTTAGCGTCATGGTCGTGACCTCCTGCCCGGACCAATTGCACGGCCTGTGCCAGCGGGGACGGCTCGGAATTCCAGGCGTTTTTCGCCCACCCTGTGGCCCGGCTGCATCGTTTCAACGGCATCCGGCCGCATGCTTTGAATAGCAGGCCGAGGGAGGCGGCGGCGCATGTATTTCGACACGCTCGTGGGCTCCGAGTTCGAGCCCGCGCTGCGGCCGCCGGCGTAGCCGGCCGCCGTCCCGTCCGCGCGCGACGCTACCGAATCACGCGCCCTGCCGACTCCGCCAGCGACCCCCGCCCCTGCGTGAGTTGCGTCATGTCGACGCCGAGGCGCTGCATCAGCACCGGGTACGACTCGACCGTGGGCACGTCGCCGAGCGACCCGAGCGGCGGCATCCGCTCCAGCGCCTTGGCGACGTACGGCGCCAGCTCTTCCTGCTTCTTCCGCTCGCGCGCTGCGTGACGCGCCTTGAAGTCGGGCTGCACGCGGTCGGCGAACAGCTCGAGCGAGGTGCAGATGTCCTCATGGCGGTTGTTCCCGCCCTGCTGGATGAAGACCACCTGGTCGACGCCCACCGACTCGAACTTCTCGAGGTTCTCGCGCACCTGGTCGGGATTCCCGATGCCGCCCGTCGGCATCGTGTCGAACGGCGGCGCCTTCTTGAACTCGTCCCAGACGTTCAGGCGGCCGGGCACGTGGGTGCCGGTGATGTAGTAGTGGGCGAGGGCGAAGCCGAAGAACTTGAAGCCTTCGAGGCCCTGGCGGACGGCGGTGTCGGAGTCCTCGTGGCACATGAAGCCGGTGACCATGGCGATGTTGGGGTTCACGGCGCGGCCGATCGGCGTGCACTCGCGCTTGAAGGTGTCGTAGTACTCGTCGACCCAGAACTTCGCCTCCGAGGGATCGACGAACGCGAAGGTGAGCGCGCCGATGCCGAGCCGCGCCGCGAGCTTGATCGTGTCCCGGTTGGAGCACGCGACCCAGATCGGCGGATGCGGCCGCTGCATCGGCTTCGGCACGACGTTGCGAACCGGCATCGAGAAGTACTTCCCCTCGTAGCCGGGGTACGGCTCCAAGCACATCATGCGAGCCGTCTCGCGGACGGCTTCTTCCCACATGTCGCGCTTCTCGAGGTAGCTGATGCCGAAGCCCTCCAGCTCGATGCGACTCGACGACTCGCCCGTGCCCCACTCGACGCGGCCGTCGCTCACGAGATCGAGCGTGGCGATGCGCTCGGCGACGCGCGCCGGGGCGTTGTAGCGCGGCGGCATGAGCGTGATGCCGTGCCCGAGGCGGATGCGCTTGGTGCGCTGGCTGCACGCGGCGAGGAAGACCTCCGGGGCCGACGAATGAGAGTACTCCTCCAGGAAGTGATGCTCGACCTCCCACGCGAAGTCGACGCCGAGGCGGTCGGCCAGCTCGACCTGGTCGAGCGCCTCCTTGAAGAGCTTGTGCTCGTCGCCCGCGCGCCAGGGGCGCGGGATCTGGTGCTCGGAGAAGATGCCGAACTTCATGACCGATCCTCCCTGAGGGTCGCGCCGTCGAAAATGCGCTCGGCCGCGGTGCGCGTCTCGCGCCGGCGCACGTCCTGGAACTCCTGGAAGCGGGCCCGTGCCTGCTCGAGCGCCGTCGCGACGAAGCCGCCGTTCTCGCCGCGCTGCCGGCGCTCCAGCTCGGCCTCGACGTAGTTCAGGTGGAACTTCTCCTCCGCCATGACGCCCTTCAGCGCCTCGACGTCGTCCGGCCGGTCGAGGCAGAGGAGGTGCGTCTCGAACTGCTCGTAGGCGAGCCGCTCGATGGCGTTGATCCCCGCGAACACGATGATCCGCCGGAGCTCCGCGGGGAGCTGCGCCATCAGCTCGCGCTGCCTCCCTTGCGGGTGCGGCGCTCGCCGAGGCGGCGGAGCTCCTGGTGCAGCGCCTCGAGGTCGATCGACTCGGGCTCGAGCAGCCACTGGAGGAAGATGCCGTCGAAGGCGGCGACGGAGATGATCGCGAGCCGGCGGCGCTGCCCGGCGTCGGCGACGACGCCGCGCAGCCCGGCTTCGTACAGCTCGCGGACGCGGCGGTAGAGCTGCTGGAGGCGCGCGCGCAGCTCCGGCCGTCCTTCGACCGTCTCGAAGATGAGGTAGAGGATCACGCGGCGCATCTCCGGCCGCTCGCGCAGCGTTTCCGAGAAGAAGCGCCAGCTCGCCTCGGCGCGCTCGTGGAGCGTCGGCAGCGCGAGGATGCGCTGCACCGGCCCGCGCGCGACCTCCTCGAACACGCGCTCGGCGACGCGTAGGAGCAGCTCCTCCTTCGAGCCGAAGTGCCAGAGGATCGAGCTCTTGGAGACGCCGACCTCCTCCGCCAGGATGTCGAGTGAGGTGCCCTGCACGCCGCGCGTGGCGAGCAGTCGCAGCGTCGCGGCGAGGATCGCCTGCTCGGTGCGAACGCCGCGCTGCTGGCGGGCACGCGGGACGGCCGGACGGCGGCCCCGGGCGGGGCGGAGCGCACGGGCGGGGCGCATGGATTAACCTGACCAGTCAGTACAATTCGGCTCCGGCTCTGTCAACGGGGGTTGCGGCGCCACGCCCACGCCGATGCGACAGCGTCTCTTCGACGAGCCACGCTGGCACACCGCGACACGCTCTGTGCCATGGGCGGCACGTTCCGCGACGCCGCGTCGTCGATTTTCCACGACATTCCGCGCGGCCGCGCGCTTGCTACGACGTTCGGTGTGCGGCAAGGAGCAGGCGCGCGATGAGCGTTTGCAGAGAGGAAGGCTCAGTGGAAGAGATTCTGACCGAGCAAGTGATCAAGCCAGTCTCTTCGCGCTTCGAGCTCGCGATCGGGCGCATGGTCGATGGGTGGCTCGCGGCAGGCCGCGTGGAGATTTCACCCGACGACGTGCGCATTGCGCGCGAGTTCCTCGAAGCGGGGGGGTGGCGACTGGAAGAAGTCACCGGCGGTTGGTTCCACGTCGTCAAGCGCGACGGCCGGACGCAGGAGATGACCCGCGAAGCCGCCGTGATAGCGGCCCTCCGCAAGCTCGCGGCGCGGGACTGAACGACGGTCGCACCCGCGGCGCGTCCCACAGGTTCCCCCCGATCCTGTCGGCGCGCCGCGCGGTGCCGCCGTACGTCCGACCCGAGGCTGCGGGTCGACCTCCCTACAGCAGATCCAGCCCAGTTGCCCGTCGCGTCGAGCCGTCGGCGCGGAACGCTTCGACCACGTGCGCCGCGATCTGCGACAGGTGCACCTCGTCGGCGCCGTCGACCAGGCGCGCCGCGCGGGCGTGGCGCAGCATGCTCTCGAGCGGCGTGTCGGTCGAGTAGCCGAGCGCGCCGTGCACCTGGACGGCACGGTCGGTGATGCGCCAGAGCATGTTCGCGACGTGGTGCTTGGCGATCGACACCTCCTGGCGGAAGGGCAAGCCCTTCTCGATCAGGTAGGCGGCGTGCAGCACCATGAGCTTGGCGGCGTAGAGCTCCATCGCCGACTCGGACATCATTGCCTGGATGAGCTGCTTGTCGGCGAGCACGCCGCCGTGGAGCGGACGGTCGAGCGCGCGCTTGACCAGCATCTCGAGGGCGACCTCGGCGCTGCCGATCCAGCGCATGCAGTGCGCGAGGCGCGCCGGGCCGAGCCGGGCCTGGCCCAGGCGGTGCCCCTGCCCCCGTCCGCCGAGGATGGCGCCGTCCGGGACGCGCACGTCCTCGAAGCGGATCTCGCAATGGTTCCCGTGCCCCGCCATGGTCGCGACGTCGCGCACGACGTTGAAGCCCGGCGTGTCGATGTCCACCAGGAAGGCCGTGTTCCGCGCCTGCGGCGGCTGCGCGTCGGGGTCCGTCTTGGCGATCACGATCGCGAACGCGGCCCCCCGCGCGCCGGAGATGAACCACTTGTGGCCGTTGATGACCCAGTGGTCGCCGTCGCGCACGGCCGAGGTGCGGATGCCGGTCGGGTCCGACCCCGCCACCTCCGGCTCCGTCATGGCGAAGCACGAGCGAACCTTGCCGTCGACCAGCGGACGCAGGTAGCGCTCCTTCTGCTCCGCGTTCGCGTGGTGGAGGAGGGTGTGCATGTTGCCTTCGTCCGGGGCGTGGCAGTTGAGGACGTAGGCGCCCATCGTCGTCCGCCCGCACTCCGCGGAGACGAAGGCCATGGCGAGCGGGCCGAGCCCCATGCCGCCGAACTCCGCCGGCATGTGCGGCGCCCAGAGCCCCGCCGCGCGCGCCTGCTCGCGCAGCTCCGCGTAACCCTTCCGCCAGTGGCCCTCGGTGCGCATGCGTGCCTCGGCCGTCGCGACCTCGTCCTGCATGAAGCGGCGGACGCGCTCGCGGACCGCGGTCACGTCGGGGGGCAGCGTGAAGTCGATTGCCATGCGATTCCTTTCAGTGAATCTCTTCGATACGCGCGCGGGCCATGTGCATCATCCCCTCCACCACCTGGCCCATGGCGGCGAAGCGCGCGTCGGCCGTCTGGCCGCGGTGGTAGCGGACGTATATCTGCTGCACGATGACGGCCATCTTGAAGATGCCGAAGACGTAGTAGTACGGCAGCCGGCTCACGTCGCGGCCGCTCCGCTCGCCGTAGCGGCGGACGGCCTCGGCCCGTGTCATGAAGCCGGGCTCCCGCGAAGGCATCGGGGTGGCGAGCGGGATGTCCTCGCCGGGCTCGAGCCACAACGAGAGCAGCGAGCCGAGGTCGCAGAGCGGGTCGCCGAGCGTGCACATGTCCCAGTCGAAGACGGCGACCGCGCGGCCCGGGTCGTCGAAGGCGACCATCATGTTGTCGAGCCGCCAGTCGTTGTGGAGGAAGGTCGGCGTCGGAGAGACGGGCATCTGGTCGGACAACCAGCGCGCGACCTCGTCCGCGACCGCGACTTCGCTCACCTTGGCGCGCTCCCAGCGCTCCTGCCAGCCGCGCACCTGGCGGGCGAGGAAGCCCTCCGGCTTGCCGAGCGTCTCGAGCCCGACGGACGCCGGCTCGACGCGGTGGAAGTCGACCAGCGTGTCGAGCAGGACCTCCGACAGCTTGCGGTTCGCGACCGGGTCCTTCCCGCCCCCGAACTCGGGCGGCACCTCCTTGCGCACGACGATCCCCCGGCGGCGCTCCATGACGAAGAACGGCGCGCCGATGACCGAGGCGTCCTCGCAGTAGAGGTACGCGCGCGGCGCGGGGGGGAAGGCGCGGTAGAGCACCGAGAGCACCCGGTACTCGCGCCCCATGTCGTGCGAGCTGGGGGCGACGGGACCGTGCGGGGGGCGGCGGAGCACGTACTCGTCGCCCGACGGGTAGCGCACGAGATACGTCAGGTTGGCGTTGCCGCCGCCGAACTGCCACATCTCCGGCACGCCGCGCGCGCCGGGCAGCTTGCCGTCCAGCACGGGCGCGAGCGCCGCCGCGTCGATCTGCTCGCCGTCGCGGAAGGCCATCACGTCGGCGGCGGGAGGCGTGGGAGAAGTCGTCAGACGCTCGCTTGTAGGGCGGCCGCGCGGCGGCGGTCAAGACGCTTCGCTCTGGTCACGACGCCGCCACGCCAGTAGTATCCGACGTCATGGACGACGCTTCCGCCGCCTTCGATCCACAGTTCATGTTCGACTTCCCGGACCCGTACCCGATGTTCGCGGAGATGCGGCGGACGGCGGCGGTCTCGGAGTTCCAGGTCGCGAACCGGGTGAGCAGCGTCGTCACGCGCTACCGCGACGTCGAGGCCGTGCTGAAGGACGGCGAGACCTTCTCCTCGCGCGCCAACGCCGAGGTGAGCAAGTACTTCGGCCGCAGCATCCTCGAGATGGACGGCAAGGAGCACACGCGCACGCGCGGTCTGGTGACGCCCGTCTTCGCCGTCAAGGCCCTCGACGCCATGGCGACCGTCATCCAGTCGATCGCCCTCGCGCTCGTCGACGGCTTTGCCGGTGACGGTCGCGCCGACCTCGTGTCCCAGCTGACGACGGTGTTCCCGGTGCAGGTGATGGCCACCATCGTCGGGGTGCCGCGCGAGGACTACGCCCAGTTCATGCGCTGGTCGCTCGACCTGATCGCGTTCAGCAAGGACCCGGCGCGGGGCCGCGCGGCGTCGAACATCCTGCGTGAGTACCTGCTGCCCTTCGTGCGCGAACGACGCGGCACGCCCACCCTCGACGTGATCAGCAAGCTCGCCACCGGCCGGGTCGACGGCGAGCAGCTCTCCGACGACGAGGTCATCAACTTCCTCCGACTCCTCCTCCCCGCCGGCGCCGAGACCACCTCGCGCCTCATGGGGAGCATGTTCTACGCGCTGCTCACGGAGCGTGAGCGTTTCGAGCGCGTCGCCGCCGACCCGAGCCTCGTCCCGTGGGCCATCGAGGAGACGCTCCGCTGGGAGACTCCCGTCCTCTTCGTCGCGCGCGAGGCGACGCGCACGACCGAGATCGACGGGATCGAGATCCCCGCGGGCCGCATGGTGTCCGTGGTCGTGGCCTCGGCGAACCGCGACGAGACGCACTACCGGGACCCCGACCGCTTCGACCTCGACCGCCGCGCCGACGACCACCTCTCCTTCGGCTTCGGCCGCCACTTCTGCCTCGGCTACCACCTCGCCAAGGTCGAAGCGCGCACCGCGCTCACCACCGTGCTCGACCGTCTGCCGCGCCTCCGCCTCGACCCCGCCGCCGAGCCCCCTCGCATCACCGGCCTCGCCTTCCGCTCCCCCCAGAAGCTGGCCGGCCGTTTCGACTAGGACGGCGGAGTCGGCCGCGCGGCCGACTCCGACTACGGCACGACCCGAAACGGGCGGCTGACCCCCACCCCGCACTGGAGCGCGCCGGCGCCGGGGTCGCCCTTCGGGTTGCGCGCGCAGCTCACGACCTTCACGCGCGCCTGGTCGCTCACCGCCGTCGCGGGCACGGGCCAGCGGTAGGTCCGCGCCGTCAGCGAGAACCCGTTGGTCACGAACTCCCAGCTCTGCCCGTCGTCGGCCGAGAACCAGAGCTCCTGGAAGCGCGGGTCGCCCCGCACGAGCGCGTGCCAGCGCACGCGCAGCGTCCGGCCGACGTGTGCCTTGGCGCGCCGCTGCGGCGACGTCACGCGCACCTTCGGGGGGCCGAAGCGCGGATCGGGGGCGCTCACGTGGACGGGCACGCAGCCGCCGTCGTTCGTGTAGTCGGACTCGGGGAGCTTGTGCGCGAAATTGAGCTGCACGCAGAGCTGGTAGTCGCCGGGCGGCACGTCGGTGACGTCGATCCACTGGCAGGGCAGCGTGTCGGGGTAGAGGTCGCCCCAGCCGTGCTGGAGGCCCTGGGTGCTGTTGCACGTGCGATCGCAGCAGTACTTGCGCTGGTGGGGGACGGTGGGATCCGCGACCAGCGAATCCTCCACGCAGAACGACCGCTTCTGCCCCTCCCACGTCGTCCCGCTGCCGTCGGTGCTCCTAATCTCGTAGTGGGCGAAGGTCTCGAAGTGATAGTGGTTGTGACACGCGCTGAAGACCCACATCGGGTCGTCGGGGCGGGGCGTCCCGAGCACGAGGTCGCCGCCGCGGTTGAGGGCGAAGACGCTGAAGCGCAGGAGCTTCCGCGCCCCCGCCGCGTCGACGCAGCGATCGGCGGCCTGCAGCTCGCACGCGGTCGGCGGGAACGACAGCTCGTCGAAGCTCGTGCGGAGCGTCGGCAGGTCGAGCACCAGGTCGGGCAGGTCGTCGGCGGGGGCGGCCGCGGCGACGACCAGCGCGATCGCGAAGAGCGCGCGCCGGATCACGTCACGAGGTCGGGCAGCACGGGAAGGCGGAGCCGGGCCGTGGTGCGGCGGTGGAAGCGGGGGAAGAGCGCGCGGACGACGTACGCGAGGGTCACGTACCGCGGCACCGTCACCTCGTGGCGACCCCGCGCCAGGCCGCGCAACACCGCACGCGCGAAGACGTCGGCCTCGATGAAGGTCCGCTGCACCCGGACGGGCATGCGCGCCAGGACCTCGGGCGTGAACATCTCGGTGCGGACGAGGGTCGGGTAGACGCTCATGACGTGGATGCCGAGCGGCGCGAACTCGTAGGCGAGCGCCTCGGAGAGGCCCGCGACGGCGAACTTGGAGGCGGAGTACGCCGCTTCGTCGGGCTGGCCGAGCTTCCCCGCCACCGACGAGACGTTCACGATCCAGCCGCGGCGCTGCGCCCGCATCACCGGCAGCGCCGCCTTGATGGCGTACACCGTGCCCAGGTAGTTCGTCCGCATCATGCGCTCGACGTCTTCCACGTCGTGATCCTTGAAGAGGACGTGGCGGACGTAGCCCGCCGAGTTGACCAGCAGGTCGAGGCGCCCCCAGCGCGTGCGGACGGCGCCCAGCGCGGCTTCGACGGCGGCGCGCTCGGCGACGTCGCAGGCGAGCGGGAGCGCTTCGCCGCCGGCGGCGGCGATCTCGGCGGCCAGCGCTTCGAGGCGGTCGCGACGGCGAGCCAGGAGCCCGACCCGCATGCCGCCCGCCGCGAGCTGGCGCGCGAGCGCGGCGCCGATCCCGCTCGAGGCGCCGGTCACGACGCCGGCGGTGCCGCGGTAGTCGGTCAGTCCGGGCATGTGACCTGCTTCCCCGGCCCGGGATCTAGCACCGTCCCCGGGCCGGCGGAAAGCCGATCACTCCGGCTTGGAGTCGGCGACGGGCGCGAGCAGGAGCGCGCGGCGCACCAGCTCCGGGACGAGGCGCGGCCGGCGGAGCCGCGGGTCGTAGCCGGCGAGCCGGCGGGCATTCTCGCCGAGACAGGTCTCGGCGAGCCTGCGGAGCGTCACGTCGGCCTCGATGGCGTCGGGGACCTGCATGGTGAAGTCGTCAGTCGCCTCCGCGCCGCGGAGCTGGAGCGCCGTTTTCACCCGCCCGAGGGCCTGGAGCGAGAGCCCGAGCGTCCGGCGGACCACGAACCACGGTCGCTTGAGGACCGGCAGCCGCTTCCCGTGATAGGCGGCCCAGTTGGTGAAGAAGAGGATGTGGCGCGCCTCCTCCTGCATGACCCCGTCGAAGGTGGTGAGGAGGGGCGTCGGGAAGAAGCCGGTGTCGGCCGCGATCTTGAAGAGGCCGAAGGCGAAGAACGAGTCGAAGGTCTCGCCGTACCCCATGCGTATGAAGCCCCACTCGGCGTCGCGCGGCTTCTCGCCGCCGCCGTCGGGGACCTCGATACCGTAGCGCTGGAGCAGGCTCTCGAGGAGCGCCGCGTGCCGCTCCTCCTCGTAGGCCTGCATGGCGATCGCCTCACGCAGCAGCGGATCCCGCTCGACGTCGGCCATGCGGCGGACGCGGGCGCCCGCGGTGCGCTCGGTCGTCACGGCTTCGCCCCAGAAGGGCAGCGCGCGGAGACGCTGGGCGCTCGCCTCGTCGAGGTCGGGCCAGCGGACTTCGCGCACCTCGTAGGCGTGGAACGTGTCGATGAACTCCCGGCAGAGGAGCGCCTTGTGCTCCTCGCCGCCGATACGTAGCGCTGCTGGCATGCGGGTTGGATTCCTATACCGGTCGTCCCGCCCTTGGACAAGGCCTGCGCGGGTCTCGATTGACGGAATCGGACGCGCTCCCTATCGTCGGCGGATGCGTGCACTCGCCCGATCGCTCGTCGCCGCCATGCTCGTCCTCGCCGCGTGCGGTGGCGACGACGAAGCGCCGCAGAAGCCGGTGACGCCGCTCGACCGCTCCGTCGTCGGCGCCATCACCGGCACGGTGGCGTTCGAGGGCACGCCGCCCGCGATGCAGGAGCTGCATCTCGATCCGGGGTGCGCGAGCAAGCACCAGGGCCCCGTGCTCGCCGGCGACGCCCTGGTCCGCGACGGCAAGGTCGAGAACGTCTTCGTCTACGTGAAGGACGGCCTCGGCGACCGCGTCTTCGCCACGCCGACGGAGCCCGTGAAGATCGACCAGCGCGGCTGCCTCTACGAGCCGCACGTCGCCGGCGCGCAGACCGGGCAGCCGATCCTCTACGTGAACAGCGACCCGTTCATGCACAACGTCCACGCGACGTCGAACTCCGCGGGCGGCTGGAACTTCGCGATGGCGACCGCCGGCAGCAAGAACACCACGCGGGTGAGGAAACCGCAGGTGATGGTCGACGTCCGCTGCGACATCCATCCGTGGATGCGCTCGTATCTCGGCGTGGTCGATCACCCGTACTTCGCCGTCACCGGCGCGGACGGTCGCTTCACGCTCGGCGACGTGCCGCCGGGCGACTACGTGGTCGCCGCGTGGCACGAGCGGTTCGGCACCCGCGAAGCACGCGTCTCGCTCGCCGCGAAGGAGACCAAGACCGTCGAGTTCGCCTACACCGCCCGCTGAAGGCCCGGCCGCGGGACGGTAATTGACGAAGCCCACGCAGGCTTGATAGCTCTGGCGGCCGAATCACGCAGCAAGCTTGAGAGGACGCCGGCACGCGGGCACGGTCGTGGCTCGCGCAGGAGCGAATGATGGACATACTCGACGCACTCTTCCGCTGGATCCACGTCGTCGCAGGCATTCTGTGGATCGGCCTCCTCTACTTCTTCAACTGGGTGAACGGCCCGTTCCAGACCAAGATCGACGCGGCGGCGAAGAAGCAGGTGAACCCCGAGCTGCTGCCCCGCGCGCTCTACTGGTTCCGCTGGGGCGCCGCCTGGACCTGGGTGACGGGCGTGCTCCTCGCGCTCCTCGTCTTCTACCACGGACACGCCGCGCTCCAGGACCCGGGCGCCGGATTCGGCCTGGGCGGCGTCATCATGATCCTCGTCACCTTCCTCGCCTTCCTGGCCTACGACCCGCTGGCGAACAGCATCAAGGACAACCGGCAGATGGCGGGCGTCGGCTTCGCCCTGACCGCGGTCGTCATCTTCCTCTTCATCGGCGTGGGCGGCTTCGGCTACCGCGGTATCGTCATCCACACCGGTTCCATGTTCGGCACGCTCATGGCGGCCAACGTCTGGATGCGCATCTGGCCGAGCCAGCGCAAGATCATCACCGCCGTCAAGGAAGGCACGCCCCCCGACGCCGCCGTCGTCGCCCTCGCCGGCCTCCGCTCCCGCCACAACACGTACATGTCGGTCCCGCTCGTGTGGGCGATGCTGAACCAGCACACGACGACGCTGGCCAACAGCCGCACGGGCGGCGCCATCCTGATGCTCGTAGCGATCGCCGCCGGCTGGGGCGCCGTGAACTGGATCTACAAGAAGGCAGCAACGGTCCCCGGGTTCTGATCCCCCAGCGACCCGAGCCGCGCTACTCCGCGACCCGCTCCGCCTGATCCTTGTAGAACAGCTCGCGGCCGACGTCGTACGGCTCGAACTTGTAGCGGGACTGCTTGTAGGCGTTCCACTCGCCCTCGGGCGCGCACACCGACGGCATGCCCTGCGCGAGCAGGTTCTCGCTGCGCAGGATGTACGCGGCGAAGGTCGGAGCGGCGAACGGCACGCCGGGGATCCAGCTGAGGGGGTTCAGGGCGCCGTCGCCCACCCAGCCGACGAGGCTGCGCGTGCTGAACTCGCCGACCATGGGCAGGATCAGGTAGTTGCCCGACGGCAGGCGCCAGACGCCGAGCGTCTCGTCGAGCGTCTCGGGGCTGGCTTCCCAGTGGAGCACGCCCTTGGCGAAGTCGTAGAAGCCGACGACGCCGAGGGTGGTGTTGACGATGAACCGGCCGGTATGGACGCCGGCACGTTTTCCCTTTGCCTGGAGCGCGCTGTTGACGATGTCGCGCGGCTCTTCGAGGTTTTCCATGAAGTCGACGACGCGGCGCTGACCCCACTTCGGCATCACCCACTGGTAGCCGCGGGCGACGGGCTCGAGGGCGTGGCTCAGCAACCATTGGTTGAAGCGCAGGTTCAACTTGTTGAAGCCGTCCGGGTCGGCCGACGCCGGGCGGGCGGCGGCGAGCGCCACGAGGAGGACCGCGCCGACGAGCACCGCTCGGGCGGGCGAGGCCTGGCGAGAAGCGTCCGTGCGTCTCATGACACCCCCGTACAACATGCGATCCATTATCGGCAAACTGCCGCCAGAGCTTGAGCCCCCGGACAATCGGGGAGGGTCCAGGGCGCCTCGAAGGCGGCGGTGCTGACGCCCAAGGCCTCGGGGCAGACCGCGATCGTCCGCTCCGTAGCGAGCGGGCGACCGTCGAACTCGTAGTCCGTGCGGTGCGGGAGGAGCCGGCCGCCCACCCATCGGAAGTCCGTGAAGACGGCGGTCACCTCCCCACGGCCGAACGGGTCGAGATCGAGCGGCCCCGAAACCCGGACCAGCCGATCGCTTCCGTCGAACCCCAGGCGGTAGCGGCTCCCATCGTCGAGGAACACGGCGGTCACGTCCCGGCCCGGCGCTTCTTCTATCCGCACGGCGGGAAGCAGCAGCGCATCGAGGTTCACCGTCGCCGTGAAGCGCGCGTGGCTTCGGAGCGGAGAGGCGATGCCCGCCTCCGCCACCGCGCGCATACCGACGAAGGCAAGAGCGCGCGTGCCGTCGAAGACGTAGTGATCCGGCTCCGTGGACGTGTATATCGTCATCGCGTAGTGGTTGGGAACGAGGAAGGCCGCCCGCCAGCGCCATCGGCCGGGAAAGCCGACGTGCACCTCGGCCTCCACCTGACGCACGAGCGCATGAAGTGGTCCACCCCGGGCGCGGATCGCACGCTCCACGATCGGGCGCGGTGCGCAGCCCCCGAACGGCGCCAGCAGCGCCGCGATGCATGCGATCGCTCGCCAGCCTCTCAACTTGTCGCGTATCCTCGCCGTCCGATGGCTCGCGCGTGTCGACTGTGCGCGCTCGCACTCGCCGCGGCCTGCACGCGCCGCGTCGCGCCGCTTCCGTTGATCCCGCCGCCGCCGCCCCCACCCGCGAGCGTCGAGCACCGTCAGGTGGCGATCGACAACGGCTTCGTCACCGTCGATCTCGACATCCCCAACGAACCGCCAGGCCGGAAGCCCGTGATCATCTCCCCGGTCGGTGACCCGCAACCGTTGCTCGCCGCCGGCGTGATCCTGGTCTCGTACAGGGTCAACTGGCAGCTTCTCCGCGGTCTCGCCACCCCCCCACAGCCCGCGCCACCACCCGGAAAGATGGTGGGCGCCTGGCTGCTCGCATCGCCCAGCGCGGCGACCGTCGGCCAGGCCTACTTCGGCCTGATCGCGTTCGACGCCCACGACGCCATCCCTCACATCGTCGACTACCTGGTCACCCTGCCCGAAGTGGCACCCGCAAGGATCGGCATCGCGGGCGCGTCGACGTCGGGGTTCGTCGCCCTCGAGGCCGTCGCCGAGGAGCCGCGGCTGGCTGCCGCCGCGGTCCTGGTGGCGTGCGGGGACTACCACGGCTTCCTCGCCCGCTCGGTGCTCGCGCTCGGCGGGCGCACGCCGCTCCGCCTGGACCCGAAATACGAGGCGTGGCTCTGCACCCGAGAGCCGATCCGCTACCCCGCCCGGCTCACGCACGCGGCCATCCTCATGGTGAACGGCGACCGTGACACCGCGGTGCCTGCGCGCTGTGCGATCACCACCGCCCGCGTGCTCCGCAAGGCCTATCGGCGTGCCGGCGTCCCCGACCGCTTCCGCTTCGTGCTCGTCCGGGGCGCGGGCCACAATCTCCCCGACCGGGGCGCGCGCGAGGCGATGCAATGGTGGCATCGCTGGCTCCTGCGCACGCCAGACGGCGGCGAACGCTAGCTCTCCTGACGGCGCACGCCGAACGTTCCGAGCGCCTTGGCGAGTAGCGCTCCTGCCCCGTCCGTCACCTCGCCCTCCGCCGTCGCCACCGACCTCCGGAGGCTCACCACGCGCGCATGGCAGACGAGCCGCCGCTCGCGCGAGAAGGCCACGTAGGCCACGTTCAGGGCGTGGGTCGCGACCCGGTCCTCGGGCTCGACCTGGCGCGCGACGGCGATGGCGAGGGCGGTGTCGAAGAGCGCCGCGATCGCGCCGCCCAGCACCTGCCCGAAGGGGCTCATCAGGGTCTCGGGCACGTCCATGCGGACGACGGCCTCCCCGGCGTCCGCGCGCTCGATGACGATGCCGAGCGTTTCCATGAAGAGAGGCCGCTCGGTCACAGCGCTTCCTGGTGCGCGAAGCGGCCGGCGTAGACGGCGGTGCCCTCGCACCGCTGGAGGACGATCTGGCAGAGACGCACGCCGGCGTGGATCGCGAGCGGGCGACCCGCGACGTTGGACATCTCGAGCACCTGGCGGCTGTTCACCCCGGGCGCGACGAACCCCGAGGTGACGTGAATCATGAGCCCGAGCCGCGCGAAGCGACTGCGCCCCTCGAGCCATCCCGCGACGTCGGGTGGAAGGTGGAGGCGCTCGCGCGTGATGCCGTGGATGGTCTCCCCGGGCTTGAGCGCATACGCACCGTCGAGGCGGCGCACCCGGGTGATCTCGCGGTAGTCGGCGTCCTCCGTGAGCTCGACGACGTCGGGCCCACCTTCCATCACCCGGATCTCGTCGCCGAGATGGAGGTCGATCGAGGCGGGCCCGATCTGGTCGGGAACGAGGGGATCGATCGCGAGCCGGCCGGTCGCGATCTCGCGGAGGATGACGTCGCGGGTCAGGATCATGCCGCGACTGTATCAGAAAACGTCGCCGGCTCTAGACCGCCCCGCAGCTTTACAGCTTCGCAATTTATTTGACCGGCCCGCGCCGCGAGCATAAGAACGGGCCATGCGCGCACGTGCGCTCGGCCGGGCGGCGGCGATCCTCGCCGCCGTGGCGTCGCCCGCCCGGGGCGCGACGCTCGACGTGCTCTTCACCGCCGGGCAGACGGCGAGCGACGGCGTGCACCTCCAGTCGATCGCGAAGCCGCTCGCGATGGGCACGTCTGCGGTCGTGTTTCGCGGCGGGACGAGCGCTCTCCTGGTCAAGTCCGGGAGCACGTTCACCGTCGTGGCGCGCGCCGGCGACCCGCTCCCCGCACCGCTCACCGGGACCTTCGTCTCCTTCAGCGACCCGGTGATCAACGACTCCGGGGCCGCCGCCTTCCGCGCCGACCTCGACTCGTCGAGCGGTTCCAGCGCCTCGTTCCTCTGGGAAGGCGGCGCATTGCGCCGCATCGACTCGAGCAACCGCCTCCCCGTCGACGTCAACGCCGCCGGCGACGTGCTGCTCCAGACCAACACCAGCCTCTCCGTCTGGACGAGGGGGACGGGAACGCTCGCCACCCCGTTGACCCGCACGACCGCCGCGCCCGGCATCCGGCGCTTCACCCGTTTCGGCCGCCGCGCCGTCCTGAGCGACTCGGGGCGCGTCGTCTTTCAGGCGCAGTTCACCCGCGCCGGGTCGTCTGGCAACCGGCGCGGCGTCTTCACGCTCGCCGCGGGCACCATCACCTCGATCGCGCTCGAGGGCGACCCCGCACCCACCGGCGGCGTCTACGGACGCGCGCGGACCCGCAACGGGCCGGGCGAAGCGCTCTCGGTCAACGCGGCGGGTGACGTCGCCTTCACGATGCCGCTCGGCGCCGGCACGACGGCCCCCGCGGGCGTGTTCGTCTTCCACCCCGCGGCGCCGACGGCCGCGCTCGTCGCGCACGTCGGCGACGTGGTGGGCGGCACGCCCCTCACCTCCGTCCCGCAGGAGTACGCCGGCATCGACTCGATCGGGCGCGTCGCCTTCAAGGGCTGCTTCAGCAACACGAGCTGCAGCCTGGTCCTCTTCGACGGCGTGACGCTCACCGCGCTCACGGGGAACGTCGAGCGCACCACCGCCGGCGGCGGCCTCCTGCGCGCCGGCGGCTTCGCGCCGCGCCTCTCCGACGTCGGCCACGTCGTGTGGACGAGCGGCGAGAACATCGAGCGCTACGACGGCGCCGTCACGGAGATCCTGGGTGCCGCGGATCAGACGCCGCTCGGCACGGATCTGCTGACGGGCATCCCGAGCATGAACGCGGCCGACACCGTCGCCTTCCGCGCTTCGCGCGAGGCGCTCTACCAGCTCGAGAACGGGACGCCCCGGCCGGTCGCGTCGGGCGGCGACGCCGTCGGCACGGTGACGATCCACAGCCTCATCGACCACGCGGTGGGCGGCGCCACGCTCGCCTTCGCGGCCGAGGATCGCGACGGCCTGCCGTTCCTCGCCCTGCGGCGTGGAGGCACGACGAGCCGGCTGGTCGGGGAAGGCGACGCGACGCCGCTCGGGGGCACGTTCGTCCTCTCCGAGGGCGATTTCGACGTCGACGAGGAGGCGATCGTCTTCGCGGCCTCGATCGACGGCGGCTCCGCCGCGACCGGCCTCTTCCGCGTACACGGCAGCGGCACGATCGAGACGCTCGCGCGGGCCGGCGACGCCGCTCCGGAGGGCGGCAAGTTCGCCGGCTTCGGCGCTCCGCTCGTCGACGGCCGCCGGATCGTCTTCGCCGCCACGCTCGACGACGACCGCCAGGGTCTGTACGCGCTCCGCGGGCAGCGGCTCGGGAAGCTCGCCCGCACCGGCGATCGCTTCGGCGGCCGGCGCGCCAGGATCACCGCGCTGGGTCAGTCGGCCGCGGACCGCAACCGCGTCCTCTTCGCGCTCACGACGACGCGCGCCGGCGCGCTCGTCCTCGCCGCCGGTCGTGCGACCGAGGTGGTGGCGCGGGGCGGCCAGCGCGTGCGCGAGGTCGGACGCCTGGACGGCGGCTTCCCCGGCTTCGCGCTCGGTGCCCGCGGGGTGGCCTTCCTCGCCACGCTGCAGGGGAGCACGCCGCCGGAGGCGCTCTTCTTGGTACGCGGCGGCCGCCGGCGGACGCTCGCCGTGAGCGGGCGGGGCGTGGACCTGACGGTGAGCGACGGCTCCCTGTCGCTCGCCGGCGCCGACGTCGTCTTCCTCGCCGGGCTCCCGCCGCCGAGCGACGGCGTCGCGCGGCCGGCCGTGCTCCGCGCACGCCCGTAGCCCTGCCCATCGCGCGCGCGCGATGGTATAGCGGAACCGGGAGGATCCAGGTCGTGCGCTACGAGCACATCCTCGTCTCGTCCGACGGCGGGCTCGCCACCGTCACGATGAACCGTCCCGAGCGGCGGAACGCGCTCTCCGAGGCGCACATGACGGAGCTGATCGACGCGCTTCGCCGGATCGGCGAGGCAGGCGACGCGCGGGCCGTCGTCCTCGCCGCCGCCGGCCCCGTGTTCTCGGCCGGCCACGACTTCGCCGACATGGCCGAGCGCGACCTGGCCGGCATGCGCCGGCTCCTCGCCACCTGCACGGAGCTGATGCTCGCGCTCCAGCGCCTGCCGCAACCTGTTGTCGCCCAGGTGCAGGGCACGGCGACGGCGGCGGGATGCCAGCTCGTCGCCACGTGCGACCTCGCCGTCGCCGCCGACACCGCCACCTTCGCCACGCCGGGCGGCAAGGGCGGCTGGTTCTGCTCCACGCCGATGGTCGCCGTGTCGCGCGTGCTCACGCCGAAGCGGGCGCTCGAGATGCTCTTCGCGGGCGACCCGATCGACGCCGCCACCGCGCTCGCCTGGGGGCTCGTGAACCGCGTCGTGCCCGCCGAGCGGCTGGTCGAGGAGACCGCAGCGCTGGCGCGCGCCGCGAGCCGCGGCAGCACGGCCTCCAAGGCGCTCGGCAAGCGCGCCTTCTACGACACGGTCGCGCTCGACGTCGAGGCGGCGTACGCCCGCGCCTGCGAGGTGATGGCGTCGAGCGCGGTCACCGACGACGGCCGCGAGGCGATGCGCTCGTTCCTCGAGAAGCGCCCGGGCGTCTACCCGCCCCGTCGATGAGCGACTACGACCTGGTGACCGTCGGCGGCGGCCTGGGCGGGGCCGCGCTCGCCAAGGCGATGGCCGAGCGCGGCGCGCGCGTGCTGGTCGTCGAGCGCGAGCGTCAGTTCCGCGACCGTGTCCGCGGCGAGGTGGTGAACCCGTGGGGCGTGCCCGAGCTGCGCGCGCTCGGGCTCCTCGACCCGCTGCTTGCGACGTGCGGCCACCCGCTGCCGTGGCTCGACACGTTCCTGGGGTCGATGCAGGTCGGTCGCCGCGAGCTGCAGGCGGACACGCTCCACCACACGCCGTTCGTCGCCTACTATCACCCCGCCATGCAGGAGGTGCTCCTCCAGGCGGCCGCGGACGCCGGCGCCGAGGTGCGACGCGGGGCGCGCGTGGTCGGAGTTCGGCCGGGGCCTGCGCCCGCGGCAACGGTCGAGCAGGACGGTCGCACGACCGAGGTCACGGCCCGGCTCCTCGTCGGGGTCGATGGCCGCAGCTCGAGCGCCCGCGCTTGGGGACGCTTCGAGGTCGCGCAGGACCCCGACTTTCTCTGCATCACGGGGCTCCTCCTCGACGACATGCCGGGACCGGACGACACCGCCACGGTCGGGTTCAACCCCGCGCTCGGCGAGGTGTCGCTCCTCTTCCCGCAGGGCAAGGGTCGCGCCCGTGCCTATCGCGTGCGCCAGCAGGCCGCGCGCCGCACGGAGCCGGGCGAGCCGGACGGGGCGACCGTGATTGCCGCGATCGTCGCCGCCGGCGCACCCGCCGAGTTGTACGAGAGCACCCGCGTCGCAGGGCCAATCGCCACGTTCAGCGGGGCGGACCACTGGGTGCCGCACCCCTACCGCGACGGCGTCGTGCTGATCGGCGACGCCGCAGCGGCGAGCGACCCGGCGTGGGGCCAGGGGATGTCGCTCACGCTGCGCGACGTGCGTGTGCTGCGCGATCGGCTCCTCGCCACCGACGATTGGGACGCCGCCTGCCACGCCTATGCGACGGACCACGACGCGTACTACGGCCGCCTGCGCCGGGTCGCGGGCTGGCTCGCCGAGTTCTTCCTGCGCACGGGCGTGGAGGGCGACGCCCTTCGCGACCGCGCGCTGCCCCTCATCGCCGCGGACCAGACGCGCCTCCCGGACTTCGTCGGCAGCGGGCCCGACCTCGACGCCGACGAGGCGATGCGGCGGCGCTTCTTCGCCGAGGACTAGCCTCTTTCATTTTGTGCCTCCGCGGCACGGTTGATATCCTGGCGGCGGCGAACCTCGATGGCCGGCACCGTCGCTTACTTCTGCATGGAGTTCGGGCTCCACGAGAGCTTCCCCATCTACGCCGGGGGCCTCGGGGTGCTGGCGGGCGACTTCGTCAAGTCCGCGCGCGACCTCGACCTGCCGGTGGTCGCCGTCGGGCTCCGCTGGGCGCACGGCTACTCGCGCCAGCAGATCACCGAGAGCGGCGAGCCGGTCGACGACTTCCCGGCCTACGGTGCGGACTTCCTCGAGGACACCGGCGTCCGCGTCCGCGTCCGGGTCGCGAGCCGCGAGGTCGAAGCGCGCGTCTGGCACACCGAACGCTGGGACAACGCCCCGCTCTACCTCCTCGAGCCGGCGGCGCGCGAAGACGCGTGGATCACGCGGCGGCTCTACGAGCCCACGATCGAGTGCCGGGTGGCGCAGGAGATCCTCCTCGGCGTGGGGGGCGTGCGCGCGCTCCGCAAGCTCGGCGTCGACGTCGACACGTACCACTTCAACGAGGGCCACGCCGTCTTCGCCGGCGTCGAGATGATCGCCGAGCGCATGGCGGCCGGGGCCGACTTCCGCGCCGCGTGGGACGCCGTGCGGACGTCGATCGTCTTCACCACCCACACGCCGATCCCCGCCGGCAACGAGGCACACCCGCTCGGCGAGCTGCGCCGGCTCGGCGCCACCTGCGAGCTGGTCGACTGGGAGATGCGCCAGCTCGGCGGCGACCCGTTCAACATGACGGTCGCCGGCCTGCGTCTCTCGCGCCGCGCGAACGCCGTCTCCCGGCTCCACGGCGAGGTGTCGCGCGCGATGTGGAAGGACGTCGAGGGCGCGAGTCCCATCGTCGCCATCACCAACGGCGTCCACGTCCCGACCTGGCAGGACGCGCGCATCCGGGAGGCGTCGGGGTCCGAGACCGGCCTCTGGAAGACGCATCAGGTCCTGAAGGGCGAGCTGCTCGACGCAGTCGCCGGGCGCACCACCGTCCGCCTCGACCCAGAGGTCCTGACGGTCGGCTTCGCGCGCCGCGCCGCCGCCTACAAGCGGAGCGACCTCATCTTCACCGACCCGGCGCGCATAGAGCCACTGCTGGACGGGAAACGCCTCCAGCTCCTGTTCGCCGGCAAGGCACATCCCGACGACCGCGAGGGCAAGCGCATCGTCGCCAACCTGGTGGCGATGGCGCGTCGCCATCCCGCGACGGTGGTCTTCGTGCCCGACTACGACATGGGCCTCGCCCGGCTCCTCACCCGCGGCGTCGACGTGTGGCTCAACAACCCGATCCGGCCGATGGAGGCGTCGGGCACGTCGGGCATGAAAGCCGCGCTGAACGGCGTGCTCAACCTGTCGGTGCTGGATGGCTGGTGGCCCGAGGCGTGCGAGCACGGGGTCAACGGCTGGGCCCTTGGCGACGGCGCCTCCGACCCGGCGTCGCGCGACCGGCTCGACGCCGAGTCACTCTACGGCGTGCTCGAGGGCGAGGTGCTGCCGGCATACGCCGACCGCAAGCGCTGGGTCGCCATGATGCAGGCGAGCATCGCCACCGTGCACGAGCGGTTCTCCTCGGACCGCATGGTGCGAGAGTACTTCGCGACCCTCTACGCGCGGAGCTGAAGCGGGCCCTCAAGGGCTCGCCGATTCGAGCCGATAGTCGGGACGGAGCCCTCCGATCCCGATGGCGTTCCTCGTCTACACGCTGCTCATGGCCCTTGGCCTGATCGGCCTGCTCGCGCTCGGCCTCCGACTCCTGGCGCCGACGGCCGTGCGACCGGTCCGCAACGGCTTCGTGGTGGGCGGCGCGGTCGCCGTGTACTTCCTCGGCGCCGCCCTTCCGTTCTGCTGGTCGGCGCTCGACCCCTCGACCATCGGCCGCATGGTCCTGGTCGCGGGGACGCTCGCCGTGCCCTTGAGTCTCATGACCAGGCGTCAGCTCGCGCGACGAGCGGCGGGCCGGGAGCCGGCCGTCACCCGCCGGCAGATGACCCTGCGCGTGACGCTTCTGATCGCGCTCCCGGCCATCCTGAACGCATCGCTGCACGGGGAGACCGTCGACCGCTTCGCCACCGCACCCTGGCTCGTGCTGGGGCTCGCGCTCGGTTGGCTCGTCTGGATGTGCGCCAGCCTCTACCAGGTCGTGCGACTCGAGGCGGCCACCGGCTGGCCGCTGGTCGTCGCCCTCGACCCGCCCGATCCACTCCCGTGGGACGCCGCGACCCGGAAGATCGCGCTCGGTCTCGCCGGCCTGCTCGCCGTCACGATCCTCTGGGCGGCCGTCAGCCTCGTGGTCGGGAAGCTCGGGCGCGCCGGGGCGGCGCCCCGCCCGCGGGCCGCGGTCGAGACCCGGCCCAGCTAGGCGACATGGACCCGGACGCCGCGCGCGGCGAGCGCGGCCGCGGCGTCCGTGCCGAGCCAGCGCGCGCTCGCCGCGTCGCCCTTCAGGTGCGCGTCGAAGTGCGCCAGGCCGAGACCGCGGACCGCCGCGTTCGCCCGCTCGCCGGGGCACAGCTCGGCGCTCGGCACCATGCGGGCGATCACGTCGTCCATGTCCGGCGGGTGCGGCAAGGTCCGGCCCTGGTCGTGCACCTCCTCGACCCGGTCGCAAAAGTGGCTGTGGTCGGCGTCCTCGAACACGACCAGGGTCTTCCGTGACGACGGAAGGCGGGCGAAGAGCGCCCGCATGGCGTCGAGCGGCAGGAGCGAGTCGCGCGCGGCGACGAGGCAGAGCACCGGCACCTCGCGCTCCCAGCCGAGGTCGAGGTTCTGCTCGATGAGCGGGGAGACGTACGGCGGGTTCGCACCACCCGCGGGCGCGAGCGCGAGGGTGGCGCGGATGCGCCGCTCCTTCGCCGTCGTGGTGAGCGCCGTCCAGCCGCCGAGGCTGTGGCCGGCGACGCCGACGGCGTCCGGGCGGACGGCGACGTCGCCCGCGCCGTCGAGGAGGCAGTCGATCACGAAGCGCACGTCCACGGGACGCGCGGCGATGGACGCCCGCACGATCGGCGTCTGATCGGGCAAGGGCCGCCCGGCCTGGAGCGTGAGCACGACGTCGAGCAGCTCGAGGGTGGTGTTGCCGACGTGATCGACGGCCGCGACAACGTAGCCGTGGCTCGCCAAATGCGTCGTGAGGAACGACGATCCCCGGCGGTGCGCGCCATAAGCATGCGAGAAGACGACGAGCGGCGCGCGCTCGCCGGTAGGCGCCGCGTCGCGCACCGCGTCCTGCCGGAGCTTCGGCGTGAAGGGCAGGATCTCGTAGCGGTCGCGCGTCGCCTCGGCGAGGTCCTGCCCCGCGTAGCGCGCCGCCGCCGGGTACCAGACCTCGACCGGCAGCTCGCGGCGGTCGCGGGCGCCGTCGACGAGGACAAGCGTCCGGACGCCGACGGGAAACGGGCCGCGCGCGAAGCGATCGTGGTCCAGGGTCAGTCCTTGCGGTACATCGTCACGACGCACGCGCCGCCGAGGCCGACGTTGTGCTGGAGCCCGACGCGCGCGCCCTCGACCTGGCGCTTTTCGGCCTTGCCGTGCAGTTGCCAGACGAGCTCGGCGCACTGCGCGAGGCCGGTCGCGCCCAGCGGGTGGCCCTTCGAGAGGAGCCCGCCCGACGGGTTCACGACCCACCTGCCGCCGTACGTCACCTCGTCCTCGTCGATCAGGCGGCCGCCCTCGCCTTCCTTGCAGAGGCCGAGCGACTCGTAGCTGACCAGCTCGTTGGTCGAGAAGCAGTCGTGCAGCTCGATCACCTGCACGTCCTTCGGCCCGAGGCCGCTTTGCTCGTAGACCTTCTCGGCCGCGCGCCGCGACATGCCGACGCCGATCATGCCGAGCGCGCCGAGCGCGAAGTCCTCCATCTTGTCGGTCTGCATCGCCTGGCCGACGATCTTCACCGGCCGCGCGAAGCCCTGCTTCTTCGCGAACTCCTCCGAGCAGAGGATGGCGGCGCCGGCGCCGTCGGACGTGGGGCAACACTGGAGGATCGTCAGCGGGTCGTAGACCATGCGCGCGGCGAGCACTTCTTCGAGCGTACACGCTTCCCGATACTGCGAGCGCGGGTTGTTCACCGAGTGGCGGTGGTTCTTCACGCTCACCTTGGCGAACTGCTCCTTGGTGGTGCCGTAGAGCTCCATGTGCTGGCGGCCGCCGTCGCCGAACATGCGCGCCGCCACCGGAGCCGCGCCCTTGTCGGTCTCCTTGGCGATGTCCTCGAGGCCGGCGAGCTGCTTCTCGAGCGGGCCCTTCTGCATCTTCTCGAAGCCGAAGGCGAGCACGCACTCGTTCATGCCCGAGGCGATCGCCTGGTAGCCGAGGTGCAGCGCCGTCGAGCCCGTCGAGCAGTAGTTGTGGACGTTGTAGACCGGCAGCCCGCCGATCCCCATGCCGTAGAGGGCACGCTGGCCCTGCGCGGACATGCCGTTCACGTAGCCTGCGTACGCCTGCTCGAGCTTCTCGGGGGAGACGCCGGACATCTCGAGCGCCTGACCCACCGCTTCGTGGACCAGCTCGGTGAAGTCGCGCTCGCAGCGCTCGAACTTCGTCATGCCGACGCCGACGACGCACACGTCTCGCTTGCTCATGGCCGGCGACCTTACCCGGGCGCTCGGGGTTCTCGCAACACTCGCAAGCGCCCGGGCAGATGGGTGGACACGACGGCCCGCGCTGTGGAATGCCAGGTCCCGTGCCCCTCGTTTCAGCCGACTCCCACGTTGTCGAGCCCGGCGACGTGTGGACGCGCCGCATGGCGCGGCGCTGGGGCGAGCGCATCCCGCGCGTCGTCGTCGGATACCAGGGCAAGGCGGGCGCCTTCTTCGTCTGCGAAGACGTACCGCCGTTCGGCATCGCGGCGTTCTCCGCCGCCGACGTCGCGCCCGAGGACCTGCCGGCGCACTTCGAGTCGGGGTACGAACGCGTGCGCCCCGGCGGCTACGACACGACCGCCCGGCTCCACGACCAGGAGCGCGACGGCGTCGTCGCCGAGGTCGTGTACCCGAGCCTCGCGCTCCAGCTCTTCCGCATTCGCGACGCCGCGTTCCAGGCCGACGCGATGCGCGCCTACAACGACTGGCTGGCCGAGTTCGTGGCCGCCGCGCCGGAGCGGCTCGCGGGTGTGGCGCTCGTGCCACTGGGCGACGTCGCGGTCGGCGTCGCGGAGCTGGCGCGGGCGCGGGATCTCGGACTCCGCGGCGCGTTGATCTGGTCTTCCGCTCCTGACGAGCGGCCGTACTTCGACCCCGCGTACGAGCCCTTCTGGGCGGCCGCCGCGGCGGCGCGCTTGCCGCTCAGCCTCCACCTCGGCACCGGCGCCGTGCCGCTCACCGGCGGGGGCGGCAACATGGCGATCCTCTACATGCTCACCCATCTCGCCGTGCAGCGCTCGCTCGCGCAGATGATCTTCGGCGGCGTCCTCGACCGCCACCCCGACCTCCGCATCGTCTCGGTCGAGAACGACATCGGCTGGCTGCCTCACTTCCTCGAGCGGCTCGACCACGCGGGCTCGAAGTACGGCGCCTTCGCCACCAAGCTCGCGCTCGCGCCGAGCGAGTACGTGCGCCGTCAGGTGTCCGCGACCTTCCAGCAAGACCGCATCGGCGTCCGGCTGCGCGAGGTGATGGGGCCGTCGGCGCTCCTCTGGGCGTCGGACTACCCGCACAGCGATTCGACCTGGCCGCACTCGCGGGACGTCATCGCGCGCGACTTCGCCGACGTCCCGGCCGACGACCTCGCCCGTATGACCTGCCGGAACGCGGCGGCGCTGTACGGGCTCGACGTTCCGGGCTAGGGCGCGGCGTCGTGCGCGCGATGGCTCCGCTCGAGCGCTTCGCGTAGCCGCGCGCGCGCCCCGGCGTCGTCCGGAGCCGCACGCAGTGCGGCGGCGCGGAACGGCACCGCGAACTCGGCGAGGCCGACCAGCTCGAGCAAGGCGGCGGCGCTCTCGGCGGCAGGACGGTGCGTCGGGTCGGCGGCGAGCGCGCGCTGGAAGTAGTCGAGCGCGGTGCGCGGCAGCCACCTCTCCTCGGGCGCCGCGAAGCCGGCCATGAAGGGAAAGCCCGCCTCGGCGACGACGAGTCCGAGCGCGTGGAGACAGTCCGCCGTGTCGATGCCGCCGTCGATGGCCGCGAGCGCGCGAGCCCGCGTCGCCGCCGAGACGTCGGCGGCGTGCACGCCTTCGCGCACCAGCGCCGCGGCTTCGTCCGCGCGCCCGAGCCGGCGCGCGACCTCGGCTGCCAGGAGCCGGGCTCGCACGCAGCGCGGCGCCATCCGGCGCGCTTCGGCCAGCACGAAGAGCGCCCCCGCGTCGCGACCCGCGCGCGCCAGCATCTCGGCGAGCGCCACCGCCGCCTCCGCCTCGCCCGCCTCCATCGCGGCGCGCAGGCTCCCGGCCGCGAGCCCCGCCGCGGCGGGATGCGCGAGGCCGCGCACGACGCCGAGGTGCGCCGTGAGGCCCCAGGCGAGCGACGCGCCGCGCGCCGCGTCCCGGCGCGGGACGCCCGCCTCGACCAGCGCCACGACCTCCGCCAGCCGCGCCCGCATGGCGTGCCGCGCGCGGACGAGCCGCGCGCCTGCGGCCGCCACCCGCGCGCGCTCGTCCTCGTGCGCGAGCCAGTACGCGATCTTCTCCACCAGATCCTCGGGCCCGAAGACGTCGAGGTGCTCGCCGGGCGTGAACAGGTCGGTGAGCCCGTTCTCGATCCGCTCGGTGACCAGCATCGCGCCGCACGCCATCGCCTCGAAGACCCGGAAGTTGAGGTCGCCGAGCACGGACTCGTTGAAGACGATCCGCGCCGAGGCGAAGACGTCGGCTGTCGCCTCGGGCTCGAGGCGGGTCGCGGCCGTCGCGCCGAAGGTCGCCATGCCGAAGCGCCGCTCGAGCATCGCGACCAGCGCCGCGCGCTTCGGCCGCGTCGCGGCGTCGACGGTGCCGACGAAGGCGAGGTCGTGCGTCCGCGGCCGCGCGCGCTCGCGCAGGAACACGTCCTCCGCCCCCCACGGCAGCCAGTGCGCCGGCACGCCGTCCGCCGCGAAGAACGGCACGCAGTCCTTCTGCGTCACCAGCACCAGGTCGAACAGCCGCGCGTAGTGGCGTTGCCAGAAGAAGTTGAGGTGCGGGTCGATCGCCCAGTAGAGCCGCACCGCCGGAACGTCCTCGACCCCGTAGGCGAGCCCGCCCCCGCCGAGCGACTGGACGACGAGCAACGCGTCCGGCGCCGGCGAGAGCCGCCGCCAGAGCGGTCGCACGTCGAACGGCCTCCCGGTTCGCGCATCCGTCTCGCCGGGGAACACCTCGGCGGCGACGACGACGTCGTGCCCGAGCGCCCGAAGCGGCCCCACGACGGCGCCGTCGCCGACGACCAAGAAGCGCACGCCGACGTGGGAGGCAACTTCCGTTCCAGCCGGGCGCGCAGCGCGAAGGCGTCGGTCAACCACCTGACACGGGAAGGAGTTGCCGGCCTCCGGCCTCAGGACGTGAAGCGCGGCGCCACCTCCCGCGCCACCGCTTCGAGCTGCTCCAGGTAGTGCGCCACGCTCCGATGCCGGAAGCGGAGGTTCAGGACCGTGGCGCCGAGATCGCGGTAGCGCGCCACTCGCGCGCCCGCGCCAGCAGCGCGGAAAGCTCGGCGTGCGAGAGCCCGAACGGATCCCATCCGTCGAAGCGCATGCCGCGGTGTAGCATCGCTCGCCGGGGTGTGGGAACATCGACCGCGCGCATGGATTTCGCGTATTCCCCGGAGGACGAGGGCTTTCGCCGGGAGCTCCGCGCCTGGCTCGCCGCCCACCGGCCGGCGCGCGCCGAGCGCGTGCCGCACGACGCGGCGTCGCTGGCCTCGGAGGTCGCCTTCCTGCGCGACTGGCAGCACCGCCTCTGCGACGCCGGCTACGTCGGCCTCCTCTGGCCGCGCGCGTACGGCGGCCGCGGCGCCGCGCCCACGCAGCAGGCGATCCTGAACCAGGAGCTGGCCCGCGCCCGCGCGCCGCAGCTCATCAACCGCGTGGGCGTCAACAACACCGGCCCGACGCTCATCGCGCACGGCACGGAGGAGCAGAAGCGACGCCTCCTGCAGCCGATCCTGACCGGCCAGGAGATCTGGTGCCAGCTCTTCAGCGAGCCCGACGCCGGCAGCGACCTCGCCGCGCTCCGCACGCGCGCCGAAGCGGACGGCGACGACTTCGTCGTCAGCGGGCAGAAGGTCTGGACGAGCTACGCGCAGTTTGCGAAGTGGGGGATCCTCCTCGCACGCACCGACCCCTCGCTGCCGAAGCACCGCGCCCTCACCTACTTCGTCCTCGACATGCAGAGCCCGGGCATATCGATCCGGCCGCTGACCCAGCTGACCGGCTCCAACGAGTTCAGCGAGGTCTTCCTCGACGGCGTGCGCGTGCCGCGCGCCCACGTCGTCGGCGCCGCGAACCAGGGCTGGGAGATCGCGCTGACCACACTCGCCCACGAGCGCGGCACGGGCTTCGCGTTCAAGGAGCAGGTGCTGCAGAAGATCGCCGTGGAGGAGCTGGTGGGGCTGGCGCGCGCGCGCGGCCGGGCGCACGACCCCGCCGTCCGCCAGGCGGTCGCCGCCGGCTGGATCGACGTCGAGATCATGGGCCTCATGAACTGCCGCACGCTCACGCGCCTCGAGCGCGGCGAGGAGCCGGGCCCGGAGTCGTCGCTCGTGAAGCTCTT
Organism: Binatia bacterium; assembly: GCA_041496545.1. Classification (GTDB taxonomy): domain Bacteria; phylum Desulfobacterota; class Binatia; order DP-6; family DP-6; genus DASRHG01. Next base: position 2,634 of record JBGQET010000049.1, on the reverse strand, counting down.
CTGGGCGAGCCTCACCCAGCGCCTGCACGAGCTGGGGCTCGCGCTCGAGGGTCCCTACGCGACGCTCGTCGCCGGCTCGCCGCACGCGGTCGACGACGGCCGCTGGCAGCAGGCGTTCCTCTGGTCGCGCGTGGGGGCGATCGCCGGCGGGACGTCCGAGGTGCAGGCGAACATCATCGCGCAGCGCCTGCTCGGCTTGCCGCGCTGAGCGGCGTCACAACGCCGCGGCGGCCTCGGTGAGGCAGCGCTCGGTCGTGTCCCAGTCGATGCAGGCGTCGGTGATCGAGACGCCGTAGGCGAGCCCGTCGCCGCCGTTCTCGATCGCCTGGTTGCCGGCGTTCAGGTGGCTCTCGAGCATGAAGCCCATGATCGCCCGCTCGCCGCCGTCGATCTGCGCCACCACGTCCGCGAGCACCTTCGGCTGGCGGGTGTAGTCCTTCTTCGTCTGGCCGTGGCTGCAATCGACCATCAGCTGCGTCGGCAGGCCCGCCTTGGCGAGCAGCGCCTGGGAGGCGCGGATCGTCTCGGAGTCGTAGTTCGGGTTGCGGCCGCCGCGCAGGATCAGGTGCGTGTCGCTGTTGCCCTGGGTGTGGATGATCGACGTCTGGCCGTCCTGGTTGATGCCGAGAAACGTGTGCGGATGCCGCGCCGACTCCATGGCGTTGACGGCGATCTCGAGGTTGCCCTCGGTCGAGTTCTTGAAGCCGACGGGCATGGAGAGCCCGCTCGCCATCTCGCGATGGGTCTGACTCTCCGTCGTGCGCGCGCCGATCGCCGTCCACGAGATGAGGTCGGCGAGGTACTGCGGCGTGATCGGGTCGAGCAGCTCGGTGCCGGCGGGCAGCCCGAGCGCGTTGATGTCGAGGAGGAGCTTCCGCGCCAGCCGGAGCCCGAGCTGCATGTCGTGCGTGCCGTTCAGGTGCGGGTCGTTGATGAGGCCCTTCCAGCCGATGGTGGTGCGCGGCTTCTCGAAGTACACCCGCATCATCACCTCGATCTCGCCCTGGACGGCACGACGCACCCGGGCGAGCCGGCCGGCGTACTCGAGCGCGGCGTCGGGGTCGTGGATCGAGCACGGCCCGACGATCGCGAGCAGCCGCCGGTCGCGGCCGGCGATCATCTCGCGGATCGTCGCACGCGCCTCGACCACCCCGGCGTAAATCGCCTCCGAGGCGGGCAGCTCGGCCTTCAGCGCCGTTGGCGGCACCAGCGGCTCGGTCTTGACGACGCGGAGGTTCTGGGTGCGCAGCATCAGCCGCCAGCATGGGACGGCGGGCGCGGGCGGTCAAGCGAAGTCTTCCAGTGACGACCTACGCAGCAGGCGCTACGTGCGGCGCCCGGTTTCCACGATCCACGGCACGACGGCGAGGCCGACCACGGGAACCAGGGCGACCCAGCGGATGGCGTCCATCGGCGTCGCGGCGACGGCGAGGGCGTGGCCGATCAGGAAGGGGCCCGCGGCGGCGGCGTAGCGACCGCTGTTGAAGCAGAACCCCGCGCCGCTGCCGCGCAAGCGGACGGGGAAGAGCTCGGGGAGGTAGAAGCCGTACGCGCCGTTCACCCCGAAGACGGTGACGCCGTCGAGCACGAGAAGCCGCATGCGCGTCGTCGGGTCCCAGTCGAGGCCGAAGGTGACCCAGATCGCGGCCGCCGCGCCCGTGAAGTACACGGCGAAGAGCACCCGGCGGCCGAGCCGCGCGAGCAGGATGGTGACGAGCGTGCCGGCGACGCCGCCCAGGTTGAACATCGTGGTCGCGTACGTGATGTGGCCCGCCACGACGGCGGGCGACGCGCCCGGCCCCGCGAGGAAGGCGACGACGAACGGCAGGAAGGCGTTCGTCGCCCACCAGGTGACGAGCGTCACCAGACAGAGCGCGAACCCGCCCGCGGTGGCGTGCCGGAGCTCCGGCGCAAAGAGCTCGCGCAGCCGGGGCGGTGGGGCCTCGCGCTTCCACGCCTCCGGCTCGCGCACCCGGCGGCGGATCCAGAGCGCCACCGCGGCCGGCACGAGGCCGGAGAGGAAGACGAGGCGCCAGGCGAGGTCCGGCGCCGCAGCGAGCGCGGGAATGCGCCTGGTGAAGAGCTCGTTCGTCAACGCCGCGAGGGAGACGCCGAGCGGCGCGGCCGTGTAGAGGAGCGCGCCGGCGGCGATTCGCCGGTTCGGCGGCACGACCTCGGCGACGAGGCTGGCGCCCGCCGCCCACTCGCCGCCGATCCCGAGGGCGGCGACGAAGCGCAAGCCGGCGAGCGTCCACACGTCGGGCGCGAACGCGCACGCCGCGGTCGCGCCGGCGTACGTGAGCATGGTGAGGAGCAGCGTCCGCGCGCGGCCGACGCGGTCGGTGAGCCAGCCGAAGAGGATGCCGCCCGTCGCCCAGCCGACGAGGAGCGTCGCCGTGACCGCCCCCGCTACGATGGCGACGCGCGGATCGCCCGACGGCACGCCGAGGAGCCGTGGCAGGCAGACCGGCGCCACCACGTTGAAGAGCAGGCCGTCGAAGACGTCGAAGCCCCAGCCGAGCCACGCCGCGAAGAGGACGGTCCACTGGTAGCGCGTGAGCCCCCAGGGCCCCGGGCGCTCGGCGGAGGCGTCAGTCAACGCGCGGCGGAGCGGCCGGGTCGCCCGGCGTCTGC
>JBGQET010000048.1:0-35289 GCA_041496545.1 Binatia bacterium | reverse complement strand
TGATCTTCGGCCTCGGCATCGGCTACCTCCGCCCCGAGTTCGACGCGCTCGGCATCCCGTTCACTTCCAAGGGCGCGCGCACGATCGAGTACCTCCAGGCGATGCTGGCGGTCTGGACGCAGGAGAAGCCCGCCTACGCCGGACGGTTCGTGTCGTTCTCGGGCATCCAGTCGCTGCCGCGACCGGTGCAACGCCCACACCCGCCGATCGTGATCGGCGGCGCGTCGCCCGAGGCCTTCGCGCGTGCCGTCCGCCACGGGAACGGCTGGTACGGCTTCGCGCTCGACCTCGACGGCACGGCGGCGTGCCTCGACGGGCTGCGCCGCGCGGCGCGCGAGCACGACCGCCCGGCGTCGCTCGGTCCGCTCGAGGTGAGCGTCACACCGCGCGGGCGGCTCGACGCCGATGCGGTCCACCGCTTCGCCGACCTCGGCGTGCACCGGCTGATCCCCTTCGCCGCGGCGGCCGACGAAGCCGAGCTGCTCGCGTTCGTCGAGCGGATCGCGCCGCTCGCCCATTAGACGCGCGAACTCGCGAACTCGACTTGACGCCGGATGGCCCCGCGGGCTATCCGGCCCCTCGCCCCACGGAGAGTACGCGTCATGATCGTCGTGCACCATCTCAACAATTCACGTTCGCAACGCGTGCTGTGGCTGCTCGAGGAGCTCGGGGTCGCCTACGAGGTCAAGCGCTACGAGCGGGACGCCGCGACGATGCTGGCGCCGCCTTCGCTGCGCGCCGTGCATCCGCTCGGAAAGTCGCCCGTGATCAGCGACGGCGACCTCACCCTGGCCGAGTCCGGTGCCATCGTCGAGTATCTGGCGGGGCGCTACGGAAACGGACGGCTCGTGCCCGCGGCCGGTACTGCCGAGCACCTGCGCTACCTCTACTGGCTGCACTACGCGGAGGGCTCGCTCATGCCACCGCTCTTGCTCCGGCTCGTCTTCGGCCGGGTCGAGAGCGGACCGATGCCGTTCTTCCTTCGTCCGGTGGCGAGAGCCATCGCCGGCCGCGCCAACACGTCGTTCATCGACCCGCAGATCAAGCTCCACCTCGACTTCGTGGAGGGCGAGCTCGGCAAGAGCGCGTGGTTCGCCGGCAACGACTTCAGCGCGGCCGACATCCAGATGAGCTTCCCGCTCGAAGCGGCGGCCGCGCGCGGCGGCCTCGACGCGAGCCGCCCGAAGCTGATGGCGTTCCTGGACCGGATCCACGCCCGACCGGCGTACCGGCGCGCCCTCGACAAGGGCGGGCCGTACGAGCTCTTGCGCTGACGGGCCGGCGCCCCGGGCCGCTCAGACTCCGAGCGCCGTTCGGAAGCGCTCGATCGCCGACGCCGCCATCGCCCGAGCGTCCGCGAGGATCGAATCGGCGGACTGCTTCACCTCGCGCCACGATCCCTCGGCCGCGACGGCGAGCCTTCGCAGCGTGCGCGCCGCCTCGCGCTCCCGGGTCCGGAGCGCTTCGAGCTGCACCCTCGCCTCCTGACGCAGCGCCCGGATCCTGGCCCGAGCATCCGCCTCGATGTTTCGCTCCGCCTTCCGGAGACGGTATCGGATCTCGGCGATCGACCGCGCGAGGCTTCTGACCCCGCCCTCGATCTCCGTGTAGGCGGCCCTCACCTCGGGGGGCAGCTTCGAGCGAGTCCTCTTTCCACGCGTCTTCCTGGCCATCGTTCCCTCCTTCGTGCAGCCGTCGGCCCGTCCTCTCCGGCCAAGAGGGCAGCCGCGACGGCGACGCCGGCGGAGAGCCGTCGGAGGGGGCTGCGCATCGCGGGCGTCGAGCGTACCCCCGACCCTCGCGCGGGGTCAACGAAAAAGTTGCCCCGGAATGCATTGACGCCGTGCCCGTCCCGCCGCTATCTCCCATCGGGGAGGCAAACCATGAGACGCCCACAGATCGCCCACTCCACCTTTGCGCTGATCGCGCTCGCCCTCGCCGCATCCACGGCGAGTGCGGCGCCACACGTGCGTCGCGTCGGGACCTTCAACGGCCAGGCCGGCGACTACGCGACCATCCAGGACGCGGTCGACGCCGCCGCGCCGGGGGACTGGATCCTCGTCGCCCCGGGCGACTACCACGAGCGCGGCGACTACAAGCACGCGGACCCCGACGGCCACGCCCTCGCCGGCGTCATCATCCGCACCCCGAACCTCCACGTCCGCGGCCTCGATCGCAACGGCGTCGTCATCGACGGGACCAAGCCGGGCTCGGCGCTCTGCGACCCCTCGCCCGACGCGCAGGACCTCGGCCCGCTCGACGGCCAAGCCCATCCCATGGGCCGCAACGGCATCGAGGCGTTCGAGGTCGACGGCGTGACGATCGAGAACTTGACCGCCTGCAACTTCCTGACCGGCAGCCGGGGCGGCGGCAACCAGATCTGGTTCAACGGCGGCGACGGCAGCGGGGCCGTGAACATGGGCAGCTTCCGGGGCGCGTATCTGAACGCCACCGCGACGGTCTTCCTCGGCGTCGACGGCCCGGGCGCCGAGTACGGCATCTTCGCCAGCAACGCCCGCGGGCCCGGGGTCATCGAGCGCACCTACGCGAGCAACATGCGCGACGCGAGCTACTACGTCGGCGCTTGCCCGGACTGCAACACGATCGTCCGCTACGCGCACGCCGAGAACTCGGCACTCGGCTACTCCGGCACCAACTCGGGCGGGCACCTGCTGGTCGAGAAGTCCGAGTGGGACGAGAACAACACCGGCATCTCGACGAACAGCCAGAACAACGACGACGCGCCCTCACCCCAGGACGGCGCGTGCCCCGGCGACATGCGGGGACCGACCGGCACCCACTCGTGCACCTTGTTCCGGCGCAACTACATCCACGACAACAACAACCCGAACGTCCCCCGCTCCGGCTCGGCGGCCCTCGGACCGGTCGGGACGGGCATCGTGGCGGCGGGCGGTCGGAACGACACCTTCATGAGCAACAAGGTCGTCAACCAGGGGTCGTGGGGCATCCTCGTCGTGCCCTTCCCCGACTCCGGGCCGCCGCCGGCCGTCGCGCACTGCGAGGGCGGCATTCCGGACCTGCTCATCCCGGGCGTCCCGCAGCCAGGCGCGTGCTTCTACGACTCCTGGGGGCAGACGGTGACGCGGAACTACTTCACGAACGTCGGCTTCTTCGGCAACGTATCCAACGGCGACCTCGCCGACCTGAGCGGCCAGCACGACCCCGGCAACTGCTGGCACCGGAACGTCGACCGCAACGTCCTGACCAGCGCGCCCGCCAACCTACCCGAGACCCACCGGCAATGTGGCATTCCGAACGCCGGCGCCGACCTGGGCAGCGATCTCTCCGCCCAGGTGATCTGCGCCACCGAGGCCTTCGGCCCCTGCCCCGACGCGCCCGGACACCACTACCCGCGCACCACCGAGGTGCACTTGAAGCCGCTGCCGCCGCAGCAAACCATGGGCAACCCGTGCTCGGGGGTGCCGACAAACCCCTGGTGCTCGTGACATCACGGGTGCACTCCGGCCCGCGGACGCGACGGCGCGTGCAGGCCGCGCGGCTCGACTGACTGCGGAAGCGGCGCCCCGGTCGCGGCTTCCACGTTCATCCGCGCCACCAGTCGCCGCCACCGCAAGCGCGCGCGTCGATCGACGCGCCGGTCGACGACGAAGATCAGCGCCAGCTCGCCGTGGGCCGCGAAGCTGGTGACGTCCCAGCGCCCGCGGCGTTCGCGCGCGTGGAGGTGGCCGGCGAAGTGGACCGCCTCGGCGAAGATCTTCCGCTTGTCCCGCACCGGCAGCGCGCCGAGCGGTCCCGGCCCGGCGGCGCCGACGGCGTGGACGAGGCCGCGCCGCACGATGCGCGCGAATGCCGCCTCCGGCTCCTCGGGTTCCCGACGGCTCGCCGAGGCGAGCCCGAAGAACCCGCGCTCCGCCGCCGCACGCAGCGCCGCCTCGCCGTCACGCCCGACCGGCGTGTCGTCGACCGAGGCGAGCAGCCCTCCGCCCCAGCCAACCAGACGGCGGACCCCGAGCGGCGACGGCCCGGTCTCGTACCAGACGACGCGATCGGGATGGACGACCGCCGCCGCACCACGCGTCTTCAGGCGCCGCCCGATGCGTCGCGCCACCTGCCGCAGCCGCCAGCGGTTCTCCTCCGCCCAGCCGTGCGGCGAAGCGAGACCCCGCGGCCTCGCGAAGCGCACGGCGCGAATGCGGACGGGGGCGGGAACGGCCCGCACGTGCGCGAGCCACTCCGTCAACGGCACGGCGCGGCCCGCGACGCCGTCGGCGTCCGAGGCGCGGTCGGTGCGGTCGAGGAGCCACGCGGTCGCGAACGCGACGGCGGCGAGCACGGGGAGCCCGACGCGCTCGTCGGGCAGGCCCGTGCGGAGCCCCCACATCGCGGCCAGCAGCGCCACGCCGCCGCCGAGCAAGGCCGCGTAGCGCCGCCGCGCGAAGGCGACGACCTGCGCCCGCGCCAGCACGGAACGCGACAGGAAGAAGGGCGCGACGAGCAGGTAGAGGAGGCCGAGGTTCCGGCGCAGGATCGCGGTCGCGAGCAGGCACGCCGCCGCCCAGAGGAGGGCACCGACCAACCAGCCGAGCCGCGCCGCCAGCTCTTCGTAGCGGCGGCGGAAGCCGCACAGTACCGCCGGGCCGAGGCGCTTCAAATCGAAGTAGAGGAGCTGCGCCCAGTCGAAGCCCGCCTGCACGGCGGGTCCGACCGCGACGAAGAAGAGAAAGAGCTTCGTCTGCGCGCTCTCTCCCGGGCGCAGATGGAAGAGCGCGACCATGAGCACGGCGTCCATCTTCATGAGCGCGTAGGACGCGCCGGCGGCGAGGAGCTGGGCGAGGCGGCGCGGGCGCGCGGGCGCGCCGTCGGGCAACGCACGGAGCGGCAGCCAGCCGAGGAGATGATAGGCGCGAAGCGTGTAGCGGACCACGACCGCGCCCGAGGCGACGGCGCTCGCGAGCGTGGCGATCGGGAACGCCCAGCGGCCGAGCCACGGCCACAAGCCGAGGACGCCCACGAAGCTCGCCAGCTCGACGGCGACGATCGAGACGAGCGGGCGGTAGACGCGGCGGAGCGCGTAGACGCCGGAGTGCAAGGTCTCGACGACGAGCTGCACCGCGAGCCGGAAGGCCACCGAGAAGACGTAGAGCTGGAGGACGTTGAAATGCCGGTGCCGCGCCGTCAACTGCCAGCCGACCCAGCCGAGGCTGGCGGCGAGCGGGACGGCGGCCAGCACGGCGGCGATCGCGAGCCAGTGACGGATCTCGCCCGGGATGTGGCGGCGGTCGCCGTCGCGCGCGAGCCGGCGGACGCGCTCGCGCATGACCTCGAGGCCGCCCCACCAGAAGCTCGAGGCAAGGCCGGCGACCGCGTTCAGCAGGAGCACCGTGAAGAACGTCTGGTGCGCGAAGACGAAGCGGAGGAGGGTCAGGCGGAGCACGTGGAGGACCGCCGAGGTGAGCGCGCGGACGCCGAAGAACCGGAGCCGGTAGCGGGCGTAGCGAGCCGGGTTGCCGCCGAGGACGACCTCTTCCAGCGTGACGAGGCGTCGCTCCCGCCGCGCTTGACGGCCGAGCCAGTCGTCGATCCCTCTCACGGGGCGGCGCGCCCCCACCGGTTTCGCGCCTGGACCACGGAGGTGAGACGCCATTCGCGCCGCATGCGACGGTACGGGAAGGCGCGGAACGCGCGCACGTCGTCCCGGCCGGTCACGGCACGGAGGACGAGGCGCGCGATCGCGTAGTCGAGCTGCCGAAGGTCTTCACGATCGGTGACGGCGCGGCGCAACACGACCGCCGAGCGCTGCTGCGAGAACGCGGCCCGCGCTTCGAGCGCGCGGTTCACGACCGCGCACACGACGGGACCGGCAACCTCGGGCGGCGCCGCGGGCCCGAGCGCCTCGGCGGCCCGGCGTGCCCGGTGCTGCAGGTCGACCAGGAGGCGGCGGCGCTTCTCGCCGCCGAGCGCGACCGTACCCTGCGCCGAGACGCGACAGCCGAGGAGCGGGGCCGCCGTCGCGCCGCGCGCCGCGGCCCATGCCGGCGGGCGTCCGGCGGCGGTGAGCCAGAGCGTCAGGCTCTTCTCGGAATTGAGCCCGATCCCGCGCGCCCGCAGGACCTCTTCGATGCGCCGCTCCGCGGCGCGCGCGACCGCGGCGTCAGGGTGCGCGAACACGAGGTCGTCGCAATAGCGGGCGTAGAAGGCGCCGGGGACCGCGGCCAGCTCGTGATCGAGGTCGGCGAGGTAGAGATTGAAGAGCACGCACGAGATCGGCTGGCCGGTCGGCACGCCGCGGTAGAGCGTGAAGAGCGCGCCCGGCCGCACGAACGCCTCGGGACGCACGACGGTCTCGACCAGGCGCCGGTCCGCATCCGTCGCCGGCCCGAGCGCGCCGCGCAGCATCTCCCAGAGCGGCGAGCGGGGGCCGACGGGGATGGAGTCGGTGTAGGAATCGACGTCGCGCCGGAGCACGTAGAGGCCTCGCGCCCGCGGATCGGGGCGCTCGCGACGGTGCGCACGCACGTACGCCGCGAAGCGCGAGACGGCGTCGAGCCAGGAGACGCCTCGCCGGTAGGAGTACAGGCTCTCCGAGAGCCGCGGCGCGATCGCCTCGTCGAGCACCTGCGCCACGACGCCGTGGACGATCAGGTCCGTCAGCCGAAAGCCGAAGACGACGCGCTCCTTCGTGCCGGTCACGATGCGGCGCAAGCGCGCCGGCTCGAGCCGGTACGCGCCGCGTCCGACGTCCCGCGCCAGCAGCCGGGCGACCGTCCGCCGCTCGAGCACGAAGCGCGCGAGCGACACGTCTCCCTGCTCCAACGTGTAGAGTCGCCCGCTGGTCAGGTGGCGGCGGTGGAGGCGCTCGATCTGACGCCGGTACCGGCGCCGGTCGCTCAGCGCCTCGTGCAGCGCGGGGGGCATGGCGCGGGGGGGGACGCGGCGGGTCGTACGTTATTCACGAGAATGCTCTCGCCGTTGGAACGGCCGCAGGCGGCATGGATGGACGGCCGCAGGCGGCTTGGTTGGACGGCCGGAGGCGGCACTCTCATTCAATCGCAAAAACAAGACCGCAGTCTCTATTCTTGCCCTTCCACGATGCAACGCCGGGGTTGCAGGGCCGCCGCGCCCTCCCTTTCGCGCCGGCACGGATATAGAGGAGGAGGCGTGCCGCGGTCAACGTGAAAATTCTTGGCGCCGTCTCTTCCCGGCCGGAAGGCAGGCGTGCTATCTCGCTGCCACCACAGCGCGCCAACAAACGGAGGCTACGATGAAGATCAACGTGTGGAAGGTCGTCGCGTCGGCCTCGGTCGTGCTCGGCGCCGCCGCGCTCATGGCGGCCCCGAACGTCGCCGCCGACCCGATCCACGGCTGCGTCAGCACCAAGGGGAGGATCCGCATCGTTCCGGCCGGCACGGTCTGCGGCAGGAAGGAGACACCGCTCGACTGGAGCAACAACGCCATCGTCGGTGTCCAGCGTGTCGACTTCTCGAGCCGTGCCAACAGCAACTCGCCGAAGAAGGCGTTCGCGCTCTGCCCGGCGGGCAAGACGCTGCTGGGCGGCGGCGGGAAGACGATCGTGGCGGGCGGCACATCGGCGCCGCTCGCGCTCCGGAGCAGCCTTCCCGACGCGAACATGCACGGCTGGGCGGTCACCGCCGAGGAGGCGGTCCCGACGTCCGCCACCTGGTACGTGACGGCGTACGCGCTCTGCGGGACCGTCGGGCCGTAGCCCGCGTTCAGGCGGCTCCCGGCACCACCATCGCGAACCGCTCCTGCCTGCCGAAGTCCCTGGCTTGCGCCTCGGTCGCCGCGAGGAGATCGAGGCGGAACCCCTTGATGTCGGCGCCGCAGTCCTCGGCGTGGAACCAGCCCAGGTCCTCGACCCACACCCACGAGCCGTAGGGGATGAGCTTCGGGTCGACCGCGACGATGCGGCTGTTCGGGTCGGCCTTCGTGAGGGTGGCGGTCAGCCCGTCGTTGAACTTGCCGTACTTCGGGTTGCGCGGCGTGTACATGGTGACGCTGAAGCGCCGACCCCACGACTTCGTGCCGACCGACGGCGTCTGCTCGGTGGCCGTGAGGACGTCCTCGTGGCTCCGGGCGAGCGTCGCCAGCACGCGGCTCGAGCGCTGTGCGCTCTTCCGGCAGTGACGTAGACCTTGCGCAAACCCGTCGGCCCGCGTGGCGGACGAGCGGAATGCCGCGCCGCAGACGACGGTCGTCACCAGGAGGAGGCAGAACCCTCGCCCCGTCCAGCGTGCACGCATGCGCAAGCGCGCGTTCTCGTGCTGTAGGGTGCGCAACACGCCCGGATCGACGACGACGGCGGTTCCCCAATCGGCAGGCACGGGGTGGGTCCCTGGTACAAGATGCATGCCTCGGTCCGCCCCGAGACCGCCGGGCCAGCGTTCAGGCGCCCCGACCACCCTTGCGCGGCAGGGGTCGCCGTGTCGCGTGTCCCGGCATCACGCACCCCGAATCGGGCACTCCCGCAAACGAGGCAGCCCTGCGAGGTGCGCATCGTCAGTCGCAGGTGGGGGCGCGACGCGCACACCGAGCGGTGGGCCAGCCCACCGTCGCGAAGCAGCTCGGGCACGTATGTCGCTGCGGTGCGCTTGACGCTCGGCAGCGCCGTCGCGTGGTGTGCCGCGGCGCCGGGCCGCTCGGCGCACGACGACCGTCCGGGACGCTTCGTCGGCTAGCCGCGGAGCCCGGCGCCGGCCGTGTGCCCGACGCGCCCCCACTGAGGGGAGTCGCCCGCGCGATCACGTGGTCACTGCGGGCACGTCGGACTCGCACGCCTCGCGCCGCAGCGCAGGCGGAGGGCTCTACACCACGCTGGCGCTCGCTGCTCCATGACCCGCGAGGAGTCGCCCGTGGCAGCACGGGTCGTGCTAGGCTGCCCCATGTTCGCGCGCTGCTCGGCCCCCCGTCTCCTGCTGCTCGTCGTCGCCGCGCTCGCGGTCGCCGCCTCACCCGTCGGCGCCATAGACGCGCCCCCCGGGGCCTCTACAGCGGCTACGGCGTGACGGGATTTTGTGGCCTCGCGGCGTACAGCGACCCCGTGCTATCCCCCGACGCGACCGTCCACTCGATCGACACGATCCTCCCCGACGGCTCCCTCATTTTCCAATACCAGTGCAACCGCCTCGACTCCTTTAATTTCGGCCCCGGCCTGTTGGATGGGTGCCTGGGTGGGGTGAGCGTGGTGGGTTATGGGCTCGTCCGCTATGGCGTGCTGCGCGCCTACGCGGGGCTCGGCGAGCAGATCGGCTGCGCAGGCTCGGGCTTCGGGACGAATCCCTACCGGGCGCTGGGCGCAGCGAACTCGGGCGGAACCTTCGTGGACACGTTCACCCTGCCTCCCACGGCCAGCGCCCCGCACCCCGGAGACCCGACGATGCTCTCGATGAAGATCCACCTCGACTGCAGCACTGGCGGTTCTTCCGTGTCTTACGGCATCTGCGGTGGCCTGAGCGCCCAGGTCTTCACCGCGGCTGCCTACGACGCCCAGGGGTATGGCGCCCAGCGGTTGGGGGTAGCCTCGGTGGCTACCTGCAACGGTAGCTATCTGTTCAACTGTCCCCTATCGATCGAGAAGGTCTTCCCCGTGCCCGTCGCCGAGCAATTGCTGGTCCTCGGCAACATGAACCTATCCGCCGGCGACAACTACCCGGGCAACGAGAGCAACCCACATTCCACGTACATCGATGCGACCAATACGGGGACCTTCATCCTCACCGACGCCGACGGCATGCCGGTCGTGGGCGACAGCGGGCACGTCTACGCCGACCCGGGCTCGCAGCCGCCCATCCCGACCACGACGACCGTGACCACGACCACCGTCACGTCGACGACCCTCCCCACCTGCGCCGGCACCTGCGGCAACGAGGTCGTCCAGCCCGACTGCGGAGAGGCGTGCGAGTGTCCACCCGATGCGGATCCGGTCCACGCAGCCTTCGGGTGCAGCGGCAGCACCGTCGTCCCCGGGCAACCGGACTGCGTCGTCTGCCGGGGCTGCCGCCTGATCACGGCCCTCTGTGCATCGGCGCCCGTGCCCACGACCACCAGCACCACCACGATCAGCACCACCCCGAGCACCTCGACCACCTCGACGACACTCGCCACCGCGTGCCCGACCACACGCAGCGTCGCCGCCATCGCCTGCCGTCTCGATGCGTTCCTCGCCGACGTCCAGGCGCGAGGCGATCTCGGCAGCCTCCAGTCGAAGCTGGTCTCCCGCATCCGGCAGGCGCAGGTTCGGCAGAGCGTCGAGTCGCTGCTGACGAAGGGACGCAAGCACCAGGCCAAGGGCGTGCTGCGCGCGGCGGCGAAGCGGTTGAAGGGCATGGGGTCGCTGTTTCACTCGCACGCAGGGCGGAAGGTCCCGCCCCAGACGCGCCTCGACCTGCTCGGCGTGGCCGACGCGATCGCGGCCGATCTGCAGGCGGTGGCTGCGTCGCTGTAGCCGAGCATGCGACGACGTATGGGCGTGGCCAGACGTCTCGGACCGCTCGTCGTGGTCGCGGCGGCGTTGCTGCTTTCCGCGTGCCCATTCGAGTCGAAGGTGCCTCTGGGAAGCCCGGATGCCAAGAAGGTCGACGCCCGCCTCGTCGGCTATTGGGTCGCGCGTAGCCCGAAGAGCGATGAATCCGCGCTGGTGGTCGTACTCCCCTTCAACGACGCAGAGTACCTGATCGAGATCATGGCCGAGGACGACAAGCCGGAGCGGTACCGAGGATTCCGGCTGGATGTCGCCGGGCACCCGTTCCTCCAGCTCGACGTACTCGAACCGAAAGTCGAGCCCAGGGTCTTCAGTCTCGCGCGCTACGAGTTCACCCCCGATCACCGGCTGTCGGTGCGGCTCATCGGGGACAAGCTCGTCCCCGAGTCCCTGGCGTCGGATCGTCAGGGGTTGCTCGACTTCGTCGCAGCGCACGTCGACGACACCGCGCTCTACGATCAGGAAGAGCCTGTCGTTCTTCGCCGTGCAGAAAAAGGCGAGATCCGAAAAAGGGCGATGACCGTGGTGCCGCGCTTCCCGGATTCCGCCGCGGCGTCCGCGCAGGCGCCGGCACTCCGCCGCCGCCCGTGCTCGCGGACGCCGCGCGCATGACGCTCGCGTCGCCGTCCGGCGTGGCGTTCTCGCTGGCCTCCGGCTTGCTCTTCCGCCGGCCATGGCCATCACGTTCGACCGTCCCCTCTCCGACACACAGGGCTTCCTCACGCAGGCGACACAGCGCCAGGGCCGCGCCCAGGAGCGCCTCGCGTCCGGCAAGCGCATCAACGACGCGGCGGACGACCCCGCCGGGCTTGCCGTCGCCGGCGGGCTCGATCAGGACGCGCGGCTCGCAGTCCAGGCCGCGCGCAACGTGAGCGACGGGCTGTCCGCGGCGCGCATCGCCGACGGCGCGCTCTCGACCACGAACGCCGCGCTCGCCCGCCTCTCCGAGCTGGCGACACAGGGGGCGAACGGCACGCTCTCCGACCCGCAGCGCGCGGCGCTCCAGCAGGAGTTCAACGCCGTCCGCGCGGAGATCGACCGCACCGCGGCGACGACGAGCTTCAACGGCACCCCGCTCGCCTCCGGCGGCCAGGGCGTCACGGTCTCGGTCGGCGCCACGGGAGACGCCTCGGCGCACGTCACGGTGCCGACCCCCGACACGTCCGCCGCGGGGCTCGGCATCCAGGGATCGGACGTCGGCACCGCCGCCGGCGCGCAGGCGGCCGTCACGGCGCTCGGCGACGCGACCGCGAAGGTCACCGACGCGCGCGCGCAGACGGGCGCCGCGGAGAGCCGCCTCGTGCACGCCGCGGACAACCTCCGCGTCCAGTACGAGCAGAGCGCCGCAGCCGCGGGCCGCATCTCGGACGCCGACGCGGCCGAGGAGAGTGCCGCGGCGACGGCCGCGAGCATCCAGGCGCAGATCGGCGTCGCGGTGGCCGCGCAGGGGAAGCACCTCGCGGGCACGATTCTCAATCTGCTCGTGTGATCGCTCGGAAGACACTTGGTTTGACAATCGACGTGCTTGCGACCATTGTGATCTTTCGATGTCTCGGTGAGCCCTAGGCTCGCCCTGCGAGTTTCCCGAGACCGTCTCGCGCTCAAAGGCCTCCGCGCGGTTCGGTACCCAATCAGGCCGCAACCGAGGAGGTCAGCATGTCGTTTGCGCAGCGCGCGCCCCGCCGGCCGCCGCCGGCACGTGTCGGCGACTCCATTCTCGCAGTTGGTCGGTGCGCCTACGTGGCGCAGTCCGGAGTCGGCGCCGGGTATGTGACCATGACCGACGACGCCGGCCGGGACTCTCGGGAGAGCCTCCCCGATGGTACGGCGGTCGAGATACTCGCCTGGCGGCCGCGCGGTTCTGCCGGCACTCGCTACCTCGTCCGCTCGGCCTGCGACGGTGTCGAGGGATGGCTCGCGGCCACCAACCTGCGCAGCTCGCTCCATCCGGTCGCTCCACCGCCGCCCGCGGCGCCGCAGGCGAGCCCCGCGCCGGCGCGTGCCGTGCAGCTCGAGGCGGCGGGTCGTCGCTTCGGGCAGCGCTAGGATCAGGGTGATGGCGGCTACGCGCGAGGAGCGAATGGCTGAGCGCGGTCGCGCCGAAGAGAAGGTACGCGAGATCGTCGAGAGATTCGATCGGCCGACGCTCGCCCTGCTCTACAAGACGCTCCACGATGCGCTGGGCCTCCGGATCGAGACGGTAGACATCTCGATCGCGAAGCTCGGCCGCTGAACCCGACCGCCCGCCGCCCCGCTCAACGACCCGGCCGGAACCGCCGCGTGCGAC
Source organism: Binatia bacterium (assembly GCA_041496545.1). GTDB lineage: Bacteria > Desulfobacterota > Binatia > DP-6 > DP-6 > DASRHG01. Next base: position 22,522 of record JBGQET010000048.1, on the reverse strand, counting down.
GCCGGGGTCCCGTGGTCAGATGGAGGGGGCGCGGGGTCTCCGACGCGCGCGCTGGTGCAGCCGTGGCCGGCGGCGCGCGTCGCTCGGCCTTGGCCTTGGCCCGCGCACGCTCCTCGGCCTTGCGGCTACGGATGGCCGCGATCCGCTCCCGGATCGGCACCTCGAAGCGCTCGCTCGACCTCCGCTCGTAGTCGAAGCCGGGCAGCGTGACGCGCGGCAGGCGCTGGCCGATCGCGCGCTCGATCGCCCTCAGGTCATTCTCCTCGTCGGGTGCGACGAGAGTGAAGGCATCCCCGGTTGCCTCCGCCCGGGCGGTCCGACCGACGCGGTGGATGTAGTCGTCGGGCACGTTCGGCACGTCGAAGTTGACGACGTGGCTCAACGCCTCGATGTCGATGCCGCGGGCCGCGACGTCGGTCGCGACGAGGATGCGGAATCGGCCCGCCTTGAAACCCTCGAGCGCGTCCGCTCGCTGCGCCTGGGAGCGGTTGCCATGAATGCGCGCGCAGTTGACGCGATGGCGGGTCAGGAAATCGGCCAATCGGTTGGCGCGATGCTTCGTGCGCGTGAAGACGAGGGCGCTCTTCACGCCGCCGCGTTGCAGCAGCTCGAGGACCAGCGCGGTCTTCAGCTCCTGCGGCACGGGGTATACCGCGTGCGTGATTCCGACCGCCGGCGCCGCCTTGCGCTCGAGGTTCACGGTGACCGGGTCCTTCAGCATTTCACGGGCAAGCGCGACGATCGGTGGAGGCATCGTCGCCGAGAAGAAGAGCGTCTGGCGCCGCGGCGGCAGATGCTTCAGGACGCGCCGGATGTCGGGCAGGAAGCCCATGTCGAGCATCCGGTCGGCTTCGTCGAGGACGAGCACCTCGAGCGCGTCGAGCCTCGCATACGGCTGGCGGAAGTGGTCGAGGAGCCGCCCGGGCGTCGCGACGATCACGTCCACGCCGCTCCGAAAGGCGTGCTCCTGCGGCCCCAGGCCGACGCCGCCGTACACCGCCGCGCCGCTGAGCGGCGTGTGCACGGCGAGGTCGCCGAAGTGAGAATCGATCTGTGCCGCCAGCTCACGAGTCGGCGTGAGAATCAGCGCGCGCGTAGTGCCCCGACGCTTCGTCATGAGCCGCTGCATGATCGGCAGCAGGAACGCGGCGGTCTTTCCGCTCCCGGTCATCGCGCAAGCGAGGACGTCGCGGCCCGCGAGCGCCGGCGGGATCGCGTCCTTCTGAACGGGCGTAGGGCGGGTGAAGCCGAGCTCGTGAGTGGCGCGTACGAGCGCGGTGTCGAGGCCGAAGGCGGTGAAGGGCATGTGGGTCCACCTCTAGACCACCTACGCGGTGGGGACGCAACGTGCGGCTCGATCGGAGCAGAGATCAGCCGAGCACGACGCGCACCCGGTGCGTGGCGCCGTCGTCGGTGAGCGCGATCGCCGCGCCGCCCGCAAGCGGGCTGTCGTCGAGCTCGACGCGCGATACCCCGCGCGTCACCCCACGGGGGTTCTCGACCGCGATCTCGTAGCGTGCCGAGTGGTAGCGGAAGCGGATCTCGAAGCCACGCCAGGCGCGCGGGATGCAAGGGTCGAGGTGAAGGGTGCCGCCCCGGACGCGGAAGCCCAGGATCCATTCGAGGCCCGCGCGATGCATCCAGCCCGCGGAGCCCGTGTACCAGGTCCAGCCGCCGCGCCCCACGTGGGGGGGCTCGGCGTACACGTCTGCCACCGCCACGTAGGGCTCCACCTTGTAGCGATGGACGCCGGCGCGCGTGCTGGTGTGGTTGATGGGGTTCAGGATCGCGAACAACTCTCCCGCCTTGTCGCCCTCACCGAGTGCCGCGAACGCGAGCACGCTCCAGAGGGCCGCGTGCGTGTACTGCCCGCCGTTCTCGCGCACGCCCGGGAGGTAGCCCTGCACGTAGCCCGGGTCGCGCGCCGGGTGATCGAAGGGCGGCGTGAAGAGGAGCACCAGGCCGTCGCCACGCCGCACCAGGTACTCCTCGACCGCCGCCATGGCGCGGGTCGCGCGGGCGCGATCGGCGGCGCCGGAGATCACCCCCCACGACTGCGCGATCGAATCGATGCGGCACTCGGCGTTGCTCGCCGAGCCGAGCGGCGTGCCGTCGTCGTAGTAGGCGCGCCGGTACCAGTCGCCGTCCCACCCGTCGCGCTCGAGCGCCACCTGGAGCGCGGTCACGTGCCGGCGCCACGCGTCGGCGCGCTGGTGCTCGCCGCGTAACTCGGCGAGGCGAGCGAAGTCCCGGAGGGTGGTGTACAGGAACCACCCCAGCCAGACGCTCTCGCCCGTGCCCGCGTGCCCGACGCGATTCATGCCGTCGTTCCAGTCGCCGGTACCCATGAGCGGAAGGCCGTGGCTGCCGACGTGGAGGCTGCGGTCGAGCGCTCGGGCGCAGTGCTCGAAGAAGGTGGCGCCCTCGGACGAGACGCCGGGCTCGAAGTACGCTTCCCCTTGGCCGGCGGCGAGCGCCGGCCCCTGGAGGAAGGGCACGACCTCGTCGAGCAGGCCGAGGTCGTTCGTCACGTCGAGGTAGTGGATGGTCGCGTAGGGCAGCCACACGAGGTCGTCGGAGATCCGCGTGCGGGTGCCGCGACCCGACGGCGGATGCCACCAGTGCTGCACGTCTCCCTCGACGAACTGGCGGCCGGCGGCGCGCAGCAGGTGCTCGCGCGCCACCTCGCGCTTCGAGACGGCGAGCGCCATCACGTCCTGGAGCTGATCGCGAAACCCGTAGGCGCCACCCGCCTGGTAGAACGCCGAGCGTGCCCAGACGCGGCAGGCGAGCGTCTGGTAGAGGAGCCACCGGTTCAAGAGCAGGTCCATCGAGCGATCGGGCGTCTTCACCTGCACCACGCCGAGGATGTCGTCCCAGCGCGTCGTGACGGCTCGCAGGACGGCGTCGAGGTCGGCCGCCCGGTAGCGGGCGACGAGCGCGCGTGCCTCCTCGGCGGTCGCCGTCTGACCGAGGAGAAAGACGACGGTCGCCCGGCCCCCGGAGCGCACCTCGAGCGTCGTCTGGAGCGCGCCGCACGGGTCGAGACCTGCGCCTACCCTGCCGGAGAGCGCGAGGCCGCGCTCGAGGGCCGCCGGGTGATCGAGCGTGCCGTTGCGGCCGAGGAATTCCGCGCGGTCGCAGGTCCACGCGGTCTGTCGCCCGCCGAGGTCGGCGAACGCCACGCGACCCGCGAACTCGCCGTTCCAGGGATTCCGCGCCAGCAGCGCGCCGCTGCCCGCGTCGATCTCGGTGACCAGATACGGCGCCGACGCGCTGCGGGAGGTGCCCAGCACCCACTCGACGTACGCCGTGACCGAGAGCCGCCGCGCGCGGCCGGAGCGGTTCTCGATCACCAGCCGCGACACCTTGACCGGGTCGTCGGGTGGGACGAACTGGAGCAGCTCGAGCGTGATCCCGTGCGACGTGTGCTCGAAGCGACTGTAGCCCTGGCCGTGGCGGACGACGTAGGGCGCGGCCTCGTCGCGGATGGGGAGGACGGTGGGGCCCCACAGCTCGCCGCTCTCCTCGTCGCGGACGTAGAGCACCTCGCCCGGTGGATCGCACACGGGATCGTTCGACCACGGCGTGAGCTGGTTCTCGCGGCTGTTGATCGACCAGGTGTAGCCGCTGCCGGACTCGGAGACCTGGAAGCCGAAGCTCGGGTTCGCCACCACGTTGACCCACGGCGCCGGGGTCCACTGGCCCTCACCCAACACGGTCACGTACTCCCGGCCGTCGGCCGCGAAGCCTCCGAGCCCGTTGAAGAACTCGAGCTCCAGCCGCGGCGCCGGTAGCGTCTCCTGGACGGGGCGGGTTCCGCCCCGCCGCAGGGCGGGCACCAACGGCGGGGCCTCCGTCCGCTCCACGCGTGCCACCTGCTCGGCAAGCGTGCCGTGCCGGCTGAGCAACACGGTGCGTGCCGCGGTCTGCAGGAGGAGCCGGTCGTTGGGCGAGAGCCGGTCCCCATGCAGGATGAACACTCCGCCGTGTGGCTGGTGTCCTTCGCTGCCGAGCCTCGACTGGCTCGCCCGCACGATGGCCTCCAGCGCGGCCTGGAGCTCCTGGGCATACGAGCTGCCCTGCTCGTTCACGATCACGAGGTCGACGGCGAGCTGCTTCAAGCGCCAGTACTCGTGCGCGCGCAGGAGCTGACGGACGATGTCCTGGTCCTCGGCGTGGTCGATCCGCACCAGCACGATCGGCACCTCGCCGGAGATGCCGTGCGGCCAGAGAGCCGACGGGCCGCCGCTCGCTCGGCGCAGCACCTCGGGCGAGGACCGCAGCGACGGGTCCGCATAGAGGACGCGGTTGCCTAGGCGCTGGAAGAGATGGGCCTCGTCGCGCTCGATGCCGAGGTGGTGGAGCTGGACTTGGGCCTGGGTGCGGGCGAGCGTGACCACGCGCTCGAACGTCGCCGGATCGCGGTACTTGTCGGCGAGATCGACGACCGCCTCCCGCGAGGCAGCCACCACGGTCGAGAACGTGACGCGCGCGCTGGCGCCCGCGGCCAGCCGGATGCGCGACCGCAGGCTGAAGATCGGGTCGAGCACGGGGCCTGCCGTGTTCGAGAGCGGGCGGCCGTCGATCACCGACATCGGCGTGCGGATGCCGCGCCCGCGGCCGAGGAACCGGGCGCGGTCGGTCTCATACTGGACGCCGCCCACCGTCTGCTCGTCGACCGACACGACGTGCGCGGCCCAGACCGCCGGCTCTTCGGGGGACCGCGGGCGGCGGGTTGCCAAGAGAGTGTTGAGTGCAGCGTCGGCCTCCGTGTGCACGAAGAGATTCGAGAACACGGGATGGGCGGCATCGGCCGCCTGCGGCGCGAGCACGACCTCGGCGTACGAGGTGAGCTCGATCTGGCGGGTTCGCCCGCCGAGGTTCGTGATGGTGACCCGACGCACCTCGGCGTCGTCCTCGGGCGACACCACCACCTCGAGCGTCGTCGCGAGCGCGCCGTCGCGCCGTCGGATCTCGGCACGGTCCTCGGAGAAGATGGCCTCGTAGGCGTCCGCCTCGACGCCGCTCGGCTGGTGGGCCGCCGACCAAACCTCACCACTGTCGGCGTCGCGAAGGAAGATGTACTGGCCGTACGCGTCGCGAGTGACGTCCTCGCGCCAGCGCGTGATCGCGAGATCGCCCCAGCGGCTGTAGCCCGACCCTGCCGCCGTGATCATCACCGCATAGTGTCCGTTCGAAAGAAGATGCGTGCGCGGCACCGGATCGTGCGGCGACGTGAAGCGGCGCGACACCGGGCCGACCAGGTCGCGGACGTGGGCCGCCGTCTTCACCTCCTCGGCGCGCGGCCGGGCGACTGCGACGTCTCGCGGCGCCCGCTCCTGGAGCAGCAGCTCGGCCGCCTTCACGATGGGCTCGGCGTGAAAGCGCGCTCGCATGGCGCCGTCGTGCAGCACGTTCGCGATTGCGACCACGAACATGCCTTGGTGGTGCGCCATGTAGGCGCGCACGAGGCCGGCGGCGCCGCTTTCCGGCAGACGGGTGGCCGTGTAGTCGAGTGCCTCGTAGAACCCGTAGGCCCCGCGGGCGCCGAGGGTGGCGAGCCTCGCGAGGTTCTCGGCCGCAGCGCCGGGGGCGATCATCGCCGCCAGGGCGGTCGCGTAGGGCGCGATCACCAGGTTCTCGCTGAGGCCGCGCTTGAGCCCCAGACCCGGAACGCCGAAGTTCGAGTACTGATACGTCAGCGCGAGGTCGCGCGCGTCGAAGGCCGATTCGGAGATGCCCCAGGGCACGCCGCGCGTCGCGCCGTAGCGCACCTGACGGCGGACGACGAGGCGATAGGTCTGCTCGAGGAGGCTCCCGGGCGGCGACCTCATGACGAGCGCGGGCATCAGGTATTCGAACATCGAGCCCGACCAGGAGAGGAGCGCCGAACCTCGGTCGACGGGCGTCATGGGGCGCCCGAGCTGGAACCAGTGGGAGGTCGGAACGTCGCCCTTGGCGACGGCGACGAAGCTGGCCAGCCGTGCTTCGGAGGCGAGGAGGTCGTAGCAGTTCGGGTCCGGATCGCCCTCGCGCACGCGATAGCCGATGGTGAGGAGGTTGCGCGTGGGATCGAGGAGAAAGGTGAACTTCATCGCCTCGAAGAGCTCGCGCGCGAGCCGGGCAAGGGCGAGCAGACGACGGACGAGCGAGCCGCACGCCTCGGCGGCGCGCTCGAGGTGCTCGGCGAGCGCGGCGTGACCCGGGTCCGCGGGGCGGCCCGCCAGATCGGCGAGCGCCGCCGCGCAGCGGTCCGACATCTCCGCCGGCGCCGGGAGTGTGGCGAGGAGGCCGCGCACACCGTCGATCGCGTCGGCATGAGGCGCCCACGGTAGCAGCAGGTCGAGATCGCGCGCGTGGCCCTCCACGGTGGCAGCGACGGCCCCCGACCAGGCGATCAGCTCGGTTGCAGCGCCGTCGCCGCGCTCGGCGTCCAGCGTCCCCGCCACGTCGACCAGGGTGTGAGCCAGGCCATTCAGGTCGCCGAGCCAGCGCGCCCAATCTGCAGACGTGGTCGGCGCGGTGCCGAGCGCGGTCGCGAAGGCCTCGACGGCATCGGCGAGCTGCCGGCGAGTGACGGTCTGCGTGCGCCGGTCGTCGGGGATCGCGGCCGCGGACTCCCTCACCAGCTCGAGGGCGTCCCGGATCCCCGCGGGCGCGCTCGAGCCGTGGAACGGGCGGTCCATCAGCTCCTCGCAAGCCTGCGCGACGACCAGGAGGTGACCGGCGAGGTTCCCGCTGTCGACGGACGAGACGTACGGCGGCTCGAGCGGCCGCAGCGTGGAAGTCTCGTACCAGTTGTAGTGGTGGCCGTGAAACCGCTCCATGCGCGTGAGGGTCTCGAACGTCGCCTCGAGCCGCTCGACGGTATCGAGCAGACCGAGCCACCCGAAGTCACGGGCGGCGATCGTGGAGAGGAGATACAGGCCGATGTTCGTGGGTGAGGTCCGGTGGGCGACGACCGGCTTCGGGTCTTCCTGGAAGTTGTCGGGCGGCAAGGCGTGGTCCTCTGGGCCAACGAAGGTCTCGAAGAAGCGCCACGTCCGCCGAGCCGTGAGACGGAGGAGCCGCTCGTCGTGCGGCGACAGTGGCTCGTCTCCCGTCGCTCGGGGCGGCAAGCTGATGCGCTGGGCCACGAGCGGCGAGAGGACCCAGAGGACGAGGAACGGCGCCGCCACCGGCCAGGTGTCCGGCCGGACGACGGCGACGAGGGCGGCACCCAGGACCGCGACGCCCACCGCCGCCGCCATCCGTCGGTAGAAGCCAGCCAGCTCGAAGCCGAGGCCGGACTTCGCCTGCGCAGCGGTCGTCCACTCCAGAAGCCGCCGGCGCGTTCCGTAGAGGCGGACCAGGGTGCGGACGATCGCGTCCACCATGACGCACGCCTGATGAGCGAGCAGAGTCACGGTGAGCGCCACCTGGGTGAGACCCATCGCCAGATCGACGCCCACCCCGCGCCAGTGGCTCCGCTTCGATACGCCCCGCCGGCGCGGCATAAGCCGCGTGAGGACGGGAAGCAGCACCGGCAGGGCGAGGAGGGCGAGGATGAACTCCGTCCACATCGCCGCCGGCGCCCGAGCGAGCGTCCAAGCTGCAAGAAGTGCGAGAACGGCCGACGGCGCCGAGAGCGTCCGCCGGAGGGTGTCGATCATCTTCCAACGGCCGAGGAAGGGGATGGCGGCACCACGCCGCCCGACGATCCACGGAAGGAGCTGCCAGTCGCCGCGCGCCCAGCGGTGCTGGCGGCGCGCCCCCCCCTCGTAGTGGGTCGGGAACGCCTCGAAGAAGGTGATGTCCGTCACCAACCCCGCGCGAGCGAAGATCCCCTCGAAGAGATCGTGGCTGAGCAGGGTGTTCTCCGGCACGCGGCCGGCGAGTGCCGCCTCGAAGGCGTCCAGGTCGTAGATCCCCTTCCCGGTGTACGACCCTTCGCCGAAGAGGTCCTGGTAGACGTCCGACACCGCCGAGACGTAGGGGTCGATCCCGCACGGGCCTGCCGAGATCCACTGGTACACGGAGCCCTCGCGGTCGGCCGGGAGGGTCGGTGCCACGCGCGGCTGGAGCACTCCATATCCCTCGACCACACGGCCCGCGCTCGGGTCGAAGCGTGCCCGACTCAATGGATGCGCCATCGTCCCGATCAGCGCCCGCGCGGCGCCCACGGGGAGTCGGGTGTCGGCATCGAGCGTGATGACGTAGCGGACCCCCGACGGCGGCGCCGGCGGCCGGCCGCCCACCACCATGAAGCCGGTGTCCGTCGCTCCGCGCAGAAGGCGGTTGAGCTCGTGCAGCTTCCCGCGCTTGCGCTCCCACCCCATCCAGCGTCCCTCGCGCGCGTTCCAGCGCCGCGCGCGATGAAAGAGGTGGAAGCGTTCCCCGTCCTCCGGCGCGGTAGGATGCCGCGCGTTCAGGCGCGCGATCCCTTCGGCCGCCACGGCGACGAGCCGCTCGTCGTCCGGCATCGTCTCGGCCGGGGCGTCGGTCCAGTCGGAGAGGAGGGCAAAGCGCAGCTCGCGCTCGGGGTTGGCGAGGGAGTGCACCTCGAGCTGGGCGATCAGCTCCCCGACGTCGGCCTCGCTGGTGAGCAGCGCGGGCATCACCACCAGCGTCCGCAGCTCGGCCGGCACCCCGTCGCGCAGCTCGAGCTTCGGCAGGGGCCGGGGGCCGATTCGCTCGACGACTCCGAGGTTCGTGAGCGCGATGGCGAGGTCGGTGGCCGGCACGAGAGCAAGCAAGGCGAAGAGGACGAGCCCCGCAGGGCTCACGCCGGCGTTCGCCGCAAGGACCAGGGGCGGGGCGAGCACGAGCGCACTCAGAAGCACGACCGTGCCCACGTACGCCGGCATGGCGGAGGCAAGGTAGGCGCGGGCTAGCCACCGCCCCGGGCGGACGCGAAAACCGAGCTCGCGCTCGAGCGCCGCGCGCCCCTGCGAGAGCAGGTGAAATCCGGGGTCACGCCGGCGCTCGTGGCCGGGATCACTCGCCGGGGCCGCCTGCTGCGTGCACGCCACCACGCGGGAGGCCACCTCGACCTCCGAGCACCGGGAGCCCCGCGCAAGGTCCTCTATCGCGTGGCGGTAGTGGTCGCGAGTCTGGAAGTCCAGTGCCGCGAAGTCCGTGCCGGCGCGGAGTACCTCGTCGACCCGGCTCACGCTCTCGAAGAACTCCTTCCAGTCGAAGGTCGACATCAGGCGCATGCTCGTGATGATGTTGCGGACGGTCACGTTCATGGCCCCCTGCCGGTGGTGCTCGAGGCGCACGATCTCCTCGGTGGCCGTGCCCTGCGCCGTGAACCGCTCCTCGAGCCAGCGCAGCGCCGGCACGACGTCCGGATCCTGCTCGCGCAGGCGCTGGACGAGCTGCACGGCGAAGGCCGTGGGCAGCCGCTCCTTCTCGACCCGCGCCAGCGCCGGCGTCGCATCCGCCGGCGTCCGTCCGCCGAGGCCGAGCAGCTGGTCGGCGAGTCCGTCGGCCTCCTGACGCGCCGCCCGGTCCCGCACCATCCGCTCCGCCAGCCGCCGCAGGTTCTCGACCAGAAGGATGCGTAGCGTGATGGGGACCGCCCACAGCTCGCCGATCGTGAGTGGCTGCACGCGCTGGTAAGCACGCACGAACCGCCGCAGGGCCTCGGGCTCGAAGCGGCTGTCGGTGTGTGCCACGAACGCCCAGGCGATGCCGAAGACCCGCGGGTAGCCCTGGAGGAAACCGCCGGCGAGCTTGGGCAGCTCGCGGTAGAAGCGGCGCGGCAAGTCCTCGCGGATCTGGCGGACCTGGTCGTCCACGATGTGGAAGTTGTCGACCAGCCACTCCGCCGCCGGCGTGATCGTGCGCTCCTCGCGAATCGCCACCGCAATGGCGCGGTAGGAAGCGAGGAGGACACGGCCGTTGTCGACGAGTCGCGGCAGCAGACGCCACCCGCGGCGCGGGTCGGCGGTTACGCTCTGCGCGGCCGCGAGGCTCTCGGCGTGCTGCTCGAGTCGCTCGACGCTGAAGAGCTCGGTGCGGATGGGCTCTTCGGGGTCCGGGAGGGCATGACGGAAGTTGCCGACGAAGTTGAGGATAACCTGGGGTTTGTAGCACGCGGGGCACGGTGAGGATAAAGCCTCGTGGCATCCGGCGATCCGAGGCGTGGAGGCCTACTCCTACCGCTCGAGGATCTCGACCTGCACGCGGCGTCGGCCGAAGCGCTTGGCCTCCGCACCGTCTTGGATGAAGATGTCGATCTCGCGGCCGTTCACCCCCGATCCGGTGTCCGCGACGATGTACACACCCGAATACGCGCCGGCGCCGTGCACGCGGATGCGCGACCCGAGGGGCAGCACGGCAGGATCGGCCGCGACGATCCCCGGGCGTGTTTGCTTGCCGGAGGCGGTCGTGCCGGTGATGGAGTACGCGGTGGCCTCGAACTCCAGGAGCTGCGGCGGTGGGGCCGGGCGCGCCGGCGCGCCGCGCAGGGGTCCGCAGCCGAAGCAAGCGACCAAGACGGCGACCCCGAACAGGAGGCGCATACGGGTGGGCAATGAGGAGCCTACTCCATGAAGTGGGTGCCGATCTTCGCGGGGACGCTCGTCGTGCTGGCGCTCGCCCTGCTCGCGGCGGTCCCCTACTTGGTCGACCTCCCGCAGACTCAGCTATACCTTGCCCAATCCGCCACCCGCGCCCTCGGCCGCCCCATGAAGTTTTCCTCCGTGTCGCTCTCCGTCCTGCCGCTGCCCGCCGTCGTCCTGAAAGATTTGGTGGTCGGAGAGGACCCTCGCTTCGGGAGCGGACCGTTTCTCAGCGTGGGAGAGGGGCGCTTGCGCCTGCGCCTCGTGCCGCTGCTCTCCCGGCGCGTGGAATTCGCTGAGCTGACGCTGAACCGGCCGCACGTCGAGCTGATGCAGGATCGCTCTGGACGGTGGAACGTGACCAGCCTCGGCGCCGCTCCGGGCGGCGAGTCGGCGCCGCCGGAGCCGGGCATCCCCGGAGGAGCGGCCGGCGCGGCCGTTCCTATCGTCTCGCGCATTCGCATCGTGGACGGCACGCTCACCTATCAGGTCAGTGGGGGCAATGGGCCGGCGGCTGCCTATCGCGCGGAAGGCATGGAGCTCACCCTCGACGGTCTCGGGCACAAGGAGGCAGTCACGATCCAGGGCCAGGCTCAGGTCAATCCAGGTGACGTGTCCGTCCGGCTGGATGGCGCGCTCGGACAACCGCTGAGCGGCGCTCTGTTGGCGGCCGCGCCGGTCAAAGCGGACATTTCGCTCGACGCCAAGGAGATGGCTCCCCTTGCGAGCCTGTTCCTCGGGCCCTCACCGGACCTCTCAGGCCCGCTCAAGGGGAACCTGGCCCTCTCGGGCACCCTCGGCAGACCCGCGGTCTCGGGGGTGCTCGAGTCAGAGCACCCGACGCTGACGGAGCGGAGGCCTGGCTGCCCGCCGCCCCAGACACGCCGGCTGACCCTCGGGGCGGTGCGGATTCCGTTCTCGTACGATTCGACCCAGCTTTCGAGCCATCCCCTCTCCGCGGCTCTCGGGGCGGGCAGCGTGACACTCGCGCTCGACCTGGCATGGGAGCCGGGCCCGCTCCTCTCCCTGAAGGAGATCACGATCAAGGCGCTGCCGCTGGCGCCTGTGCTCGTGGACTACCGCTGCGGGGGATATGCCGTCAGCGGGCCGCTCGATCTCACCGGCGAGATCTCGGGGCGACCGGGAAACCTCACGAGTACGATGGCCGGGCAAGGGCAGCTCAGAATCGGCGCCGGCAAGGTGGTGGGGCCAGCGGCGCTGGCGCTCCTCGGGGGCGTGGTCCGGGTGGCCGGCGCCCTCTCGTCGGTCCTCAACGCGGAGCTGCCGCTGTCACTCTTCTCCTCGCCGCTGGATTTCCGATCCATCACCGCCTCCTTCCGGATCGTCGACGGACGCCTCTCCACCCGCGATTTCCTCTACACGAGCGAGCGCATGACAATCGCGGCGGTGGGCGAGTACGGGCTGGCGGACGGGCGGATGAACTTCGGCCTCCTCATGACGCACGGTCGGGCGGAGATCAAAGCCAAGGTGACCGGCACGGCTGCCTCCGCCTCGATTCACGTGCTCCCCGACAGCATTCTCGGTAGCGAGCCCGAGCGGGTCCCCGGCCGCATCAAGAAGTTCTTCGAGGGCCTCTCGAGGCAGGGTCGGCGGCGCATGCCCTGAAAAGACGACGCGTCACGGCAGATGGAGCGGCGTGCTCGCCCGCGCGGTCCCCGCGTGGGCGGAACGGAGGCCGCGGAGGACTACGCAAGTAGATCCGCGTGCGTAGCAATCCCGGATTCCACGGGTCCCTGGGCACCCGCTATAGGATCCCCGAGAAGCGGAGGTGTCTGCAACGAACCGCGCAGGAGGTGGTGCTGCGCTGGGGGATGAGCGAAAAGCTCGGCCCGATCAGCTTCGTCGCCCCGCACGACGACGGGCTCCCGGCGGCCTTTCAGCGTCAGCCCTACAGCGAGGCGACCGCCGAGCGAATCGACGCCGAGGTCCATCGCATCGTCGAGGAGTGCCAGGGCGAGGCGACCCGCCTGCTCGCCACGCACCGCGGCCAGCTGGTCGCGCTCGCGACCGCGCTCCTGAAGGCCGAGTCGCTCGACGAAGGCGAGATACTGGACATCACCGGCCTCCGCCCGGCTCCGGCGCGCGCCGCCGGGGCATGAGCCACCCCCCGGCCCCATCGTCGGGCCCTTGGCGAGCCCGCCGTAGGCGGCTACGCTTGGCGGCCGGAGAGTAGGGACCGATGGCTCGGAAGATCCGAAGGGCGGCGCGCTCGAGTGGCCGCGGGCGATCGGCCGCCAGGGGTGGCGATGCCGGCCCCACGCTCGCCGGCGGAAGGGAGCAGCCGGCGCGCGTGCCCGTCGTCGGCATTGGCGCCTCGGCCGGCGGCCTCGACGCGTTCCGGCGGTTCTTTGGCGCCATGCCCGCCGACAGCGGGATGGCGTTCGTGCTCGTCCAGCACCTCGACCCCACCCACGAGAGCCTCACGCCCACGCTCGTCGGCAGGTATACGTCCATGCCGGTCGTGCAGGTGGCGGGCGACACACCGGTGGAGCCGAACCACGTCTACGTCATCCCACCCGGCAAGTACCTCACCGTCAGCGAGCGGACTCTGCGGCTCACCGTGCCGGTCGAGCCCGGCGGCGTGCGGCTGGCGATCGACTTCTTCCTGCGTTCCCTGGCGGCCGATGTGCAGGAGCGGGCGATCGGGATCATCCTGTCGGGCACCGGTACCGACGGCACGCTCGGTCTGAAGGCGATCAAGGGCGCGGGCGGGCTCGCCTTGGCGCAGGAGCCGAAGACCGCCCAGCACGACGGCATGCCCCGCAGCGCGATCGCGACGGGGGCCGTCGATCACGTTCTCCCTGCCGAGCAGATGCCCGACGTCATGATCGGGTACGTGCAGCACCCCTACGTCGGCAGCGCGCGCGACGCCGCCGCGCCCGTCGAGATCGCCCACGACCATGTGAGCGACGTGCTCGCGATCCTGCGTGACCGGATGAAATTCGACTTCCGCAGCTACAAGAGGAGCACGCTGGAGCGCCGCGTCCAGCGGCGCATGAGCCTGCGTCACGTCGCGCAGGGTGCCAACTACGTGCGACTCCTGAAGGGGGACCTGGCCGAAATCAGGGCCCTCTTCGACGACCTGCTGATCGGCGTGACGAGTTTCTTCCGCGACCCGGAGGCGTGGCACCTGCTCGACGAACACGTGCTCCGGGCGCTGGCCGAGCGTCGCGAGTCGCAGGCGGCGCTGCGGGTCTGGGTGGCGGGCTGCGGCACCGGCGAGGAGGCCTACAGCGTCGCCATGCTCCTCCTCGAGGCGCAGCAGGCGGGCGCGGCACACGGCCCGGTCCAGGTGTTCGCGTCGGACGTCGACGTGGCCGCCCTCGGATTCGCCCGTGTCGGCCTCTACCCGCAGGCGGTCGTCGGAGATCTGACGCCCGCGCGGATCGCTCACTTCTTCACCCGGGAGGATCACAGCTATCGGGTCAACAGGGCGCTACGCGAAGCGGTGGTCTTCGCGCAGCAGAACCTGCTCACCGACCCTCCGTTCTCCAAGCTCGATGTGATCTTGTGCCGCAACGTCCTCATGTACGTCGAGCCGGAGGCCCAGCAGCGGGTCATCTCGCTACTCCACTTCGCGCTCAACGAGGGGGGCTACTTGTTTCTCGGAAGCGCCGAGACGGCGGGCCGGCAGGAGGACTTGTTCGAGGTGATCTCGAAGCGGTGGCGGATCTACCGCCGCGTCGGCCCCACACGGCCCGACCGGGTGCGATTCAGGGCACAACCACCGCTCGCGCGACCGAACCTTGGCCGGCCCGCCGGGCTGCTCCCCAAGCTGCTTCTCGAGCGGTACGCTCCTGCGTGCGTGGTCATCAATCGCAAGCACGAGATCCTGTACTTCTCGGGACCGAGCGGCGAGTACCTCACGCAGCCGGCGGGACCGCCGACCCAGGACCTGATGGCGTGGGCGCGCGAAGGGATGCAGACGAGGTTACGGACGGCGATCCACAGGGCGATCCGTGACGGCAAGACCGTCACCGTGACCGGCGCGCACGTCCGCCGCGGCGACGCGGTCCATCGGGTGAAGCTCGTGGTCGAGCCGTTCCCGGGCGGCGGGGAGACCGACGGCCTGCTGCTCGTGGCCTTCGCGGACGAACCGTCTGCGGCGGTCCCCACCGCGGTGGCCCCGGAGGGCGAGCCGGAGACGCGTCTCGTCCGTCAGCTCGAAGACGACCTCAAGACGACGCGGGACGAGCTGCAGAGCAGCGTCGACGAGCTCCAAGCGTCCAACCAGGAGCTGAACGTCGCGAACGAAGAGGTGATGTCCGTCAACGAGGAGCTGCGCGCGGCCAACGAAGAGCTCGAGACCTCGAAGGAGGAGCTGGAGTCCATCAACGAGGAGCTGAACACGGTCAACGCCCAGCTCGAGGCGAAGGTCGTGGAGCTGAAGCAGGCCAACGACGACCTCGACAACCTGCTGATCAGCACCAACATCCCCACGATCTTTCTCGACGGCCGGTTCCACGTCCGCCGCTTCACGCCCGCCGCGACCAATCTGTTCCACCTGATTCCGTCCGACGTCGGCCGGTCGCTCGGCGACATCACGCGGCGGTGCACCGACGAGGACGTCCTCTCCGACGCCGGCGTGGTGCTGGCGCAGCTCGCGCCCATCACCAAGGAAGTGCAGGGCCACGACGGCCGACGGTACGTCCGGCAGATCCTGCCGTACCGGACACGGGACGACCGGATCGAAGGCGTCGTCATCACGTTCTCGGACGTCGCCGCGGAGGCGCTCCAAGAAGCGCGGCTCTACGCCGAGGCGATCGTGGACACGGTGCGGGAGCCGCTGCTCGTGCTGGACGCGAACCTGCGCGTGCAGTCGGCGAACCAGTCCTTCTACCAGACCTTCCGCGTTTCCACGGAGGAGGCGGTGGATCGCTCGCTCTACGAGCTGGGCAACTACCAGTGGGACAGCCCTCGTCTCCGCGAGCTGCTGGGGGAGATCCTGGCCCGGAGAAAGGTGCTGAGCGACTTCGAGGTCACCCACGAGTTCGAGCGGATCGGCCGGCGGACCATGGTTCTCAACGCCCGCACCCTCTCGCGCGGCGGCGGCCGGTTGGATCTCATCCTCCTCGCCATCGAAGACGTCACTGACCGGAAGCACGCGGAGCGTACCCTGCACGAGAGCGAAGCGCGGACCCGTGCCGGGGTCGACACCGCCGTCGACGCGATCATCACCATCGACGAGAGCGGCACGGTCCTGTCGTTCAACCCGGCGGCCGAGCGGATCTTCGGCTATGCCGCCGGCGACATGCTCGGGCAGAGCGCGCAGCTCATCATCCTCCCGCCGTATGGGAACGAGCACGACCCTTCCTTGGCGAGCTACTTGCGACGGGAGAGGAGGGTGCTTGGCATCGGCCGCGAGGTCTCCGGCCGGCGCCAGGACGGCACGGCGTTTCCCCTGGATCTGACCATCAGCGAGTTCGACGACGGAAATGGGCGCAAGTTCGTGGGCACGGTGCGCGACATCACGGCGCGCAAGCAGGCCGAGGAACAGCTCCGCCGGCATCAGGCCGACCTCGCGCACGTCCTGCGCGTTTCGACCATCGAGCGGCTGGCCGCCGGTCTGGCGCACGATCTGAACCAGCCTCTCGCCGCGATCGCCAATGACGTCGAGGCGTGTGCGGCGCAGGTCCGGTCGGGCAAGGGCAAGCGCGGGCCGCTGCTGGAGCTCCTCGATCGCGCGGGTGCCGAGGCCCTGCGGGCGGGTGAGATCGTGCACCGCCTCCGGGAGTTCGTGCAACGGGGCCAGCCGCACCTCGAGCCGGTCGATCTCCGCGAGGTGATCCGCAACGCCACCCGCTGGGTGGCACGCGAGGTGGAGCAGGCCCACATCGTCCTGCGGATCGATCTGGGGGCGCGGCCGCTGTCGCTCCACGCCGACCGCGTGCAGATCGAGCAGGTCATCCTGAACATCCTGCAGAACGCGGTCGACGCGATTCGCGAGGCGGAAGGCGCCGAGAGGGAGGTGTACGTCCGGACGTCGCGGACGGCCGACGGCCTCGCGGAGGTCACGGTGTACGACACGGGTTGCGGTGTGTCCGAGGCGGTGGCAGAGAGGCTGTTCGAAGCCTTCTTCACGACCAAGGCTCACGGCCTCGGCATGGGGCTCGCGATCAGCCGCTCGATCGTCGAGGCACACAACGGTCGGCTCTCCGTGGAGCGGCACACCCCGGATCCCGGCACCACGGTGCGGCTCGTGTTGCCCATGGACCTCGTCGCGGGCTTCCCCGCGGAGCGTCACGATGGCGGCTGAGCCCACGGTCTTCGTGGTCGACGACAATCCCGGCATCCGGGAGTCGCTCCAGGCGCTCGTCGAGGCTGTGGGGCTCGCGATCGAGACCTATGCGTCGCCAAAGGAGTTCCTCGCCGCCTACGATCCAGGGCGGCCGGGCTGCCTCGTGCTGGACCTCCGCCTACGCGGCAGCAGTGGTTTGGATCTCCAGGACGAGCTCCGCCGACGGGGGGCGACGTTGCCCGTCATCGTCATGACCGGATACGGCGACGTGCCGAGCTCCGTTCGCGCCTTGAAGGCGGGCGCCGTCGACTTCCTGCGAAAGCCGGTTCCGCCCAAGAAGCTGCTCGTACGGATCCGGGAGTGCCTCGAGATGGATCGGAGCGCGCGCGCGCTGGTGGCGCAGCACGCCGACGTCGCCGCGCGCGTTGCCAGGCTCACGGCGCGTGAGCGCGAGGTCATGGAGCTGCTCGCGATCGGGCACGGCTCGAAAGAGATCGCCGTCGCGCTCAAGATCAGCGTGCGCACGGTGGAGGGGCACCGCCGGGTGGTGCTCCGGAAGATGGAAGTCCCCTCGGTTGCGCATCTCGCCCGCGCCATCGCGCGCCTCGAGCGTCCGTAGAACTACGCACGCACCGCTACGTGCGTAGACATTCGCATGTCGTTCATCTTGATACGGTGCTATTGGGCACCCGCGGGCTGTTGGGAACAGCCCGCCGCAGCGAGGCAACCACCGAAGGACGACAGGTTGACCGAGCCTCCTGCGGTTCCCCCACCAGCGTGGGTCGCTCTAGACTGACGACCCACGCTCTCCCCTTCGTCTCGACGAAGAAAGGACCCCAAATGTCGGCCAGCCGATTCGCGCTCATCATGACGATGGCCATCTTGGTCCTCTTCCCTGAAATGGCGTCGGCAGAGCAACCAAGCCGCGACTTGAGCACGTATGTGCTGTTCGCCACCGACGCGTTTCGGACGAAGGGGTTCTCGATCGCCGCCGGCAACATTGGGGTGAACGACGGTACTCTTTTCGCCGGCGGCACCGTCGATGCGCCGAACTCCGATCTCGCGGCCGCCTCGGTGCTCTTCGCCCGTCACAGCCCGGCCTCACGGTGCGCAGCTCTCTTCTCGAACAACACGCCTTCGACCGGCACCTCCTGCGGACCGGCCCAGCCATTCGCGAGTCCCATCATCGGCGACGTCCGAGCGGCCTGTGGCTTCCCGGATCCCTTTCCAAGCTGCAACAGTCCGGCACCCGTGCGAGTACCGCGGGGGACGACACTGACTCTACCGCCCGGCGCCTACGGCGACGTGGACGTGCGTGGCGGAGGTGGGAAGGCCGGTACGCTCGTGCTCACGGGCGGGCACTACGTCTTCTGTAGCCTTACGACGCAGAGGACGGCGAAGCTGCTCTTCGAAGCGCCGTCCCGGGTCGACGTGGCGGGCAACATTTCCCTCGGCCCTCAGAGCGTCACTGGCCCTGCAGCAGGCTCTGGCCTCTCGCCCGCGGACCTCACACTGTACGCGAACGGGAGTCGAATGCACTTCTCCCGTGGCTCGCACGTGGAGGCCAACCTCTGTGCGCCGGAGGCTACCCTCGCACTGACGCAGAGCGCTGTGCTGGAGGGACAGTTCGTTGCTCGGATCATCATGACGGAGCGGATCATCGTCCCCTCCACCACGACGACCACGAGCACCACGACGACCTCGACCGCCACGACCCAGACGACGACCACGACGCACAGCACCACGACCAGCTCGTCGACGACGACCACCACTGCGACGAGCACGAGCACCACCAAGCCATCCACGTCGACGACCAGCACCACCACGCTTGCCACTACCACGAGCACGACCAACGCTCCCACCACGTCGACCAGCACGACTACGAGCACGACCCAGCCACCGACGACGAGCACGTCGACGATGCCCGCCAGTACGACGACGTCGACGGTGGTGACCAGCACGACGGTCGCATCGACCACGACCACCACGCACGCCGAGGCGACCACGACGAGCACGACGACTCCGCCGACGACCACGACGTCGACGACGACCACGGTGACCAGCACGACGGTCGCATCGACCACGACCACCACGCACGGCGAGGCGACCACGACGAGCACGACGACCCCGCCGACGACCACGACATCGACGACGACCTCGGCAAGCAGCACGACGACGACCACGATCGCATGTCAAGCGCCAGTGCTCCTTGGAACGGCCACCAGTTTCGGCGTTCTGGCTGGCACCACGGTCACCAACACCCACGGTACCCAGATCACGGGGGATCTTGGAGTGAGTCCGGGTACTGCGGTGACTGGATTCCCGCCCGGATCAGTGAACGGGACGACACACTCGGCAGACGGTGTCGCAGATCAGGCCAAGATCGATTTGATCACCGCGTATGACGATGCTGCCGGACGAACAGGTGCTATGGCTGCATCCGGCGATATCGGCGGGCAGACTCTCACCCCTGGCGTCTATAACTCCACGTCCTCGCTGGAGATCAACTCCGGGAATCTCACGCTCGACGCCGAGGGCGATGCGAGTAAGACCTTCATCTTCCAGATAGGGTCCACCCTCATCACGTTTGAGGGTCGACAGATCATCCTGACCGGCGGCACCCAGGCCAAATGCATCTTCTGGCAAGTCGGCAGCTCCGCGACTCTTGGAACGCACTCGATCTTCAAGGGAACCATATTGGCCCTGACGTCGATCTCGGCGACTACAGGCGCAACGATGGACGGTCGAGCCTTGGCCCGAAATGGCGAGGTTACCTTGGACACCAATACCATTACGGTCCCGTGAGGCATCACGGCACATTCGCTGAGCGACGCGAGCCGCGATCAGCCTGGGTACGCTCGAGGCTATCGCCGGTAGGATGAAGGAGGAGGACACGACCGCCGACACGGAACTCGGGCTGCCCTTCTGCAAGTCCGCGGTCGAACGCATGGGTGGGCGGATTTCACTCACGAGCGCCGCGGGCGCGTCGACGGTGTTCGCCGTCACGCTGCCGATCCACAACCCCTAGTTCGAAATCGGTCGGAGGGGGCAACGCGCCCCGGCTGCGGCCGTGGACAACGGAACCTACTGTGCGCCGGCCGGATGGCAGGCGGCAAGAGATAGGAGAACAACGGAATGAGACGACTCAGCATGGTCGCGAGCGTGGTGATCGCCGCACTTGTGGCGAGTGGTTGCGCGGTCACTCGACAGCACCCGACCGCGTGCAAAGTAGGGGCCGGTGTGCTGGGTGCCCTCGCGGGCGGCACCGCAGCCGGCCTCGGCGTGGGAGACGACTCCAGCGACGCAGAGCACGCCGGCGCTGCGGCGGGCGGCGTGCTCGTGGGCGGCGGGCTCGGGCTGCTCGCCGGGCACTTCCTCTGCCAGGCCGAGGCTGCGCCGCCGCCTCCGCCTCCGCCGCCTGCCGCCGCGCCACCCGCGCGCGGCACCGTACTCGGCGAAGTCGGCGAGGCGTTCTTCGATTTCGACAGGGCGGACCTGAAGCCCGGGGCGAGGGACGTGCTCGCCGGGGTCGTGAAGACCCTGGAGAACAACCCTAGCGTGCGCGTGGTGGTCGAGGGCCACACCGACTCCGTCGGCAGCGACCGCTACAACCTCAAGCTCTCCGAGCGGCGGGCCGAGGCCGTGAAGGCCTACCTCGTGCGCCAGGGCATCGACGCGAGCCGCATCGCGACCCGCGGCCTCGGGAAGTCGAAGCCGCAGGCTAGCAACGCGACCGCCGAGGGCCGGGCCAAGAACCGGCGCGCCGAGATCGTCGCAGACTAAAGAGGGAGACCATGGGACTCCGGGCGGTTGTGATCCCGCGACGCCGGGCCGGCCGCGGGCTCGACCGCTACAACCGCGCTTTCTACGAGCGCTGCTGGCGGGCCGGATCGGTCCTGCCTCTGCCCGGGGTCGTGCCGCCCGGGCCCGCCGCGCGCCGGCTCGAGGTGGGATGCGGGCTCCGCCCCCGCCTCCCGCTGGCCGGCACGGTCTTTCTCGACGTGAGCCGTACCGCGTGCGCGAAGCTCCGCCGAGCCGGCGCGCGCGCCGTGTGCGCGTCGATTGCGGCGCTGCCACTCGCCGACGCGAGCGTGGAAGTGGTTCAGGCGTACGACGTCCTGGAGCACTTGGAGGACGACCGGGGCGCGGTCGCGGAGCTGGTCCGCGTGCTCGCCCCCGGCGGACTCCTCGTGCTGAGCACGCCGCTCCACGCGCGGCACTGGCAGGAGTACGATCGGGTCGTCGGCCATGCGCGCCGCTACGATCCGGCGGCGCTCGTCGCGCTGGTCGGCGCGCAGGGCCTCACGCTCGAGGGCTTCGCGCCGTTTGGTATGCGGCCACGGAGCCGGCTCCTCAACCGGCTCGGCATCTACTATCTGACGCGCTGGCCGCGGACCGCGTTTCGCGTCGAGGAGCGTTTCCTCCGGCTGGTGCGGCCCGCGGACGCCGCCGTGCCCATCCGACGCGGCGGCGGCGCCGAGTTCCTCACCGCGGCGCGCGCCCTCGACGGGGCCGTGACCGCTTGGCGGCGGACCGACTGATCGCGCGAAGAGCCGTTCCTCCTCGGCGGCCGCATCGTGATCACGCGGGCACGTAAGGCAAACGCACGTACTCGTACGCACGTAGAACCTTCGTCTTTCGTCCATCCTGCCCTGTTGTTATGTTGATGACGCCACCGTGTGCCTGGAATCGGCGGGCGTTAGGAGATCAAATCCGTGAACGCAGCAGAGCAGAGGACAGCATGAGCACCGGGACAATCGACAAGATGAAGGCCTGGGCGAAGGAAGCCGCAGGCGCGCTCACGCTCATCGTCGCACTCGGTGCCGCGACATCTGTCGCCGCCAAGCCGGCCAGCGAGTGCCTGGCCGGGTTCACCGGCGTCCCGGACGCGGCCAAGAACGGCGGAACCGTCAAGTGCAACGACTGCGATCCGACGTGCGACACCGACGGCACGAACACGCCCAACAAGATGTGTACGTTCAGGATCAACCCCTGCGTCAATCAGCCGGATGCGAGCGGCGTCTGCCCCGCAGGGGACATCAAGAAGGTCCGGGTGAAGAAGGTGAAGGGCAAATGCCCGCTCGTGCAAGTGACCCCGCTGACGCCATCGGGCACCAGCTCGGCCTGTGGTCAGTTCGCCGTCACCGTCAAGACCAAGAAGAACGGAACGAAGCCCGGGAAGTGCAAGATCCGGCTCATGGCCGCCGCGACGGGAAGTCCGAAGAGGGCGGACACGGACCAGCTTACTCTCGAGTGCGATCCGCAGCCGGCCGCCACGTGCCCGACGACCACGATCCCACCGGCGAAAGCACCGGTAAACCTCGGCTCGGCCTCAAATTTCGCGGTTCTGGCTGGTTCCACGGTCACCAACACCGGCGGTAGCCAGATCACAGGGGATCTCGGGGTGAGTCCGGGTACTGCGGTGACTGGATTTCCGCCCGGAACAGTGAACGGGACGATACACGCGGGTGACCCTGTCGCAGCCCAGGCCATACTCGACCTGACCACCGCGTTCAACGACGCCGCTGGGCGATCAACAGGGCCTGTTTCCGTAGCCGGAAATCTCGGGGGGCAAACGCTCCCCCCTGGCCTCTACAAATCCACGTCCTCGCTGGCGATATCGTCAGGCGATCTGACGCTCGACGCGCAAGGTGACGCAAATGCTGTCTTCATTTTCCAGATGGCGTCTACACTCACCACCACAAGCGGTCGC
>JBGQET010000047.1:0-35544 GCA_041496545.1 Binatia bacterium | reverse complement strand
GCCGATCGGCAGCCATCTGAATTCGGCGCGGACGTTGAAGGCGGGCGCCTTGCCAATGTTCTGCACCCGGAACCTGACCTCGGTCGCCCCCGTCACGTAGACTTCGGCGCCTGGCGCAGTGGCGCTAGCGACGAGCAGCCAAGCGCGGTGGTCAAGTTCGTTGAATCGGTGTTGTTCGGTCAGGCTTTTTTTGGTCAGGCCATTACTCTCGATCGCCGCCCGTGCCGCTTTCTCCGCGGCGTGGGCCGCAGCCCCATTCGCAACGGCAATCCGGTACGTGAAGCAGGCATAGAATACCAGCGCGATGAACGTCACGGCATGAACGCCAAACGTCAGATACTCAAGGGCGGTGTGGTGTTTCTTGCGGGAGTCGCACTCGTGACATGGGGCTTGTGGCGGGTGTACTTCGTCACGCCTTGGCGGCGTAGTGGCCTCCATGTCGCCCAGGGCATCCTCGCTGGGCTCTTTCTCGCCTTGGTCGGTCAAGGCTTCGTCGCTCTCGCCATCTACTTCTGGTTCCCGGAGCTTCGACAATGAGGACCGGGCCGATCGTAGCGCCAGCGGCGGCGGCATCTTGCATTGCGTACCATCGGGGTGCCGCACATCAGTGGGTTCTATGCCTACACGGTAGCAATCACCGCACCGCCTTGGGCTTCCCCCAGCGCGCCCGCGCCCCCTTGAGCCCGAGCTGGCGCCGCTGCTCGTGCGTCAGGGCCTCCATCCGGGCCTTCCCGCCCTTGAGCCCTCCCCGGCGCCCCAGGGCGACGGCGGCGGGGTTCTTCCCGGGGTGCTCCTCGGCCATCCGCTCGACGTGCTCGATGACGGCCCGGGCCATCTGGTTGACGTCCCGTTCCGGGCGGAGCCGCACGACCTTCCCCTTAGTAGAACGCTTTGGCATGCCACGATTGTGGCAGAGCGGTCAGGGGTCCGCCAGGGGGCGGCGGGATTCAAAATGAGTCACTACCAGCGGATCGAGTCCAGCGTGGCGAGCGTGGGCCAGGTCTGCATTGTCCCTCTGCGTCACGCTCGGGGCACGACGACGATCTCGAGGTGCAGTGGCATGTTTCCCGGGCCGTCGAAGCGCGCGCCGCCGACCTGCTCGGCGCGGAGCTCGAGCCCATAGCGGCCGGGGGCCTTGGGGCCCGTGAGGTAGAGGTCCTGCTCGAGCGCTTCGCCCGCGGGGACGTCGCGCCGGAGCGCGAGCTCTTGCGGCGGCGGCGGCTCGACGTCGGGCGCCTCGAGGGCCGTCCAGCGGGCATAGAGCCGAACCGTCAGCGTGCGCAGAGGGAATCCACCCATCAGCCAGGGCCCCTGCATGCTGTTCTCCGGCGGTGCGGTCACGGGCCAGGCAGCGGTGCCCGCGTTGCGTATTTCGACGGTCACGCGAACGGGCCAGCCGAGCAGCGCCGAAACGGAAGGGGCGGGGGTCGTCACGATGGCGACGGCCGCTTCCTCGGGCAGCGGGGCGAGCGGCGTGCCGAGGAGCGTCCGTCCCGGAACGCGACCGGCCTGCAGTGCTGCGAACCAGCCGGGATGCGCCGGCACGCGGTCGAGTCTGACCAGCATCCACTTGCCGATCATCTGCGTGCGGCCCACCGCCGGCGCGCTGACGAGCTCGCGGATGGAGTCGTGCAGGTTGGCGAGTTTCCACTCCTCCGCCGGCCGCAGGAGGAGCCACCGCACGTGCGTCATGTCGACCAGATCGTCCAAGGCATCGGCGCGCGGCAGGCGATTCGTCGTGTCGAGGAAGAGCCGGCGATGCGGCGCGTGGTAGCCGGTATACCCGTTCAGGAGCGGCAGCCAGTGGAGCGTCGAGCCGATCATCGCGTCGGGCTCGTTGTTGCGTCCGGCGACTTCGAGGTCGGCGTCGGGCGGCCCCCAGATGGGGAGCTCGAGGAGCGGCCCGCGCTCCTCGGCGCGCGCCAGGCGCGCCACCTCCCGATAGACCGCCGCGTTGCGCGCGAGCGCCGGCACGTCGTAGCCGCGGGCCGGGGCAAGCAGCGCGCCTCGGGAGACTACGACGAGCGCCGCCACGACGACGACCGCGACCGCCGTGCCCAGCGCACCGGCGGCGCGGCGAACGGTCTCGAGACCGCCGACGAGCAGCAGGACGTAGCCGAAGCCCGCGATGACGTCGAAGCGAAAGAGGTAGCGCAGGAAGCGGAGCGGCGAGGCCGCGAGCACGGCGGCGACCCCGTCGGGGAGGCCGGTGGAGAGCAGCAAGCCGACGACGGCAAGGACGAGCCCGGGCACGAGGAGCCGGCGGGCCGTCGGCACGCCGGCGATCCCGCCCGCGACCCCGAGTGCCACGAGCAGCGCGAGCGGCACCTCGGCTGGCGCGAAGTAGAGTATGGCGCCGAGGCTCCACGCCAGCCCGGCGAGCGATGCCATCGGCGGGAGCGCACCCGCGCTCTCGAGCTCGCCGCGCGCGAAGTACGGACGCGCGAAGACCACGAGCGCGGCGACCCCGGCGAGCGCCACCCCACCCGCAACGAGGATGAAACGGAGCCGGCCGCGGCGCTCGCGGAAGGTCTCGCAGACGCCCCAGACGGCGGCTGTGAGCCCCAGGAGGACCGCACCGTAGTACGAGCTGAAGATGCCCGCCGTCCACGCGAGGGCGAGCCCGCCCGCGGCGCGCACGGCCGGCCGTCCGCGCAGCTGCACGAGCGCGAGCGCGACGAGCGGGAGGTAGAGATTCAGGTACTGGAGCATCTGCAGGTTGATCGGCACGCGGCGCGGGCCGAGCGCGAAGAGGAGCCCGCCGACCCAGGCGACGCCCGCGCCGGCGCCCACCGCACGTAGCAGGCGGTTCATCGCGAGCGCCGCCAGCGGGTAGGACGCCATCGCGACCAGGTTCGCGGCGAGGACAGCGTTGCCGCTCAGCCAGAAGACGGGCGCGAAGAGGAGCTGCGTGGACAGGAAATGGTCCGAGCCGGTGAGCTGCGCGGGCGCCGGGTAGTCGATGGGGGCGTCGAAGAGGCGCCCGGGATCCGTCGCGAGCGCGTGCGCCACCCAGGCGAGGATGAAGACGATCAGCTGGGCGTCGTAAAGGTGCGAGGCGGCGGGGATCGCGGTCGCGGTGCGCGGCAGCCACCGCCAGAGCAAGGCGACGAAGGCCACGAGATAGGAGCCGAAGACGAGCGAGGGACCTCCTCAGGCCGCGTCGGGCTGCACGCCCTCGCTCTGCGCGAACGACCGCCGCGTGCCCAGCTCGGCGAGCCAGCGCGCGACGTTCGGGTGGCGCGCGGGCTCGATCGGGAGCCGGACGAGCGGGCACATCGCGACCCGTGGCAGCACCGAGACGTCGGCGATGCTGAACGCGTCGCCGATCAGGAACCGGCGGCCGGCAGGCTCGAAGGCCTGCCACATCTTGGCCTGCGCGCGCTGCCAGGGGTCCTGCGGGTAGAGCCGCGCCCCGGGGAAGACGTCGTCGAGGTACTCGGTGATGACGTTCGACTCGTAGAGCACCCGCTCGCCGTGCACCAGCGTCGGCACGAGGCCGTTCGGGTTGAGCGCCAGGTACTCGGGCCGCTTCTGCTCCATGCGCGTGAGATCCACGATGCGCGTCGCCCAGCGCAGGCCCTTCTCGAGCAGCACGATGCGCACGCGGCGCGCGCAGGGCGAGCCGGGGGCGTCGTAGAGCGTCAGGGCGTCGGCCATGCGTGCCTCGCGCCCATAGCACAGCGGCGCGCTTCCGGGCCACGCGGCGTCCCTGCTATGACACGCTCGTGCTCGTGCCGTCCGGCGGCATCGTCCGCGCGCCGCGCCGGCCGCCCGGCTGGCGGCCGCCCGGCCCGCCGCCGCGCACGCCGCCCGATGCCGCGGCGCTCGGCCCGCGGCCGGGCGAGGACCTCTGCTGGCTCGCGGGCGACTGGCGGATCTTCCAGCGGCTCGACGGTCATCGCTGGTCGCTCGACGACCTGGTGACGGCCTGGTGCGCCGTCGAGGCGGTGGACCGGGCGCCGGCGCGCGTCGTCGACCTCGGCTGCGGCGTCGGCACCGTGCTCCTCCTCCTCGCCTGGCGCTTTCCCGCAGCGCGCGGCCTCGGCGTCGAAGCGCAGGCGGTGAGCGTCGACCTGGCGCGCCGCTCGC
This sequence comes from Binatia bacterium, assembly GCA_041496545.1. GTDB lineage: Bacteria > Desulfobacterota > Binatia > DP-6 > DP-6 > DASRHG01. Next base: position 31,452 of record JBGQET010000047.1, on the reverse strand, counting down.
TCGCCTGGAACGGGGCCGCCGCCCGGACCCAGGTCCGCCACGGTGACCTGCGCGACCCGGCGCTCGTCCCCGAAGGGCCCGTCTTCGACCTGGTGACGGGCACCCCGCCCTACCTCGCCCCCGGCACCGCGACGGAGTCGCCGCGCGTCCAGCGCGGGCCGTGCACCATCGAGCACCGCGGCGGGATCGAGGCCTACTGCGCGGCCGCGGCCCGCCTCCTCGCGCCGGGCGCGCCGTTCGTCGTCTGCGAGTCAGCGGCGCAGGACGCGCGCGTGGTGCGCGCCGCGGCAGACGCCGGCCTCGCCGTCACGCGACGACTCGCCGTCGTCCCGCGCGAGGGCAAGCCGCCGCTCTTCACCGTCCACGTCATGCGACGCGAAGCGACAGGCGGCGAGCGCGCGACGCTCGTGGTGCGCGACGCCCGCGGGCGGCGCACCGACGCCTTCCGTGCGGTGCGCGCCGCGATGGGCTTACCGCCCTGAGCGCGAAGCTAGCGGCGCGCGGCGCGCAGCGCGCCGATCGCCTCGGCCACGTGCTGCGTCGCCTGGAGCTGGGAGTTGAAGACGTGGCGGACGACGCCGTCCTTGTCGATCACGAAGGTGACGCGCCCGGGCAGCACGCCGAGCGTCGGCTTGACGCCGTAGCGCTTGCGCACCGAAGCGTCGCGATCGCTGAGCAGCACGAACGGCAGCTTGTACTTGGCGGCGAACTTGGCGTGCGCCTCGCCGCCGTCGGAGCTGACGCCGATCACCTCGGCGCCCGCGTCCTTGAAGTCCTCGTACTGGTCGCGGAAGGCGCACGCTTCCTTGGTGCAGCCGGGCGTGTCGTCCTTGGGATAGAAGTAGAGGACGATCGCTTGCTTGCCGCGGTAGTCGCCGAGGCGGACGGTGTGCCCCTCGCGGTCGGGCAGCGCGAAGTCCGGGGCGCTGTCACCGACGTGGATGCCCGGGGTGCCGGAACCGGAGAACATGTCGAGTAGGCCCATGGCGGCGTTCCATGCCACGACCCCCGGCCCGCCGTCCACCCGCCTTCGACCTTGACACGACGGAGCGCCCGGAGCGACACGGACGCGGAGCATCCGAAGAAGCGCACGCGGCGCGACTGGGGGCGTGGACCCGCCTGGACGCGCGGCGGCCGGTCCTTCGCCGAGCGGCCGCGGCCGTAGCGGAACGGCCGCCGCGCTCGCGCCGCTATTTTCTCGAGGCGGGGGCGTCGAACGCGGCGCGCAGCGTTCGCCAGCGGGGGGAGTCGCCGGCCGCGCCGTCGTCGGGGCTCCACGCGGCGCCTTCCTTGTAGCCGAAGTACGCCCAGCCCCAGCCGTACTCGCCGAAGATGCGCGCCAGGTCCGCGACGTAGCGCTCGGCACCGGGCGCCCAGCGCGCGGCGCTGAACTCGTCGATCACGACGGGGACGCGATAGCGCTCGGCGAAGAGACGGAGGTCGTGGAGGAAGCGCTCCAGCGCGGCGTCGTCCCATTCGTGTCCCGCGATCGTGCCCGGATAGGCGACCCCGCCCGGCCGGTGGCCGACGCCCTGCCGCGTGTACTCGACGGGCGCGTACATGGCGGCGCCGTAGACGATCCTCGGGTCGTCGAGCGCGGCGAAGTCGCGATAGCCGCTCGGGCGGCCGCCGGGCCCCGGGGTCACGACGATCCAGCGTCCGGCGTCGCGCGCCCGGATCGTGGCGACGATCTCGCCCAGAAGCTGCGGCCACTCGGCCGGCACCTTCGCCACCTTGCCCTCGAGCACGAAGGGCCGCGGCAGCACCTCGTACGCGCCCAGCTCCGGCCCGCGCGCCGCCCAGCGCGCTGCGAGCTCACCCGCCGCGCGCACCACGCCGGCGCGTTGCTCGGCGCTGGCCCAGAAAGCGGGCGCGGTCTCGGTCGGGCCGAGCGCCGGGTCGAGCGGCATCTCGGCGAGGGTCACGGTCGCAGTCAGCCCGGCGTTGCGGCAGGCGTCGAGCATCCGCTCCGCCCACGCGAGCGCCTCCGACCACCCGACGTCCGGCGTGACGTGCCGAAGCCGCGCGAACCGGCGCGGCTCGAGCGTGAGCCGGACGTAGTCGAAGCCCGCACCGAGCGTGGCGCGGAGCCGCGCGACGTCGCCGGGGCCGGCGCCGGAGGCGCTGGACAGCGTGACGCCGCGCCACGGCCAGCCGGGCGGCAACGGCGTCGGCGGCCGCGCGAGCGCGTCGGCCACGGGCGCGTCGCGCCGGGCGACGCGCCAGACCCGCCGCCCCGAGCGGGCGAGGAAGACACCCAGGAGGGTCACGACGACGACGGCGAGGGCGAGCAGGAGAAGACGCGCCCCGGCGTCCGCTCGCGGCGTCGGCCGGGTGGGCGTCGACGCCGGCGACGACGTCGCGCGGCCGAGCGCCTCGGGATGCTCCTCGAGCCACTGGAAGGCGGCGTTGATCTCCTTCAGGCGCTCCTCCGCCTTTTGCTGGAGTCGCGCGTTGTGGGCGAAGCGATCGGGGTGCCAGACGTTGGCGAGGTCGCGGTACGCCTGCTTCACCTCGTCCGCCGAAGCACCCGCGCGGAGTCCCAGGACGGCGAGACGTGTGACGGCTTCCTGCTCGGACAACGGTGACCCCGCGGCTCCGCCGACTATCGCCGCGGCCGGCGCGAGGTCAAGTGACGTCCGCGGCCACCCGCGTGCCAGACTGGCACCCGGATGACGCTACGGTCACGGCGCGTGGCGTGGAAACACGCCCCGCTCCGGGCACACCGGTTGCTCCTTGTCCCTCCATGCGGATTGCGTGGGCGGCGCTCTGTGCGGTCCTCCTCGGCGCGGCGTCGCCGAGCCTCGGCGCCCGGCTCTTCGTGCCGGTCGCGGCCGGACCAGGGGTAGCGGCCGCGCTGCCCGGCCTCTCCGGTGTGGTGAAGGTCGCGCTCCAGCCCGCGGTGCTGGCCGACCTCCGCTCCCGGAGCGACGCCGTGCTGGAGGCCTTCCCGCTCGGCGCGGGCGGCACCGCCGACCTCGTCCTCACGCGCATCGAGCCGTTCCCGGCCGGGGCCCGGGTCGAGGTCATGCAGCCCGACGGTCCGCACGCGATTCCTCTTCCGGACGCGGCTTACTTCGCCGGCTCGGTCGACGGCGACCCGGCGTCCCGCGTCTTCCTCGTCGCGGGGCGCACCGAGGCGCACGGCTTCGTCGCCACGGGGGGCGACGTGTACCCGTTCGGCCCCGACCTCGCCGGCGACCACCGGAGCTACGCGCTCAGCCGCGTCGACCCGGCACTCTACCCGCGGCCGGTCGGGTACTGCGTGAACGACCTCCAGATTCCCGAAGCGCTGCGGCCGCCGCCTCGGCCGACCGCCGGCCTCGCGCCGCCGGTCGCCGCCACGAGCGGGCTCAAGCTCGCCGACGTCGCGGTCGAGACCGACAACGAGCTGCGTGCCAAGTTCCCCTCCGACTCGGCCACGCTCGACTACCTCGCCTCGCTCCTCGCGGCGGCGACGGCGATCTACGAGCGCGACGTCGGCGTGCGCCTGCAGTTCTCGTACATCCGCCTCTGGGCGCCCGCGGTCACCGATCCCTGGACGAAGACCGATACGGTCGACTCGCTCTACGAGGTCCAGAACTACTGGAACACTCCCGGGAACAACATGAACGTCGTCGCCGGGAACCCCGACATCGTCCACTTCATCTCGGGCAAGTCCGTGCAAGGCGGCGTCGCGTACCTCGACGTGCTGTGCAACGGCTACTGGGCCTACGGCGTCTCACAGGTGTACGGCGCCTTCGACCTGTCGGACCCGAACAACATCTGGGACGTCGAGGTGGTGACCCACGAGATGGGCCACAACTTCGGCTCGCCGCACACGCACTGCTACAACCCGCCCCTCGACATGTGCTGGCCGTACGAGAGCGGCTGCTACAGCGGCCCCGAGGTCGACTCGCGCGGGACGATCATGAGCTACTGCCACCTCCACACGGGCGGGCTCGCGAACATCGACCTGACCTTCGGCCCGACGGTCTCCGCCCGCATCGGCCAGAGCGTCGCGGCCGCCTTCTGCCTGGCCTCGGTGTCGACGACGACCACGACGACGACCAGCACCGCAACCACCAGCACGTCGATCACGGGCACCACGACGACCGGCCCGACGACCACGAACACGGCGACCACCACCTCGACGACGACGGTCACCACCACCACGGCGCACGGCTCGACCACCACCTCGTCGACCGGCTCCGTGCCCACGACGACCACCTCGACGACCGTCCCGGACGGCGACGACGACGAGGACGGTGTGCCGGATGCCGCCGACGCGTGCCCCGACACGCCGGCCGGCGACCTCGTCGACGACACCGGCTGCAGCGTCTGCCCGTGCGCGGGCCCGCGCGAGGGCGGCACGTGGCGGAACCGGATGCAGTACCTCCGCTGCGTGCGCATCGAGGCGAGGCGACGCGCGGGCAGCGCCCGCAGCGCGGCCTTCCACCGGGCGCAGCGGTCGTCGTGCGGCCGCCGCGGCATGACGCGCTGCTGTCTCTACACGAGCGAGGACGATCAGAGCGGAAGCTGCCGCCTCCTGCGGCTGTCCTCCTGCGTGGCCCGCGGCGCGATCGCCGACGCCGAGGACATGGGCGACGGGAGCTGCGTGCCGTCGCCGTGCCCGCGCCCCTGAGCGCGGGCCGCGTTTGACAGCCCCGGACGCCGCCGCGTATCGACGTACGGTGCGCGGCGTGGTGGTGGCGGGGATCGTGCTGGTGGTCGGCCTCGCGACGCCGGCGGGGGCCGCTCCGGTCGTGGTCGGGAGCGAGTTCCAGGTGAACGCGTACACGCCGACACGACCGGCGGCCAGACCTCGCCGCGCATCGCGGTGAACCCGTCCGGGACGTTCCTGGTGACCTGGACGTCGCCGAGCGACGGCGATCTCTACGGCGTCTTCGGGCAACGCTATGTGACCCGGACCGTGATGCGATGACGAGATAGATTGACCAGTCTTGCCCGAAGCTGCCTCGCCATGCTGCTCTTCTCGTCTCCGGCAAGCGTGATTTCCAACTCGACCGCCTGGCCCTGGCCCGCCGTCATGGCCGCGTCCAGGAGCCTCTCGACTCCCTGGGGTGTCAGCTCACCCCGCAGGTAGTGAACGGCCACCCCTGCAGCACTCCCTACAATCCGCATAGTCGCCTGATACGTGACCTTCTGCACCTTCACCGTTGCCCCGCGACCGTCACGGCCGTCACTCTCACCGCACGTGCCTCCCTTGGCCAACTGCATCGCAGCCTCGTCACGAACGGCCCTTCCCGGACTGGCCACCTTCCCAACGCGGGCGCCATTCTCAACGACTGCCTGCCTTGCCCAGCCGGATGTCACTTACGCGCGCACGCCGTGCCGACCCTCTGCCCGCCGGTCCGTCCGCCCGCTCCACCTCCGGCTCAGCAGGCGCCTCTCCCGCCGCGGCGCGCCGTAGCGCCCGCAGAATATCCGCGCGTGCAATCATCCCGATGAGGCGATCGCCGGCGACCACTGGGAAACTCTTGCGGCCTGTGTGAACCATCATCTGCAGCACGCGTGGGAGTGGCATAGTGGGACACACCGTCAGCGGTTCGCATGTCATGAAATCCTGAGCCGGGCGCGCCATGATCCGCTCCAGCGGAGGAATCGTCTTCCCGCCCTCGAAGGCAAACCCTCGCAACAGGTCCAGCTTCGTCACGGTGCCGATCAACCGCCCGGCACTGTCGACCACCGGCAGGCTGTTGAACTCGTGAGCCTCGAAAATGGCCTGAACATCGCTGAGGCAGGTGCGGCGCTCGACGACTCTTGGCCGCGTGCTCATGACATGAGCCACCCGATACGCAAGAAATTTCTCCATGCGATTCGATCTCCGCGGGCGCCCTAGCGCCGACTCCTCTTCGCCTTCACACGCCCTCCTCTAGTCGGGCACCTCATCTAGTGATCCGGGATCAATCTTCGCGCCTAATTGCCAAAGCCTCGCCTTTTTTTCCGGCTCGAGCCCGATCGCCCCCCCTGAAATCCGCGCCGTGCACAAGTGCGCCGGTGAAGACAGTCCCACCGACCCTCGCTCGCTGGAGGTTTGTGCCCAAGAGCTTCGCGCATCGGAGGTTGGCCCCTCGGAGATCTGCGCCACTCAGATCCGCGTGACACAGGTTCGCTCCTTCGAGATTCGCTTGCCGGAAATCAATCCCAGAGAGATCGCAGTACGAAAACCAGAGAAAGCGGAGTTCCGCGCCGGTCGACACTCTCCTTCGCCCGCAGCTTTGCGAGCACGCGATATGAGCGCTCGCTCTGGCGCTGTCCGCTAGTGGCTCTTCCGGCTTGGCTCGCCGGTCCCGCGGCACGGTCCTTTCCACCAGCGCGTTGCTTTGTCAGGGTCGCCTCCCGTCTCTTCCGCGCGTGCATCACGGTCGCACCCCAAGGCACGTAGCCGACAACCGCGCTGCCGCTTCGCTCCTGGCGCGATCGCATGGGGCGCGCGGTCCTCTTCGTGCGTACCCGCCGTTCCAACCCGCCACTGCCTCCGCGGGAGGCCTCACCGACTCGGCCCCCGAGGCTTAGCTTCCCGCACCAGGTCGTCTAGTCCCTGGACGCCTCGCCGACGTAGCGTTCGTGCCGTCTCCGCCTCGAGTCCGGAGCAGGCGATGAAGCGGGCCCGCGTGAGCGCCTCGGGAGTCTTGTCAGGAAACTTGGCACCCACGAGATCGCACCGAAGGAAGAGGGCGTTCGTGAGCGACGCACCTCGGAAGTCTGCTCGCCGAAGATCGACGTCGACGAACACGGCGTTGTCGCACGTCGCTCCCTCGAACACCGTGTCCGACAGATCGATGTGTGCAAGACGCCGAGACGCAAGACAGGCCCTGACCATCTTGGTACGCTTCTCGAGTGGCGTGAGGACCTGACGCCGTCCCGCTGGCATCGAAGATGCCGCCTGATCAGATGCGTCCTTGCTCTTCATGCCCCGTTCACGCCACACGCACGTGTATCCCCTGCCTTGCGAGCCCTATGAGCGTCCCCGCGAGCTGCTTGGCGACACACTCCTTGCCTTCGCCTGTCAAGGTGATGTCGAGGGTCAGGCCTTGGCCCTCGACTTGGGCGACCCGCAGCACAGAGCTGTACAGCTGCGCGATCGCGCACGGTGTCACCTCGCCCCACAGGACGTACGGCGCGACGTCCAAGGGCGCCTCTTTCGTTTGAATCACTGCCCGGTAGAGGATCGTCTGCACTTCGGCTCCTTACTGAACTCCAAGAGATCACGTTGTTAAATCGTCATCGCGCTGTGTTCGTGGATCTGTCCCACAATCGCCCAGGCGGGCGGTCACGGCCTTCAAGCGCTCCATCTCGCCTGCGTCGAGCCAACGCCGGCCACGCGCGATGAGCCTCTCGACCGCCTCTCGGTGGGCGTGGAGGTGGCGCAGGAACCTCGTCTCGGTGGCGATCTGTGCATGTCTCTCACGACGGAGTCGGCGGCTCAGCATCTCCTGTTCTCGGGCTGTCAACTCCTCGTGCATCGCCACGTAGACGTCGGCGATTCGCTCTGCGAGCGTGACGAGCAGGTTGCTAGGTCGGCTTCGAACAAGCGCGTCTCCGTCGGGCAACAGCGCACCGAGGACACCAGTTGACCAGCGGGTGCGACCGCGGGTCGTCACGATCGCATCTGGACCGACGCACACCTTGACCTCGGCCAAGCGGAAGGAGCCGTCAGGCGCCGATCCCCGCGGTCTGACGGGCACCTCAGCCGACGAAAAGGGGCGAGGCAACTAGTGCAGGCGGGATCGAGGGAAGAAGAATTCTGCCCCGCCCCTGGCGGCCGCCGGCTCTGATTGCCGGCTCACCTCTTCGGGACGGGAGGTACTGCAGCTGCCGCCGGGCCCTGCGGCTTGGGCGGCGTCGGAGTGGGCGTCGCCTGCGCTCGTACCATCGGCTTGCCGCAACAGGTCGGCACAGCGCTCGGCGCCGTCTGGTACTCCCGCTTCTGGTGCCACTTGTTCACGGTGCACTCGTAGACCACGTTTGCCATAGTCAGCCTCTTCCTCCTGGTGGAGTGATCCGTTCTTCGGTGTGTCCGGCCAGCGGCTCAGCTCACACGTCCGACGACCGAACGGTGCCGGACATCAGCCGCCCAGCCAGTTTCACCAACGCTGCGCTGGAGGAGCAAAGCAGGTGCCAGGACGGCGGTCGACGAGCCCATGAGCGATTCCCCCGACTATTCTGCTCCCGGCCCTGATCCACGGGCGGCAGCTTCCAGGTTCGGCGGGATAGCTCGGTCGCCAAATGCCGATTTCGCAATCAGCTCCTCTGCGGACGCTTCGCCGACTGCTGAATCTGCACTCCGCCTTCCGGTTCTGGCTCAGGAGGTGCCGCGTTCGCATGCGGCGCCTTGCGCCTACCGCCCAGCCCGTAGTGCTTCGCCCGCGCGTGGAACGTGCGGAGCGCGACTCCGAGGGCGCGTGCAGCCTCCTTGCTCGAAGAGGACTTCCCGTTCGATCTCCGCCATTGATGCACCGATCGGGATTTTCAGCTCGCGTCTCGGTGTAGCCTCGCGGATCGTCGGCGGCAGGTTCGCGACCTTAATGAGTGGACCTGGCGCCGTCAGCAGGAGGCTCTCGACGACGTTCCGCAGCTCCCGCGCGCGATGCGCTCCGCGATCACCCGGAGGACGTCGGCACCCCGGTACCGGGCGTTGCTCACCACCAGCCACGTCAGGATGGAATCGGGCCGCAGTGCGACGAAGGGGGTAAGTGTCAACGGGTTTGGATGGCGATCCTACTCTTCCGCTTCCTCAGCGGTGAGCTCGAGCCTCACCATGCGGAGTCCGCCGCAGAAGCCTGCGAAGCAGCGCGCTGGGCTTCGTTTCTGCGTCGGGTGTGAGCGCGCCGTTCCCCTCCGCCACCTTCGATCCGGCCGAGCAACCGCAGGAGCGCATCGAGGATCGTCACGGGATGTGGCGGGCATCCGGGCACGTAGAGATCGACGGGCACAACGGCATCGGCCCCGTTGTGGACCTCGGGATGGTCGATGAAGGGACCGCCCGCGATGGCGCACGCCCCGACGGCAATCACGAGTTTGGGGGCAGGCACCGCCTCGTACGTCTTATGAAGTGCGATCTTCATGTTCTCGGTGACCGGCCCGGTAATGAGGAGCCCGTCGGCATGCCGGGGCGAGGCGACGAACTGGATGCCGAACCGGCCGAGATCGAAGACGATCGTGTTGAGCACGTTCACGTCCGCTTCGCACGCGTTGCACCCGCCCGCGCTCACCTGGCGCAGCTTCAGTGACCGGCCGAAGAGGCGCCGGCTCTCCCCGTCAAGCGCTGTCGCGAGGCGGAAGGCCTCTCCCCCGAGCACGAGGTCCTGCCGCGTTCGGGTCGCGAGCCGATGGTCCCGGCTGTAGGCGATCGCGCCTTCTGGGCATGCCTCCACGCACTCGGTGCAGAAGAGGCACCGGCCGAGATCGAGCCGCACGCCACCACCGTCCTTCCAGATGGCGCCGGTCGGACAGGCGTCGGCGCAGACGGAGCAGCCGGTGCGACACTTGGCCTCGTCCACTTCCGGCCGGCCCCGGAAGCGGTCCGGGAGCGTCGGTGTGCCGTCCGGATACGGAATGGTCCGGCGACCCTGCTGCAGGCGCGCGAGGAAGGCTTTCAGCACGGCCGCCCCTCAGAGGTCATGGCCACAGTACGACAGATTGAAGCTCTTGTTGCAGAGCGGAAAGTCCGAGATCTGCTGCCCCCGCAGCGCGATCGCGAGCCCCATCCAGTTGTGAAACGAGGGATCGACCACCTTGTAGCGTGCGAGCCGGCCGCGAGACTCGGTGATCGCCACGTGACAGATCTCGCCACGCCAGCCCTCGACGAGGGAGACGGTGATCGCGTCCGGCGTGAGGGGGTCGACCTCACTGCGAACAGGTCCGTCCGGAAGCGCCGTCAGCTGCTCCCTGACGAAGGCGGCCGACCGCTGGATCTCGAGCCAGCGGACGTAGGCACGCGCGAAGACGTCGCCGGTGTGCCACGTCGACACGGGAATCTGCGCGAACCGGTAGATACCCGAGGGGAACTCGTGGCGGACGTCGCGGTGAACCCCGCACGCACGGGCGACCGGACCCACCAGACCGAGTTCCTCACAGGTCGCGAGTGCAAGCGGCCCTGTGTCCTCGAAGCGCGCCTGAACGGAGGGCTCGTCCCAGAGGAGACGCACGGCGCCGGAGACGTCGGTCAGCGTGCGTTCCAGCCGTCCAAGCAGCTCCTCGACACGCGGAGCGTCGACGTCGAAGCCGACCCCGCCCGGTCGGACCATGCCACGGCCGAAGCGGCTCCCGCACAGGGACGCCGTCATGTTCAGAACGTCACCACGCAGGCGTCCGCAATACGCCGCCGTCGGGAGATAGCCCACGTCGCCCGCCAACGCCCCGAGGTCCCCGGTGTGGTTGGCGAGACGCTCGAGCTCGAGCGCCACTCCGCGCAGCGCTGCGGCCCGAGCGGACACCCGGTGCCCTGCCAGCGCCTCCAGCGCCTGGCAGTACGCCGTCGCATGGCCGATGGTCGTGTCGCCGGCGAGGGTCTCCATGTAGTGGATCGTGCGCTTGTTCGGGCCGCCGACGAGCGCGCGCTCCACCCCGCGATGCTGGTAGCCGAGGGAGATCTCGAGGTGCAGGACGTTCTCGCCGTGGCACTGGAAGCGAAAGTGGCCCGGCTCGATGATCCCGGCGTGCACGGGCCCGACCGCGACCTCGTGTACCTCCTCGCCGGCGACCGTGAAGAAGTCCGCCACTCCCGGCAGCCGCTCCGACCCGTGGTTCGCGTGCAGCCACCCGTGCTGGCCGTACCGATACGACGGGTGGTAGCGGATTCGCTTCAGCCAGGGATGTCCGAGCGGCCGAACACCCCACTGCTCTGCGATTTCGCGTTCGAACCACTGTGCTTGGGCCACCTCTGGCGTCAACGCGGGATACGCGTCCGCGACGACGGTCGACGAGACCGAGAGGCTCCCCTCCTCGCCATGGGCGAGCACCACGACCAAGCGGACGTGATCGGTCTCGAGCGGCTGTCCGAAGAGCGCCGCAATGCGTGCCCCCGTCGCGACGCGGTGGAGAACGCCCTCGCGGAAGTCGGCAATGGTGAGGGCGGGAACCTCCCGCAGCCGCGCTGCCTCGCCGTTGCGGAGCTCGAGCGATGGGATCGCCCGTATCGCGGTCATCCCAGCACCCGGGCCGCCTGGTCGATGGCCGCGCGAAGGCTCGGCGGCACATAGACCCCGAGAAGGAGAGCCAGCGCGGCCAGTGCGGCCGCCGGGGCGACGCTCAGCAACGACTCCCGCGCCGGCCCCATGCGTTGCTCAGCCGGTTTCCCCTGCGCCATGCCGAGCATGGTCGTCGCCATGCCAACGAACACCACCGCCAGGAAGGTCAGATACGCGATCGCCACGCCGGCGCGTCCTTGGTCGAGGGCTGCCTTGAGGATGGTGAACTCGCTCAGGAAGCACCCGAACGGCGGCGACCCGGTGATCGCGAACAGCCCCGCGACCCAGAGGATGCCCGACGCTGGGAGGACCCGGAGCACGCCTCGCACGTCGTCCGCTGACTTGGAACGGTAGGCGGTCAGGATGTTCCCCGCGACGAGGAACAGCATGGCCTTGGTGAGCGCGTGGTTCACGGTGTGGAGGACACCGCCAAAAGCGCCGGCGGCTCCGAGCCCTATCCCGAGGGTCAAGATGCCCATGTGCTCGACGCTCGAGTACGCCAGCATCCGCTTGTAGTCGTTCTGTCCCGGGATAAAGACGGCCGCGACGGCCATGGAAAGCAGCCCGAAGACGACGAGGAGCTCTTGACCGAAGGCACCCTGACCCGCCGCGGCGCACACCTGCTGAACCCGCATGATCCCCAGGAAGGCGCAGTTGAGCAGCGCGCCGGAGAGCAACGCGGAGACGACGGAAGGTGCCTCGCTGTGGGCGTCTGGGAGCCACGTGTGGAGCGGTGCGAGTCCCATCTTGGTGCCGTACCCGACCAGGAAGAGGATCACGGCCGCTTTCAGCCAGGGGACACGAAGATCGCCGGCCCGAGTCAGCAGGTCCGGCAGCACGAGGCGGACGGAGGTCGCGCTCTGGTCCGCCGCCGCGACGGCCAGGAAGAAGTTCCCGAGCAGGGCGAGCGCGATGCCGACCGAGCAGATGAGGAGGTACTTCCACGTAGCCTCGAGCGAGCGGTGGTGGCGGTGAAAGTAGATCAGGGGCGCGCTCGCGAGCGTCGTCGCCTCCACCGCCACCCAGAGCAGCCCGAAGGCCTGGCTGACGGTGACCAGCGTCATCGCGGCCAGGAAGAGGAGCAAGCAGGCGGTGAAAGTGGCCTCGGGCGCGTTGTCGAACAGGAAGCCCTCCGCAAAGTCCTTCCGCTCGCCGTGCCCCTCGCGGCGCAGGTACCCCACGGCGTACAGCGCCGCGGCCAGGAAGAGCAGGCTCGTGATGGTGAGGAATATTCGCCCGAGCGCGTCGAGCCCGAGCCAGCCTCCCAGCGCTGCTGACGGCTCCACTGACCAAGTTGCCCCCGTGAGGATGGCGTGGACGAGGGCGGTGACGGCCAGGATGGCCCGACGCGGACCGGCCGGCCGCAGGAAAAACGCCGCCGCACCGGCCACGGTCGGGATGAGCAGCAACGCCAGGATCATCGTGTCCAGTCCTTGAGCGCCGTCAGCCGATCGGTGTCGATGTGGTCGAACTCACGGTTGATGTGGAAGACGGCGATGCCCATGACGAACACCGCGACGAAGAGATCCAGGAGCACGCCGAGCTCCACGAGCATCGGCGTGCCCTCCACGAGCCCGACGCCGAAGGCGTAGATCCCGTTCTCCAGCACGAGGTAGCCGAGGACCTGCATGAGCGCCGTGCGTCGGCTGGTGATGAGAAAGAGGCCGACCAGGGTCGTGAACAGGGCCACGGGGACGACCAGGGATGAGACCTCGGGGTTCGGTCGCGGGAGGCGCGCCGCCAGCCAGAGGGACGCGGCGAGAGTGGCGGTCCCGATGAGCAGCGAGAGGTTGTAGCCGACGAAGGGTTCAACCTCCCGTCGCACCTCCGCATCGCGGAGCGCGCGCGACAGGAGCCAGGGAAAGGCGACGCCCTTGAGCCCCGTACTGGCGAGCGCGAGGATCGGGGCACGCAGCGAAAGATCGGCGCTCGCGACCAAGGTCAGGAAGCCGAGAAGAACGCCCTGGAGGGCGGCGACGCGAATGCATGTCCCGATGCGGCTCGAGCCCAGCAGCAGGAAGCTGGTCAGGACGATGCAGATCAGGACGGTGTCGATTCCGGCGCCCACAGCGTCATCTCAAGCCAAGCAGGACGGCGAGCACGGACAGCACTCCTGCCCCGACGAGCAGCTTTGGCACCTGGGTGAGGCGCAGGCGTGCCATGGAGGACTCGACGAGCCCCGTGAGGACGGCGAGCACGCCCATGGCGGCGATCGCGGCTGCAGAGCCCAGCCACGCATTGGTGCCGTGCAGCGGGAGGATGCCGACGAGGAGGGCACCAAGCAGCCAGAGCTTGACGGCCGCGCCGTAGAGGATGAACGCCAGGTCGGGTCCGCCGTAATCGAGCACCATCACCTCGTGGATCATCGTGAGCTCGAGATGCGTGGTGGGATCGTCCACCGGAATCCGCCCGTTCTCGGCGAGGAACACGATGAGGAGGGCGGCGACCACGAGGGCGAGCGTCGGCGCTGCCTGCCCCCAGACCCCGAGCGTCACATGGGACACCATCCCGGAAAGGGAGAGGCTTCCGGTGCGCCGCGCGACAGCGGCGAGTCCGAGCAGCAGGGCAGGCTCCGCCAGCGTCGAGAACGTCACCTCGCGGCTCGCCCCCATGCCTTCGAAGCTCGATCCTGTGTCCAGCGCCGCGATGACGGTGAAGAAACGCGTCAGAGCCAGGAGATAGGCAAAGAGGACCACGTCGCCTGGGAACGAAAGGAGGGCGGACGAGGACCCGAACGGCACTAACGCGGTCGCCAGGATCACGGCCGCCAATCCGACGACCGGGCCGGCGCGGAAGATCCAGGTCGTCGTGCGGCTGTAGACCGCGCCCTTTCGCATGAGCTTCGCGAGGTCGTAGTAGGGCTGCAGCAGGGGCGCGCCGACACGGCCGGCCACGACGGCCTTCGTTCGCGTGATGATCCCGAGAAGCAGCGGGGAGAGGCCGAGGGCGAGCAGCGGAGGCAGCATCCGGCCAGAATTCATCGTTACCCAAGCTTCCAGATCAGGAGGACCAACAGCGTGATCGCGATGTGCAGCACGTAGAGCTGGACGCGACCGTGCTGCAGCCAACGAAACGCCGATAGACCCTTCTGAACGGCGGCGAAGAGCGGCTCGTACAGGCGCTCACGGTAGAAGTCCGGAGTCTCCGTCGTGAGGGAGGCGGTCTGCGGAAAGAAGCCCTGGGGCGCGGAGAAGCGGCGGCGGGTGCCGAGGAGTGGCCCGAACAGATCGGTGAGCGGCTGCGCGAACGAGGAGGCCGTGTACTGCATCCGGGGCGAGGGCAGCGCGTAGCCGCAGTCCCACGTTGGGCCCACCGCCAGCGGCTTTCGGGCGAGCGCCGCCCGGCGCAGCGCGAGCAGAAGGCCCGCCAGGGCGAGCAAGCCGAACGCCCCGAGCGTGATCGATCCGAGGATTCCCGTGGCCTGCCCGAGCGCTTCGCCGACGGCTGATCCGGGGAGGCCCGTTACTTCCTCCAGCACGGGTGCCAGCCGCCCGACGAGCGGCGGTGAAAGAACACCGATCAGGATGCACGCCGCGGCGAGCAGCACCATCGGCCCCCGCATCGCCCGGCCCTGTTCGTGGGCGTGGGCGGCGTGATCGCTGCGGGGCTCGCCCAGGAAGACCACCCCGAACGCCTTCGCGAAGCAGGCGGCGGCGAGGCCACCGATCAGCGCCAGCGCGCCGATCGTCGCCACCGCCGGGACGGCGGCGTCGCTCCCGAGCGAGGCCGCAGCCGTGAATGCCCCGGCGTAGATCAGGAATTCGCTCACGAACCCGTTGAGCGGCGGCAGGCCAGCGATGGCAGCCGCCCCAATCAGGAACAGCGAACCCGTCCAAGGCATGCGCTTCAGCAGCCCGCCGAGCTCCTCCATGTCGCCGGTCTTCGTGCTGTGGAGCACGGCGCCGGCTCCGAGGAACAGCAACCCCTTGAAGAGCGCGTGGTTCAGGACATGGAGGAGACCACCCGCGAAGCCGAGGACCGCGACAGCGGTGGAGCCTGTGCGGAGTCCGACCAGACCGAGCCCCAGGCCGAGCGTGATGATGCCGATGTTCTCGACGCTGTGATACGCGAGCAGACGTTTCAGATCGTGCTGCGCGAGCGCGAAGAGCACCCCGAGCACGCCCGAGGTCACCCCCACCCCCACCAGGAGCCATCCGGCCCACGCCGGGAGCGGCCCCAGCCAGGTAAGTGTGCGCATGAGCCCGTAGATGCCGGTCTTGATCATGACCCCTGACATCACGGCCGAGACGTGCGAGGGCGCGGCCGGGTGGGCTTCCGGCAGCCAGACATGGAGCGGCACGAACCCCGCCTTCGTGCCGAAGCCAATAGCGGCCAAGATGAAGAGGAGCCCGGCGTTGGAGCCCGCGGCGAAGCGGTCAAAATCAAGCGAGCCGTTTCCCCCGCCCAGCAGGATGAACAGGGCGAGCAGGAACGCCGTGCCGAGATGGCTCGCCACGAGATACGTCCGGCCCGCGTCACGGACGCTCTCCTCGTCGTCTTGCATCGTGACGAGGAAGAAGGAGGCGAGGGCCATGACCTCCCACGCGACGAGGAACAAGATCGCGTTCCGCGCGACCACGACGAGCGCCATGCTCGCGACCAGGAGGTTGAAGAAGAACCACGAGACGCCCAGCGCCCTCTCGTGACGATACGCCAGCATGTACTGGCCCCCGTAGATCGCTGCGAGCGCCGAGAGGCCGAAGATCGGGAGCAGGAAGAAGGCAGAGAGTGGGTCCACCTCCACGACGAAGGCGCCGTAGGGGACGTCCCACGGCACCCGCAGCGATTCGATCGACGCGCCGAGCAGGACGCGGCCTGCGGGAATCAGGCCTACGAGACACCCCGCAACGGCGCTCGCCACGCCCAGGAACGTCGACCAGCGCGGGGAGCGTCGGACGGCAAATGCCGCGCAACCGCCGAGGGTGAGAATCCCAAGGGCGAGAACGACCACCTACTTGCTCCCACCGTCGGTGGCAGCGGTCCGCGCGAGGCCGCCTTCGACTCGCTGCGCCTCGCGGAGGATCTCCTCGCGAGCGGCTTGGCGAATGACGGCCTTCTTGAAGCCCGGGTCGTGCAGGGCGAACGCCAGCCGGGAGAGCAGGCGCAAGTGGGCGCGCACTGTTGGGCTGACGAGCGAGAACAGCACATGGACGGGCTTGCCATCCAGGGCCCCGAAATCCACCGCCTTCTCGAGGAAGCAGAGCGTGATCGTCGGCCGGGGGACATGCAGCACGATGGGGTTCCGGACGTGTGGGATGGCGATCCCGTCGCCGATCCCTGTGGACTGCAGCGCCTCTCGGGCAAGCAGCACGCGGAGCAGAAAGTCGCGATCCACCTCGTCGGGAAGACGCATGTGCTCGACCAACGCGCGCAGCGCGGACTCCTTGTCGCGGCCGCTCAGCCGGTAGAATATCCCGCCAACCTGAAGGGCCTCGACGAGGCTCGGGATCGGAGTGGAATTGCTTTCTGGCTCGTCGAAAAGGGCTGCCGAAACGTTCATTCGCCGAGAGGTTGCCCACTCGAGCAACTCGGCTCGGTTGAAACGATACTGCTCGTTGACGCGGTAAGCGGGCAGGATCCCCTGGCTCACCCAGCGGTAGATCGTCTTCTCGGAGACGTTGAGGAGCTTGGAGACGTCGCGGACGCCGAGTTGCATTTCTCTCCTCGGTTACCTACCGTGGCTGAGTATTGGACAATCTTAGACTTGTCAAACTCATGCTCCTAGTTTGTCCGCGATGGTTCATTATAACGTTCGGCTCAGCGATGAGGACGCTGTTGAGCGACGTGGAGCGCCTCGACACACTTTTCACGTGATGCCGAACGGCCAAACGATCGTCATCGTCGAGCCGGTCCGCGAGGTCCGAGAGACGAAGAGTCTCATCCTCGAGCGTGGGGGCTACAAGGTAGTCGGCCTATCTTCAGCGGGCGCGGCGCTCCCATTGGTCACGCGCCCAGGAGTGGCGCTCGTCCTCCTCGATCTTCCCGACGATCGGGCGAAGTGGGAGACGCTGGATGCGCTCCGGTCGCGACATCCGACGATCCCCGTCATCGTGATGCAGACGCCCGCCCGCCTCGAGGATGCCGTCGAGGCGATGAAGCGCGGGGCGGCGGACTACCTGGTGAAGTCGCTCGACCCGACCCGGCTCCTCCGGAGCGTGGGCGAAGCAATACAGAGCCGCGTCACGGCGGATCCGCCAGCGACGCCCGGTCTCATCGAACGCTCGGCGGCCATGCACGGGCTCATGGACCAGGTGCGGCGGGTGGCGCCGTCCAACTCGAATGTCCTGCTGTGGGGCGAGAGTGGGGTCGGCAAGGAGGTCGTCGCCCGCTACATCCACGGCGTCGGTCCCCGTCGGGTAGGGGAATTCGTCGCGGTCAACTGCGCGTCGCTGTCCGATGAGATTCTCGAGAACGAGCTCTTCGGGCACGAGCGCGGTGCGTTCACCGGCGCGAATGAGCGCAAGCCGGGCGTCTTCGAGGTTGCTGACGGCGGGACGCTGTTTCTCGACGAGGTGGGCGAGATGGGGCTGCGCTGCCAAGCGAAGCTGCTGCGGGCGCTCGAGCGCAAAGAGTTTCGCCGCGTCGGAGGCACCACCAAGGTCAAGGTTGATGTCCGCATCATCGCCGCCACGAACACCGACTTGCAGCAGGCCGTCAAGGCACGCGCCTTCCGGGAGGACCTCTACTACCGGCTCAACGTGATTAACCTTCGGATCCCGCCGCTCCGCGAGCGTGTCGAGGTGATCCCGGAAATGATCGAGAATTTCTTGCGGGAGTTCAGCAAGGACACGTCACGGCGCGTGCGGCAGGTGCGTCCCGAGACCCTGGCGAAGCTTGTCGAGTACGAGTGGCCGGGCAACGTGCGGGAACTTCGGAACGTGATCGAGAGCCTCGTGCTGACGGTTCCGGGGACCCGCATCGACGTCGCCGATCTCCCGCCGACCATCCGTGACGCCGCGCCCCGGCAGGACCTGCGGATCGCGGTGGGCATGCCGTTCTCGGACATCGAGCGGGATGTGCTCCGCGCCTACATCGAACGGTACGGGAGCAAGAAGGAGGCGGCGAGAGCGCTCAACATCCCGCTCCGGACCTTTCATGCCAAGGCTCGGCGCTATGGGCTCGCCACGGGCCGCGGTCACGGGGATGCGAGCCTCGCATCTTCCGACCAGCAGAGTGGGATCGGGATGCAGATTCAGCATCCCGAAAAGCGTCCCCATCGCAGCTAGCTGCAGGAACGGCACTCGGCGGCATCGGTCCATCTCCTACGTGTTTGGCCGTCAGGCTCGTCATCGCCAGAAATCTCATCAATTCGCGGCAGTAGCTCGCCGGGCCGGACGCTTCGCGGCGTTGGCGCTCGCCTTGCTCGTCAGCTTCGCAAGGGGGAGCCGAGACGCAAGAGCCAGTCGAGCTGCCGCGGGGGTTTGACCCAGAGCCGTCCGTCGGGGGCGTCCGGCCCCGCTTGGGCGCCTGCGGCGACCCGGGGACCCGAGCACTCCACGGATCGCGGAGATAGTGGGGCCGAACGTGCCGGAGATGTCTGGAGACACCAACCGTCTGATGCATCAACCGGGAACGGCAGCCTCCATCTGGATCGATCTGCCGAGCGCCGACCGACAATCGCTTGGCGAACTCCGCGAGCAAGTCGGTCTGCCCCTGGAACTGATCACCTACTGCCTCCTCGATCAGCGGCGGCCAAAGGTCGTCCCGTGCGCGGCCTGGCTCTACTCTGCGTGGCAGGTGCCGGTCTTCGCCGTGAAGCCTTCTCCGGGCGGTGACGACGTGTTCTACCGTTTCGCGGAGATCAAGGCGTGTCTGGGCCCGGCTGCAGTCGTCACGACCCAGGGGCGGGTCTGCCGGGCGAAGAGAGTCTTGGCCAGTCTCGTCTCAGATGGCGACGCCCTGGTTCGCGAACGACCGGGTAACCTGCTCGTGACGCTCGTCGAGCGGGTTAGCGACGCGTACGTTGCCGCGCGCGAAGAGTTCGCGGTCGACCGGACGGTCGAGTCCGACGCTCGGACCCGGCGCGGCCGCCAGGCGCGTACCGCCGCCAGGACCCAGCTCCTTCGTCATGCCCATGCCCATCGCGACGCGGTCCACAAGCTCATCGCCCGGGGACGGCGCTGGCTCGACGCCGGCGAAGTCGAACGCCTGAGGCGCGTCGTAGACCGCCTCGCCAGTCTCGGAGCGGATCCCGCACCACCTGCCGGCAGCACAGACGCCGCATGAACACGCCCGGGAAAGAGGCAGGGTCAGTCGACGCTCACCGGCGCGCACGGCCAGCGCAGCCCACGTTGGTCCGCTCGACCTGGAAATCACCCTCACCGGAGAGGGGAAGGAAAGCTTGGCACACCAGCTAACGGGACGATTGATGCGACTCGCCGAGCAGGGCATCGCCGTACGGGTTCGCTGACGTTGGTAAGACAACCGCGCGGAGGACAACTGATGGAGAACGGCCATTCCCGAGTGCTGACACCTCTCGAAAAGCAGAACCGAATGGTGGGAGCGTGGATAATGTCCCAGGTATTCACGCGCGTCGACTTCTCGGACACGATCTTCGAGAAGGCGCGATGCGAGAACGCGTCCTTCGTGGCCGTGGACCTCCGCCGGGCGGACTTCCGCGGCGCCTTCCTCACCGATGCGCTCTTCCTGGACTGTGACCTCGCCGGTGCGAGGTTCCCTGGCGCACAGCTCACCCGGGCGCGCTTCCTCGCCTGCACAGGCCTGGAGCCAGAGGTGGTACGCGCACTTCGCGATCGCGGGGCACAAGTTTCGGAATCGGCGGTACCGGGAGTGCAAAGTCCCGTATCGACACGATGAGGCGACCAGACCATGGCTTCCGGGACGGCCGAGCCTGAGGCGAACGGGCGGCAATCGCCCCTCGCGTATCAGGCGGTCATCCAAACGAAAGATACCAGTCTGGCGCTTGTTCTCCCGGGCACCGTGACTTCGCACGGCATCGAAGAACTTCGCGACGCCATGATCCGCATTGCGGAAGCGGGACACCAGCCGGTGGACCTGGAGATCACGGTAGTCGGGGAACGGAAGGACGATGCGACGAGGCAATTCACGGAGCGCTCTCTTGACGAACGTGCTGTTCCTCGGTTCCGACTTGGACGGCGCACGCTTCCCCGATGCAAGCGTTACCCGGAGCCGCTTCGTTGCCTGCTCAGGGCTCGACCTGAACACCGCGCGTGCGCTGCATCAGGGAGGCGCCAACCTTCCGAAGGAGGCCGTTTCCCCAGGAGGACGTCATGTCTCGGCGCGATGACCAAGCCCCCGCTCGGTCGAAGGTGTTGGTTCTCGAGAGCTTTCGCGGGCGCCGTTCTTGGCTGAGGGATATCAGACGGCGGAAGTCTCCGTCCCTTGGCCGTGGGGGAAGAAAGGTGTTGCGCGAAGCGGCGAAGGCCACGCGCGCAGCGCACGATTTGTTTCACAGGCTTGCACGGCAGGCCGACGATCCGGCAACGGTGGAGATGTTCGATCTCTTCGCCCGAATGTGCGTCATGCAAGCGAGTGCGATCGAGGAGAGGCTGCATAAGTGAACGGCGGACCCTTCGGAGGTCACGGCGGATGCGAAAGGGTCCACAAGACGAAGGTGACGAAATGAGTGAGCGGGACGGACTTCACGGAGACGCAGATGGGAGCGAGCAGCGCAAAGCCGAGCGTTCTTCGAGAGCGGACGGCGGCGCGAAGACTGGGAGCAAGCCGCGCTGGGGGTCAAGCTTCAACACGGGTTCTCGCGAAGTTGCTCAAGAAGCGGAGCGCCGCGGGGGCGGATCTCCGCTTCCTGTGGTTCTCCTTCTGGAACCTCTCTGGGGTCGATTTCCGTAACGCCAACCTCGAAGGTGCGAACCTCTCGCAGGCCGACCTGAGCGGCGCGGATCTGAGGGGAGCGAATCTCCGTTCGGCGAAGCTACTGGGGGCGAACCTGTGTGGGGCGATGCTCGACGGGGCGACCTTCTCGGGCGCGCTAGTTCATGGTGCCGACTTCACGGCGGTGCAGGGGCTCTCGGCAGACCGTGGGTAGCGCCGTCGGCTCGCGGCGCGCGCGAGATGTGGCGGACGGCGCCGGGGCGACCGCCCGATAGGATGACTTCCGGCCGCTTCTACCGCTGCGGCAGGGCCGTGGCAGCGCCGAGAACCGAGAGCGGGCGCGCGTTTCACTATCAACTCGGCTGGGGTCGCATTCCTGAGTGGATACTTCACCCGCGCCGTGATGGAGCGCATGCCGCGGTGGCCGGTCCGCCTCATGCCCCGCGACCGCGTCGACCGGTTCTTCGAGGAGGCCAGAGCGATGGGGTACGTGGACCCGAGCTCGATGGCGCAGAGCAGCTCTTACGAGGTGCTCCGTCGCCGCGACGCAGCGAGAAGACGCTGTACCAAAGCTCTGTGCTCATCGCGGAGCGCTGGCGGAAGGCGATCGGCGAATTTCCCGAGGAACGCCTCGCTCCGCTTCGTTTCCTCGAGCCACAACTCCGGATCGACGTCGAGGAGCAAGCCGACGGCGGTCAGGGAGATCCCCGCGCCACCAATGTCGAGGTCGTCCTCGTACGGGACGTAGCCGATTGGGGTCCGCTCGGCCCCGACGTTTTCGTCAACCCGCTCCGTGATCCACTTGAGGACGCGGATGTTCTCGCCAAACCCGGGCCAGAGGAACCGGTCGTCCGGCCCCACCCGGAACCAGTTCACGTGGAAAATGCGGGGTGGCCGCGCTAGGCGTCTCCCGACCGCCAACCAGTGGGCGAAGTAATCGGCCATGTTGTACCCGCAGAACGGCAGCATGGCCATCGGGTCGTTCCGAAGGACCCCGACCGCCCCGGTGGCGGCGGCGGTCGTCTCCGACGCCATCGTGGCGCCCACGTAGACGCCGTGCCGCCAATCGAACGCCTCGTAGACGAGCGGCGTCACCGAAGCGCGCCGACCGCCGAACACGATCGCCGAGATCGGGACCCCCGGGGGATCGTGCATCCCTGTTCCCACGCTCGGACAATTCCTCAATGGAACAGTGAAGCGAGCATTCGGGTGCGCCGCTGGTTCAGCCGCGCCCTTCCGCCAGGGTCGTCCCTGCCAGTCGACCACCGCTTCGCCTGGGTCCTCGCCCATGCCCTCCCACCACGGCGTTAGGTCCTCGCGCAGCGCGACGTTGGTGAAGATCACGTCGCGGGTGAGCGCCCGCATGGCATTGGGGTTGGTCTTCGTGCTCGTGCCAGGGGCCACACCAAACATGCCGGCTTCGGGGTTGACGGCCCAGAGCCGCCCGTCGTCCCCCGGGTGCATCCAGCAGATGTCGTCCCCGATCGTCTCGACCTTCCACCCGGGCAGTGTCGGAATCAGCAAGGCGAGGTTCGTCTTCCCACATGCGCTAGGAAAGGCCGCGGCGATGTAATGGGTGACGCCTTGCGGATTCGTCACGCCGAGGATGAGCATGTGCTCGGCCAGCCATCCTTCATCGCGTGCCTGAACGCTGGCGATCCGAAGCGCGTGACACTTCTTACTCAGCAGCGCATTGCCGCCGTATCCCGAGCCGATGCTCCAGATGGTTCTGGTCGCGGGGAAATGACAGATGTATCGGCGATCCGGGGACAGGTCGCCCAGGCTGTGGATGCCGCGCACGAAGTCCGGCGAAGAACTGAAGTGGTGCAGCGCCTCGCGTCCCATTCGCGTCATCACTCGGAGGTTCAGCACCACATATTCGCTATCGGTCAGCTGAATCCCGACGCGGCTGTACCGCGACCCGGGCGGCCCCATCAGGTACGGCACCACGTACATGGTTCGGCCGCTCATACAGCCCTCGAGGAGCGGCCACACCCGCGAGGTCGCTTCGGACGGACTCATCCAGTGGTTTGTCGGCCCGGCCTCATCGCGGTCGTTCGTACAGATGAACGTGAGATGCTCGGTGCGCGCGACGTCAGTCGGATCGGACCGATAGAGGAAGCAGTGCGGGAAGCGCTCGGTGTTGAGCGGCACGAGGGACCCACGCGCGATCAGCTCCGCCTCGAGCCTGTGGGCTTCCTGCTCCGTGCCGTCACACCAGTGGATGGTGTACGGCTTCGTGTAGGCGGCGACGGACTTCACCCAGTCGACGATGGCGTCCTCCGCATCCCTAGTCATGGCCACACCGACGGGGGACTTGGACCACGCGCTTCAGATCGAAGATCCGGACTCCCACCGCATCCTCCCACACACCTCTGTCGCCCCGCGGCCGGCGCGGGTACGGCTCACCCGCAGACTGTCCCGGGGCTCATTCTGAGGATTCGCTGTAGCAAGAAGATGACCAGGCTCCACGGCCGCTCGTTCGAATCTTCCCCGCCCGGGCCGCTACCACACTACTTCACTGCGTGGTGGTGGAGTGCAGATCCACCGCATCGTACGCCTGCGCCCCCCTCAGAACTCTCGGTGCCCCACGAAGACGACCACGTTCACGCCGGCAAACACGGGGCGCTCCGTCAGGCTGCGGATTCGTTCTTCCGAAGCGGACCTCCTCGGTCTCTGGCTTCCAAACGAAGGCGAACCGCCAGGGACTGCGAGCGGCGCGAGCTGGCGCGACGACCCAGGATGCCGCTACCGCATCGCCTGTCGTGCCCCGAGACGGGGGAGTGCAAATTCGGCACCTCCAAACCTGAGCCCGCGCCGATGCGAGTGCCGAAATGGCATTCCGCGGTGATCGGGTTCCCCCGGCATGAACACGCAGGGCGCGCCGCGCGTCGCGCTCACCAGCGCGGGCGAGTTCATCGTCACCTGGTTCGGGAGCGGGGTCGGGGACGACGTGGGGATCTTCGCCCGGCGCCTGGATGCGGGCGGCAGCCCCATCGGGACCGAGTTCCTGGTCAACACCTCCACGACGTCCGGGCAGCAGACCCCCGTGGTGGCGGCGTCGCCGACCGGCTCCATCATGGCGGTGTGGTCGAGCTACGGCGGCGTCGGGAGCGACGTCTTCGCGCAGGCGTCCGCGGAGCCGACCACGACGCTGCCGCGGAGCGGGAACCAGACGCTCACCGGCCGCCTGCTCGGGCTCGGGGACTCGCCGAAGGCGGCGAAGAAGCGCTTCACGCTCGCCTCGAAGCACCGGAGCCTCCGGCTCGGCAGCGGCGACGGCGGGATCGACGACCCGACGCGCACCGGGGCGACGCTCCACCTGCTCGGGGCCGGGCTCGACGAGACGTCCACGCTCCCCGCGGGGAGCTGGAAGCGCCTCGGGAAGGCGGGGCAGAGCAAGGGCTACCAGTACACAGACCGCCGGCGGCGCGCGGGCCCCGTCACGAGCGTCGTCGTGCGCGCCGCGCGGTCGCTCGACGCCGCCGGCGAGGGCGCGGCGCTCGGCTTCTCGCTCGCGACCAACCCGGCGCCGGTGGACGTCGTGCTCCAGCTCGGCGCGGGCGGTCGGCTCTTCTGCCTGCGGTTCGGCGGGACGCTGCGCTTCCACGCGGGCAAGAGCCTCACGGCGAAGAACGCGCCCGCGGCCGCCTGTCCGCCGTAGAGCTATGTATCGCCGCAGGGATTGACACTCCCACGCCAGGCGTGCGACGCGGCAGCCGGAGGGCCACCACATGACACGCCGTAGGCTTCGTGGCGCCGTCCTGGCCAGCACGCTGCTCCTCACCACGCTCGCCATTCCCGGGGCGGGCGGCTCCACGGCCAAGACGTATCTGCTCCTGCCGAAGAGCACCTTCTCCGAGGGCTGCTTCCCACCCTGCCTCTGCCCGGTCTTCATCACCGACGACCTCCGCGGCATCTTCACGCTGACGCCGCTTCCCTCGGACCCCGTCTCGCTCTTCCGGGACTACGCCGTGACCAACGTCAGATGGCGCGCCACCATCTTCGGAAAGGACGCCTCGATCACCGGCTCCGGGACGTACCGGGTCGGCGGCGAGTTCGCCGTCGAGCAGCAGCTCGCGCTCGACCTCGCGATCGGCGGTGATCCGCCGCGACACTTCGACAGCGGTCTCGTCCCCGGCGGCGGCGAGTTCCCGAAGATCGCCACCACGATCTCGTTGCACTCCCAGACGTGCTTCGACACGGTGATCGACGTGCGCGCGGCGCCGGCGCCCGGCGGCTGCCAGTAGAGTAACGCGCCGCCCAGGTCGGCGGACGCGCCGATCTGTGGTATGGGTGCGAGGTGGTGGGGAGGAGGTCGTGATGCAGACGTCGGCGATCGTGCTGGGAGTGGTGCTGGCAGCGGCAGGGCCCGCGCTGGCGAAGAAGCCTCCTGCCTGCCCTGGTGGGCGGTACCTGGTGACGGGGCCGCTCGTTCCCGGCGGTGCGGCGGCCGACGCGGTCGTCGTCAACGGCACCCAGGTGTCGATCGAGAGCGGGTGCCCGGCGATCACCGCCAAGCAGAAGCTCATGCGCCTCGGCACGGCGCTCGCGGCACGCTGGAACGGGTGCGGGTCCCTGAAGGGCACCGTGCGGCTGACGGTGCTGCTCGACGGCGCCACCTGCACGACCCTCACCGGCCGCTTCATCAACCGCGGGGCACGGATCAACCGCAAGCTCGACGGCCGGCTCGACATGCCCGCCGGCGCCTTCGGCGGTCCGCGCGACGCGCTGCCGCCCGGCGCCGTGGTCGTGTCGCAGGAGGAGTGGAATCGGCTCCAGACCCTGCCGGACTTCCACAGCATCGACAGGGGTCAGATGAAGGCGGACGAGGCGGCCGAGGCGCGGCGCGACGTGCAGGACGAGCAGACGGTGATGGCCTTCGTGAACGGCGACGGCGCGCGCGGCGGCCAGTACCTCGGCGGCGTCGACCCCAACGACTCGGCCGTCAAGCCGGCCGACGGCGGCAACTTCGCGCACACCTTCACCGACGGGACGGGCGCCGCGCGCACGGTGATCACGCACGGCAAACGCTTCTTCCGGCGCGTCGCCGCCGGCGGGCTTCGCACGTACCCGACGAAGAACAACCAGCTCGGCCTCTACGGCCACTTCTACGCCGGCCTCCAAGCCATCGACCCGGCGCTGGTCGGCAACCTCCCGCCGCCGAGTACGGCGGGTACGCTCACCCTCCGTCAGATCCTCGACCTCAACGCCGGGCTCATCTCGAACGTGGGTCAGTACCTGCCGCTTCTCCCGCCGCCGGGCGGGACGCCGCCGCCGGGATACCCGTCGAGCTGCGGCGCCGAGGAGGGCGCAGGCGACGGCACGGATCGCTCCGGAAGCCAGGTCTCGTGCGCCACGCACAAGGCGCACGGCGTGTACGCGAACATGCCCTGGCCGCTCAAGTTCCTCACCACCTGCGTGAAGGACCAGGCGAACCGCGGCACGTGCTGGGACTTCGCCACCACCGGCGCCGTCGAGCTGTGGGTCGCCAAGAAGTACAACCGCTGGGTGAACCTGTCCGAGCAGCACATGAACGACAGCATGAAGACCATCTGGTACCCGGCGGCCTACGGCGACGGCGAGTGGCCCGGCCACGCGCTCGCGGCGATGATCGTGAGCAACCTGCTGCCCGACCCGTTCAGCATCTTCCCCGCCTACAGCTATCCGTTCGAGGACCAGTGGGACTACAACCCGTCGAACTCCCGGACCGCGGACGACAACACGCACACGTACACCAACTCGTGCGTCGGCTACGGCGGCGACGAGAGCGCCTACTGCTCCAACACCGCCGCGCAGGGACGGATCGTCTGCACGACCTTTCTCTTCATCACCTACTGCGGCATGACCGGGCCGCCCATCACGACGACGTCCGGCTTCTACCCGACGTCCTACAGCGAGATCTGGAACGGCTCGAACCCGAGCAGTTCGCTGGCGACCATCTTCTGGGCGCTCGCCATCTTCCAGAAGCCGGTCATCTACGCGTTCTCCGTGCCGCCGTCGTTCAACCCGGACGCCAACGGCTACGTCCACTACGCCGGCCCGCACTGCTCGCTGACGACCAACTCGATGGGCAAGCAGGTGTGCACCCCGGCCCCAGGCTGCGAGTGCGACCGGGGCGGTCACGCCGTGCTGGTCAACGGCCTCGTGGACAACACGCAGCTGCCGGCGGGCGCGCCACCCGGCTCGGGCGGCGGCTACCTCATCATCAAGAACTCGTGGAGCAACTGCTACGGCGACGCGGGCTACGCCTACCTGCCGTACGACTGGGTCAAGGCGTACGCGCTGGCGGTGGAAGTGGTGGGGGACATCAACTAGGCGCGCGCGATCGCGGCGAGCGCTCGCAAGAGCGGCGTCGGGTGCGAGAGGAACGCCGAGTGGTCGCTCCGCAGCGAGAACACCCGTTCGCACGGGAGGGCGGTGTACATCGCGCGTTGCATGTCGGGCGAGATCGCGTGATCGTGTAGGCACGAGATGTAGAAGCGCCGGACGCGGGCGAAGTTGCCGCCGACGACGACGGGATCGACGTTCGCCCGCAGGCTGACCGGCTTGAGGAGCGTCTGCGCGAGCGCGACGTCGCGGTCGTCGCACTCGTTGTAGAAGATGTCGCGCCGCGCGGCCTGCTCGACCTCGAAGGTCCCGTCGGGGTTGAAGGTGAGGTGCTGGGAAAGCAGCGAGCCCTTGTCCTGGAGCGCCACGGTGGTGATCGACTTGCCGTTCGGGATGAGGAAGGCGGTCAGGTACACGAGCTTCTGAATGCGGTCGGGCCGCGTCTCCGCCGCCATCGAGACGGGCGGGCCGCCCGCGCTGTGACCGACGAGGATGACGGGCTCGGCGAGCGCCTCGAGCGTCGCCACGATGCGATCGGCTTGCGCCCGGAGGGTGACCGAGCCCGCCGGCGTGCCGTCGATGCCGGCCGAGGGCAAGTCGATCGCCGTGACCACGTGTCCCGCTTCCTCGAGCCCGGCGACGACCTTGTACCAGCACCACGCGCCGTGCCACGCGCCGTGGACCAGGACGAAGTGCCGGGGCTGCTTCGCGCGACGCAGCCGTGCCGTGGCGACCGGGGCGGCGCCGGCGACCGCCGCCGAGGCGGCGACGCCGAGGAATGCGCGGCGGGAGATGCGTCGGTGCGCCATGGCGCACCCTACTGCCCGCTCGGTGGGACGGTCAACGCGAAGAGCCGCGCCGCCCGGCGCGCCGAGCGCGTGGCGCGGGCAGCTCGACCACACGCCAGGCGAGCGACCCGAGGGGCACCTCGAGGAACGACGTCCCGCCGCTGGTCAGCACGCGCTCGGGGCGGCCGAGCGCGTCGAGCGGGACCCGCACGCGAATCTCGCGCGCTTCGCGCTCCACGCCGACGGTTTCGCGGCGCAGCGCTCGGTCCTGGTCGAACACGCCGTGAGCGAAGGCGCCGAGCTCGACGCGGAGCTTCGGCATGCGGGCGAACGGGCGGTCGGCGCGCCAGCCGAAGAGGTAGAGGCTCGCACCCACGGCTTCGCCGAGCGGACGCGAGAGGCGCAGCGTCACGACGAGCGCACCGTCGGCGAGGCGGACCGATCGCCACTCGACACCGACGAACCGCGCGCGCTCCTCGTCGGTGAGCTGGTCGGGCCGTGCCGAGCCCTCGGCCGAGGAGCGGAGGCCGTCGCCGGCGCCGGGTCGGAGCGCCACCCGGGGGAAGTCGCCGAACAGCTCGTTCGTCCGCACGAACGAGCGCAGGAAGTCCCCACTGTAGCGCATCTGCGACTGGTAGGCGCCGAGCGCCGTCAGCTTCGCGGCGCGGGCGTCCGCCGGGAACGGCACTCGCTGCCAGTCGATGGACGCGGCCATCGCCGCCGGCGGGTCGAGCGTGTCGGTCTCGTGCAGGCCCTTCCGCGACGGCCAGCCGGGATGATGGACGAGGAAGGGACGGAGCGCCGGTTGGGCTTCGCCGGGGAGGTCCCACAGCGCGACTCGCGTGAACAGGTAGAGGGCGCGGTGGTCCACGTTGTGGTCGGCCGGATGCGAGACGAAGACCACCGTCGGTCGGAAGTCACGCAGGATGGCGCTCAGGTCGCGGAGAATGCTCTCGCCCTTGTACGGCGCGCCGGGTCGGAAGGCGCTCGCGTAGGGGACCGCGGTCACCCGTGTGAGCAGGCTCTTGAGCGGTGCGCGATCTCGCCAGTGGGCCTTCCAGATCGCCAGCGTGCCGAAGTCGGGGTAGCCGAGGAACACGAGCTGCCCGGGCTCGAGCCCCAGGGCCCGACCCGCGGCGACCGCCTCGCCGTGCCGCCGCTCGCCCATCTCCAGGACGGCGTGCGGCGCGATCACCGGGCGCCGTCGGTAGAGCGCGAAGGACAGCTCGTTGGCGTCGCCGTAGGTGAGGAAGACGACGCGGACCGCGGCACCGCGCGCCAGCGCCTCGTGGATCACCTCGCCGCAACCGAGCGTCTCGTCGTCCGGATGAGGCGCCAGGACGAGAACTCGGTCGTCGCCACCGAGCGTGAGCGGTGCGGCCGAGGCGGTGGCAGCGACCAGGGTGGCGAGGGCAAGACCCGGTGCCCCGCGCCACCACGGGATGGCCCGTGCTGCCTCCAAGTCACCCCGTGCTTGGGGCTCGACTCGAAACTTCTCGAGGGGTCGATGTGCCGGGGGCCGTCGGCCCCCGGCAGTCGTCCTCGATCAAACTACCTGGGTCCCTTGCCGTGCGGGAAGACCATCACGTCCACGCGGCGATTGTGCGCGTTGGCCGTGTTGTCCGGACCCTCGGCTTCGCCCATCGGAACCGGTACGACGTGAGTCGCGATGCGCTCGGCACCGGCGTGGCGCAGCATGCTCGCCACGTTGTTGGCCCGCGCGGCGGACAGCTTGTCGTTGGACTTCGTGCTTCCCACGGTGTCCGTGTAGGCCCGCACTTCCGCGAACCCGACGGGATACCGCCTGAGCGTCTTGGCGACCTCGCGGACGCCGGCCTGATCGACCTTCGACGGCGTGGCACTGCCGGTACGGAAGAGCGCGAGAGCCTCGACAGCCATCACCGCCTGTGCCTCCGTGACGTGCATGGAGTCGAGGTGGTGCAGGCGCTTGTCGAGGATGCGCATGTGCACTTCCTCCGCCTTCTGGCGCTCAGCCAGGGCGGTGGCGGCGGCCGCGTCGGCCCGCTGCTGCATCTGGGTGATGTTCCAGTACTGGTCGTTCTCCATGTGGGTGAGAACGGCGTGCGCGAGATCGAGGTTCCGATCCGCCGCGGACTCGTGCTTGAGCCACTCGCCGTGATCGCCGTCGTACACCTTGTCGAGCTTGCTCTTCAGCGCGCCGCTGGGCGGTGCCTGGGTCGCGCAAGCGGCGGCCAGCACTGCAGCGGCGAGGACGAGAAGATGGATTCTCTTCATGACACTACCTCCTCGAAGACGGTTGGACGAAGTACTCGTGATCGGCCGTCGGTGGCTTGCTGTGCCCTAGCGCTCACGGCTCAAGCCGCCGTCGTCCAGGGGACCGAAGTGGGTCCACTCCCCAGGGAGGTGCACATTCCAGTACCTCGTGTCCTCGCTGAGACGCTCCCAGATGTACGGAGGGGTGACGTACTCTTCGGTGGTCGGAATCGGTGAGGTGAGGAACTGGGCAACGCCCACCACCGTCCGTGTCACGCCGTGCACGACCCCGCGCAGGAGACCGTACGTCACTCCGCAGAGCAGACTCTTGTCGCTGACGATGTTGATGACGTTCTTCGGGACTTCGTACCAACCCAGTGCCATGTTGCCGATTCCGTGTTCGGCCTTGCTCAGAAACTGCTTACCGTAGGACTCTTCTGCGCTCGCACCCGCGGGAAGAATCAACACGAGAGCGAGTGCTGCGGGACCCAGTATCCTCCGAAAGCCATGCATGCTGAACCTCCCCCTATTGTCGGTCGTCACTTGGCCACGGTCTACTTGCCTACAAACTGGTGTGCCGCACAGACTTATACGCGGATGGGTAAGACGCAAGCACTGCAGCGAAACGGCGAGAGCGAAGCACTGTTCATTTTTGTGCGGCCCGCCGGCAGACCTTCCCGGTGTGGGCCGCCCGGTCACATCGTGACGAGTCGCGGAGAGTAGCGACCGCGTGGAGCTCCGCACGCGACGCGACGACGCGCTGCTGGTGCACGTCGAGGCACGGCGAATGCCGTTCGCGGCGCCGACCCAGACGCAGCTCGTGCTGACCCTCGGCTTCCATAATCCGGGCGTCGCCGAGGGCGGCAATCACTGCGTGAGCGGCGTGCGGAGCTTCCGCGCGCCGCGCGGCAAGGACCTGCTCTTCTCCTGAGGTCGAGACCGGGCACGCCGAGCGCACCCGTCGCCCGGGAAGCTCGGCGAGCGCGCTACGGGAGCGCCCCACACTGGGCCACCCCCTGCGCCGTGACCAACTGCGCAGCGTGCCCGAGAAGACCATGGAACAGCCTCAGATCGAGCCGCAGCTTGAGCGG
>JBGQET010000046.1:0-38123 GCA_041496545.1 Binatia bacterium | reverse complement strand
GAGCGGTTGATCGACTACCGCCACCCGGTGATGGTTCTCGTCCTCATCGTCACGGGGTTGTTCGCGTACTGGAGCTTCCAGCTACGGCTCGAGACCAGCTTCGGCGACCTCCTCCCCCAGAGCCATCCCTTCGTCCAGATCCACAACAAGTACGCGGGCACGTTCGGCGGCGCCAACAACATCCAGCTCATGGTCGAGGCCAAGGACGGTGACATCTTCAACGTCCCGACGCTTGCCCGCATCTACCGGATCACGGAGGAGGTCGACAAGGTCTACGGCGTCAACCACAACCAGATCGACTCGATCGGCCACCGCACGACGCGCTACCTGAAGGCCCTCTCGGGCGGCTTCCTCCGCGCAGAGCCGGTCATGACCAACGTGCCGCGGACCACCGAGGACGCGGCCAGCATCAAGCGCATCGTCCACAACACCGAGAGCATCTACGGCATCCTCGTCTCGCTCGACGACCGTGCCGCCCTCGTCCGGGCCAACTTCATCGAGGCGCGCCTCGATCACCGCCGCACCTTCGGCGAGATCAACGAGAAGGTGATCACCCCGTTCCAGGACGGCTGGATCGGCGCCCTCATCAAGGGCCGCGACCCGCTGAAGCCCGCCACCGAGGCGGCCCCGGCGGTCCTGGAAACCGTCTACCCGCGGACGGCCGCCGCGGACGCCGGCTTGAAGAACGGCGACACCATCGTCTCGCTCGACGGGAAGCCGGTCGCCGACCGGATCGCCCTGGCCGCGCTCCTCAAGAAGGAGCACCCGCCCGGCTCGGCGGTCACCCTGGGCGTCAAGCGGAGCGGCTCGGAGACCGTGGAGAGCGTCAAGCTCACCGTCCCCGAGCAGGACCTGAGCATCTACGTCGCCGGCGAGCCGCGTCTCTACGGCTACGTCTACAAATACGCCAACGACATCTTCTTCATCTTCACCGTCACCTGGTGCCTCGAGTGGGTCCTCCGCTGGCTCTACTTCCACGACTGGCGCGGCGCGCTCCGCCCGTCGCTCACCGGCGTCATCGCGGCGTTCTGGGGGCTCGGCTTCGTGCACCTGATCGGCTTCTCGCTCGACCCGCTCATCCTCGTGATGCCGTTCCTCATCACGGCGCGTGCGGTGAGCCACGCCATCCAGATGCACGACCGCTACTACGAGGAGTTCGAGCGCCACGACTGGAACCAGCGGAAGGCCATCGTCGCGGCCTTCGCCGAGCTCTTCGTGCCGACGCTCTCCGGCATCCTGACCGATGCCTTCGGCGTGCTGGTCATCATGCTGGTGCCGATCGTCATGCTGCGGAACCTGGCGATCGTCGCCTCGTGGTGGATCCTCGCCATCACGATCGCGGAGCTGCTGCTGAACCCGATCGTGTACTACTACCTCCGCGCGCCCGACCCCGACGTCGTGCTGACGCGCGACAAGGGCTGGTACAAGCGGATGATCAACCGCTTCACCGACTGGAACCTGTCGTCGGTCGGGAAAGTAGGGACGCTCGCCTTCTGGGGCACCCTGTTCGTCGTGGGCCTCGTCCTGATGCGTGGCCTGATCGTCGGCGACCCGACGTCCGCTTCGCCGCTCGTCTGGGAGGACTCGCCCTACAACGTCTCGCACTCCCACATCCAGGACAAGTTCGGCGGCGTCGAGCCGCTCATCGTGGTCGCGGAAGGCCACGACCGCGGCGCCATGGAGGACCCCCAGGTCCTGCGCACGATGGAGAAGTTCCAGCGTTACCTCGAGCGCGACCGCTCCGTCGGGTACAGCTTCTCCCTCACGGACATCCTCCGAGCCGTCAACCAAGTCTTCCACGAGCTCGAGCCGAAGTGGGGCGTGGTCCCCGGCACGGCACGCGACGTGGGACAGACCTTCTTCGTCTTTTTCGCCAGCTCGCCGCCCACCGAGACGGCCAAGTACGTGACCCCCGACTACCAGACCGCGCACGTCACGTTCTTCTGCCGCGACCACAAGGGCGAGAACATCCGCCGCATCATCGAGCGCTGCAAGGAATTCATCGCCGCCAACCCGATGGAGAAGGCGACCTTCAAGCTCGCCGGCGGCCTGATCGGCGTGCTCGCCGCTGCCAACGACGAGCTGATCCGGAACGACCTCCTCATGAACCTGCTCGGCTTCGGCACGATCTACGTGATCGTGCTCTTCACCTACCGCTCGTGGGCCGCCGGCATCTTTCTCCTGGCCCCACTCATGATCTCCAACGTCATCATCAACGCCGCCATGGCGGTGTGGGGCATCGGCGTCAACGTCAACACGCTGCCGCTGGTCACCGTCGGCGTCGGCTTCGGCATCGACTACGGCCTCTACATCGTAAGCCGGATCATCGAGGAGATCCGCGTCAACGGCGACCTCGACCTCTCCATCCGCGAGGCGCTCGTCACCTCGGGGAAGGCGGTCAGCTTCACCGCCGTCTGCATGGTCATGAGCACGGCGCTCTGGACCTTCTCGAACATCCGCTTCGACGCGGTCATGGGGGGTCTCCTCGCCATCTGGATGTTCATCAGCTTCATCGCCTCGGAGACCCTGCTCCCGGTGACGATCTCGTACTTCCGGCCCCGCTTCATCGTGCGTGAGGCGGGCAAGTCGCAACAGCAGGGTCCCGCGGTGGCCGCCACCGCCGCGGCAGTGAGCTAGGAGGACGGCCCCGATGACGGTCCCGCAGATGACGCTCTGGGAGTCGGTGATCATCGTGCTCGTCTTCTCCATCGGCGTCATCATCGCCGACGAGCTGATCCACGCCCGCCGCCACAAGCGGAAGCAGCAGGAGGGCGGCCGCCCGCCACATTGACCGCCGCCCCGCGCTGGCCCAAAACTGACGCCGTGGGGCCGGCGTGATCTCAGCCGAGAACATCACCAAGTACTACGGCGCGACGCGTGCCGTCGACGACGTGTCGTTCACCGTCGCGCGGGGCGAGGTCGCCGCGCTGCTGGGACCGAACGGCTCCGGCAAGAGCACGGTGCTGCGCATGCTCACCGGGTACTTCTCGCCCACGGCGGGCCGCATCCGGATCGGCGACGTCGATCTGGCCGAGCAGCCGCTCGCCGCGCGCCGGCGGATCGGGTACCTGCCGGAGCAGGTAACCCTCTACCCCGAGCTCACCGTGCGGCGCTACCTGCACTTCGTCGGCGAGGTGAAGGGGCTCGGAAGCCGCAAGCGACGGGTGGCCGTTGCCGGCGCCATCGACCGATGCGGGCTCGCCGAGGTCGCCGATCGGCTGACCGGGACGCTCTCCAAGGGCTACCGCCAGCGGGTGGGGCTGGCGCAGGCGCTGCTGGGCGACCCCGAGGTCCTCCTCCTCGACGAGGCGACGGTCGGGCTCGATCCGGTGCAGACCGTCGAGATGCGCGCGCTGCTGCGCACGCTCTCGGGGTGCACCATACTGCTCTCGACGCACATCCTCTCGGAAGCGAGCGCCCTCTGCTCGCGGATCATCATCCTCTCACGCGGCCGGCTGCTGGCGGAGGACAGCGCGGACGGTCTCCAGCGCCGGCTGGCGGGCGTTGAGCGGCTCGACGTGCGCGTGGAGGGGCCGCCCGAGGCCGTGGCGAGCGCGCTCGGCGCGCTGCCGGGCGTGACGCGCGTCGAGCGGACCGCGCCCGACGGCCAGCCGGGTCATCGCTTCGCGGTGCTCGCGCCCGAGCTCGCGCCCGTGCAGCGCGTGCTCGCCGGTGCGGTCGTCGCCCGCGGCTGGACGCTCCTCGAGATGCACGCCACGACGGCGACCCTCGAGGACCTCTTCGTGCGCCTCGTCGGCGAGGACCGCCAGGCGGCGTCGTAGACCATGCGGGGCTTTCTGGCGCTCTTCCGCAAGGAGCTGCGGACGTACTTCGGATCCCCGCTCCTCTACGTCGTGGCGGCGGTCGTCCTGCTCTACACCGGCTACATGTTCCACTCCGACCTGATCTACTTCATCACCTTCGGGTTCGGCATGAACATCATGGAGAACTTCTGGCAGATCGTCCTCGTCGACATCCGTCTGGGGCTCATCTTCGCGATCCCGCTCCTCACCATGCGCCTCATGGCCGAGGAGCGGCGTCTCGGCACGCTCGAGCTGCTGCTCACCTATCCGCTGCGTGACGGCGCCGTGGTGGCGGCGAAGCTGCTCGCGTGCCTGGCGGTGGTGGGGACGCTGCTCGCCGGGACGCTCGTCTACCCCGCGTGGGTCCACCACATCCAGCCGTTCCCGCTCGAGCCGCTGGCCGCCGGCTACCTCGGGCTCGCGCTCTTCGCGGCGGTGTGCGTGGCGTACGGGCTCTTCATGTCGTCGCTCACCGACAGCCAGGCGCTGGCGGGTTTCTTGACCGCGCTGCCGCTCCTCGTCCTCTGGCTCCTGTCGTGGAACGAGGCGGCGAGCGGGGAGGAGACGCTGCCGCTGCTCCGCGCCGTGTCGATGTTCAACCACTTCCAGCCCTTCACCGTGGGCGTGGTGCACGCGCGCGACGTCTTCTACTTCCTGTTCGCGACGGGGGTCTTCGTGTGGGGCACGCTGCGGGTGCTCGAAGCGCGACAGTGGCGGGGACGGCACTGACCGCCCGCTCGCAGCGGCTGCGGGTCGCGCTCGCGGTGCCCGCGCTGGCCGGTATCTTCCTCCTCGGGCAGGCGATCCTCGACCGCCGCCAGCTCCGGCTCGACCTGACCCCGGAGCATCAGTACACGCTGTCGGACCAGGCGCGGCGGATCCTCGACACGCTGCCCGCCGACGTCCGCGTCCTCGCCTTCCTCCGCTCCCAGGATCCGCGCAACCCGCGCATCGAGGACCTCCTCGAGCGGGTGGCGGCGCGGACGCCGCGCGTGCACGTGACGCGCGTCGACGTCAACAAGAGCCCGGCGCTGGCCAAGGAGTACGGCGTCGACTCGTACGGCGCGCTCGCCGTCGAGAGCGAGGGCCGCCGCCGCGTGTTCTCGAACCCGGCCGAGGAGGTGCTGATGGCGGCCCTCCTCCAGGTCACGCGCCAGGAGCGAAAGGTGATCGGCGTCGTCATTGGGCACGGCGAGGGCGACTTCAACGCCACCGACCGCCGCCGCGGCTTCTCGACCGCGCGCGTGCTGCTCGAGCAGGAGTACTACGAGGTCCGTCCCGTGTCGCTGCTCGGCGACGAGGTGGCGCTCGAGACGAACGTCCTCGTCGTCGCCGGGCCGCAGAAGGACTTCATGCCGGAGGAGCTGGCGGCGCTCGACCGCTACCTCCAGCGCCCCGGCCAGCTCCTCGTCGCGCTGGATCCGTTCCGGGCGCCGGAGCTGACGGCGTTCCTGCGGCGCTACGGAATCGCGTTGCGCGACGACATCGTGGTCGACCCGAGCGCGCGGCTCTACGGCGGCGAGTATCTCACCATGCAGGTCCCGATCGAGCGCGAGGCGCACCCGATCCTCGGGCCCCTCGACGCGCCGCCGCTCTTCTCGCTCACCCGCTCGGTGGACCCGCTGTCCGTCGAGGGCGAGGTCAACGCGTTGCCGTTCCTACGCACGAGCCAGCAGAGCTGGGTCACCCGCGACCGCGCGGTCCTCCGCAGCGGCGCGGCCGCCTTCGACGCCGCGCGCGACCGCGAGGGCCCGATCACGGTCGGCATGGAGGTCGCGTTCCGCACCCTCACCCCGCCCGGCGCCGAGGTGCGGCAGGGCCGGATCGTGGTGTACGGCAACTCCGACTTCGCGAACAACTTCTTCATCGAGTTTCTCGGCAACAAGGACCTCTTCGTGAACACCGTGGACTGGCTCGCGCGCGAGCCCGAGGCGATCTCGCACCGCCCGCGCCTGCAAGCCCTCGGCACGCATCAGTTCTACGTCTCGGAGCGAGACGGGAACCAGGTGTTCTGGGCGACGGTCGTGGCGGAGCCCGCCGTCTTCGCGGTGCTCGGGCTGGCGCTCGCGCTCCGTCGGCGCTGGGGCTAGGAGAGACGGGCGTGCGCTGGCGGCAGGTGATCGCGCTCTGGGCCGTCTTCGCGGCGCTCGGCCTCGAGTACGCCTTCGTCGAGCGGGTCCGCGTCGCCCCGGCGCCCGACACCCGCCCCGTGCGGCGTCGCTTCCTCGCGCTCGACGCGGCGCAGCTCCGCGAGGTGCGGCTCTGGCGCGGCGGGCGGACGATCGTGTCGCGGCGCGCTGCCGGCGGCTGGTCCGTCGTCGAGCCGGCCGCCGCGACCATCCCGCCCGACCTGATCGCGGCGTTTGCCGACGCGCTCACCGAAGCCGAGGAGATCGCGCTGGTCAGCGGTGAGAACGCCGACCCACGCGCCTTCGGGCTCGACGACGCCGCGGCCCGGGTGGAGATCGTGAGCGAGACGGGGGAGCCGGTGGTCGTGATCATCGGGGGCACGAACCCGACCGGCACGGCGGTCTACGCGCGGCGCGGCAACACGCCGGACGTCGTCTTGATCGGCCGGAACGTCCGCTATTACGAAGACCTCTTGTTCCAGGCGCTGCCCGCGGCGCGGGTGCCCGCCGCGGACGGCGAAGCCCCCGTAGGTTAGGGCATGTAGGCTAGCAGCATAGTTGACGCCCGCGGGCGGGGCGTTGTAGAGCCCTGCCAGGTTTTTCCCTCACATAGAGGAGACGGTCGATGGCGAACAGCCCTCGTTGGTCGCTCGTGCTCGCGACGAGTCTTGCGCTGGCGCTGCTCGGCAGCACGGTGCGCGCCGACGTCACACCCGGCGACAAGATCACGGACCAGAACATCGACAAGGTGAAGGACCTGATCTCGCCCGGCATGGAGTGGTGCGTGAAGCACGGGTGGCCGATCACCATCGGCGAGACGAAGCGCATCGAGTGGCCGACGGCGTACAAGGAGGCCACCGAGAAGTACTCCGGCCAGGTGAAGATGTCGCCGGACGGGATGAACCTCCAGAACTACGTCGCGGGCGCGCCCTTCCCGAACATCGACACGAAGGATCCACAGATCGCGCTCAAGATCATGTGGAACTACAACTATCAATTCCTCACCACCGACGACGTCGACCTCCGCAACTTCGACGCCGACACGGGCTCGATCGCCGACCACGGCCCGCTCACCGTCGAGCGGCACTTCCTCCTCGACCACTTCCGCCGCCTCTTCTGGACGGGCCGGCTCTACGTCGACCCGAAGCCCGAGAAGCCGAACCCCAACGGCTTCCGCGCCCAGCAGGGCCTCTACCCGATCCTCGAGCCGTTCGACTTGAAGGGCGTCGGCGCCCTCGGCAACCGCTACGTCGACTCCGGCAAGCAGGACGACTCCTGGCTCTACCTGCCGTCGCTCCGCCGCGTCCGCCGCCTCTCCACCGCGCAGCGCTCCGACGCGCTCTTCGGCCAGGACACCGACGTCGACAGCTACTACGGCTACGCCGGGCAGATCTCGTGGATGGACTGGAAGTACCTGGGTGAGAAGGACGTGCTCGCGGCCTTCCACACCAAGGCGTACCCCGTGAAGTGGCACGACAAGGTCGACTGGGCCTTCGACGACGTGTGGGAGAAGCGCAAGATGTACGCCGTCGAGGGCGTCTCGAAGCTCCCCCAGTACGCGTACTCCAAGCGCGTCCTCTTCATCGACAAGGAGTCGTGGACCATCCCCTTCACCGACATCTACGACCGCTCCGGCGAGCTCTGGAAGATCTGGATCAACAACTTCAGCTTCAAGAAGACCGCCGGCACCGGTGCCGACGCCATCCAGTACCCCGACGAGATGGGCTTCGTGCCGGCGATCGTGATGGTGGACATACAGCTCGAGCACGCCACCAAGGCGTCGCTGCCGAGCCCCCGCTTCCCGGGGGAGCAAGGCTGGTACTTCAACCAAGGAGAGAAGGCCGGCATCACGGACGACTGGTTCACCGTCGCCGCGCTCGTCAACGCCGGGCACTAGGCCAGGGGTTTTCCCGCAGCAGTACACTGACACGTCTGGAGGGGACACATGATCAAACAGCTTTGTTGGCGAGCCACCGTCGTCGCGGTGATGGCGGTGCTCGTCGCGGGCGTGCCCGCGCGCGGCGATGTCGTGCCGGGCGACAGGATCACCGAGGCGAACATCGACAAGGTCAAGGACCTGATCTCGCCCGGCATGGAATGGTGCATCAAGCACGGCTTCCCGCTCACCATCGTCGAGACCAAGCACATCGAGTGGCCACGCGCGTACAAGGAAGCGACCGAGAAGTACTCCGGACAGGTGAAGCTGTCGGCCGACGGCCTCAACCTCCAGAACTACGTTGCGGGCGCGCCCTTCCCGAGCATCGATCCGAAGGATCCGCAGATCGCGTTGAAGATCATGTGGAACTACGACTTCGGGTTCGTGAACGGCATCGACGACACGGACCTGCGGAACTTCGACGCCGACACGGGCTCGATCCCGGCCTACGGACCGATGACCGTCGAGCGGCACTTCCTGCTCGATCACTTGCGCCGGCTGTTCTGGGTCGGGCGGCTCTACGTCGACCCGAAGCCCGAGAAGGCGAACCCCAACGGCTTTCGCGCCCAGCAGGGCCTCTACCCGATCCTCGAGCCCTTCGACCTGAAGGGTGTCGGCGCGCTCGGCAACCGCTACCTCGACTCCGCCAAGCAGGACGACTCGTGGCTCTACCTGCCGTCGCTCCGGCGTGTGCGCCGGCTCTCGACCGCGCAGCGCTCCGACGCGCTCTTCGGCCAGGACACGGACGTCGACAGCTACTACGGCTATGCCGGCCAGGTGGCGTGGATGGACTGGAAGTTCCTCGGCGAGCGCGAGATCGTCGGCGCGTTGCACGCCCAGCACTACCCCGTCAAGTGGAATGAGAAGGTCGACTGGGCCTTCGACGACGTCTGGGAGAAGCGCAAGGTCCTGGTGGTCGAGGGCATCTCGAAGCTGCCCCAGTACGCGTACTCCAAGCGCGTGCTCTTCATCGACAAGGAGACGTACGGCATCCCGTTCAGCGACATCTACGACCGCTCCGGCGAGCTGTGGAAGATCTGGATCAACGACGTGAGCTTCCGGAAGACCGCCGGCACGGGCGCGGAAGCGATCCAGTACGACGACGAGATGCCCTTCGCGCCGGCCATCGTGATGGTCGACATGCAGCTCGAGCACGCGACCAAGGCCTCGCTCCCGAGCCCGCGCTTCCCGGGCGAGCAGGGCTGGTACTACCACCAGGGCGAGAAGGCCGGCATCACCGACGACTGGTTCACCGTCGCGGCGCTGGTGAACGCGGGGCACTGAGCGCGGCGTCCGTGGACGGCCCCCGGGGCGCCGGGGACCCCCGCTGGCTCAGGTTCGGCCGCGCGCGCGACGCGGGTGTTTGCCGGCGTCCGTGCGCGGCCTCACATTCGCCCTCGGGGGTCCCCGGCGCCCCGGGGGCCGTGCGTGCGCAGCGTCGCCGGCGTTCGCCAGTGCCCTGGGCTCTTCGGGCGTTGTCACGGCGGATTGTTTCTAGTACTCGACTCGCGATGCCTTCCGCGCTGTCGCGGTTCCGCATGCTGGATCTTTCGCGCCAGCTTCCGGGGCCGTTCTGCTCGATGCTCCTTGCCGACCTCGGGATGGACGTGCTCGCGGTGCTCGCGCCGTCCGACCCGATGGGGATGGGCGTCCCGATCCTGGGGCGAAACAAGCGGTCGCTCACGCTGAACCTGAAGGACGCGGAGGGGAAGGCGATCTTCCACCGTCTGGCGAAGGACGCCGACGTGGTGCTGGAAGGAGGGCGGGTGGGTGGTGCCCGGAAGCTCGGCGTCGACTACGAGACGCTCTCCGCGATCAACCCTCGACTGGTCTACTGCTCGATCTCCGGCTACGGCCAGGACGGGCCCTACCGCGACCGCGTCGGGCACGACGTCAACTACCTCGGCTTCGCGGGCGTGATCGGGCTCACGGGCACGGCGGGCGGGCCGCCCGCGATCCCCGGCGTGCAGATCGCAGACATCGGCGGCGGCGCGTTCACGGCCGCGGTGGGCATCCTCGCGGCGCTCTGGGCGCGCGAGGAGACCGGCAAGGGGCAGTTCGTCGACATCTCGATGATGGACGGCTCGGTCGCCTGGCAGGTGATCCACGCCTTCCGCTTCCTGGTCGACGGCGTGGAGCCGCGCCACGGTGACACGCTCCTCACCGGCCACCATCCCTGCTACGCCATCTACGAGACGAAGGACGGCCGCCACGTCACCGTGGGGGCCCTGGAGCCGCACTTCTGGCGTACGCTCTGCGAGCGGCTCGGCATGCCCGAGTACACGAGCAGGCAGTTCGCCGAGGGTGCGGAGCGCGACGAGATGTTCCGCCGCGTCCGCGCCAAGTTCCGCGAGCGCACCATGGCCGAGTGGGTCGCGGAGCTGGCCGAGCTCGACATCTGCTTCGGCCCC
Source organism: Binatia bacterium (assembly GCA_041496545.1). Taxonomy (GTDB): domain Bacteria; phylum Desulfobacterota; class Binatia; order DP-6; family DP-6; genus DASRHG01. The sequence continues at coordinate 27,844 of JBGQET010000046.1, read as the reverse complement.
GTGGCGACCATCGGTGAGATGATGGAGGACCCGCACGTCCGCCATCGCAAGATGGTGCTCGACGGTCCCGACGGCCGGCGCACGCTCGGCAACGCGGTCAAGCTCGCCGTCACGCCGCCGACGCTCCGCACGCCCCCGCCGTCGCTCGGCGAGCACACCGACGCCGTGCTCGCGGGGCTCGGCTACTCCGCGGGCGACGTCGCGAGGCTGCGCGAGCGCGGCGTGGTCTGACGAAGGAGGACGCGGCGATCATGGCGGGCATCACGAGCGCGGCCGGGTACGTTCCCCGCTACCGGCTCCCGCGCGAGCTGATCGCGAAGGAGTGGGGCGGGGCGGCGGCGGCGGGCGAGAAGGCGGTCGCGAACCACGACGAGGACAGTCTCACGCTCGCGGTGAACGCGGCCGTGGCCCTCGGCGACGTCCGCCCCGACGCCGTGTTCTTCGCCACCACGACGTCGCCCTACACCGAGAAGCAGGGCGCCGCGACCATCGCCACTGTCCTCGACCTGCCGTCCGCGACCCGCACCCACGACTTCACCGACACGCTCCGTGCCGGGACGTCCGCCCTGCTCGCCGCGCTCGACGCCCTGGCCGGCGGCGCGCGCCGCGTGCTGGTCGCCGCCGGCGACTGCCGGCTCGGCGAGCCCGACTCGATGAACGAGCAGAACTACGGCGACGCCGGGGCCGCGGTGCTCCTCGGCTCCGAAGCCGGCGCCGCCGAGGTCGTCACCACGCACTCGATCGCCGACGAGTTCCACGGCACCTGGCGCACCAGCGAGCAGGAGTTCCCGCGCGGCTTCCCGGGCGCCTTCGAGGGCAAGTTCGGCTACGGGCGGGTGGTCGGCGAGGTCATGAAAGGCTTGCTCGCCAAGGCGAAGGTCCCGCCGGCGGAGCTCACGACGGTCATCCTCCCCACGCCCACCCCGCGCGCCCCGCAGGGGATCGCCAAGGCGATGGGCCTGGACGCGAAGAAGCAGCTCCAGGACGGTTTCTGGGCGACGGTCGGCGACAGCGGCGTCACCCAGCCGCTCCTCATGCTCGCCGCCGCGCTCGAACGCGCCAAGGCGGGCGATCTCATCCTCGTCGTCGGCTACGGCGACGGCGCCGACGCGCTGCTGCTCCGCGCCACCGGCGCGGCGGTGGCCACCGCGGTGAGCGTCCACCGCCAGATCGAGGTGAAGCGCACGCTCCCGTCGTACGGACGCTACGCGCGCTTTCGCCGCCTCGTCCGCAAGGAAACGGCGAGCGCCGACCTCTCCTCGCCCGTGGTCCTGTTCCGCGACCGCAAGGAGTTGCTCCCGCTCTACGGCGGCAAGTGCCCCAAGTGCGGCACGGTGCAGTTCCCGAAGCACCGCATCTGCATCGAGTGCGCCCACACCGGCGGCCTGGAGGACGCGAAGCTCGCCCGGCGCGGCAAGCTCTTCACCTTCACCAACGACTACCTCTTCGAGAGCCCCGACCCGCCGACGTCGCACGCCGTCGTCGACCTGGACGGCGGCGGTCGTCTCTACTGCCAGATCACCGACTGCGAGCCCGAGCGGGTCGAAATCGACATGCCGCTCGAGCTGACGTTCCGGAAGATCCACGAGGGCGGCGGGTTTCCAAACTATTTCTGGAAGGCGAGGCCGGCTTCATGAACATCCGTGACAAGGTGGCCGTCGTCGGCGTCGGGTGCAGCAAGTTCGGCGAGCACTACGACCGCTCGACCGAGGACCTCGTCGTCGACGCCTTCGCCGAGGCGATCGCCGACGCCAAGATCGAGCCGAAGCGCATCCAGGCGGCGTGGTGCGGCACGATGGGGAGCGGCTCCTCCGGCACGGCGCTCGCCGATCACCTGAAGCTCTACGACATCCCGATCACGCGGGTCGAGAACTACTGCGCCTCGGGCATGGACGCCTTCCGGAACGCGTGCATGGCCGTCGCCTCCGGGATGTACGACTGCGTCCTCGCCCTCGGCTTCGAGAAGCTCCGCGACTCGGGGCAGCGCGGCCTCGGCACCTTCGGCAGCCATCCCGTCGTCGGCCACGGCACGACCGCGCCGGCGCTCTTCGCCATGGCGGCGAACCGCTACTTCAAGGCGTACGGCATCGGCAAGGAGGCGCTCGCCAAGGTCGCGGTCAAGAACCACCACAACGGCACCATGTCGCCGAAGGCGCACTTCCAGATGGAGGTGACGGAGGAGCAGGTGCTCGGCGCGCCGCTCATCTGTAGCCCGCTCGGCCTCTTCGACTGCTGCCCGACGACGGACGGCGCGGCCGCGGCAATCGTGTGCTCTCGTGAAGTTGCGAAGGCGATCCGGAACGACCCCATCCTGGTGAAGGGCCTCGGGCTCTCCATCACGTCGGGCGAGCCGTATCTCAAGCCCGGCTTCGCCTACACCGGCTTCCCGGCGACGCGGAACGCGGCCGAGTCCGCCTACGAGCAGGCGGGCATCCGTCCCGACGACCTCGACCTCGCCGAGGTCCACGACTGCTTCACCATCACCGAGATCCTCAACTACGAGGACCTCGGCCTCTGCGCCAGGGGCGAGGGCGCGCGCTACGTGGCCGAGGGCCGCGCAAACATCGACGGCGGCGCCGTCGCGGTGAACCCGAGCGGCGGCCTCAAGTCGTTCGGCCACCCGATCGGCGCCACCGGCGTGCGCATGATCTACGAGGTGTGCCAGCAGCTCTGGCACAAGGCCGGCGGGCGCCAGGTGAAGGACGCCGAGCTGGGTCTCGCCCACAACCTGGGCGGCCCCGGCGCTGTCGGCTGCGTCACGGTTCTCGGAAACGCATAGGAGAGACGATGGACTTCGGCTTCAGCGAAGAGCAGGAGAGCCTCCGCCAGTCGGCGCGGAGCTTCCTCGCCAACGAGAGCCCCATGACCTACGTCCGCCAGATGATGGAGGACGAGCGGGGCTTCACCGACGCGCAGTGGAAGAAGATGGCGGAGCTGGGCTGGATGGGCCTCCTCCTCCCCGAGCAGTACGGCGGCAGCGGGCTCGACTTCGTCGACCTGGTCGTCGTGCTCGAGGAGATGGGACGCGTCGTCCTGCCGGGACCCTTCTTCTCGACCGTCATCCTCGGCGGCGTGACGCTCCTCGAGGGCGGCAGCGAGCCGCAGAAGAAGGACCTCCTGCCGAAGCTCGCGGAAGGCAAGCTGCGCGTGACGCTCGCGCAGCTCGAGCCCAACGCGCGCTGGGACGCCGAGGGCGTCCAGCTCGAGGCGAAGAAGGACGGCGCGGGCTGGAAGCTCTCGGGCACGAAGCTCTTCGTCCCCGACGCCCACATCGCCGACCGCCTGATCGTCGCCGCGCGCGCGCCCGGCTCGAAGGGCGCCGAGGGTGTGACCCTCTTCCTGGTCGACGCCAAGGCTGCGGGCGTGAAGACCACGCTCTTGAAGACCATGGACCAGACCCGCAAGCTCTGCGAGGTCGTGCTCGACGGCGTCGCGGTCGGCGCGGACGCGGTGTTGGGCACGGCGGGGGAGGGCTGGAAGCTCCTCGACCGGGTCGTCGACCGCGGCAAGGTCGGGATCTCGGCCGAGATGTGCGGCGGGGCACAGAAGGTGCTCGAGATGTCGGTCGACTACGCCAAGGTGCGCGAGCAGTTCGGCCGCCCCATCGGCAGCTTCCAGGCGATCCAGCACAAGTGCGCCAACATGCTGGTGGAGGTGGAGAGCTCGAAGTCCGCGACCTACTACGCCGCCTGGGCGGTCGCGAACGACGTCCCCGAGGCGCCGCTCGCCGCGGCCATGGCCAAGGCCTACACCTCCGACGCCTACCGCCACACCGCCGGCGAGGGCATCCAGATCCACGGCGGCATCGGCTTCACTTGGGAGCACGACATGCACATCTACTTCAAGCGCGCGAAGTCGAGCGAAGTCACCTTCGGCGACGCCACCTGGAACCGCGAGATCGTGGCGCAGCTGATCGGGCTCTGAGGAGACGCGTCATGGCGGAGATCGACCGCTCGCTCATCGGCCAGTGGGGCCCCGACAGCACCATGCGCATCGAGCTCGGCAAGATCCGCGAGTTCGCCAAGGCGGTGAAGGATCCGAACCCGACGTACAAGGACGCCGAGCACGCCACAGCGCCGCCCACCTTCCTCATGACCCTCGCGCACTGGATCGGCGACCTCGGCCAGACCCGCAGCGCGGTCAAGCTCGACTACCGCCGGCTGCTGCACGGCGAGCAGGAGTTCGAGTACGTGAAGCCGGTCCGCGCCGGCGACGTGCTGACGTTTCGGTCGCGCACCAAGGACGTCTTCGAGAAGGACGGCAGGCGCGGCGGCAAGATGCTCTTCGTGATCGGCGAGACGGAGTTCAAGAACCAGCGCGGCGAGGTCGTCGCCTACATGCGCAACACGGTGATCGAGACCTCCGGCGCGGTCCAGGGGTGAACGACATGGCGCGCTGCTTCGAAGACGTGCAGGAAGGCGAGGAGATCCCGGCCTTCGTCGTGAACGGGCTCAGCCGGACCGACCTCGTCAAGTACGCGGGCGCGTCGGGCGACTTCAACCCGATCCACCACGACGAGGAGTTCGCGAAGATGGCGGGCAACCCGACCGTCTTCGGCCACGGCATGCTGACCGCCGGCTTCGTCGCCAAGTGTCTCACCGACTTCGTCGGCGCGGACGGGCTGCGGCGCTACAAGGTCCGCTTCGCGACCCGCGTCTGGCCGGGCGACGTCATCACGTGCAAGGGCAAGGTGACGCGAAAGTACGCCGACGGCGACGAGCGGCGCATCGACGGCGAGGTGGTGGCGCTCCGACAGACGGGCGAGGTGGCCGTGAGTGGGACCTTCACCGCCGCGCTCCCGAGCCGCGGCTAGCCCGCCATGGCGGCCGTCGCCCTCGTGACCGGCGCCGGACGTGGCATCGGACGGGCCGTCGCGCTGCGCCTCGCGCGCGCGGGAATGGCGGTCGGGGTGACCGACCTCGACGGCGCGGCGGCGGCCGCCGTGGCGGCGGAGATCGTGGCCGCCGACGGGCGCGCCACCGGCCTCGCCGCCGACGTCACCGACCTGGCGGCGATGCGCGGGGCGGTGGCGTCCGTCGAAGCCGCCCTCGGCCCGCTCGACGTCCTCGTCAACAACGCCGGCTGGGAGCGCCTGCATCCCTTCGTGGAGAGCGACCCGGCGCTCTGGGACCGGCTGATCGCCGTCAACCTGAAGGGCGTGCTCAACGCGACGCGCGCCGCGCTCGACGGCATGGTAACCCGCGCGCGCGGCCGCGTGGTCAGCGTCTCCTCCGACGCGGGCCGCGTCGGCTCCAGCGGCGAGTCCGTGTACTCCGCGTGCAAGGCGGGCGTGATCGGCTTCTCGAAGGCGCTCGCCCGCGAAGTCGCGCGCCACGGCATCACCGTCAACGTCGTCTGCCCGGGGCCGACCGACACCCAGCTCCTGGCCGACGTCATGGTGGGCGATCGGGGCGCCCGGATCCTCGAGGGCATGCGCCGCGGGATCCCGATGCGACGGCTGGCGCAGCCCGAGGACGTGGCGGGTGCGGTCGCGTATCTCGCTTCCGAGGAGGCGGGTTACGTGACCGGGCAGGTGCTCTCGGTCTCCGGCGGGCTCACGATGGTCGGGTGAGCGGCCGGAGAATACTGGCCGTGGCCGTCGCGCTCTTCGTCGCGGCGGCGGTGGTGCTCGCGCTGGCGGAGCGCTTCGACGCCGCCACGGTCGCGTGGATGGAAGGCTGGCGGACGTGCACCCTGCAGCGGCTGGTCGTGCTCTGCACCGACTGGCTGCGCACGCTGGGTGGGGTCGCCGTCGGCGTCGTGCTCGTGCGCCATCTTGCCCGCGGGCCGCGACCGCGCCTGTGGACGGCCCTGGAGCTCCTGGCGGCCCTCGGGGCGGGCGGCCTCGTCGTCGAGGGGCTGAAGCGCGTCGTCGACCGGCCGCGCCCCGGCGCCTCCCTGCTCGGCGAGCTCGGCCACAGCCTTCCCAGCGGACACCTCGCGAACACGGTTTTCTGCGGGCTCGTCGTCCTCTTCCTCTGGCGCGGCCACGCTGGGGTGCCGCTGTCGCGCGCGGCGTGGCTCCTGCTCGCCTCCCTCGGCGCCTTCGTCGCCGCCGCCCGCGTCTACGCCGGGCACCACTGGCCGTCCGACGTCCTGGCCACGGCGGCGCTCGCCACCGGCTTCGGACTGCTGGCGATGCGCCACCCGGACCAGGCCTGGCGCACCGGGGTGACCACGGCGGCGACGTTCCTCGCGGCCGGCCTCTTCGCGGGCCAGGCCGCGGGCTGGCGCGTCCGCCTGCCGACCGGCGGGCTCGGCGCCGAGGTCGCCCGCGTCTCGATTCCCGCGGCCATCCGCGCCCGCGGGCTCCGGCACGGGTGGGCCGAGGACGCCGCGCAGAGCCCGCCGTCGGACGCGTGGCTGGTGGCGCCCGCCGGCCGGATTCACCTCGAAACGCTCCTGCCCCGGGTCGACCAGATCCGGCTGGTCGTGCGGCCGGCCTGGAAGGCGCACCACCGCGCGTGTCGCGAGCTGCGCGTGCGGCTGAACGGCGTCGAGATCGGGCGCCGGCTCCTGCACCTCGGCTGGCGAGCCTACGTGTTCCCGGTCGGGAGCCTCTGGCACGCCGCGGGCGAGAACGTTCTCGACCTGCGGGTGGGGCGCGGGCAGCGCGGCCGGCGACCGCGGCCGCCGCTGGCCGCGTTCCGCGAGGTCAGCCTGCACGTCGCGCGCGCGCCGCGCTGACGCTCAGAACAGACTGGTCACGATGGTGCCGAGCAGCGAGATCGGCGCCTGGTCCTCCACCGACTGGGTCGCGCGGTTGACGGTGCGCAGCGTGTCCTGCGCTTCGCTGTAGAGCGAGTCGTCGGTGAGCGCTTTGCCGACCGTCCCCTGGCCGGCGCGCAGGTTGCTGGTGATCTCCTGCGCGTTGCGCGCCGTCTCGTTCAGGTTGTCCATCGTCTCGCGCACCTGCGAGTAGAGCCCCGCGTCCTCGTTCAGCAGCTTGCCGAGCGTGCCCCGACCGTCGGCGAGGTTGTGCGCGACGCGGCCCAGGTCCTGCACCGACTGGCGGACGTCGCCCATCGTCTCGGTCACCCGGTCGTAGAGCCGCGGGTCGTTGATGAGGAGGCCGAGCGTGCCCGTGCCACGATCGAGCTTGTCGGTGATGGACGCCATGCTCTGTGCCACGCCGCCGAGCGCGCTGCGGTTCTGCTCGATCAGGTCGGCGAGGTTCGTGAGCAGCCGGCTGGAGCCGGCGTTCAGGTTCGACACCAGCTCGTTCACCGAGCCGGCGACCGAGGACATCTGGTTCACGATGTCGGCGAAGCTCGCCGGCGTCTCGCCCTCGAGCGTGTCGCCGGGCTCGGCGGGCTTGGCCGTGGGCGTGCCTAGCGAGAGCGCGACGAAGCGTTCGCCCGAGAGCGCGCGGAAGTCGAGGCGCGCGATCGAGTCCTTCTTCACCACCTGTCGCCCGTCGACGGAGAGCGTGACGCGCACCTGGTCGCCCTCGATCGCCATGCCAGCGACGCGGCCGGCCTTGATGCCGGCGAGGCGCACGTCGGCGCCGGTGTCGAGGCCCTGGACGTCGCGGAAGGTGGCGTAGAGCGTGTAACGCCGGTGGAGGAGGCCCACCCCGAGCGTCAGCTCGACGGCCGCGAAGAGCAAGACGACGCCGACGATGAAGAAGAGACCGATGCGCTGCTGGTTGGTCAACATGGCTACGCGCCTCCCGGGATGCCGAACGCCGCCGCGCGGATGAACTCGCGCGTGAGCGTGTGTCCGTCCTTGCCGAGTTCCGCCGGCGGCTTGCACTCGACGATGCGGCCCGCGTCGAGCACCGCGATACGGTCCGCGATGGCGCGCGCGAGCGCCAGGTTGTGGGTGACGATCACCTGGGTGTCGCCCTGCTCGGTCTTGATGCGGCGGATCAGCTCGCCGATCTGCTGGGTGAGGATCGGGTCGAGGTCCGCGGTGGGCTCGTCGTAGAGGATCAGCTCCGGGTCGACGGCGAGCGCGCGCGCGATCGCCACCCGCTTGCGCATGCCGCCCGAGAGCTGGCTCGGATACTTGTCCTCGGTGCCCGCCAGCTCGACCTGGTCGAGCACGCGCGCGACGATCTCCCGGATCTGCGCTTCGTCGTGCCGCCGCCGTTCGCGCAGCCGCAGCGCCACGTTCTCGCCCACCGTGAGCGAGGCGAGGAGGGCCGCGCTCTGGAACACCATCGCGATCCGGAAAGGCTTCTCCTCGGGCGAGGTGGCGAGGTAGCGTGGCAGCTCGACGCCGCCGACGACGATGCGCCCGGCGTCGGGCGTCTCGAGCCCGATGATCTGACGGAGGAGGACCGACTTGCCCGTGCCGCTCTGGCCGACGATCGCGAGCAGCTCGCCGGGCTCGACCCGGAGGTCGACGCCGCGGAGCACGGCCTGCCCGCCGTACCGCTTGCGCACGCCGGTCAGCTCGACCGCGACACCCTGGCGCCGGCTGTCCCGGGTGTCGGCCATCAGAAGGAGAAGCTCGCGCGCACGATCAGAAAGTCGAAGACGAGGATCAGGATGAAGCTCCACACGACGGCGGCGGTGGTGGAGGTGGCGATGCCCTCGGTCCCGCCGTGGGTGCGGAAGCCGAAGGTGCAGGGCACGACGGACGCGATCATGCCGAACACGAGTCCCTTCACGAGCCCCACGATGACGTCCGTGAAGTGCACCCACTCGAGCATGCGCGCGAAGTACTCGTTGACGGAGATCTTGATGGCGGGGTCGAGCCCGATGACCGCCGCGCCCCCCGCGACGCCGATGAAGTCGGAGTAGAGGATGAGGAGGGGCAGGCAGAGCGTCGCGGCGACGAAGCGGGGCATGGCGAGGAAGCGGACCGGGTCGATGTCCATGGTGCGGAGCGCGTTGATCTCGTCGTAGACCGCCATCGAGCCCAGCTCCGCCGCCATCGCCGACCCCGCGCGGCCGGCGAGGAGGAAGGCCATCATCACGGGGCCCAGCTCCTTCGTCATGGCGAGGCCGACGATCGGCCCGAGCACGCCTTCGTTCACGTCGCGGAGTTGGTCCGCCGACTGCACGACGAGCACCAGGCCGACGAAGAGCGAGAGGAGGGCGCCGATCGACAGCGTGTCGGTGCCGACGCGCACCATCTGCGCCAGCACGCGCTGGCGGTCGACGGGGGCGAAGGCCGACGCTCGCACGCACGCGACGAACAGCTCGCTCGCCTCGCCGAGGATCTGGAGGACCTCGAGCACCCGGGTGCCGAGGCGCGCGAGCACGCCGGGCTCGCGCTCCCGCTCGCCGACGGCTTCAACCGCCATGACCGTCCCCGTCGTCGAAGCGCACGTGCCAGGGGCCGGCGAGCCGCCCGCGCTCGCGCGCCACGAGGCCCCAGAGGAGGCTCCAGTCGCGGCTGCCGTCGGCCGCCGTGTCCCAGCGGAAGACGCCGTAGAGCGGCGCCCAGAGTGCCATGACGCCGCGGTTCTCCGGCAGCAGGCTGTCGACGAGCGCCGGCGCCTGCCCGTAGCGCCGCTCGTTCGCGCGCTCGCTGCGCAGCGCGGGGAAGATCGTCAGGAGACGCTCCCGCCGTCCCGAGGCGCCGCTCTCGAGCGTCTGGCGGCGCCAGACGACGCCCAGCACGTCGGTGCGGCGGTAGTGAAAGTCTTCCACGTCCTGCGACTTGGTGCGCAGCGCCGGCCACGCCCAGAAGCGTGAGCTGATGCCGTCGCGGTCGCTCCTACCGTAAATCGGCGCCAGCCGCCAGGTACGGTACGTGTCTTCGCCCAGCAGTCGCTCGCGGAAGACGAGCGGCCACGGCGCACCAGTCGCCTCGGTCCCCTTGCGGTGGTCGATGGTGTGCGTGTACGCGACCACGCCCCACGCGCGGCTCGTGCGCAGCGGGCCGTCGATGGCGGAGAAGACCGGAAAGTTCACGCGCCGATGCTCCCAGCCGTAGCCCGGCACGAGGCGGTCGCTCTGGATGTGGAAGGGCCAGAGCACGTAGCGCGTGCGCTCGCGCCCCACGATCTCCTTCGTGCCGTAGAACGGGAACACGCGGACGCCCCGGCCGTCGGCGCCGCCCGTCGTCTGCACGAAGAAGGCGTAGTAGCGGCGATCGACGCGCGGCTCGGAGAGGCGCAGGTAGGCGGGGAACATGATCGCCTCGACCTCGTCGAAACCGAGGAAGTCGTCGAGCCGGAGGTAGAAGGGGAGCACGGAGAAGCTCGTCGCGCCGTGCAGCGGCGAGTGACGATAGAAAACGAGCGGGAAGAGCGTGAAGCGGCTCGCCCACGTCTCGGGCGGCGGCAGCTCGCCCGCTTCGTGCGGCGTCCCTGGCTCGGGGCTCGTGCGGTACGTGAAGAGGAGCAGCCGGAAGCTCTGGTAGCCCTCCTCCCAGCGGCTCGAAGCGACGGGATAGAGGATCTCCGCCCGGTCGTCGTGCACCGCCCCCCGATGCTGCCGGAGCCAGAGCAACGGCCGGATGCGAAGATCCCGCTCCTCCGCCGTCCGATGGAACTCGACCAGCGGCCCCAGCGCCGTCCACCGCAGATCCTCCCCGTGCCTGGTGTAGTGGAAGAGCGGCCACACCTTGACGTCGAGCGCCACGACGGGACGCGCGAACGCCAGCACCAACACCGCGGGCGCCAGGCGTCGAGCCCACCTTGCCCACCCGCGCATGAGGGGTAACAACTTCGAGACGCCTAGCGCTTGAAGTCGACGCCTTTCAGATCGCGCACCCTGATCTGGTACGCGCCCCCGGGCACCTGGCCGTAGAACGTCGTCGAGCTGCGCACCAGCAGCGTCACCGGGTCGCCCTCGCGGAGCTTGACGGTCGCCCGCACGCGGTCGGCCTCGGCGGGCTGGAAGGCGACGCTGGTGATGTTGTCGAAGGGCACCCGGAGCCGGCCGCGGCCGAGGTCGCCTTCGAGGCTGGCGTCGCCGCCCGCGGTCACGCGGTCGGCGTCGGTGTGGTTGCCGTCGGCGTCGGTGAAGGTGGCGTGGAAGTCACGCGCCGGCATCCCCGACCGGTCGCCGCCGCCGAAGCCGCCCATCCCGAGGACGGGGCTCGCGAGGGCCGCGACGACCAGCCCGACGGTGGCGAGGCGCGCAGCGGTTCGTCCGCAGTGGTGCATGTCTCCTCCGTGCCGCGGTCTTCTTAGCGACTCGGCCGAGGCCGATCAACACGACGCGCAGCGGGCGCCGCTTCGCTCCGGCCTTGACGGTGCGCGGGGATTCCCGCCTTAATGGCGCGGCATGCCTCGGGTGCTGGCGATCGTCATGGCGGGCGGGAAAGGGGACCGCCTGCAACCGCTCACGCGGGCGCGGAGCAAGGCCGCGGTGCCGTTCGGCTCCCGCCATCGCATCGTCGACTACGTCCTCAGCAACTTCATCAACTCCGGCATCTACGGGCTCTACGTCCTGGTCCAGTACAAGTCGCAGTCGCTGATCGAGCACATCAGCGCCACCTGGCGCATCGGCGGTCGGCTCCCCGAGCAGTTCGTGACCGTGGTGCCGCCCCAGATGCGCGCCAGCGAGCGCTGGTACCAGGGCACGGCGGACGCGGTCTTCCAGAACCTGAACCTGATCCAGGACTACGGCCCGGACCTGATCGCCGTCTTCGGCGCCGACCACATCTACCGGATGGATCTCTCCCAGATGATCCTCCGCCACCAGGAGGCCGGCGCCGACGTCTCCGTGGCGGCGCGGCCGGTGCCGCTCGAGCACGCCTCGGCGTTCGGCGTCATGGCGACCGCCGCCGACGGCCGCATCACCGGCTTCACCGAGAAGCCCCGCGTCGCCATGCCCATGCCCGGCGACCCGACGTCCGCCCTCGCCTCGATGGGCAACTACGTCTTCTCCGCGGAGGTCCTGGTGGAGGCGCTCCACGCCGACGCCGCCCGCCAGACCGAGCACGACTTCGGCCGCACCATCGTGCCCGAGCTGGTGACCAGCCACCGCGTCTTCGCCTACAACTTCGGCGACAACCGCATCCCGGGCGTGAAGGCGTACGAGGAGATGGCGTACTGGCGCGACGTCGGCACGATCCGCACCTACTACGACGCCCAGATGGACCAGCTCGGCGCCGAGCCCGCCTTCGACCTCGACAACGAGCGCTGGCCCATCTTCGCGCGCTCCGCCGAGGGTCCGCCCGTCCGCATCCTCGATGGTCTGGTCGAGGACAGCCTGCTCGGCGAGGGCTGCGTCGTGCGCGGCGGCGCGCGCATCGCGCACTCGATCCTCGGCCGCGGCGTCCGGGTCGAGCGCGGCGCGGTGCTCGACGGCGCCATCGTCATGGACCACACGGAAGTCGGGGCCGGGGCACGGCTCTCGCGCGCCATCGTCGACCGCTACAACCGCATCCCGCCCGGCGTCCGCCTCGAGCCGGAGATCGGCGAGATCGACGGGCTCGCCGTCCATCGCGATCCGTCGGGGATCCTCGTGGTGCCCCGCGGCGAGACGCGCGGCCCGCAGCCCGTGTAACCCGCCCCCGTCGCCGGTGCGCGCGCTCGCCCTGCACGGTCACTTCTACCAACCGCCGCGCGAGCACCCGTGGCTCGGCGTGGTGGAGCCGGAGCCGTCGGCGGCGCCGTACCGGGACTGGAACGCGCGCATCACCGCGGAGTGCTACTTGCCGAACGCCGCGGCGCGCATCCTCGACGGCGCGGGCCGGCTCGCCGCGCTGGTGAACAACTACGAGTGGACGAGCTTCGACGTCGGGCCGACGCTGCTCGGGTGGCTCGCCGGGCAGGCGCCCGAGGTGATCGCAGCGCTCCGTCGCGCCGAGGCGGCCAGCCGCGCGCGCACGGGCCACGGCAACGCGTGGGCGCAGGCCTACGGGCACGCGATCCTGCCGCTCTCCACGCCGCGCGACGTCCGCACCCAGGTGCACTGGGGCCGGCGCGACTTCGAGCACCGCTTCGGCCGCCCCCCGGACGGCATGTGGCTCCCCGAGATGGCGGTCGACCTGCCGAGCCTCGCCGCGCTCGCGGAGGCCGGTATCGGGCTCACCCTGCTCGCGCCGCACCAGGCGCGACGCGTCCGTCCCCTGGGCGCCGGCGACGACGCCTGGACCCGCGTGACGCCCGCCACGCTCGACACCCGCCGGCTCTACCGCTGCCGCCTTCCCGGCGGCGGCGCCGTCGACGTCGTCTTCCGCGACGCCGGCATCTCGCACGACCTCGCCTTCGGCGGCCTCCTCGGCGACGGCGCCGGGCTCGTCGCCCGCTTGCGCGCGGCGCTCGCCGACGCGCCCGACGGCTCGATCCTCGCCACCGCGGTGGACGGCGAGACCTACGGCCACCACCACCGCTTCGGCGAGATGGCGCTCGCCTTCGCGCTGCGCGCGCTCGTCGCCGACCGCGGGCTTTCGCTGGTCGGACCGGCGGCGTTCCGCGCCGCGCACCCGGCGGCCGACGAGGTGGAGATCGCCGAGCGCACCTCGTGGAGCTGTCCGCACGGCGTCGAGCGCTGGCGCGCCGACTGCGGCTGCCGGGTCGACGGCCCGGCGGAGTGGACGCAGGCCTGGCGCGCGCCGCTGCGCGCCGCGATCGACTGGCTCCGGGACGAGCTGGCGCCGCTCTACGAGGCCCGCGCCGGCGAGGTGCTCCGTGACCCGTGGGGCGCGCGCGACCGCTGGGTCGAGTGCCTGATCGACCCCGCCCGGACGGACACCTTCCTCGCCGCCGAGGCCCGCACTGCACTCTCCCCGCCGGCCGCCGTCCACGCCCGCCGCGCGCTCGAGCTGGCGCGCCACGCGCTCTTCATGCAGACGAGCTGCGGCTGGTTCTTCGACGAGCTGACCGGGATCGAGCCGGTGCAGGTGCTGCGCTACGCGGCGCGCGCCGTCGAGCTGGCGGGTGCGTTCGGCGCGCGGCTCGAGGACGACTTGTGCGCCCGCCTGGAGCCCGCGCACAGCAACCTCCCCGGGCGCGAGAGCGGCGCGGACCTCTACCGGCGCGCGGCGCGCGGGCAGGGCGCGAGCCCGGCGCGCGTCGCCGCCACCGCCGCCATCCTCCGGCTCCTCGAGCGCGAAGCGCCGCTGCCGGGCTACGACGTCCGCTTCGACGCCACGGCGACCGACGGGGTCGTGGGCGAGGTGGAAGTCCGCGAGCGGAGCACGGGGGCCGCCGCCGTCGTGCGGGTCGTCGCCGAGCGCGACCCGGCGGGCCTGCCGGTGGCGCGCGTCGGCGAGGCGCCGTTCCGGGTCGGCGACCTCTTCGGGGTGCAGAAGGAGCGGCTGCTCGACTGGCTCGGCCGGGAGGCGGCGGCGACGGTGGAGGATGCCGGCCGCACGGCGCTCGCCCGGGTACGGCCAATCCTGGACATCGTCCTCGGCGAAGAGGGGGCGCTGCCGCCCGAGCTGGCGGAGCTGCTCGGCTGGGAGGGGGCGCGGGCGATCGTGGCGGCGCTCGAGGACGGCAGCGAGCCGCTGGGGGCGCTCGTCGCGGGCGCCCGCGCGGTGCGGCGGCGGGGCGCGCGCTTCCCCGGCGAGTGGCTCGCGGGACGGATCGCGCGCGCGCTCGAAGAGCGGCTGCGCGGGCTGCCGGCGACGGCGGCCGAGGCGCTCGCGCTCCTCGACCTCGCGGACGCCGCTGGCGTCCGCCTCGACCTCGGCCCCGCGCAGGTGATCGCCTTCGCGTGGCTCCGCGCCGCGGCCGCCGCCGAGCGCGACGCGCCGCCGCTCCCGGCCCTCGCCACCCGCCTGGCACTCGCCCCGGAGGACGCGTGAGCGCGCGCAGCGCGCGCACGCCGTTTCACGCGGCCCGCGAGCGCGTCCGCCACCACTACCTGATCACCCAGTCACTCACCTGCCTTGCGGGGTGCGCGGTTCGACGTCCGTTCAGCGGCGCTCCGCGACGGTTCGCGCACAAAGGGGGTGACGCGCTGGCCGCCGTGCGGTAGACCCCCCCGACCCGCAGCCGCACGTGCTGCCGGCCGCCGCAGCTCCAGTCCCCCCAAGGAGGGCTCTCGTGAGGATCAAGGTTGCCGTCCGATTCCCGCTCGCCGTGCTCGCCGCGCTCGCGGTCGCCGGCACCACCGCGTACGCCGCCGGGCTCGACGTCCCCGCGCCGGGCGATGCGTACCTCTGCTACCGCGCGACGCGCGCGAGCGGCACGGGGCAGTTCCCGCAACCGCCGCCGGTGAGCCTGGTGGACGGGCTCGGGAGCAGCAGCTCCCCGGTGTCGCACGGGGCGGAGGTGTGCGTGCCGGTGCAGCAGGACGACGAGCCGGGGAAGCCGCTCCTGCCCGACGCGCACGAGGTGGGCTACACCGTCAACCCGAGCCCCCGCCTCGGCGGCATCCACGCCTTCTTCGACCAGTTCACCGGTCAGCCGGGCCGCGACGTCGCCATGACTCGCGGCACGGCGCTCCTCGTGCCGGCGGGGAAGAGCACCGACCCGCAGGTGACGCCCCCGGTGCCGACGGGCATCGACCACTTCACGTGCTACGTCACGAAGCCGGTCTACGTCTCCCAGCGGAAGGTGAAGCTCGCCGATCAGTTCGGCAGCGCGGAATACCTGATGCGGCGCATCCGCCGGGTGTGCACGCCGGCCAACAAGAACGGCGAGGATCCGACCGCTCCCAGCCACACCGGCAACCTCGTCTGCTACGACGCGCATCGGGCGCCGGGCGAGCCGCGCTTCCAGAGCAGGAACGTCCGCACCAACGACCAGTTCGGCAGCCAGGTCCTCACCCTGCGCGCCTCGAGCGTGCTCTGCCTGCCCGCCTACCGCGACAGCGCGCCCGCGACGACCACCACCACCACGACCACCACCACGACCACCATCCCGGTGGTCACCGGCCAGGGCTTCCGCTTCACGAGCGGGCTCGGCACCGGCGTCTGCGGCGTGGCGCAGAACGGCGTCGGCGGCGACCTCTTCAACCTCAACTGCAGCGCGCTCTACCTCGGCGGGGGCACCTCGCACGTGCCGCCCGGCAACACGCCCGACGGCGCCACCAACCGCTGGGTGATCAACAACTGCGTCAACGACGTCTGCGAGATCCATCCTTCGCAGGACTCGGGCGCGGACTTCGACTGCACGGCGCCCGGCTGCCCCTTCGGGCCCCCGCTGCCCATCCACAACGGCGGCGTGTCGGTGTGCGTCGTCAACAGCTTCAGCGCGGCCAAGCCGTCGGCGGGGACGCTGAATCGGGCCACCGGCGAGATGTCACTCGACATCCCGCTCGACTCGTTCGTGTTCGCCACCTTCCAGATGGATTTCCCGTGCCCGATCTGCAAGAAGCCCGTCTTCGGGCCCGTCGTCCCGTGCAACGGGACCCCGCAGGCGCCGTGTACAGGCGTCTGTCACATGGGGTCGAACCCCGGCGGCCAATGCGTGAGCACGAACTCCGACGGCCTGTCGCCGTACTGCCCCACGGCGCTCAACCCGCTGGGCGCGATCCCGGTGGATCTCTCGCCCGTCACCACCCAGACGGTGAGCCGAAGCGCCGCAGACGGAAACTTCTGTACCCCGCAGCGGTCGCCGGGCTGCTTCGCGAGCCCCACCTGCCGCGCCTTCCAGGAGACCGGCGTGCCGGCCGGCTCGCTGCTGCCGGAGGGGACGGTCAAGCCGGTGACGCTCGCCGCGACCTTCTGCGTGCCGGAGACGACCAGCGCGCTCATCAACTCGCAGTCCGATCTTCCCGGCCCCGGGGCGACGACGCTCCCGGGGACGTTGATGATCGAGCCGTGAGCTGACGGCGTCCTAGCGCAGGTCGCGCCACCACGCGGGGGTGGCGCCGAAGCGCTGCGTGACCTCGTCACGCAGCGCTTCGCTGCTCGCCCGGGTCTCGGCGGCGTGCTTCGTGAGCTTGTCGCGCTCCATCTCGAGCGCCAGCTCCTCGGGCGAGCGGGCGTCGGCGGCGTTGGTGCCGACGCCGCCCGTGGCGGCGGTCCCGTGCGCGTACTGCGTGCGCGCGCGGGCGAGGGCGGTGAGCTGGGCGTCGATCTGTCGCCGCCGGCCCTCGGTGGCCCGCAGAGCCCGCTCGAGGGCGCTGCGGCGGAGCGAGACGTCGGTCGAGAAGGAGCCGTTCTCCTCCCCCGACCCGGCAGCCGCGGGCGAGCCCGGCGTTCCCGGCGGCTCCGCGGGCGCGCTCGGCATCGACTGCGCGGCGACCGTGGTCTTGCGGTCGCCGATCGAGGGCGCGTTCGAGATGTGCACCCCGCCCGCCTTGTCCGTCCACCGGTAGATGTCGTCCGCGGCGGCGCGGCCCACCACCGCAGCCAGCCCGAGCGCCACCAGTCCCATCTGCCGCATCCCGACCTCCCCGCCGGCGTCCCTTCAGCCGGCTCTCCATAGAGTACCGGACGGCGTGTCTTCGAGCGAGATCCCTGCCTCCGCGAGCCGCGCCCGGATGGCGTCCGCCGCGGCGAAGTCCTTGCGGCGGCGGGCCGCGTTGCGCTCCGCGATGGCGGCCTCGATCTCGGCCTCGCTGAGCCCGACGCGCGCCCGCGCCCGGTCCCGCGTGCGCTCGAGGAAGGCCGCCGGCGCCTCCGTCATGATGCCGAGGGCCGGCCCGACGTGCGCCAGGTCGTCGCGGGCCTCCGCGGCGGCCTGACGGTCGCCGGCGTTGAGCGCCCGGTTCAGCTCGCGCACCCGGTTGTGGACGAAGCCGAGGGCCTTGGCGGCGTTGAGGTCGTCGTCCATCGCCTCGACGACGTCGGCGAGGAAGGGCGAGCGCGGGTCCATCAGCGCCCCGGCCACGGGCACGGCGGTGGCCGGGCCGAGGTCGCGCTCGGCGCGCGCCAGCGTCTCGTAGAAGCGCTCCACGTTGCCTGCCTCGATCTCGAGCCGGGCGAGCGAGAAGTCGAGCGGGGCGCGATAGTGCGTGCCGAGGTAGAGGAGGCGGAGGGCCTCGCCCGGAAAGCGCTCCGTCGCCTCGGCGATCGACACCACGTTGCCGAGCGACTTCGACATCTTGTCGGCGCCGAACGTGAGCATGCCGTTGTGGACCCAGAGGTCGGCGAGCGGCACGCCGGCGTCGGCTTCCGACTGCGCGATCTCGTTCTCGTGGTGCGGGAAGACCAGGTCCGTGCCGCCGCCGTGGATGTCGAACGGCTGGCCGAGGTACAGCGCCGACATCGCCGAGCACTCGAGGTGCCAGCCGGGACGCCCCGCGCCCCACGGGCTCGGCCACGTGGGCTCGCCCGGCTTGGCGCCCTTCCAGAGGGCGAAGTCGCGCGGGTCCTCCTTGGCGGCGTCGATCTCCTCGCCGGCCTCCATGTCCTCGAGCCGGCGGTGCGAGAGCTTGCCGTAGGCGGGGAAGCGGCGGACGCGGAAGTACACGCTGCCGTCGGGCACCGCGTACGCGAGGCCCTTCGCCACCAGCCGCTCGACGAGCGCGACCATCTGCGGGATGTGCGCCGTGGCCCGCGGCTGGTGGGTCGGCGGCAGGCAGCCCACGCGCGCGGCGTCGGCGGCGAACGCCTGCACCTCGCGCTCGGCGAGCGCCTGGGGCGAGATGCCCTCGTCGGCGGCGCGGCGAATGATCTTGTCGTCGATGTCGGTCAGGTTCTGGACGAAGGTGACCTCGAAACCGCGGGCGAGGAGGTAGCGGACCAGCACGTCGACGGCGATGAGGGCGCCCCGGGCGTGGCCGACGTGCGCGCGCGCGTAGACGGTGACGCCGCACCAGTAGAGGCCGACGTGCCCGGGCCGCCGGGGCCGGAGCGGCTCCTTCTTGCCGCTGAGCGTGTTCGTCAGGACGAGCGCCACCGGACCGACTACTCCTCCTCCTCGCGGAGCCGCGCGAGCACGGAGTAGTCCTCGAGCGTCGTGGTGTCGCCCATGGTCTCCTTGCCGGCCGCGATGTCGCGCAGCAGGCGGCGCATGATCTTCCCGCTGCGCGTCTTGGGCAGCGAGTCCGTGAAGCGGATGTCGTCGGGCCGGGCGAAGGCGCCGATCTCCTGCGCGACGTGCGCCTTCAGGTCCGCCTTGAGCTTGTCGGAGGCCGTCTGGCCCGACTCGAGCGTGACGAAGGCGGCGATCGCCTGGCCCTTCAGCTCGTCCGGCCGCCCGACGACGGCGGCCTCGGCGACCGCGGGGTGGGAGACGAGTGCGCTCTCCACCTCCATGGTGCCGAGGCGGTGCCCGGCGACGTTCACCACGTCGTCGATGCGGCCCATCACCCAGAAGTAGCCGTCGGCGTCGCGCCGCGCGCCGTCGCCCGTGAAGTAGAAGCCGGGCATCTGGCTCCAGTACTGCTGGACGTAGCGGTCCGGGTCGCCCCAGACGGTGCGCAGCATGCCGGGCCACGGGCGGGTGACGACGAGGTAGCCGCCCTGGTTCGCGGGCAGCGGCTTGCCGTCGCGGCTGCGGACCTCGGCGACGATGCCCGGGAGGGGCAGGGTGGCGGAGCCGGGCTTGGTCGGGACGGCGCCGGGGAGCGGCGCGATCATGATGCCGCCCGTCTCCGTCTGCCACCAGGTGTCGACGATCGGGCAGCGCTCCTTGCCGATCACGCGGTGGTACCACATCCACGCCTCGGGGTTGATCGGCTCGCCGACGGTGCCGAGCAGGCGGAGCGACGAGAGCTTGTGCTTCGCCGGCCACTGCTCGCCCCACTTGCAGAAGGCGCGGATGGCCGTGGGCGCGGTGTAGAAGACGGTGACGCCGAGGTCGTCGATGATGCGCCAGCAGCGGTCGGGCTCGGGGTGGTTCGGCGCGCCCTCGTACATCACCGACGTCGCGCCGTTGGCGAGGATGCCGTAGACGACGTAGCTGTGCCCCGTCACCCAGCCGATGTCGGCGGTGCACCAGAAGACGTCCGTCTCCTTCAGGTCGAAGACCAGCTCGGCGCTGAGCGTCGCGTGGAGGAGGTAGCCCCCGGTGGTGTGGACGACGCCCTTCGGCTTGCCGGTGGTGCCGCTCGTGTAGAGGATGAAAAGCGGGTGCTCGCTGTCGAGCGGGACGGCGGGGCAGTCGGCGGAGACGCGCTGCATGCGCTCGTGCCACCAGTGATCGCGCCCGGCCTCGATGTGCACGGCCTCCTTGGTCCGCCGGACGACGACGACGTGCTTCACGCTCCGCACGTCGGCGAGCGCGGCGTCGACGTTGGCCTTGAGCGGCACGATCGCGCCGCGGCGGTAGCCGCCGTCGGCCGTGACGAGGACGGTCGCCTGCGCGTCGTTCATGCGGTCGCGGAGCGCTTCGGCGGAGAAGCCGCCGAAGACGACGCTGTGGGTCGCGCCGATGCGCGCGCACGCGAGCATCGCGATCGCGGCCTCGGGGATCATCGGCAGGTAGATGCCGACCCGGTCCCCGGCCTTGACCCCGAGCTCCTTCAGGACGTTGGCGAACCGGCACACCTCGGCGTGCAGCGCTTCGTAGGTGTAGACGACCCGCTCGCCCGGCTCGCCCTCCCAGATGATCGCCGGCTTGGTGCGCCGCGGGCCGGCCAGGTGGCGGTCGAGGCAGTTGTCGGCGAGGTTGAGCTTGCCGCCCACGAACCACTTGGCGAACGGCGGCTGCCAGTCCAGCACGCGCGTCCAGGGCGCCGTCCAGCGCAGGCGCCCCGCCATCTCGGCCCAGAAGCCCTCGGGATCGTCGACCGAGCGCCGGTAGAGCTCGTCGTAGCGCGCGCGGCTGGGGACGTGCGCCGCGCGGGCAAACGCGGCGGGCGGCGGGAACACGCGGTCCTCCCGCAGCACCGAATCGATCGCCGCCTCGGCCTTCTCGTCGCTCATCGCGTCCCTCCCGCTCGCTCGGCGCGGTAGGGTAGTGACGGGCCGGGGCGCGTGCAAGCCGCAGACGCCTGGGCGCGCGTCTACGGGCGAGCCTCCAGCACGAGGTTGAAGGGCGTCTCGGTCGCGCGGCGAAAGCGCCGGAAGCCGGCGGACGTGACGACCTCGCGGAGCCGCGCCTCGCCGGCCTGCGCGCCGAGCGCCAGGCCCACCTCCTGCGCGAGCGAGGCCGGCGTGCAGACGAACGTCGACGCCGCGTAGAAGAGCCGCCCGATCGGGTTCAGGTTGTCCTCGACGCGATCGTGCGCGAAGGGCTCGACGATCATCCACGTGCCGTCGGGCGCGAGCGTCTCGCGGACGTGGCGCGCGGCGCCGACGGGATCGCCCATGTCGTGCAGGCAATCGAAGAAGGTGACGAGGTCGTAGCCCGTGCCCGGGTATCCCTTGGCGGGCGCGACCTCGAAGGCGACCTGGTCCGCCAGCCCCGCTTCGGCCGCCAGCGTGCGCGCTCGCTCGATCGAGGGCGCGTGGTAGTCGAAGCCCGTGAAGCGCGAGACCGGAAACGCCTGCGCCATGAGGATGGTGGAGGAGCCGAGCCCGCACCCGACGTCGGCGACACGCGCGCCGCGGCGCAGCTTGGCCTCGACGCCGTCGAGCGCCGGGATCCAGGACGGGACGAGGTTCGCGGTGTAGCCGGGGCGGAAGAAGCGCTGCGTGCCGACGAAGAGGTCGGGGTCGTGCTGGTCCCAGCCGACGCCGCCGCCGGTGCGGAACGCCTCGAGCAGCTTCTCCTGGACTCGCATGGCGGCGGTCATGCCCTGGAAGCCGCCGAGGACGCATGCGACGCTGTCGTCGTTGGCGAGGGCCTCGGCCTGCTCGGGCGGGAGCGTGTAGCGACCCGTGGCGGCGTCGTAGACGACGTACCCGCCGGCGGCCTGCGCGGCCAGCCACTCGCGGACGTAGCGCTCCGCCGTCCCGGTGCGCTCTGCCAGCTCCGCCGAGGTGAGCGGCCCCGCGCCCGCCATGGCGCGGTAGAGCCCGAGCTTGTCGCCGATCACGACGAGGCCCGCAGTGAGCGCTCCGGCGAGGTCGCCGAGCGCCTTCTCGACGAACGCGTGCAGCTTCCCCGGGTCGAGTGCCATGAGGTCCCTCCTCGAAGACCGGTCCTAGCGAGACCGTGGTCGCCGCGTCAATCTCTCCGTCTCGCCGGGCGGCTCCCGAGAGCGCTTGCGGTTTGAAACCCGCCTGGGGCATTTGCAGGCTCATGCGCCCGTCGCTCAAGACCCGGCGTCGGTCTGCCGAGACTCTGGCGTGATCTCGGCCCGCCATCGCCTCGCCTCGGCCGTCGTGGCGGCGGCAGTGCTGGTCGCGTGGGTCGGCGTCGGGCGGGCGGACGAGCCCGATCTCCGCGGATGGGACTACCTCGTCGAGAAGCTCGTCGCCGACGACGTGCCGCGCGCTCGTGCCGTGGCGACCTTCACCGACCCGCGCATGCCGCGCTTCACCGGGCTTGAGTTCTCGGTCGCACCGCGCGAGTCAGCCGCGCTCTACCGGGGGCTCCTGAAGCCCCGGACGTTAAGCGCGGCGCGCCGCTGCCGAGCGCGCTACGAGGACGCGCTCGGGGCCGCCGAGGCCACCGAGGGCGTGCCGGCCAACGTGCTGGCGGCCCTCCTCTACGTCGAGAGCGGCTGCGGCCGGACGACGGGGAATGCGCGCGTGCTGCCGCGGCTCGCGCGGCTGTCGATGGCCAATGCGCCCGAGAACCTCGCCGCGAACCTCGAACGCCTCGGCGCCACGCGGACCCCCGAGGCGGCAGTGCGGGCCCGCGCCCGCTATCTCGAGGACACCTTCTACCCCGAGGTGCGCGGCACGTTCGACGTGGCCGACCGCCAGGGGCTCGATCCGCTCGAGCTGGTCGGCTCCGAAGGTGGCGCTTTCGGCTACCCGCAGTTCCTCCCCACGAGCTTCCTCCGCTACGGCGTCGATGCCGACGGCGATGGGCGGGTGCGCCTCGACGACATGGCGGACGCCGCCGCCTCCTGCGCGCGGTACCTCGCGCACCACGGCTGGAAGCCCGGCTGCTCGCGCCGCGAGCGCCAGCACGCGCTCTGGGCCTACAACCACTCCGACCCGTACGTCAGCGCGGTCCTCGCCCTGGCCGACCGTCTCGGCGGCAGCCCGGCTCCCGTCGTCCATCAGGCCCGTGCCGCTCGCGTGAAGGGCCGCCCGCCGGCTGCGCACGCCACGCGCCACGCGCCTCGACCCGCGTCCCGCCGCACCCGCCCCTCGCTCGCCCGCGCGCACTGAGCCCACCTACCCTTGCTCAGCTGCGCGCGGGGAGCTCACAGACCTCGCCGGCCGTCGCGCCCTCCAGCGTGAAGCGCTTCGACACCGACCAGGTGAGCCCGAAGGTGCAGAAGTAGAGCGCGTGGTGGCCCGACTCGCCGCCCGCGACCGCGATCAGGAACTGCTCGGGCCGCGCCGCGAGCGGCACCACGTTGCCGTCGATGTAGCCGCGCTGCTCGAGCTTCGGCCAATAGGCGCGGGGCCAGCGCTCGATCGGCGCGCGGGTCAGCTCGAAGAGCATCTGCTGGAGCCGGGGGACGTCGATGCCGTCGCGCGCGATCTTGTGCGCGAAGTCGGGGCAGAGGAGGAGCAGCATGTCGCCCTTGTCCTGCGGCACGAGGACCTTGTTGTTGCCGATCCAGTCGATCGAGTGCGCGAGCACCCACGCGAGCTCCTCGCCGGTCTCGGCCCAGATGTCCGCGATGTCCTGCGTGCCCGTCGCGCAGGTCGCGGTCACGACGTCGTCCTCGGGGGCGAAGCCGCGGCGGACGTGGAAGGGCGGCCACGGGCTCCGCTCCTCCCACTCGCCGAAGCAGAGCGAGACGCGTCCCGGCTGCCCGAACACGGACTTGCTGACCGCGCCCGGGATCGACCCGCCGACGTTCCGCATGACGAGGCGGAGGGCCCGTCCAATGGTCGCATTGGCGCGCCCGTTGTGGCCGAGGCACGAGTAGCCGCACTCGATGCCGAGCGTCCGGCGCGCGGGCCCGTTCACCATCAGCGCGGGCGTGGCGCAGCAGGTCGTCGTGTTGAGCGCGTAGAGGTTGAAGGGCGGCTCGCAGACGGCCTCGACCGCGGCGAGGACGACGGGGAAATAGTCGGGCCGGCAGCCGGCGAGGACGGCGTTGACGGCGATCTTCTCGACCGTCGCCTCGCCGCGCCGCGGCTCGACGACGCCGACGACGTGCGACGGTGGCATCGGCGTGGCTTCGAGCATCACCTGCACGCGTGTCTCCGTCGGCGGGACGACGGGGAGCCCGTCGCCCCAGCCCTGTGCCTCGACGAAGGCGAGGACCTCCTCGGGGTCGTCGGCCACCGAGCGCAGCTCGGAGAGGAGCGTGCCGCGCGCCACGTCAGCCGTCGCGGGCGAGGAGCGCCGTCAGCTCCGCGAAGCGGGCGCGCGCGATCTCGCGCACCTCCGCCTCGGGGCGGGACTCCATCGGGTGGGGCAGGACGAGGAGGCGCATCTCGGGGTAGCCGTGCGCCCGGGCGGCGGTGCGGGCCAGGTTCTCGAAGACGGACGTCACCACCACGACCGCGGGCACCCCCGCGCCCTCACAGACCAGCGTGTCGTGGACACTCCACGACGTGCACGACCCTCAAGTGCCGAGCCCGACGACCGCGGCGTCGACGCCCTGCGCGAACTCGAGCACCTTGCCGCTCTCGGCCTCGGGCGAGCCGATGCGGGTCTCCGGGTCGAAGAGCACGACCTCGGCCACGCCGAGCTGGCGGGCGAGGCGGGCGGTCTCGTCCGCGAAGCGGTGGAAGGACTGCCACGCGCGATCGACGCGGATGCCGAGCCGCCGGCCGCGGAGCGTCGGCAGCGCGGGGGCGAGCGGCTTCGCCTCCGCGGGGCCGAGCGAGACGGGGGACAGGATCTGGATGGTCGTCATTCGCACTCCTCCTGCACTCACTCGGTCAGGCGTATGGTCCACAAGTCGTCGGCCAGGTTCTCTTCGAGGAGGTAGGCGTAGGGCATCGTGAAGTAGCCCTTCATGCCCCAGCCTGGCCCCCAGGAGTTGCGGACGATGAAGCGGTGGTGCGCGTCGTCGTAGCCGACGGCGACCACGGCGTGCCCGCCCAGCACCCGCTCGTTGCTGTGCGGCATCGGCACGTGGCCGGTCTTCGTCACCTGCGGACTGTCGAAGCTCGCGTAGACGGTGAAGCCGAAGGCGAACGGATAGCCCGTCGCGAGGCAACCCCTCATCTGGTTCAGGTCGCGGGCGATCCGCTGATAGGAGACTACGCGATGGTCCTGCGCCTCCGCGTAGCAGGGCGGCGTCGGCTTGGTCGCGAACTTGTCGACGTCGTACGGCCAGCGGTGCTCGGTGCACACGCCCTGCTTGCGCACCGTCTTGATGCCGTCGCGGATGGCCGCGCCGGCGTCGCTCTCGACGCTGTGCTCGATCACGCGCTCGTTGTAGTAGATGAACAGCCGTGAGGGAACGAATACCCGCGCGAGCTTCTCCTTCATCTGCATGAACTCGATCGCGCCGGCGATCGCATTGCCGGTGCAGCTCCCGAGCTGACCCTGGTCGTACACCGGCGGACAGCTCGCGATGAGGTCGACCTTCGGCGGCAGCTTCACCAGGGTCGCGAGGGGCGCCGAGTACCGGTGGTCGCGTGCGTCGGGCAGGTCGGGGATCCAGCCGAGCCGCTTCGTCGCGTGGGGCATCGGTCGCCTCCTGTGTCGCTCATAACGCCCTGGCGTGCCGGCCGTCCAGCGGGGGAGGGCGAGTGTCGGACGTCACACCGGCCGCGGCGGCGCTCGAGGAGCACGAGGTCGATGGGCGACGGCTCCGCTGCGTTCTCGGCACCGTCGGGGTTGCCGGGGAGGGGCGCCGCTGGTAAGCCCTCGACCTCGCACCAAGCGCCCGTAGCTCAGCTGGATAGAGCGTCAGGCTTCGAACCTGCAGGTCGGGTGTTCGACTCACCCCGGGCGCGCACTAGGGACGGGCATTCGTGGGCGGCCGAGGCGGTTCGGGACCGCGCGCACCGCTTCTCGGGGTCGCCTGCGCTCGTCATCAACCCAGGGTTCCGACCGGCCTGAGGGCGCAGCGTGCCCTCGCGCTCTACCGAGAGGGGCTCGGACTGAACGGTAACACCTATCAGCTCCTCAGCTTTTGCAAGATTCATCAACCTTCTTCATGAGCAGGGAAGCGAGCGGCGGAGCTGGATAGCCGGGTTCGACGCCATGCTCGCGGCCCCTGGCGGAGGTGAGGTCGGCGCGACCTCGTGGCAGCCGCGCCATATGAACTCATGCCCCGCACCGCGCGTGCCGATACCTTCCCTCATGAAACCCCTGCGACCCATGCCCCAATTGGCAACGCTGCGGAGAGCCGTCTTGATTCTGTCGTTGGCTTCCACTGGCCTCTGTTGGGGGGCGCCTCAGGCATTGATCGTCCACGATGGCACGCTAGGCCTCGAGGCGAGCGTGGTCACCAACCTGACGACCGGTCTGACCAGCGCGGGGTACACGGTCTCGACGAACGTGGGAGTCCCGAGCGGGAGCCTCTCGGGCTACGGGCAAATCTGGGATATCCGCTTCAACATCACCACCCCGATCTCGGCGTCCGACAGGAGCGCCTACGTCACCTATCTTGCCGGAGGTGGCTCTCTGTTCGTCATGGGTGAGAATACGGGATTCGTCGCCCGCAACGATTCGATCGTCGCCTTGATCCAAGCGGCCGGAGGCCCCACGCTCACCGTGACGAACCCCATCAACAACCAGACTGTGGTGTACCCATTCACGGGCCCGACTTCCGTCAACACCATCACCTTCCTGGCGGGGGCGGGTGTTGCCCTGACGCCGTCCAGTGGAGTGTTCGCCACGAAGGATACCAACGGTGCTGGCATTGCGATCGTATTCCCACAGGGCTGGCTTGCGAACGCTTACGCGGGGGCCTTGATCGTCGTTTTCGACGTGAATTTCATGGACATCTCCGCAGATGCCGACTCGCATGCCCTGATGAACAACATGATCGCTTACCTGGCCTCGCCGCCGCCGGCCCCCCCCACCACGACCACGACCACCACCACGACGACCACGACGGTCCCCCTCGCGACGACGACCACCAGCACGACGGTGCCCACGGGGTGCCTCGCCGTTCCCGCGGGGCCGACCTTCGCGTCGGTCCGCTGTGGTCTCGAGGCACTTCGGGACGCCACGGCTTCGGCCACGGCGCTCGGTTCCCTCGAGGCGAAGCTTGCTCGGGCGTTGGGTAAGGCGCTCGACGGCACCGACGCCGCACGTGGGTTCTGCACGAGCGGTAAGACCACACAGGCGAAGGCGCGCCTCAGGCGGCTGAGCCTCGTGGTAACCCAGTACTGCCGCGGGCTGCGCAACCAGCGGGCGAAGAAGATCGCGCCTTTCGGAATCCGCGAGCCCCTCGCGAGCGCGGGGGACACGATCAACTCCAACTTGAAGACGCTTGGTGGGGCGCTGCACTGCCCTGTCGATGCGGAGTGAGCGCCGCGCGGGGTGCTTTGCGAAAAGGCCGCGATGCTGCTCGACGAACGAGCTGCGGCGTGAGCCGGTGGGAGCCCGCCACGACACGCAGCTGACCCGAGCGGGCGTCGGCTCCCGCCACCGAGATCCCCAGGGTCAGGCCGCAGCACTCGTAACTGTGCCGCCCGAGGCTACAGTCCTTGTGCCAGGGCACGTCGGAGATGCCGGCCACGACGCCGATCGGCTTGACCAGCGCCTCGGCGTCGGGGACGGCGCCCGGCAGGACACGGATCGCGGAGTCGCGGACGAGGGACCATTCTCCTCCCGCGACCTCGACCGTGAGCGGTCGCAACGCGAGACGCGCCGTCCCGGGCGCAAGCAATGCCCGGCCGTGCTCGAGGAGCGCTGGCAGGTCGGTCGAGAAGAACGCCACCGGGTCCGTGGCGGCGGGCACGTCGGCGTCGCGGCGAGTCCGGAAATCCAACGGCACGTCGACACCTCCGGTCCTGCGGTGGTTCCCGGTGACTACGACGGCGGGGTCGGGAACGCCAGGCCCGCGGCTATCACCTCGCCGTCGTTCCGTGACGAGGCCGCGCCGCGGGGCGCCGGCGCGAAGGCGCTACGGGTGGGAGGCGAGCGTCGCGACCGGCCGGGCCTGAACGCGATCCGTCACCTCGATGAAGCGGTAGGGAGCGAGCCAGGTGTGGAAGT
>JBGQET010000045.1:0-38135 GCA_041496545.1 Binatia bacterium | reverse complement strand
GTTGCCGACCGGGACCGTGGCGACGACGCTCGCGCTGGCCGTGTTGATGACGGAGACGGTGTTGGCGCCGGCGTTCACCACGAAGGCGCGCCCGCCGGTGCGGTCGAGGTCGATGCCGAACGGCGCGCGGCCGACCGGAATGGTGGTGAGCACCTGGTTGATGCCGGTGTCGAGCACCGACACGACGTCGCTCGACGCGTTGCTGACGTAGGCGCGCGAGGCGGCCGAGTCGATCGCCACCCCGAAGGGCTTGCTGCCCACCGCCACGGTGGTGAGCACGCTGTTGCTGAGCGTGCCGATCACGGTGACGGTGTCGCTGCCGTAGTTGGCGACGTAGAGCCGGCCCTTCGCCTCGTCCACGCCCAGCTCGAGCGGCTGCGCGCCGACGCCGATCGTGCGGATGATGCCGTTCGTCGCCGTGTCGACGACGGACACGGTGCCGGCGGCGTAGTTGGAGACGTAGAGCCGCGTGCCGCCCGCGTTGAGCGTGAGCCCCGCCGGGCCCGGGCCGACCGGGATCGTCGCCGCGACGGAGCGCGACGCCGTGTCGATCACGGAAATGGAGTTGGCGTCGTAGCTCGCGACCCAGGCGCGCGTTCCGGCGGCGTTGATCACGATGCCGAGCGGCGTCGCGCCGACCGGGATGGTGGCGACGACGGTGCGCGAGATGCCGTCGAGCACGGACACGGACCCGGCCTGGCGGTTGGTCGTGAAGAGCTCGTTCGCCAGGGGACGGATCGCGACGGCCCAGGGCGCGGCGCCGACGGACGCGGTCGCCGCGACGGAGGTCGAGGCAACCGGCAGGAACGAGATCGCGTTGTCGTTGAAGTCGGTGATGAAGGCGACGAGGGCCTGGTTCTCGCACGCGAGCGCGGCGGCGCGGCTCGGCGTGGCGCACCTCCCGGCCTGGCAGATCTCCTGCCCGTTGCAGACGTTGCCGTCGCTGCACGAGGTGCCGTCGGGCGCCGGGGTGCCGCTGCAACGACCGGTAGCCGGATCGCACACCCCGCCGCCGCACGAGCCCGCTCCGCCGCAGGTGACCAGATCCGTGCCGACGCAGACGCCGTCCTGGCAGACGTCCGTGCGAGTGCAGCCGTTGCCGTCGTCACACGGCGTGCCGGTGAGTGGCGGACCCGTGCACGCGCCAGTCGCCGGGTCGCACACGCCGGCTCCGTGGCACTCGGCGGGAGGGCAGGCGATCGCGGCGGGCGTGTGGACGCATCCCGTGAGGTCGGCGGCCAAGTTCTCGACGTCGCACGTGTCGACGGTGCAGAGGTTGTGGTCGTCGCACTCGTCGTCGGTGCGGCAGCCGACGGTGATGGACGCCTCCGCCGAGTTGTCGGCCGTGTGCGGATCGGGTTCGGCTGCCTGCACGGATGCCTGGTTGTCGATGGAGCCCAGCGAGATTGCCGTGACGGTGATGGTCACCGCCTGCTCCTGGCCGGAGGCGAGCGACGGGATCGCACACGTGATCGTCCCGTCCTGATTGGTGCAACCCGGGCTCGCCGACTGGAACTGCGTGCCGGACGGGAGGGTGTCGAGGATCGTGATGCTGCTCGCGTCGCCGGGACCATTGTTGTGCGCGGTGAGCGTGTAGGTCACGGCGTCACCGATGTGGACGTGCGTCGGGTCGGCCATCTTGCTGAGCGCGAGGTCCACGAGGCTGATGACGCCGTTACGAACGGGGAAGCCCTGGCGGCCGGGTACGTCGCTCAGGCGGCTCACGTTGGCGAGGCCAGTGTCGGGGTTGGTGTCGAGAAGTCCGCCGTTCACGGCCGAGCCGGGAAGCTCGAAGAACGTCCCGACGTCGCCGGTGCCGTTGGAGAAGCCCGCGCGCGCCGAGGAGCCGCCGAGACCGTCATGGCCGTTGCTGGCGTCCCCCGTCTCCCACTGGATCGAGTCGTAGTTGAATTCGATGTCGAAATTGCCCGGGTTGAGGTCCGATCGGTCGATGAGGACGAGCTGGAAGGTATTCAGCTTGTCCGCCTTGGATGCGAAGTATCCGACTTTGATCCAGTTGACGCCGAAGGCCGGATGCCCGTCGATCGTGTCGACGCCGTACGTGACCACGTTGGAAGCCAGGTTGTCCGTGTCGATGTCGGCGAAGAACGGTGCGATGATCACACGCTGGGTGTGCGTGAGATCGAAGGGAGTGTACTCTCCCAGCGCGTCGTCGAACGTCACGTTGCCATTGTTGTTGACGAAGATCTCAGTGTATTCGTGACCGAAGAAGCTCGCCTGGAAGCCGATCGGCACCAGACCCGTCGAGTCGTCGTCGTTCGGGGGCAAGAGGTTCGCCGCGAACCCGGGCAAGGTGCGGATCGAGCGGAAGCCGTCGAGCTCGAACGGCACGGTGCAGTCGGCGCCGTTGCCGTTCGGCGTGCAGCCGCCGCCGGCGCCGGGGACGCTCCGCACGGCGTACATGAGGCCGGTCGGGAGCGACGCGACAGTCGTGCCGCTGAGCGACGTGACGTTGGCGAAGACGAAGTTCGGCGGGCCGGAGGAGCATCCGGCGCCAGGGCACGTGAAGACGCCCTGGCCGTGCATCATGAAGAGGCTCGCGTTGGCGGCAGTGGCGGTTAAGTCGTTCGTGCCACTCGTCTGCGTGGTCAATGTGAAGGTGCCGGCAAGGGATACCGGCGACTGCGATAGGGCCGCCCCGAGGTTGATCGACCCTCCGAAGGGTGTGTACGTGACGTTGTTGAAGCTCACCTGCCCGGTCACCTGATCACCCTGGACCGTGTAGCTGAGCGTCCCGGAGCCAATGGTCGCCGCGTGGCTCCCGCCCGCCGCGAGCAGGAGCGCGAGCACGAGAACTCGCGCGGTGCTCCCCGCTCGTCGCCGCCGTTGGACGCCCCCGGCCAGTCCCGGCTGGCAAGGGCTGGGCAACGCCGTCGAGGCGCCGAGGACCCGTCGGGTTTGGGTCGTCATCAGGTGGGGATTCCTTCCTGCGTCTGTGTGAGGGCTCGGGCCGTACCGGTGCGCGGCACTGCAACCGTGCCACTTCGGGCGACGGAGGCTAACCTCCCAGGGTTCGCCGCG
Source organism: Binatia bacterium (assembly GCA_041496545.1). Lineage (GTDB taxonomy): Bacteria > Desulfobacterota > Binatia > DP-6 > DP-6 > DASRHG01. Next base: position 35,093 of record JBGQET010000045.1, on the reverse strand, counting down.
TCAACCGAAAATGGCTTTACGCCGGGGTGAGCGCACAGCGGATGCCCAGCCCCCCGGCTTGTATTCCCCGCGCCGCTGTCATATCGGCCGCGGAATCGCTCTCATGCTCGCCAGACCCGGACGGCTCGCCTTGCTCGGCGCCGCGCTCCTGATCGCCGCCCCGGCGCCGGTGCGCGGCTCGGAACACTCGCAAGTCCTCGTCGCCAAGGGCGAGGTCGCGTACCACCAGGGCCGCTACGCCGAGGCCCAGGACCTCTTCGAGCAGGCCGTCGCCGAGGATGCCAAGGACGTCGACGCGCGCTACGCCCTCGGGCTCACGTTCGGGAAGCTCGGACGATGGGAGGAGGCGGCTGGCTCGTTCCAGCAGGCCCTCCAGCAGCGTCCCGACTTCGAAGCGGCGCGCCGTGGCCTCGAGCTGGCGCGCCAGAAGGGGGCCGCGGGCGAACCCGCACCCGCAGGGGCGGAAGGCGCCGCGGCCAAGGAGTCGGAGGTCCGGGCGCCGACGCGGAAGGCCTGGGAGGTGCACGCCCAGACCGGTGTCGGCTACGACAGCAACGTCGTGCTCGCGCCGCGCGGCCACACCCTCGGCGCCGTCGACGACCGGGGCGATGTCTTCTTCACGCTCGCCGGCGGCGGTCGCTACGACGTCGTCAACAGCAAGAGTCTGCTCGTGCGCCTCGAGTACGACCTCTACCAGACGCTCCATCCGCACATCACCGACTTCGACTTCCGCTCCCACCGCGTGCGCGGCACGGTGAGCTACGCGCTCCGCCCGGACCTGTGGGCCGGGGTGCAGGGCGGGTACAACCACTACACGCTCGGCCCGCACAGCTATCTGAGCGAGCCGTTCGTCATGCCCTTCCTCTCCTACCTCGAGGCGTCGTGGGGCATGTCGCAGGTCACGTGGCGGCACGGCGACAGCACGTATCTGACGACGCCCTTCCACGAGATCCGCGACGGGCGGACCGACGCGATCGGCGGCAGCCAGACCTTCTACCTCGACGAAGGCGCGAAGTATCTGACCCTCGGCTTCCAGTACGACCGGGAGAACCCGTCCAGCAAGGTGGGCAACGACTGGGAGAACGACGGATCCCAGGCCTACGTCGGGGTCGGCTTCCCCGCGTGGTGCAAGACGAGCATCGACCTTCTCTACCTCTACCGGTATGACGACTACGTCCACCGCAACAGCTTCGCCGGCTTCCGCAAGCAGCGGTACGACGACGAGCACCACATGTACGCGGGCGTGCGCCGGCCGATCACCGAGCATCTGAGCGCCGCGATCGTCTACTACGGCACGGTCAACACGTCGAACATCCCCCTCTTCGACTACCGGCGGAGCGTCGTCTCGGCTCTCCTACAGGTGACCTACTGATGACGAGCCAACGCACGAGACTCATGGTGGCGCGGGTCTGCCTCGTGGCCGCGCTCGTCCTCGCGGTCGCCGCCGCGGCGCAGGAGAAGGTCGGCTCCGTCGCCGCGCTCGAGGGGCGCGCCGAGGCGCTCCATCCCGGGCAGGCCGCGTGGGCTCCGCTCGTGGCGGGCGCCGACGTCCTCCTCGGCGACCAGGTCCGGACCCTCGCCGACTCCAAGCTGAAGCTCCTCTTCCGCGACGATTCCGTGCTCACGCTCGCCCCCAACTCGCAGCTCAAGGTGGACGAGCAGACGGCCGGCGCGGCCAAGCCGCAGTCGGGCTTCTCGCTGCTCGCCGGCTCGGTGAAGGCGATCGTGACCGAGCGCTACGGCGCCCCCGGCGCGCGCTTCGAGGTCGACACGCCGACCGCCGTCGCCGGCGTGCGCGGCACCGGCTTCATCGCCAGCTACGACGCGAGCATCGACGAGACGCTCGTCGTCGGCCTCTTCGACGTGACCCGCGTGCGCTCGAAGGCCGACGCCCGCGGCGTGCGTGAGGTCCTGCTCGCCGCCGGCTTCGCGACCCGCGTGCGGCGCGGCAGCTATCCGCTGAAGCCGACGCTCATGCCCGATGACGTGCTCCGCTCGCTGAGCGGCATGACGAGTGTCAGCGGCGGCGCCAAGCCGGAGACCGAGCTCGCCCCGTCGACCAAACCGGCCGGCGCGGCGAACCCGCGCGTGCCGTCGGGCGGTGCGGGCGCGCTCTCCCCGGAGAACAAGGCGATCGACCAGCCGGTCGACCGCCTGCGCCGCGAGAGCACCCCGAAGGTCGAGGCGCCGCCCCCGCCTCCCCCGCCACCGCCACCGCCGCCGCGTCGGTGAGCAGCGCCGCCGGGAGACCGGCTGATCGTCGATGAGAGGGCTCGCCGTCACCGCGGTGTGCATGGCCGTCGCCGTCGTCGTGGCGGCGGTGCGTCTCATGCAGCCGACGCCCCTCGAGCTGCTCGACCTGAGGGTGCTCGATCTCCGGCAGACGATCCGCGGCAGGATCCAACCGGGGAACGAGGTGGTCATCGTCGGCATCGACGAGAAGAGCCTCGACGAGGGTGGACGCTGGCCGTGGCCACGGAGCAAGCTGGCGGAGCTGGTCGACAGGCTGACGGCGGCGAACGCCGCGGTCATCGGGTTCGACGCCTTTTTCGACAAGCCGGACGCGAGCGTCGACCTGAAGGCGCTGCTCGAGGCCGCCGCGGCCGACCCGAAGCGGTCGGCGAGGGACCTGCTGGCCGCCCAGCTCGGCAACGACGTCCGCTTCGCAGACGCGATCAAGGCGTCGGGCCGCGTCGTGCTCGCGCACTTCTTCGAGTACGGGACCGGGGGCGGCGGCATCCCGCCCACGGAGCTCGCCCGGATCGCCGAGGTGTCGACGAGGACCCGGGGTGGAGCGCGGCTGACCGCGTACCGACAGCCCGCCGCGGTGCACCTCAGCATCGGGCTCCTCCAGTCCGCGGCCGTCGGCTCCGGGTCCGTCAACAACTTTCCCGACCCGGACGGGATGTACCGGCGGGTCCCGCTCGTCATCCCGATCGGCGAGGACGTGAACGCCACGGCGTTCAGCATCGAGGTGCTGCGCCGATACCTGGGCGGGGTGCCCGCGATGCTCGATGTCGCGCCCGACGCGATCCGCTTCCGGCTCGGAGACATGCCGCTCCCGATCGACGCGGGCGGCGAGATGTGGGTGAGCTACCTCGGACCGCCGCGGACCTTCCCGAGTGTCTCGGCGGCCGACGTGCTCGCGGGGCGCTTCGACCCGGCCGCCGTCGCGGGCAAGATCGCGATCGTCGGCTTCACCGCGACGGGGCTGGCCGACGAGATCCCGACGCCGTTCGCCCGTCGTGCCGCGGGCGTCGAGCTGCACGCGACGGTGATCGACGACATCCTGCGCGGCCGGACGCTCTGGCAGCCGGCGTGGGTCCCGCTCGTGGAGGCGGGCGTGATCGTGCTGCTCGGCTTGCTCCTCGGCCTGGCGCTCACGCCGGTGCGGGGCCTCGCGGGCACCGCGATCGCCGCCGTCGTCGCGGCCGGCTACCTCTGGGTCACGCAGCACCTCTTCGTCACGCGCGGCCTGCTCCTGGGCGCGATCTACCCGCTCACCGGCATCCTCTTCATCTACCTCGGCGCCGTCGTCTTCGAGGCCATGACCGAGGGGCGCGAGAAGCGGAAGATCCGCCACGCCTTCCGCCACTACCTGAACCCCGAGGTCACGGAGCTGGTGGCGAGCGACCCGAAGCACCTGAAGCTCGGCGGCGAGCGGCGTGAGGTGACGATCTTCTTCTCCGACATCCGCGGCTTCACGAGCGTGTCGGAGGGCCTGGCGCCCGAAGCGCTCGCGGAGCTGCTGAACGAGTACCTGGGCGCGATGACGGACGTCATCTTCAAGCACGAGGGGCTCCTCGACAAGTACATCGGCGACGCCGTGATGGCGTTCTGGGGCGCGCCGGTCCACGCCCCCGACCACGCCGCGCGCTGCGTGCGCGCCGCGCTCGACATGCAGACCGCGCTGGCCCACCTCCACGAGCGCTGGCGTGTCGAGGGGCTGCCGCTGCTCGAGATCGGCATGGGCATCCACACGGGCGACGCCGTGGTGGGGAACTTCGGCTCCGCGCAGCGCTTCAACTACACGGTGATGGGCGACGCCGTGAACCTCGCCTCCCGCCTCGAGGGACAGACGAAGACGTACGCCACGCGCATGCTCGTCTCCGAGTCGACGCGCACCCAGCTCGGCGACGAGTTCGTGTGCCGCGAGGTCGACTGGCTCCGCGTCAAGGGCCGCAAGCAGCCCGTCGCGGTCTATGAGGTGCTCGGCCGGCGCATGGACGACCGTGCGGGACGCGTCGCGCGGCTCGGCTCGGGCTTCGACGCCGCGCTCGCCGCCTACCGGGCGCAGGACTGGGACGCCGCGCTCGAGCGGCTCGCGGCCCTGGGGCGGGAGTACCCCGACGACCGCGCCATCCCGGCCTTCGTGGAGCGCTGCCACGCGCAGCAGGCCGAGGCCCCGGGCGCCGACTGGGACGGTGTGTACGTCGCCAAGACCAAGTAGCCCGACACGTAGACAGGAAGGACCGCCCCTCCTATACTCTGCGCCCTCGCCCCGGGTGGTTCAGGGAAAGGAGTCCGTGCGATGCAAGGAAAGGCGCCGAATGGCGGCGGAGGTGTATGGCAGGACGTCAGGGTGTCGCTCGGACCCGACGCCGAGGTGACCGGCAAGCTCGCCTTCGTGAGCCCGACGCGCATCGAGGGCAAGCTGAAGGGCGAGATCCGCGCCTCGGAGCTGCTCGTGGTCGGCCCGCAGGCGGTCGTGCAGGCAACCGTCCGCGCCGAGAAGCTCGTCGTTCTCGGTGAGGTGCGGGGCGAGGTGCAAGGCGCCTCCCGCGTGCAGATCTGCTCCGGCGGCCGGATCTACGGCGACGTCGAGACGCGCGCGCTCGTGATCGAGGAAGGGGCCACGTTCGAGGGCCACTCGCGCATGGGCGACAAGCCGGCGGCGGGCGACAAGCCGGCGGCGGGCGGCGTCCCCGAGAAGACGGTGTAGGCGCGCGCTACGACCGTTTCGGGGTGCCGGCCGTGGCTTCTTCGCTGACTCTGGCAGCGCGGCCGGTGCGTTCGCGGAGGTAGTAGAGCTTGGCGCGGCGGACGGCGCCGCGGGTGACGATCTCGAGACGGTCGACGCGTGGGGAGTGGACCGGGAAGGTGCGCTCGACGCCGACGCCGTAGGAGGTCTTGCGGACCGTGAAGGTCTCGCGGTTGGCGCCGCCGCTGCGGCTGATGACCGTGCCCTCGAAGATCTGGATGCGCTCCTTGTCGCCCTCGACGACGCGCACGTGGACGCGGACCGTGTCGCCCGGCTTGAAGGCGGGGACGTCCTTGCGGAGCTGCTCCGCTTCGATCCGGTCGATGGGGTTCATGGAAACGGTCATTTCTAGCGGTCGGCGCGCAGGCGGTCAAGGATGATGGCGGCGGCGCTGCGGACCGAGAGGTGGTTGTAGTCGTCGGTGCCGCGGATCGGCTCGAGGACGTCGTCGACGCGGCCGAGCACCTCCGGGGTCAGCCCCCAGCCCGTGCCGAAGACGAGTAGCTCCGGCCGCCCGTCCGCGGCGAGGCGGCGACGGAGCGCGTCGAAGGAGAGGCGGCCCGCACCGTCGCGGGCGCTCGTCGCCACCAGCCGCGGCAGGACACCGGCTTCGCGCTCGACGTCGGCCACCACGGCGTCGAGGTCGTGGGCCAAGCGGACGAGCGCCAGCGCCTCCTTCCGCGTCTCGTTGTAGACGGCGCCCGGGCCCGTCTCCCAGTGGGCGATGATCCGCTGCACGAGCCGGCGGAGCGTCGGCACCGGCGTCGCGACGTAGAAGGCGCGCACGGCGAACGTCCGCGCCACCCGGCCGATGTCGTGCACGTCCATGTTGGTGACCGCGGTGGTCACGATCGCCCCGTTCTTGTCGTAGACGGGGTGATGGAGGAGCGCGACGTAGAGCGCGGCCATCAGCCGCGCCAGCCGAGCGAGCGGAGGAAGGCGCGGTCGGCGTCGTCGAGCGGCGCGTGCGCGAGGAGATCGGGGCGGCGGGCGAGCGTCAAGCGCAGCGATTCCTCGCGCCGCCAGCGGCCGATCGCGGCGTGGTCGCCGGAGAGCAGCACGTCGGGGACGCGCTCGCCGCGGAACTCCTCGGGGCGGGTGTACTGCGGATGCTCGAGCAGCCCGGTGGTGTACGAGTCGTCGGCGGGAGAGGCGGCGTTGCCGAGGACGCCGGGCACGAGGCGCGCCACGGCGTCGATCACCACCAGCGCCGCGACCTCGCCGCCCGAGAGGACGTAGTCGCCGATCGAGAGCTCCTCGTCGACGGCGCGGCCGACGCGCTCGTCGACGCCCTCGTAGCGGCCGCAGACGAGGAGCAGCGCGCGCTCGCCGGCCAGCGCCAGCGCCCGCTCCTGCGTGAAACGCCCGCCGCGCGCCGAAAGCAGCACGCGGTGCGGGGCGTCGGCCGCGCTCACGTGCTCGATCGCCGCGACCAGCGGCTCGGGCTTCATCACCATGCCCTGGCCGCCGCCGTACGGCGTGTCGTCGACCTGCTGGTGGCGGTCGGTCGCGTAGTCGCGGAGCTGGTGGAGGTGGATCTCGAGGAGCCCGCGCGCCCGCCCCCGGCCGAGCACGCCCGCCGCGAGCGCGGGCCCGAGGACCTCCGGGAAGAGTGCGAGGACGTGGATGCGCATCACCCGTCGAGCAGGCCGGGGAGCGGCTCGATCACGACCCGCCGGCCGGCGCGGTCGATGGTGCGCACCACGTCCTGGATGACGGGGATCAAGTGCTCGCGCGCGCCGCGCACCACCCAGACGTCGTTGAGCCCGGTGGAGAACGTCTCCGCGATGGTGCCGAGTCGCTCGCCGCCGGCGGTCTCGACCGCGAAGCCCTCGACCTCGTGGTAGTAGAACTCGCCGTCCGCCGGCGGCGGCAGGGCGGCGACGGGCACCAGCAGGCGGCTCCCGACGAGCGCCTCGGCGGCGTTCCGGTCGTGGATACCGTCGAAGCCGACCAGGACGAGGCCGCGGCCGTGCCGGGTGGCGACCGTCACGCGCGCGGGGCGCGCACCGCCCGGGCCGTCGAGAACCACCTCGCATCCCGGGACCAGGCTCGGGGCGGGCGGCTGAAAGGCGCGCACGCGGACCCAACCCCGCAGCGCGTGCGCGCCGACGACCTCGCCCACGGCCACGACGGACGGCGGCGCGCCGTCCGCGCGGCCCTCGCGCTCACTTCGAATCTTCGACGATCTCGAGGACGACCTTGCGGTTCGTGCGCGACGCCGCGGCATTCAGGATGGTGCGAATCGACTTCGCGGTGCGACCTTGCTTGCCGATGATCCGGCCGAGATCGTCCGGGGCGACGCGAAGCTCCAGAACAGACGTGGTATCACCCTGTGTTTCCTTCACTTCCACGGACTCGGGATGGTTCACGAGGTGCCGGGCGAGGAAGAGGACCAGTTCTTTCATGCGGGCGGCGACTCCTGGCGGCGCAGCGCATGACGCGGACGATCAGGACGCGGTCGGCTGCGTCTTGCGGATGAGCTGCGCCACCGTCTGGGTGGGACGGGCGCCCTTCTTGAGCCAAGCAGCCAGCTTCTCGGCCTGGAACTGGATGAGGGTTGGTGAGCGGGTGGGGTCGTAGAGGCCGACTTGCTCGATGAAGCGTCCGTCACGAGGTGACTCCGAGTGCGCGACGACGATCCGGTACCTGGGGTTCTTCTTGCTGCCATGACGCGCGAGCCGGATCTTCACTGCCATCAGATACTCCTCCATGCCGTGGTTGTCATCGGAGGCCCGGAAACTTCGGCATGGGCGGCATGAGCGATCCCGAGCCGAGCTTCTTCAACACCTTCTTCGTCTGCGTGAACTGCTTGATCAGGCGGTTCACCTCGGACACCGAGGTGCCGCTGCCGTCCGCGATGCGCTTGCGACGGCTGGCGTTCAGGATCTGTGCGTTCTGGCGCTCCGAGCGCGTCATCGAGCTGATGATCGCCTCGACGCGCTTCAGCTCGCCCTCCGCGCCGGACATGTCCACTCCCTTGAGCATCTTCTTGACGCCCGGGATCATGCCGAGGAGGTCCGCCACCGAGCCCATCTTCTTCACGGCGCGAAGCTGCTCGCGGAAGTCCTCGAGCGTGAACTCGGCGCGACGGAGCTTCTTCTCCATCGCCGCGGCCTGCTCATGGTCGAAGGCCTTCTCGGCGCGCTCGATGAGCGACATGACGTCGCCCATGCCGAGGATGCGCGAGGCGACGCGCTCGGGGTAGAACGGCTCGAGTGCGTCGAGCTTCTCCCCGGTGCCCGCGAACACGATGGGTTTTCCGGTGACGGCGCGGAGCGAGAGCGCGGCGCCGCCCCGGGCGTCGCCCTCGATCTTGGTGAGCACGACGCCGGAGACGGGGAGACGGCCGGCGAACCCCTCCGCCGTGGAGACGGCGTCCTGGCCGGTCATGGCGTCGGCGACGAGCAGCACGTGGCGGGGCTCTACCGCGGCCACCATGCGTTCGAGCTCGGCCATGAGCTCGTCGTCGACCGTCTGTCGCCCCGCGGTGTCGATCAGCACCGTGTCGGCGCCGCGCGCACGGGCGGCGGCCACGCCCTCACGCGCGATGGCGACGGCGTCCCCGCCCGCGGTCGCGGGGTGCACCGGCACGTCGATCTGCGCGGCGAGCGTGCCGAGCTGCTCGATGGCGGCGGGCCGGTAGACGTCGGCGGGGACGAGGTACGGGGCGCGGCCGCGCTCGGTCTTCAGCCAGCGGGCGAGCTTGGCCGTCGTCGTGGTTTTTCCGGAGCCGTTCAGGCCGACCATCATGACGACCAGCGGCACGGGCCCGCCGAGGTCGAGCTTGGCCGGCTCGTCGCCCAGCAGATGCACCAGCTCGCGGTGCACGAGCTTGATGAAGTGCTGCTCGGGCGTGAGGCTGCGCAGCACCTCCTGGCCGAGCGCGTCTTTCTTGACGGCCTCGACGAAGTCGCGCACGACGCCGACGTTGACGTCGGCCTCGAGGAGCGCGAGCCGTACGTCGCGCAGCGCCTCCTCGACGTTCTTCTCGGTGATCTTTCCCTGCCCCTGGAGCTTACGCAGCAGGGAATCGAACTTCTCGCCGAGTGACTCGAACATGGTGGCGCGTCGGGTCGGGGACCGTACTGTACGAGGTAGTGACTGTCAACGCGCTGAAACGACGGGCCGCCGGAGCCTTGCGGCCCCGGCGGCCCGGGTGTGCAGACGAATCGACGCCAGGGCGCCCGTTACATCATGCCGCCCATGCCTCCAGGCGGCATCGCGGGTGCGCCCGACTTGTCTTCCGGCTTCTCCGCCACCATCGCCTCGGTGGTGAGGAGGAGCCCGGCGACCGACGCGGCGTTGAGCAGCGCGGTGCGTACGACTTTCGTTGGATCGATGATCCCCGCCTTCAGGAGATCCTCGTACTCTTCCTTGGCGGCGTTGAAGCCGAAGGCGCCCTTGCCGTTCTTCACCTTGTCGAGGACGATCGAGCCCTCGTGGCCGGCGTTGTTGGCGATCCAACGCAGCGGCTCCTCGATGGCGCGCTTCACGATGTTGACGCCGAAGCGCTCCTCGTCGGAGACCTGGAGCTTGTCGAGCGCCGCGCTGGCGCGGATGAGCGCGACGCCGCCGCCGGGGACGATGCCTTCCTCGACCGCCGCCCGGGTCGCGTGGAGGGCGTCCTCCACCCGGGCCTTCTTCTCCTTCATCTCGATCTCGGTGGCCGCACCGACGCGGACTATCGCGACGCCGCCCACCAGCTTTGCCAGCCGCTCCTGGAGCTTCTCGCGGTCGTAGTCCGAGGTGGTCTCCTCGATCTGCGCCCGGATCTGCTTGATGCGGCCCTCGATGTCGGCCTTCTTGCCGGCGCCGTCGACGAGCGTCGTGTTGTCCTTGTCGACGACGATCCGCTTGCAGCGGCCGAGGTCCTGGAGCGTGACGTTCTCGAGCTTCATGCCGAGCTCTTCGGCGATGACCTTGCCGCCGGTCAGGATCGCGACGTCCTCGAGCATGGCCTTGCGGCGGTCACCGAACCCCGGCGCCTTCACGCCGACGGTCTGCAGCGTGCCGCGGATCTTGTTCACGACCAGGGTGGCGAGCGCCTCGCCCTCGATGTCCTCGGCGACGATGAGGAGCGGCTTCCCGCCGCGCGCGACCTGCTCCAGCAGCGGGAGCAGATCCTTCATCGACGAGATCTTCTTCTCGTGGATGAGAAGGTAGGCGTCCTCGAAGACGCACTCCATCCGGTCGGGGTCCGTGACGAAGTAGGGCGACAGGTAGCCGCGGTCGAACTGCATGCCCTCGACGACCTCAAGCTGGGTCTCGAGGCCCTTCGCCTCCTCGACCGTGATCACGCCTTCCTTGCCCACCTTGCTCATGGCCTCGGCGATGATCTCGCCGATGGTGGGGTCGTTGTTGGCCGAGATGGTACCGACCTGCGCGATCTCCTTCTGCTCCTTGGTCGGCTTGGAGAGCGCCTTGAGCTCGCTCGTGAGCGTGGTCACGGCCTTGTCGATGCCGCGCTTCAGCGTCATCGGGTCGTGGCCCGCCGCGACCATCTTCAGACCCTCGGTGAAGATCGCCCGCGCGAGCACGGTGGCCGTCGTGGTCCCGTCACCCGCGACGTCGGAGGTCTTGGAGGCGACTTCCTTCACCATCTGGGCGCCCATGTTCTCGAACTTGTCCTCGAGCTCGACCTCCTTGGCGACCGTCACGCCGTCCTTGGTGACGGTCGGGGCGCCGAAGGACTTCTCGAGCACGACGTTTCGCCCGCGGGGCCCGAGCGTGACGGTGACCGCATCCGCGAGGATGTTGACGCCGCGGAGGATCTTCTCACGCGCTTCCTGAGCGAACTTCACGATCTTGGCTGCCATGTCTCTTTGCTCCTCTCAGGCTTCCACGATGCCGAGGATGTCCTCCTCGCGCATGATGAGATGTTCCTCGCCGTTCAGCTTGATCTCCGAGCCGGAGTACTTGCCGAACAGGATGGTGTCGCCCACCTTGACGTCGAGGGGCATCACCTTGCCGTCGTCGTTCACCTTGCCCTTGCCGACGGCGACGATCTTGCCGTGCTGGGGCTTTTCCTTGGCGGTGTCCGGAATGATGATGCCGCCCTTCGTCTTCTCGATCGCCTCTTCGAGGCGCTTCACGATCACGCGATCCTGAAGTGGCCTGATCTTCATGCCCGCTGCTCCTTTCGTTGCCACTGCAATGTCTCGGAAATCGGGGTTTCGCCGCCGACCAAAAAGGGTTTGGAGGCGTCAAACTAACCACATCGCCCGGCCTGTCAAGGCGCGGGGGGGAAGGATCGCCCTCAGCCGCCCTGCTTGCGCCGCTCTTCCTCGTAGTACCGGCGGTAGAGGACGTCCCATTCCCGGCTCCCCGGCACCACCCGTTTGGGCATCCGCGCCCGGGCCGCCTGGTCGAGACGGCCGTCCACGGAGAAGGCGTCGGTCAACAGGCGCTTGGCCTCGGTGAGGAAGAGCCGGTCATTGCGAACCCGCCCGAGCTTGCCCCCGGTCACCGCCTTCAACATGAGGTGGGACAGGTGCGAGAGGCGGGCCTCGGAGAGCGTCACAGGGGGAAGCCCTTCGTCTTGGCAATCCGCTGCTTCACGAGCTGCTCGACGCGGCGGAGGTCCAGCTCCTCGCGCCGGACGCCCGGGGCGCCCTGACGGACCAGGCGGGCCGCCTCGGCTTCGGCTTCGCGCTCGATCTCCGCCTCCTCGGCGAAGTTGGCGGCGAGGTCGGCGGCGAAGCGGGCGCGGACGGTGGCTTCGGGGGCGACGAGCTCGAGGACGTCGGCCTCGACCAGACGCTTCACCAGCGTCTCGGCCACCCGCTCGATTTGCGCCGGCGAGGGCCGCATGAGCGAGACTTAGACGTGCGGTTCCAGTTTTGCAACCGGCGAAATTTGACTTGCCGCGGGTCTGCCGCTATGCCGGCGCCAGGTTGAGTCTGCCCCCGATCCGCAAGCCTCCCCGGATCCGGACCGGGGACGTCATCGGCGTGGTGGCTCCCTCCGGGCCGGTGCACGCGGAGCGCTTGCAGGCGGGGGTGAAGGTGCTCGAGGGCTGGGGATACCGGGTGAAGCTCGGCCGCGCGGTCCTCGAGCGACAAGCCTATCTGGCAGGGGGCGATGCGCAGCGCCGCGCCGACCTCGAGGCGATGTTCGCGGACGCCGACGTGCGGGCGGTCTTCTGCGCGCGCGGCGGCTACGGCAGCCAGCGGCTCGTGCCGTCGCTCGACCTGCGCGCGCTCGTGCAGCGCCCGAAGCTCTTCGTCGGCTACAGCGACGCGAGCGCGCTGCTCGCCGCGGCGGTCGCCGCCGGCGTCGTGGCCGTGCACGGCCCGATGGTCGCCGACGACATGGCGCGCGGCCTCGCGCCCCGCGGCGAGACGCACCACCGCGAGCTGCTCTCCGACCCGGGCTACCTCTGGCAGCTCGAGGTCCCTGAGACGGTCCGTCCGGGACGCGCCACGGGGCGGCTGGTCGGCGGCTGTCTCTCCGTCCTGGTCACCACGCTCGGCACGCCGCACGCCCCGGACACCGACGGCGCCATCCTCTTCCTGGAGGACGTCCGGGAGCGTCCGTACCGCCTCGACCGGCTGCTCACCCACCTCCGCCAGGCGGGCAAGCTCGATCGCGTCGCGGGCCTCGTCTTCGGCGCCATGGCGGCGTGCCCGCCGGTGGACGGCGTCGGGCCGCTGGACGTCGTCCGCGCTTGCTGCGGCGACCTCGCCTGCCCGGTCGGCTTCGGGTTGCCCGCGGGCCACGATCCGGGGAGCGCCGGGTGCGCCAACCTCGCGCTCCCGCTCGGCGTCCAGGTATCCCTCGACCTCGAGCAGGGCCGGCTCACGGCGCTCGAGCCGGCCGTAGTCTAGACCCGTGGACTTCCGCGGCGTCGCTCGGGAGGTCGAGTCCGCGATCGCAGCCGGCGTCTTTCCCGGCGCCGTCGTCCTCGTCTCGCGCCGCGGCGAGGTGCTCTGGCACGAAGCGTTCGGTCTGCGCAGCGTCGAGCCCGAGAAGACCCCGATGCACCGCGACACCACCTTCGACCTCTCCTCGCTCACCAAGGCGCTGGCGACCACGACCGCGTTCATGCTCCTCGTGCGCGAGAAGAAGGTGCAGCTCGACGACCGCGTGACCCGCTTCTTCCCGAACTTCGGCGTGCACGGGAAGACGCACGTCACGTTCCGGCATCTCCTCGCGCATTGCTCCGGGCTGGCGGCGTGGCGGCCGTTCTACAAGGAGGTCAACCGCATCGAGCGACAGGGCCGGCTCAACTTCGTCGCCAGCCGCGGCGCGAAGGAATTCGTGTACGAGCAGATCCACCGCGAGAAGCCCGAGTACGACACCGGCACGCACGCCCTGTACAGCGACCTCGGCTTCATGCTGCTCGGCGAGCTGATCGAGCTGGTGAGCCGGCAGACGCTCGACCGCTTCTGCCAGGAGCGCATCTTCCGCCCGCTCGGGCTCCGCTCGACGGCGTTCATCGACCTCTCCAGGCTGAAGGCGCGCAAGCTCCAGCCGGTCACCGACCGCATCGCGCCGACGGAGCGCTGCCCCTGGCGCCGCCGCATGCTCTGCGGCGAGGTGCACGACGACAACGCCTACGCCATGGGCGGCGTCGCCGGGCACGCCGGACTCTTCGCCGACGCGGCGGATGTCGACGCGCTCGCGTGGCGGCTGCACGCCTGCTGGCGCGGCGAGGGCGACTTCCTACCGCCCGACCTCGTGCGCGAGTTCTGGCGGCGCGACGACCGCGTGCCGGAGTCCACGTGGGCGCTCGGCTGGGACACGCCGTCGCCGGCGGGGTCGAGCGCCGGGCAGCGCCTCGGTCCGCACGCGGTCGGGCACCTCGGCTTCACGGGCACCTCGCTCTGGGTCGACCTCGAGCGTGGGGTGCAGGTCGTCTTCCTCACCAACCGTGTCCATCCGGTCCGCGACAACGAGCGCATCCGCGACGTGCGGCCCCGGCTGCACGACGCCGTCGTGGAAGCGGTGGGTGCGTGAAGGTACATCTCATCGCGGCGTGCGGCGTCGGCATGAGCGCGCTCGCGGGGCTGCTCGCGGCCGCCGGACACGACGTCACCGGCTCCGACGAGAACGTCTACCCACCCGCCAGCACGCTGCTGGCGGAGCTGGGCATCCCCGTGCAGCCCGGCTTCGACCCCGCGCGGCTCGACGGCGTGGACGCGGTCGTGTGCGGCAACGCCGTCGGCCGCACGAACGTCGAAGCCGCCGCCGCCGAGGCGCGCGGGCTCCGCCTCCTCTCCTTCCCCGCCGCGCTCGCCGAGATGTTCCTCGCCGGCCGCCGCTCGCTCGTCGTCGCCGGCACGCACGGCAAGACGACCTCGGCCGCGATGCTCGCCTGGGTGCTCGAGCGGACGGGGCGCGCGCCCGGGTACCTCGTCGGCGGCGTGCCCCGCGACACCGGCCGGAGCTTCGCGCTCGGCCGGCCGCCGTGGTTCGTGGTCGAGGGCGACGAGTACGACTCGGCCTACTTCGACAAGGAGCCGAAGTTCCTCCACTACCGGCCCGACATCGTGCTGCTGAACGCGGTCGAGTTCGACCACGCCGACATCTACCGCGACCTCGAGCACGTGAAAGGCGCCTTCCGAAAGCTGGTCGCGCTCGTCGGCCCGGGCGCGCCGCTCGTCGCCTGCGGTGACTTCCCGCACCTGCTCGACGTGGTCGCCGGCGCTCGGGCGCGTGTCGTCGGCTTCGGCCTCGGCGAGGCGAACGCGTGGCGCGTCACCGACCTCACGGACGACGGCGCGACGCGCTTCACCGTCCGCGAGCGCGGGCGGGCGGTGTGTCGCGTGACGCTCCAGCCGCCCGGCGCGATCAACGCGCGCAACGCGCTCGGCGTGCTCCTCGTCGCGCGCGAGGCCGGTGTCGAGTGGGAGGAGGCGGCCGCGGCGCTGGCCGAGTTCCACGGCGTACGCCGCCGGCAGGAGGTGGTGAGCACAGCCGGAGGCGTCACGGTGATCGACGACTTCGCGCACCACCCGACGGCCGTCGCCGGGACACTCGGCGCGCTGCGCGCCCGCTACGCGGGGCGGCGGCTGCGCGCCGTCTTCGAGCCGCGCTCCAACACCAGCCGCCGCCGCGTCTTCCAGGAAGAGTTCGCCGACGCGCTCGCCGCCGCCGACGAGGTCGTCCTGGCCGCCGTCTTCACCAAGGCGAGCGACCCGATCCCGCCCGAGGAGCGCCTCGCGCCCGAGACGATCGTCGAGGACCTCGGCCGCCGCGGCGTCCGCGCGCGCGTGGTCGACGGCGTCCCCGCGATCCGCGACTACCTGGTCGCCTCGGCGCAGTCCGACGACGTCATCGTCGTCATGTCGAACGGCGCGTTCGGCGGGCTGCCCGCGCTGCTCGGCGAGTCGTTCGGCGGCGCGGCGGTGTAGAGCGAGCGGTAGACGCGGTAGTTCCGCAGCACGGCCTTCACGTAGTCGCGCGTCTCGCGGAAGCTGATCAGCTCGACGAACTCGTCCGGCTCCCGCCCCGCGTAGCGGCGTTCCCACTTGGCGACCGCGTCCTCGCCGGCGTTGTAGGCGGCGAGTGCCTTGTCGCGCGCCCCGCCGTAGCGGTCGAGCAGGCGGGCGAGGAGCGCGGTGCCGAGCTCGACGTTGGTGTCGGGGCGATGGAGCGGCGGGTGGACCCCAGGGCGCGGCGGGGTCCAGCCGATCTCGGTGACGAGACGGTGCGCCGTCGCCGGCAAGAGCTGCATGAGGCCGCGCGCGTCCGCGGGCGAGACGGCGTCGGGGTCGAAGAGGCTCTCCTGGCGGATCAGCGCTTGCACTAGGAAGGGGTCGACGCCGCGGGTGTGTGCCGCGGCCTGCACCTCCGCCCAGTAGCCGAGAGGATAGAGGTAGCGCCGGAGCGCGCCGGGGGAGTTCGACGCCGCGGGCGAGCGCATCTCGCGCGCCAGGCGGAGCGCCGCGCCCGGCGCGCCGATCGCGTCGTACGCCTCGAGGAGACGCCGTCGCGGCAAGCCGGCGTCGCGGAGCGCGTCGACCTCGAGACGCGCGAAGCGCGGGAAGCCGAGGTCGGTGAGCAGGCGCGCCCGTGCGGCGTGCGCGCCCTCGACGTTGGCGGGAAACGGTCGCGGCGCCGGCGGCGCCACCTCGCCGCCGACCGCCTCCCGCGTCGCCACCGCGCGGCCGAGTCGTTCCTCGGCGAGCCCGGCGTAGTACGAGACGCGGTGGCGGTCGGCGACGTGCGCCCACAGCTCGCGCGCCTCGGCGTCGCGTCCGAGCCGCGCGAGCGCGCGCGCCTCCCAGTACTCCGCGCTGACACGCATCCCGTAGGCGCTGCGGCCGACGAGGGCCGCGAAGGCGCGCGCCGCGGCCGCGGCGTCGCCCTCGAGCCAGCGCAGCCAGGCGACGCGCCAGCGCGCTTCTCCGGCGAGCGACGCGCGCGGGAAGCGGTCGGCGAGACGCGCGTAGTCGGCGGCCGCCGCCTCGAAGTCGCGTCGCGCCGCCGCGCCCTCCGACCCGACGGCCCGCTCCTGGCGGATGCGGCCGATCGCGTACAGCTCCTCCACCGCGTTGGGGCTCCCGGGGAAGCGGCGGCCGACCTCCTCGAAGAGCGCGACGGCGCCCGCGTCGTCGTCGGCGTTCCAGCGCCAGCCCGCCATGGAGAAAAGCGCGCGGGGCGCGAGCGGATCACGCTCCTCGTCGGCGAGGGCGCGACAGGCGGCCTCGGCCGCGTCGCGGTGCCCGAGGGCGTGCTCGGCCTGCGCGCGCACCCAGAGGGCGCGTGGACGGAGCGACGGCTCGACGCCGGCGTCGAGCGCGCGCGCGACCCCCGCTGCGTCGTCTTCCTTGAGCCGCATTTCCGCTTCCTCGACCGCGCCCCAGGGAATCAGCTCGGGGTGCGCTTCGCGGATCCGGTCGGCGAGGCGGCGGGCCCGGCGCGCGGCGAGCCCGCGCGGACGGCTCCGGCGGACTTCGCGCACCCGGTCGAGCGCCGCCGCGGTCTCACCCAGCTCGTGCTCGACCTCCGCGAGCGTCACGCTGGCGCGGGCCCAGCGGTCGCCGCCCGCCGCCGTCGTGTCGCGCGCGGCGAGCAGGAAGTCGCGCGCGCCGACCAGGTCGCCCGCGGCGCGCGCCAGCTCGCCGCGCAGGAGATGGGTCGCGCCGCGCCACACGGAGTCGGGATGGAGCGCGAGCAGGCGGTCCGCGCTCTCGCGCGCGGCGTCGCGATCGTGGGCGCGCACGGCGGCGCGGGCGCGGAAGTAGAGGGTGTAGTCGTCGAGCGCGGGATGGCGCCGCGCGGCTTCGGCGAGGAGCGCGCGCGCTTCGTCCGTCTGCCCTTGCTCGAGGGCCACGAAGGCGGCGGCGAAGGGCTCCGCGGGCGGCGTCCGCCCCGCGGAGCCGGGCTCGGGTGTCTTGGTGGCGCAGGCGGCGGCGCAGAAGAGCCCCGCCACCCACCACGCCGACCGTCGCATACCGCGCGGCCGGCGTACCACGTGCCCGGAGGCGCGGCAACTTGACAGGCCGAGAGCCCGCCACGAGCATGCCCCGATGCTGGTGCTCGCTTCCGCCTCGCCGCGACGTCAGGAGCTGCTTCGCTGGCTCGCGGTGCCGTTCGTGGTCGAGTCCGCCGACGTCGACGAGCGGGTGGCGCCGGGCGAGAGCGCGGCCGCGCTCGTGGCGCGCCTGGCGCGGGCCAAGGCGGCGGCGGTCGCGAAGCGCCGGAGCGCCGACTGGGTGCTGGGGGCCGACACTATCGTCGAGCTGGACGGCCGCCTGCTCGGCAAGCCGGCCGACGAGGACGAGGCGGCCGACATGCTCGCCACCCTGGGCGGCCGCGAGCACCGCGTGCTCACCGGCGTCGCGCTCCTCGCCCCCGGCGGGACGCTCCACACCCAGGAGCTGGTGGAGAGCCGGGTGTGCTTCCGGCGGCTCACCGCCGCCGCCATCGCCGCCTACATCGCCACCGGCGAGTCGGCCGACAAGGCCGGCGCCTACGCGGCGCAGGGACAGGGCACGGCGCTGATCGAGGCGATCGACGGCTCGTTCACGAACGTGATCGGCCTGCCGCTCTCGCACGTGGAGCGCGCGCTGCGCGGAGCCGGGCTGCTTGCCTGAGGGGTTCGCGACCCGGCTTGCCGCCGTCCGCGACGCGGTGGAGCGGGCTGCCCGCGCCGCCGGGCGCGATCCGGCCGGGATCCGCGTCGTCGCGGTGACGAAGACCCGCCCGCCGGCCGACGTGATCGCCGCCCTGGAGGCAGGGCTGGCCGAGGTGGGGGAGAGCTACCTCCAGGAAGCCCGGACGAAGCGCGAAGCGGTGCGGCGCCTGCGCGCGGACACGGGGCGCTGGCACCTCATCGGCGGTCTCCAGCGGAACAAGGTGCGGGGCGCGGTCGCCGTCTTCGACGTGGTCGAGAGCGTCGACTCCGCGGCGCTGGCTGCCGCCCTGGCGGCCGAGGCCGCACGGGCGGACCGGCGCCTCGCCGTGCTCGTGCAGGTGAACGCCTCGGGCGAGCGCTCGAAGCGCGGCGTCGCGCCCGATGCCGCCGAGACCCTCGTCGCCGAGGTCCTCCGCCACCCGGCGCTCGCGCTCGAGGGCCTCATGACGATCGCGGCCCCGGCGGACGATCCGGAGCGCGCCCGACCCGCGTTTCGCCTCCTGCGCGAGGTGCGCGACCGCGCCGCGAAGCGCCTCGGGGTTGAACTACCCCACCTATCCATGGGAATGAGTGATGATTTTACGGTGGCCGTAGAGGAAGGTGCGACCTGGCTCCGGCTCGGGCGGGTGCTCTTCGGAGCCCGAGGCCCTGCGGCTTGGCGAGAGGGTCCATGAAGAAAATCGGTTTCATAGGGGCCGGGAACATGGCCGGGGCGTTGATCAAGGGCCTCCTCCGCGCCGGCCAGTACGACGCCGGCGACCTGTGGGCGAGCGACCCGGTCGACGCGCAGCTCCGTCGCGTGAAGCGCCAGCACAAGGTCGAGGTGACGCGCGACAACCGCGCCCTCGTGCGACAGTCGCAGATCATCGTGCTGGCGGTGAAGCCGCAGAGTATGGCGGCCGTCCTCGAAGAGGTTCGCGCCGAGATCAACCCGCGCAAGCTCTTCATCTCGATCGCCGCCGGCTTCCCGCTCCGGCGCCTGGAGACGGGCCTCGGCGGCCAGGTGCGCGTGGTGCGCGTCATGCCCAACACGCCCGTGCTGGTCGGCCGCGGCATCTCCGTCGCCGTCGCCGGCAGCAAGGCGACGCCGCCCGATCTCAAGCTGACGCTCAAGATATTCAAGGCCGTGGGCGAGGCCGTGGCCATCACGGGCGAGGACCTCCTCGACGCGGTGACCGCGCTCTCCGGCAGCGGCCCGGCCTTCGTCTACAGCTTCGCCGAGAGCCTGATCGAGGGCGGCGTACGCGGCGGGCTGCCGCAGACGCTCGCCACCCAGCTCGCCTACGCGACCATCGGCGGCGCCGCCGCGATGCTGACCGAGAGCGGCCTCTCCTCGCGCGAGTTGCGCGACATGGTGACGTCGCCCGGCGGCACGACGCTCGCGGGGCTCGGCGCCCTCGACACCTTCCGCTTCCGCGACGCGCTCATCGCTGCAGTCGAAGCCGCGACGCGCCGGGCGCGCGAGCTGGCGGCGGCGTAGAGCCCGATGCCGCAGTTCGTGCTGGGGCAGTTCATCGACGCCGTCGCCTCGATCCTCGACTGGCTGCTGACCATGTACTTCTGGATCCTCGTGCTGTCCATCGTCGTGTCGTGGGTCAACGCCGACGCCCGCAACCCCTTCGTACGCTTCTTCTACGCCGCGACGGACCCCGTCCTCTACCAGGTCCGCCGCCGCCTGCCGTTCCTCGTCGCCGGCGGCCTGGACCTCTCCCCGCTGGTCGTCTTCGGCGGCATCCTGCTCGTGCGCGTGGTCGTGGTGCAGAGCCTCTACCAGCTCGCCGTCCAGCTCCGGCTGCACGTGGCCTGAGGCACAGCGGAAGCGCTTCCCCTGGACGGACCCATCGGGCATGATTACAAGGCGAGCGTCATGCCGATCTACGAGTACCGTTGCGAGAAGTGCGGTGACTTCGAGGAGATGCAGCGCATCACCGACCCGCCCCTCGCGCGCTGCCCGAAGTGCAAGGGCAAGGTCCGGCGTCTCATCTCGAGCACCAGCTTCCAGCTGAAGGGCAGCGGCTGGTACGCGACCGACTACGGGCGCACCGGCGCCGGCAACGGGGGCAAGAAGGACACCGTCGAGAAGGCCGAGAAGGCCGAGAAGGCCGAGAAGAAGGACGTCGCCGAGGCGAAGCCGGCGAGCGACTCGAAGAGCGGCGGCGAGACGAAGCCGACCGCCGCCAGCGACAGCAGCGAGAAGCCCGCCTCCTGACCGCGCCCGTCCTGGTCGGCGTCGACACCGGTGGCACCTTCACCGACCTGGTCGCCGTCGTGGGTGGGGCGATCCGCGTCTTGAAGGTCCGCTCCACGCCCGCCGACCCGGCGGCCGCGGTGCGGGCCGGCCTCACCGCGCTGTTGTCCGGCGCGCGCGGCCTCGAAGTCCACTACGGCTCGACGGTCGCCACCAACGCGCTGCTCGAGCGCCGCGGTGCCCGGGTCGTGCTGCTCACCACGGCGGGGTTCGAGGACGTGCTCGAGATCGGCCGCCAGGCGCGCCCCGTCCTCTACACGCTCGAGCCGCGCCGGCCCCGCCCGCTCGTGCCGCGCGCGCGACGGGTCGGCGTGCCCGAGCGCGTGCTCGCGGACGGCGGCGTCGAGCGTGCGCTCGATGGGCGCGGGGTGCGCGAGGCCGTCGCGGCGGTCGCGCGCGGCCGGGCGGAGGCCGTCGCCGTGTGCCTCCTCCACAGCTACGCGACCCCCGCCCACGAGCTGCGGCTGGGGCGCGCCCTCGCCCGCCGCGGCCTGCACGTGACGCTGTCGCACCGCCTGCTGCGGGAGTACCGCGAGTACGAGCGGGTGGCGACGACGGTGGTGAACGCCTACGTCGGGCCGGTGATGAGCCGTCACCTGCGGGCGCTCGCGTCCGGTCTCCGCGGCCGGCTCCGCGTCATGCAGTCGAGCGGCGGGCTGATCGGCGCGCGGACGGCCGGCGTCGAGGCGGTGCGCACCATCCTCTCCGGGCCGGCCGGCGGGGTCGTGGGCGCCGCGAGCCGCGCCCGCCGCGCCGGCCTCGATCGGCTCATCACGCTCGACATGGGCGGCACGTCGGCCGACGTGAGCCTGGTGGACGGCGCCCTCGCCTACCGGGCGGAGACCACGATCGACGACCTGCCCGTCCGCGTGCCGACGCTCGACATCCACACCGTCGGCGCCGGCGGCGGCTCGCTCGCCCGCCTGGATGCCGGCGGCGCGCTGCGCGTCGGTCCCGAGAGCGCCGGCGCCGATCCCGGCCCGGCCTGCTACGGTCGCGGCACCGCGCCGACCGTCACCGACGCGAACCTGGTCCTCGGCCGCCTGGTGGAGACGGAGTTCCTGGGCGGCGAGCTGGTGCTCGAGCGCGCGCGCGCCGAGCGAGCGCTCGCGCCACTCGCGCGGCGCCTGGGCCTGTCGCTCGCGGCGACCGCGGGGGGCATCGTCCGGGTCGCGAACGCGGCCATGGAGCGCGCGCTGCGGGTGGTGACCGTCGAGCGCGGCCACGACCCTCGCGCCTTCACCCTCCTCGCCTTCGGCGGCGCGGGCGGGCTGCACGCCGCCGAGCTGGCCGCCGCGCTCGGCATCCGACGGGTGTACGTGCCGCGCCAGCCGGGGCTGCTCTCGGCGTGGGGCATGCTCGCGGCCGAGGTGGTGCGCGACTACGGGCGGACGCTGCGAGCGGTGGCGCCGTCGCAGCGGCTGCTCGACGGGAGCTTCCGCGGCCTCGAGGCGGCGGCGCGGCGCGACCTCCGTCGCGAGGCGGTCCGCTCCGTAGTCGTCGAGCGGAGCCTCGACGTGCGCTACCCCGGCCAGGGGTACGAGGTGGTGGTGCCCTACGGGGTGGGCTGGGTGGCGGCCTTCCACGCGCTCCACCGCCGTCGCTTCGGGCACGCCGACCCGTCGCAGGCGGTCGAGGTGGTGACGCTCCGGCTCCGGGCGCGCGGCGGCGGGGCGCGGCTCCCCGACGAGCGGCCGCCGCGCGGCAGGGAGGCGCGGCGCGCGCGACGCCGGGCCGTGGTGTTCGACGGCGTGGCGCGCGCGACGGCCGTCCACCGCCGCGACGATCTTCCCCGCGGCGCCCGCCTCGCGGGCCCCGCGATCGTCTGCGAGTACAGCGCGACCACCGTGGTCCCGCCCGGCTGGTCGCTCGCGGTCGACCGCCGGGGGGGCCTTCTGCTCACCGCCGGGCGCGGCCCCGGGCGCGGCCCCGGGCGCGGCCGATGATCGACCCCGTCGCGCTCGAGATCGCGAACCACCGCTTCGCCGGCGTCGCCGAGGAGATGGGCGTCGTGCTCGGCCGGACGGCGCTCTCGCCCAACATCAAGGAGCGCCGCGACTACTCGTGCGCCGTCTTCGACGCCGCCGGCGGCCTGGTCGCGCAGGCGGCCCACATCCCCGTCCACCTCGGCTCGACGCCGCTCTCGGTGCGCGCCGCGCTGGCCGCGGTGCGGATGACGCCGGGGGACGTCGTGATCTTGAACGATCCCTTTGCAGGTGGGACGCATCTGCCTGACATCACGATGGTCGCGCCCGTCTTCCGCGCCGGCGCGCGGCGCCCGTTCGCGTACGTCGCGAACCGCGCGCACCACGCCGACATCGGGGGCATGGCGCCCGGCTCGATGCCGCTCGCCACCGAGATCTTCCAGGAGGGGTTCCGGCTGCCGCCGGTGCGCGTCGTCGCCGGCGGCCGGTGGGTGCGCGACGTGCTGGCGCTCTTCCTCGCCAACGCGCGCGTGCCCGCCGAGCGTCGCGGCGACCTCGAAGCGCAGTGGGCGGCGCTCCGCGTCGGGGCCGAGCGGCTCTGCGGGATGGCCGAGCGCAGCGGTCCGGCGGCACTCGCGCGCGACATGGCGGCGCTCCAGGCGTACGCTGCGAGCCTCATGCGCGCGACGCTGGCGCGCCTGCCGGCCGGCACGCATCGCGCCACCGACGTGCTCGACGACGACGGGTTCGGCGCCGAACGCATCCGCCTCGCGGTCGCGGTGACGCTCGGCCGCGGTCGCGCGCGCATCGACTTCACGGGCAGCGCGCCGCAGACGGCCGGACCGGTGAACGCGAACCTCGCCGTGACCCGCTCCGCCGTCCTCTACGTCTTCACCGCGCTCGCCGAGGAGTCGATCCCGCCCAACGAGGGGCTCGCGGCGCCGCTCACCATCGTGGCGCCGGAGGGCTCGATCGTGAACGCGGTCTTCCCCGCGGCCGTGGCGGGAGGCAACGTCGAGACGTCGCAACGGATCGTCGACGTGCTGCTCCGTGCCCTGGCGCGGGTGGCGCCCGGGCGCGTGCCGGCGGCGAGCTCGGGGTCGATGAGCAACGTCGCCCTCGGCGGCACCGGCGCCGCGGGCGCGTTCGCCTACTACGAGACGGTCGCGGGCGGCGCGGGCGGCGGGCCGAGCGGCCCGGGCGCGTCCGCGGTGCACACCCACATGACGAACACGCTCAACACGCCGATCGAGGCCCTGGAGGCCTACTATCCGCTCCGCGTCCGCCGCTACGCCGTCCGACGCGGCTCCGGCGGAGCCGGCCGGAGCCCGGGCGGCGACGGCATCGTGCGCGAGCTCGAATTCCTCACCCCCGCGTCGGTCACGCTGCTCGGCGACCGCCGGCGCGTTCCGCCCTGGGGCCTCGCGGGCGGAAGCCCCGGAGCCCCGGGCCGGGACGTGCTCGTCCACCGCGGCGTGCTGCGCCGCCTTCCGTCCAAGGTCACGTTCGAGGTGGAGCCGGGCGACCGGCTCCGGGTGGAGACGCCGGGAGGGGGTGGCTACGGCCGACCCCGCCGGCGCTGAAGCGCGCGGCGGGTCGTCGGCGGGTGCTCAGGCGGCGCGTTCCTTCGAGAGCCCGTTCAGTCGCCGCTCGAGCTCGTCGACCCGACGGCGCAGCTCGGCGAGGTCGTCCTGGCGGGCCACGTTGAGCCGCTTCACGACCGCCTCCGCCAGCCGAGTCACCTGCTCGTCGAGCGACGCCACGATGCCCGCCCGCCGCTCGTCGAGATCCTTCAGCGTGCGCTCGGCGCGCTTGCGCAGATCGTCCTGGAGCTTGCGGGCGTCGGTGAGAAAGCCGTTCAGCGTCTGCTTGCGTCCCCGCTGGGCGAGCGCCTGGGCGTCGTGCCGGATGCGATTCATCAGTCGCTCGCCCTCGGTCTGCATGCGCTTCACGGACGCACGCACTTCCTTGAGCGCGAGGCGAGACTTAGCCTCTGCCATGGATTAGTCCTCCTTGGTTGATATGGAGGTATGCACTTACTACGCACCGCGTTATCAGTCAACCTAGGAGGAAAACCGCTTACTTATCGCCGAGGTAATGGACCTGTCCATCCAGGACGACGAGCTGGTCCGGGATCTCCTCGGAGCGCGCGTGGTGGACGACGCGCAGGTGGACGAGGAAGGCGTCGCGGTCCTGGAAGCGGCGCTGGTCGACGTCGCAGACGTAGGGCGGCTTGTTCACCGTGACGGCGCCGGGGACGAGGTGGTGGTCGCGCTGCCCGAAGTAGTGGAGCCGCTCGTGCTCGTAGGGAGGCACGGGCACGATGACGTCGATGTTCGGCCCCGCGGCGGCGCCGCGCGCGGGGGGGGTCTGGTCGTCCGCGACGGCGAGCGACGCGGCGAGTGCCATCAGGAGAGCCGCTTTGGAGAGTCGCACCACGACCAGCGTACGGGCGGGGTGACGGAGTCTCAAGCCACCGACGCCCGTTGACCCTCCAGGGTGGTTCGCATAGGAGCGAAGCTTCGGCTCGCCCTGGTCGCATAGCTCAGTTGGTTAGAGCGCCTGCCTCACATGCAGGAGGCCCCTGGTTCAAGTCCAGGTGCGACCATTGTCTCTGGGGGCCCGTCCGGTGCTCACGCGCGCGGCGCGTCCGGGACTCCGGCTTGCGTCGAGGGCTACCAGCCTGCCAGATCCGCCGCGCGCCGCCGGTGGTACGACGCCGTGCCCAGGAACGCGCGGTCGAAGATCGCGCGGCGGAACCACAGGTGCAGGTCGTATTCCCACGTGAAGCCGATGCCGCCGTGCAGCTCCGTCGTCATGCGCGTCGTGCGGTCGTAGAGGTCCGTCAGGTGCGCCTTGGCGAGCGCGGCGTGACGCTCGGCGCGCTCGGGGATGCGGTCGTGGGCGTGGGCGGCGTACCACCAGAGGGAGAGCGACGGGTCGAGCTCGGCGGCGAGGTCGGCGAGCTGGTGCTTGACGGCCTGGAAGGCGCCGATCGGTTGGCCGAACTGCTCGCGCGTGAGCGCGTACTTGACGGTCATGTCGAGGCAGCGACGCGCGCCGCCGTAGGCGTCGGCGGCGAGGAGTACGAGGCCGGCGTCGCGCGCGCGGTCGGTCGCGGTGCGCCCGGCGGCGATCTTCGTCGCGGGTGCGCCCTCGAGCGCGACGGCGGCCACCCGCCGGGTCATGTCGGTACCCGAGAGCGGCGTCACCTCCACGCCGGGCGCGCCGCGCTCGACCAGCCAGAGGCCGGGGCCCTCGTCGTCCTGCGCCGCGACGAGGATGGCGTCGGCGACGTTGGCGGCGGGGACGAGCGTTTTCCGGCCGTGCAGCGCGCCGCCGCGGGCGCGCGTCTTCACCCGCGCGGCGTCCCACTGGTCGCCGTCCTCGCCGAGGGCGAACGTCACGACGGCGCGACCGTGGGCGATCGCGGGCAGCCAGCGGGCCTCGGCGTCGCGGTCACCGCTCGCGACCAGGGCAGTGGTTGCGAGCGCGCAGGCGAGGAACGGGCCCGGGGTGCACGCCCAGCCGAGCTCCTCGGCGGCGAGCGCGACGTCGAGCAGCTCGAGGCCCGAGCCGCCGTGCGCGGCCGGGACGTAGAGCCCCGGCACGCCCAGCTCGCCGAGCCCGGACCAGAGCGCGGGGTCGTGGCCGGTGTCGCTCTCCATGACCGCGCGCACGCGCGTCGTGGGACACTCGGACTCGAGCCAGCGGCGGATCGTGTCCTTCAGGAGGACCTGGTCCTCGGTGAGACCGAAATCCATCGCCCCGCCGCTCGCGCTACTTGCGCGCGTCGCGCGGCAGGCCGAGGCCGCGCTCCGCGATGATGTTGCGCTGGATGTTGGCGGCGCCGCCCGCGATCAGCACGCCGAGCGACCACATGTACGCGGTCCCGAACAACCCCATCGCCGGCGCGCTGGCCTCGCCGGGCGCGAGCATGCCGCGGTCGCCGACCACGTCCATGGCGAGCTTCGCGAGGTCGTAGCCGAGGCTCGTCGAGTAGAGCTTCATCACCATGCCGGCGAGGCCGGGCTCCTCGCCGCGGGCGCTCATGGTGAGGAGGCGATAGCCCTGGTACTCGCTCGCCAGCAGCCGTGCCTCCAGCTCGACGAGCCGCTCGCGGACGACGGGGTCCTTGATCGCGGGCTGCCCATCGCGCTCGAGCGCCTGCGCGACCATGACGACGCCGTCGAAGGTCCGGCGCGTCAAGTGCGAGCCGCCGATCAGCGCGCGCTCGTGCTTCAGCGTCGAGCGGCTCACGATCCAGCCCTGGCCGCGCTTGCCGACCAGGTTCTCCGCCGGCACGCGCGTGTTCTCGAAGAAGACCTCGTTGAAGTCGGCGTCGCCCGTCATCTGGCGGAGCGGGCGGATGTCGACCCCGGGCGTGTTCATCTCGATCAGCAGGTAGCTGATGCCGTCGTGCTTCGGCTGCTCCGGCTCCGTGCGCACGAGCGCGAACATCCACTGCGAGTCCTTGGCGTTCGAGGTCCAGATCTTCTGGCCGTTCACCACCCAGTGATCGCCCTCGAGGACGGCGCGCGTGCGGAGCGACGCGAGGTCGCTGCCGGCGCCCGGCTCGCTGTAGCCCTGGCACCAGCGGATCGTGCCGAGCAGCGTGTCGCGGACGAAGAACTGCTTCTGCTTCTCGGTGCCGTGCTCGAGGAGGGTCGGCACGAGCATGCTCGGGCCCTGGCCGGTGATCTCGTACGGCGCCTTGGCGCGGCGGAACTCCTCGGCGGTGATCGTCGCCTTGAGCGGGTCGGGGGGCTGCTCGCCGCCGCCGTAGCGGCGGGGGACGTGGCGGTAGAGGTAGCCGCGCTCGATGGCCTTCTGGCGGAAGGCCGTCGCTCGCGCGTCGTGGCGGACCCCGCCGGTGAAGGCCGCGACGCTGTCGGCGTCGGGGGCGGAGGCGGCGTCGGCAGCGCTCCAGTTCTCGGCCAGGAATCGACGCACCTCGGCGCGAAACTGCTCGTACTCGGCGCTGTAGCTGAGATTCAACGCAGCCTCCCTTGAAAAAGTCGCTCGACGGAGTGATTAGCAGCTTCGGGACGCCAAACAAACCGGGATCGACCCGACGCCGATCCCAACGCCAGGGGGCCGACATGTCGTACGCCGCGTTGCTCGCCGTCCTCTTCTCCGCCACCGTCGCCTTCGCCGACGCGCCCGCTTCGTGCCCGTTCACGGCCGGGGCGCTGCCCGCGCAGACGCTCGAGCGCGGCCAGCTCCACGGCGCCCAGATCCCGGTCGACAACATCGTCGTCCTCATGCAGGAGAACCGCTCCTTCGACCACTACTTCGGCCAGCTCCACTACGAAGGTCAGCGGCGCGCGGAAGGCGAGCCGAGGAACGCCTCCAACCCCGACCCGACCAACCCGAGCGGACCGCCCATCCGGGCCTTCCACCAGTCGCACACCTGCGAGGTCGCCGACCTGAACCACGGCTGGGACGGCACGCACCACGAGGTGAACGGCGGCGCGATGGACGGCTTCACGGCCCAGAACATCGACGACGCCGACCCGACCGGCCACCGTACCATGGGCGTCTACGACACGGTCGAGCTGCCCTTCTACTACGCGCTCTACAAGACCTTCGCGATGGGCGACCGCTACTTCTGCTCCGTGCTGGGGCCCACCTTCCCGAACCGCTACTACTTCCTCGCCGGGACGTCCTTCGGTCACATCTCGAACGAGTTCCCGCCCGACACCACCCAGTTCACGCAGCGCTCGATCTTCAACCTGCTCGACGAAGCGGATCCGCCCGTGACGTGGAAGATCTACTGGTCCATCCTCCCATTCGGCGACCTGTTCGCCTACGTCCGGAACGAGCGCCAGGCGAACGTCGTGCCGATCGCGCAGTTCTTCGACGACGCGCAGCACGGCGTGCTGCCGCAGGTGTCGTTCGTCGACCCGATCTTCGTCGGCCTGCCCAACGTCGAGAACGACGAGCACCCGCCGGCCAACGTCCAGGTGGGTGAGAAGTTCGTCTCCGACGTGATCGGCGCGCTGTTCGCGAGCCCGCAGTGGGGACGCTCGGCGCTCTTCGTGAACTACGACGAGCACGGCGGCTTCTACGACCACGTGCCGCCGCCCGCGGCGTGCGTGCCGGACGGCATTCCGCCCAACCTCGGACCCGACGACGTGAACGCCGCCTTCGACCGTTACGGCATCCGCGTCCCGGTGGTGGTCGTGTCGCCGTTCTCACGCCGGCACTACGTCTCGCACGTGGTCCACGACCACACCTCGATCCTCCGCTTCATCGAGACGCGCTTCGACCTGCCCGCGCTGACCGCGCGCGACGCCAACGCCGACCCGATGCTCGAGTTCTTCAACTTCGGCCACCCCGGCTTCCGCAATCCGCCGGCGTTGCCCGCCGCGTACGTCAATCCGGTGGAGGCCGCGGCGTGCGGCACGACGCCGCCGGCGTCCGGAGACCTCTAGCCGCAGCACCTTGACGTTTCGCGCGCGGCGGGGTCTATGCGGGCCCCTTGCGCGCGCTCGTTCTCGGGCTCGTTCTCGCCGCGGCACCCGTCCTCGCCCAGGACGCCGCGCCGCCGTGTCCCTACGACGCCGGCGCGCTGCCCGCGCAGACGAGCGCGCTGCACGGCGCGCAGATCCCGGTGCAGACGATCGTCGTCTTCATGCAGGAGAACCGCTCCTTCGATCACTACTTCGGGCAGCTCGCCCGCCAGGGGCAGCGGCTGTCCGAGGCGGAGCCGAAGACCGCGTCCAACCCGGGCCCCGGCGGCGGCTCGGTGCGGGCGTTCCACAAGAAGACCTACTGCGAGGTCGCCGACCTCGACCACTCGTGGAGCGGCACGCACCGCGAGTGGAACGGGGGCGCGATGGACGGCTTCGCCGCCGCCAACGTGAACCCGAGCGATCCGAGCGGCAGCCGCACCATGGGCTACTACACGCGTCGCGACCTGCCCTTCTACTACAAGCTCTACGCCACCTTCGCGATGGGCGACCGCTTCTTCTGCTCCGTGCTGTCGCAGACCTTCCCCAACCGCTTCTACCTGCTGGCCGGCACCTCCTTCGGCGAGATCGCCAACCGCTTCCCGCCCTCGGCCACCGACTTCGCGCAGAAGTCCATCTTCGAGCTGCTCGACGCCGCCGGGGTCACCTGGAAGATCTACTTCGCGCAGCTCGGCTTCGGCCTCGAGTTCGCCTACGTCCGCACCCAGGCGATCGCCAAGGTCGTGAAGATCGACCAGTACTTCGCCGACGCCGCGGCCGGGACGCTGCCCCAGGTGGCGTTCGTCGACCCGATCTTCGTCGGCCCGGCCAACGTCGAGAACGACGAGCACCCGCCCGCCAACGTGCAGGTCGGCGAGGAGTTCGCGTCGCGCGTGATCAAGGCGCTCATGAAGGGCCCGCAGTGGGGGCAGTCCGCGCTCTTCCTCGTCTACGACGAGCACGGCGGCTTCTACGACCACGTGCCGCCGCCCCGGGCCTGCATCCCCGACGACATCCCGCCCCGCCTCGGCGCGAACGACGTCGGCGCGGCCTTCGATCGCTACGGCATCCGCGTCCCGGTGGTGGTGGTGTCGCCGTTCGCGAAGAAGCCCTTCGTCTCGCACGTGGTCCACGACCACACCTCGATCCTCCGCTTCATCGAGACCCGCTTCGACCTGCCTGCGCTCACCCGGCGCGACGCCAACACCGACCCGATGCTCGAGTTCTTCGACTTCGCGAAGGTGCCGTTCCGGAAGCCGCCGCACCTCCCGGGCGCGCCGATCGCGAAGCGCCAGAAGAAGCTCTGCGAGAGCGCGCCGCCGCCGGGCGGCACGCCGTAGCTACCCCAGCACCGCGCTCGCGACGAAGCGGACGGTGGCCATGCTGCCCTCGAGCAGGTCACCCAGCACGCCGACCAGGAGGCCGCGCAGCGCGACGTCGCGCCCGAGCCGCTCGAGGAGGTCGGCGCTGTCGCGCAGCCCCTGCACCATGGCGTCGAACCGATCGCATTGCATCTGGCGTGCGAGGTTGTCCACGTCGGGGCTCATAGCGCCGCGCGCCACGGCTTGACAAGACGGGGAGGTGAAAAATGTTCGCTGGGTGGTACTAGGGGAGGATGGGTCGGCTGCGGCGCTGGATCGCGCTCGCCACGTTCCTCGTGGGCATGGGTCTGGCGCTCGGCGTGCTGTGGCTCGACCGTCGCGTGCGCTACTACCTCGCCGGCCCCGCGCTCGGCAGCGCCCGCATCTACGCCGCCCCGACGGTCCTGCGGCCCGGCGGGCCCGTGCCCGGCGGCTCGCTGCTGCGGAAGCTCACGCGCCTCGGCTACCGTCCGCGCGCCGCCGGCGCGCTCGCGCCGGGCGAGTTCCGCATGGACGGCGCGACCGTCGACATCGCTGCGCGTCCCTCGCCCGCGCCCTGGGCGCCGGCGCCGGGTCGGGCGCGTGTCGTCGTGCGCGGCGGCGCGATCGCCGACCTCCGCGACTATCCGGCGGGCGATCCACTGGAGCGGTTCGAGCTCGAGCCGGAGGTGCTCGCCGTCCTCGGCGGGCACGGGCCGACGCTCGGCACGGGCGGCGACGTCCCCCCGCAAGCCTGCCGCGACGCCGTGCTGGCGGCCGAGGATCGCCACTTCTTCCGGCACCCCGGCATCGACCCGATCGCGATCGGGCGCGCGCTCCTGGCCGACATCCGGGCCCGCGGGAAGCCGCGCCAGGGTGGGAGCACGATCACGCAGCAGCTCGTGAAGAACGCCTTCCTCACACCGCGCCGGACGCTCGCGCGCAAGGCCAGCGAGGCAGTGCTCGCCGTCCTGCTCGAGGTGCGCGCGAGCAAGGAGGAGATCCTTCGCCGCTACCTCGCCTCGGTCTACCTCGGGAACGACGGTGGCCTCCCGGTCCACGGCTTCGCGCAGGGCGCCGAGGTCTACTTCGGCAAGCCGCTCGCGCAGCTCGATCCGGCCGAGTGCGCCCTCCTCGCGGGCATCATCCGCGCGCCCAACGGCCTCGCGCCGCGCCAGCACGCGCGCGCCGCCGTCGCGCGCCGCAACCGCGTGCTCGCGACGATGGTGAGCGACGGCACGCTCGCCCCGCCGGTCGGCGAGCACGCCAAGGCCGAGCGGCTCGAGCCGGCGCCGCCGCACGGCCGCCCCGTCGCGGCGCTCTACGTCGCCGCCGAGGTGAGCCGGGAGATCGCGCGCGTGCTGCCGCCGGACATCGCGGCGGCGCCCGGCCTCGCCGTCTTCACCACCATCGACGCCGACGTGCAGCGCGAGGCCGAGCGCGCGGTGCGCCATCGCCTCGCGACGCTCGAGCGCGTGCGGCGGCGCCGCGAGCCGCTCCAGGCGGCGCTGGTCGCGCTCGACCCGCGCGGCGGCCGCATCCGCGCGCTCGTCGGCGGACGCGACTACGGCTCCAGCCCGCTCGACCGCGCGATCACCGCCCGCCGCCAGCCCGGCTCGGCGTTCAAGCCGTTCGTCTACCTCGCGGCGCTCGACCCGGCGCGACGCGGCACCGCGCGTCCCCTGACCGTCGTGTCGACGGTCGAGGACACGCCCATCACCGTGCGCCTCGCCGGGCATCCGTGGCAGCCGGCCAACTACGACGGCACGTTCGCCGGCGCGATCGCGCTCGAAGACGCGATCGCCGGCTCACGCAACGCCGCCACGGTCCGCATCGCGCTCGACGTCGGCATCGACGCCGTGGCGCGCGCCGCGACCGACCTCGGCATCCGCGGCCCGCTGCCGCGCGTGCCGTCGCTGGCGCTCGGGGTCGCGGACGCTTCGCTGCTCGAGCTGGTGTCGGCGTACGCGGTCTTCGCGAGCGGCGGCTTGCGCTGGCCGCCGGCCCTCGTGGTCGCGGTCGTCTCCCCGCATGGCGAAACGCTCTACGCCGCGCCCGACGACGAGAAACGGGTGCTCGACCCCGGGGTCGCGTATCTGATGACACACCTCCTCGAACGCGTCGTCGACACCGGCACCGCGCGCAGCGCGCGCGAAGCCGGGCTGGCGGGCGCGGCGGCCGGCAAGACGGGCACGACCGACGACACGCGCGACGCCTGGTTCATCGGCTACACGCCGAGCCTGGTGGCGGGCGTGTGGGTGGGCCTCGACGGCAACGGGCCCACGGGGCTCACCGGCGCGCAAGGCGCGCTGCCCATCTGGACCGATTTCATGCGCGCCGTCGGCGACGGGGCCAGCCGCGCCTTCCCGGTCCCCGACGACGTCGTGTGGCGGGAGGTCGACCCGACGACCGGCCAGCTCGCCACCACCGCCTGCCCCGAGACGCGGCGCGAGCCGTTCCTCGCCGGCAGCGCGCCGGAGACGTCGTGCGAGCGGCATCGCGCGCTCTGGACCTCCGTCGGCGGCGGCGTCGAGCGCGCCGTCGGCACGGGCGGGCGGCGGCTGCGCGACTGGCTCGGGCGCCTCTTCCGCTGAACGCCGCCCGCGAGTAGTCTCTGCCGCTCATGAAGGCTCCGGGGCTCGCGGTGCTGGTGGCGCTCACGCTCCTTCTGCCCGGCTGCGGGTGGCGGCCCTGGCCGTTCCGCCACCGCGTGTCTGCGCCGCCGAAGCCCGCCGTGATCGACCTCAACTCGGCTTCGCTGCGGAAGGTCGCGCGTCTGCCCGGCGTCACGCCCAGCATGGCACAGCGGATCGTCGACGGGCGGCCGTACTCGGACCCCCGCGACCTCGTCGAGCGTGGCATCCTGACCGAGCGCGAGCTCGAGCGCATCGTCGACCGCGTGCACGTCAAGGGCCGCGACTGAGTGCCGGTCGCGGGGGCACCGCTCGAGCTGGGCGCCGTGCTCCCGATGTGGAGCGCCTTGCCGTTCGCCGGCATGCTGCTCTCCATCGCCCTCTTCCCGCTGCTCGCGCCCGTGTTCTGGCACCATCACTATCCGAAGGTCGCGGCCGCCTGGTCGGTCGTCGTGGTCGTGCCGTTCCTCCTCGTCTACGGCGGGACGGCGCGGCACGAGCTCCTGCACGTCGCGCTCGCCGACTACCTGCCGTTCATCATCCTGCTCGCCGCGCTGTTCACGATCGGCGGCGGCTTCTACGTGCGCGGCACGCTCCGCGGCACGCCGGCCGTGAACGCGACACTCCTCGGCGTCGGCACGCTCCTCGCCTCGTGGGTCGGGACGACGGGCGCGGCCATGCTGCTGGTGCGCCCGCTGCTCCGCGCCAACCGGGACCGCCACCATCGCTCCCACACCCTGGTGTTCTTCATCTTCCTGGTCGCGAACGTCGGCGGCGCGCTCACGCCGCTCGGCGACCCGCCCCTCTTCCTCGGCTTCCTCCACGGCGTGCCGTTCTTCTGGACCCTGCGTCTCTGGGAGGAGATGGCGTTCGTCGCCCTCTGGGTCCTCGGGGTCTACGTCGCCCTGGATTTCTACTGCTGGAGGCAGGAGGACGCGCTCGTGCGCGAGCGGCCGGCGGCGCCGCACGAGCCGCTCGGCGTCGACGGCTGGCACAACGCGTTCTTCCTGGGCGGCGTCGTCGCGGCCGTCGTGCTCTCGGGCATCCTCGGGCTCGGCGAGGTGACGATCCTCGGCGTCCACCAGTCGGTGGCGAACCTCCTGCGTGACGCGGTCCTCCTCGCGATGCTCGCGGGCTCGTGGTGGACGACGCCGGTGAGCGTGCGCGAGGAGAACGGCTTCACCTGGGCCCCGATCCGGGAAGTCGCGATCCTCTTCGCCGCCATCTTCACGACCATCATCCCGGCGCTCGCCATGCTGCGCGCCGGCGAGCAGGGCGCGCTGGCGCCGCTGATCCGCGTCGTGCGCACCCCGGGCCACTTCTTCTGGGCGAGCGGCATCCTCTCGTCCTTCCTCGACAACGCGCCGACGTACCTGACCTTCCTCTCCACCGCGCTCGGTCGGCTCTACCCGGGGATGCCCGAGCCCGCGGCCGTCGCGCGGCTCCTCGACGAGCACCACGCCTTCCTCGAGGCCATCGCCACGGGCTCCGTCTTCATGGGCGCCAACAGCTACATCGGCAACGCGCCCAACTTCATGGTGAAGTCGATCGCGGAGGACGCCGGGGTGCCCATGCCGTCGTTCTTCGGCTACATCGGACGCTACACCGTGCCCGTCCTGCTGCCGGCGTTCGGGCTCGCGACGTGGATCTTCTTCGGCTAGGAGGCGCGCCATGACGACGCACGACTGGGAGGAGCTCGTCATCGAAGGCCACGCCGAGGCGGCCCACGCCTTCGTCGCCGGCTTCCTCGCGGCGCGCGGCGGACACGCGGGCGGCGTATTCGGCAGCGACGTCGACGTGGAGCCCGAGTCGCTCTCGGAGCGCGTGCGCCGGTTGTTCGCCGCCGGCTCGCATCACGTCTTCCTCGCCCCCGCCGACGTCGCCGAGCCGCTCGCCACGGCGCTCGCCGAGCACGGCGCGGCGGTGAAGCTCCGGCTCGAGCACAAGCGCCGGATCGTGTCGGCAGGCTTCGACTTCCGCGCCGAGGTCTACGCCCGGGACGGGGCGAAGCAGGTCCACGGCGCGCTCCTCACGGCGCAACCGGAGGGCGTGCGTGTCGAGCAGCTCTCGGAAGCGGAGGAGACGCACGCCGACGCGCACGGCGTCGAGCTGTACGCGCCGGTGCACGAGTACGTCTATCGCGCGTCCGGCCACATCGTCGGGCCGCTGCCCGGCGTGCTCGAGATGCGCCGCCGCGCGGCGACGCTCGACTTCGTCGAGCTCGGAAGGCTCGCGCTCTCGGAGCTTGCCCCGCCGGGGGGCTTCGGCTAGGAGCGGGCACACGGGAGGGTTCATGCCGCGTCAGAAGAGCCTCATCACGGTCATCCGCGACCTCGTGCAGCAAGAGATCCGCAAGGCGATCAGCGGTCTGCTCGGCACCGCGAAGCCGAAGCGCCGTCGGCGCCGCCGGCGGCGCGGTCCCGG
>JBGQET010000044.1:0-39067 GCA_041496545.1 Binatia bacterium | reverse complement strand
TCTCTTGCGCTGTACTACTCTTTTTTTTTTTTTTATTGCTTCCGGCTCTCGCTGTTGGTGCGCCGCCCTGGGGTGCTGGGGGGGGGGGGGGGGCCGGGCGGGGGGGGGGGGGGGGGGGGGCCCCCCCCCCCGGGCGCGCCGGGCGGGGCCCGCGCCCCCCCCCGCGACCGGGAGCCCGAGGCGGTCGAGGGCATCGTCCTCATGCGCCGGGGCGAGAACCCCTCCGTCGTGCTCGACGCGCTCCACGCCAAGGTCGAGGCGCTGAACCACGGCGTGCTGCCGCCCGGCGTCCGCATCGACACCTTCTACGACCGGGCGCAGCTCGTGCACCGGACGCTCACCACGGTGACGCACAACCTGATCGTCGGCGCCGTCCTCGTCGTGCTCGTGGTCGGCGTCTTCCTGTCCAGCTTCCGGGCGGCGCTGGTGGTGGCGCTCGTCATCCCGCTCTCGCTCCTCGGCTCGTTCCTGTACCTGAAGCTTCGCGGGCTGTCCGCCAACCTGCTGTCGCTGGGCGCGGTCGACTTCGGCATCATCGTCGACGGCGCCGTCATCATGGTCGAGCACGTGACGCGCCGCCTGGCCGGCACGACGGAGCGCCGCGCGGCCCGCGCCACCGTGCTCGAGGCGGCCGAGGAGGTGGCGCGCCCGACGCTGTTCGCGCTCGCCATCATCATCGTGGCGTACGTGCCGATCTTCTCGCTCCAGCGCGTCGAGGGCCGCATCTTCGCGCCCATGGCCAACACGGTATGCGCGGCGCTCGTCGGGGCGCTGGTGTTCTCCTTCACGCTGATCCCGCTGCTCACCTTCCTGGTGCTCCGCGGCCGGACGCACGCGGAGGAAACGCCGGTGGAGCGCGTGGCGCTCCGCGTCTACCGCCCGGCGCTGCACTGGGTGCTCGGCCATCGCGCCGCCGTCGTGGGCGGGACGCTCGGCGTACTCGGGCTCGGCTTCGTCCTCTTCGCGCGCCTCGGCACCGAGTTCCTCCCCGAGCTCAACGAGGGCGCGCTCTACATCACGGCGACGCTGCCGGCGAGCGTCTCGCTCGACCGCGCCTCGCGCCTCGTCGTGCCGCGCGTGCGGGACACCCTGCTCTCGTTCCCCGAGGTCCGCAGCGTGCTCTCGCAGTTGGGCGGCCCCGAGGACGGCACCGACTGGTCGGCGGCCAACAACCTCGAGTACTTCGTCGACCTCCGGCCGCGGGACGAGTGGCCGCAGGGGATGACGGAGGAGACGCTCGTCGCCGACATGGACCGGCGCCTGCGCGAGATCCCCGGCGTCTCCTACAACTTCTCGCAGCCGATCAAGGACAACATCGAGGAGAACATCTCCGGCATGAACGGCCAGGTCGCGATCAAGATCTTCGGCGACGACCTGGCCGCGCTGCAGCGTGCGGCGCACGACCTCGAAGCCGTCGTCGCCAAGGTGCCCGGGGTCGCCGACCTGGCGATCGTGCAAGCGGCGCAGCTCCCGCAGGTGCACGTGGTCGTCGACCGCGACGCCATCGCCCGCTACGGGCTCAACGTCGCCGACGTGCAGGACGTGATCGAGACCGCGATCGGCGGCAAGAGCGCGACCAGCCTCTGGGAGGGCGAGCGCCACTTCGACGTCGCGGTGCGGCTGACCGAGGCGTCGCGCGCGACGCTGGAACGCATTCCCGACATTCGGGTCGCGACGCCCGAGGGCGTGCAGGTGCCGCTCGCGCAGCTCGCGACGGTCGAGGTGGGCCGCGGCCAGGCGGCGATCGACCGCGAGGCGAACATGCGGTTCGTCGGCATCAAGTGCAACGTACGCGGGCGCGACCTGGGCGGCTTCGTCGCCGAAGCGCAGCGCCGCGTGGCCGAGGCGGTGAAGCTGCCGCCCAACGCGTTCGTCACCTGGGGCGGCGAGTTCGAGAACCAGCGCCGCGCCATGGCGCGGCTGGCCGTCATCATCCCGGTGAGCATCGCGCTCATCCTCGTGATCCTCCACCGTATCTTCGGCTCGCTCGGCTGCGCGGTGCTGATCCTCACCACCATCCCGTTCGCGCTCGTGGGCGGCGTGGTGGGGCTCGATCTCGCGGGGTTGAACCTCAGCGTCTCGGCGTGCATCGGCTTCATCGCGCTCATGGGGCAGGTGGTGCTGAACGGCGTCGTCATGGTGTCGCAGATCAACGCGCTCCGCGCCTCCGGGCTCGGGCTCCACGCCGCCGTCGAGACCGGCGCCGTACGGCGTCTCCGCGCCGTGCTCATGACCGCGCTCCTCGCCGCCCTCGGCCTCCTGCCCGCCGCGCTGTCGCGGGAGATCGGCTCGGAGACGCAGCGCCCGCTCGCCGTGGTGGTGATCGGCGGGCTCGTCTCGGCGACCGTGCTGACGCTCCTCGTCCTCCCGGTGCTGTACGCGACGTTCCTCGGCGGTCGCGGCGAGGACGAAGCGGCGGTCGACGTGCCGGCGCGCCGGCTGCACGCGGTCGGCTCGGCATGAGAGCCGCGCTGGTGGTCGCCGTGCTCGCCGTCGCCGCCCTCGCCGCGGCCGAGGATCGCGTGCGGCTCACGCTCGACGACGCGCTCGCGCTCGTCCGCCGCCAGAGCCCCGACGCGCTCGTCGCTGCGCTCCGCGAGCGCGCCGCGCACGGCGACCTCACGGCCGCCCACGCGCTGCCGAACCCGACGCTGTCACTCGGCGCCGGTAACTTCGCGCTCGGCCACACCAACCCGCGCGGCCTCTCGGCCGGCGACACCGTCGCCGGCCAGGCGGGGCTCGCCGAGGAAATCCCGCTCTGGGGGAAGCGCGGCGCGCGGATCGCGTCCGCCGCGGGTCGGGAGGCGGAAGCCGCCGCGGAGCGCGCCGACGTCGAGCGGCAGCTCGTCTTCGCGGCGCGCTCGCGCTTCCTCGACCTGCTCGTCGCCGGCGAGCGGCTCCGCCTCGCGCACGAATCCCTCGACCGCTACCGCGACACGCTCCGGGTGAGCGAAGCGCGCGCCAAGAACGGCGACATCGCGCCCGCGGAGCTGGACAAGCTGTCCCTCGAGCAACGCGGCTTCGAGCGCGAGGTGGCCGACGCCGAGGTCGACCGCCGCCAGTCGGTGGCCGCGCTCCTGCCGCTCCTGGGCCTCGACGCGACCGACGTCGAGGCGGTGGGCGAGCTCTCGCCCCCGCCCGCCCCGGCGGAGGGCGAGGGGCTCGTCGCCGACGCCCTGGCGCGCCGGCCCGACCTCCGCGCCGCGGAGCGCGCCGCCGAGGCGGCCGACGCGGCGCTGCGCCTGGCGCGCGCCGAGCGCTGGCCGAACCCGACCGTCGGCGTCCAGTACACGCACAGCGAGTTCCTCGTCTCGGGCGACCTGCGCGACCAGATCGGCGCGAGCGTCTCCGTCCTGCTGCCGGTGCTCGACCGCCACTGGGGCCCGATCGAGCGCGCCGAGGCCGAAGCGCTCATCGCCCGCCGCGAGCTGGACAAGCTCCGCTTGACGATCCCGCAGGAGGTGCGCGCCGCGGTCGCGGGCTATGCGATCGCGCGCGGGCGCGTCCAGCGCTTCGAGGAAGCCTTCCTCCGTCAGGCCCGGGACGCCCGCCGCGCCGCCGAGGTGTCCTACCGCGAGGGCGCTGTCTCGCTGCTCGAGTTCCTCGAGGCCGAGCGCGCGGACATCCAGACGGCGCGCGACCACCTGGACGCGCTCCACGACGCCCAGCTCGCCGCCTTCGAGATCACGCGCGCCGCCGCGCTGGAGGTATCTCCGTGAAGACCGTGCATGCCGTCTTGCTGTCCGTCGCGCTCGCCGGCTGCGGGCATCGACTCGCCGCCGAGGCGACCGCGAACGATTCCGCGCCGTCGCTCACGCCCGCGCAGCTCTCGTTCCTCAAGTTCGAGGCGGTCGACGAGGTGGAGGCCGGCGACCTCGCCAACGTGAGCGGCACCATCGACTTCGACGACGAGCGGACGGCTCGCCTGACGGCGCCGGTGGCGGGACGCGTCGCCGAGCTGCTGGTCCGCGTCGGCGACCGGGTGGAAGCCGACCAGCCGCTCCTCGCGCTCGAGAGCGCCGAGGTGCGCGCGGCGGAGGCCGAGTACGTGCGCGCGGAAGCCGACGAGCGCGTCGCCCGCCGCGGGGCCGAGCGCGCCGAGCGCCTGCGCGAAGCCCGGGCCGTCTCGGAGAAGGACTGGCTCCAGAGCCGCGAGGACGCGCGCAAGGCCGCCGCCGACCTCGATCGCACCCGCGCCCAGCTCGAACGCCTGCGCCTCACCCCCGGTGAGCGCACGAGCCGCTACCTCCTGCGCGCGCCGTTCGCCGGCACCGTCGTCGAGCGGAAGGCGCTGGTCGGCATGGAAGCGAGCCCGGAGGCCGCCGAGCCGCTGGTCGTCGTCTCCGACCTGACGCGCGTCCGCGTCGTCGTTCGCCTGCCGGAGCGCCAGCTCCCGCTGCTCGCCGCCGGCCAGGCGGTCGAGGTCCGCGTCGACGCCTCGCCCGAGACGTTCCCGGGCGAGGTCGTCACGGTGGGCGACGTGATGGACGAGGCGACGCGCACCATCCCCGTCCGCTGCACGGTCCCGAACCCCGAGCGCGTCTTGAAGCCGTCGATGTTCGCCCGCGTGACCCTGAAGGCCCCGGCCGGCCGTTACCTCCTCACGGTCCCGGCAACGGCGCTCCTCTCGGACGGCGACCACTTCCGCGTCATCGTCCGCAACCCCGACGGCACTCTCGCCTCGCGTCGGGTCGAGATCGGCGCCGAGTCCAACAATCGCGTTCAGATCCCTTCCGGCCTCGCCAAGGGCGAAGAGATCGTCACCGAAGGCGCCCTCTTCGCCGCCCAGGAGCTGGGTGAATCCTAGATAGCCTCGCTCCTCGCCCGCAGCGACCTTCCCGGGTCAACGTCCTGACACCCGGGACAATTCCTGCCCGGGGTCCGGCGCGTTTGCCGCCCCCACGCGCACGGCCCTTGCGAGCTATTCCCGGCGCTTAGAACTGCCGATGGATCCCCCGGAGGCGCTGGCATGGGCTTGCAATCCGACGAGCGGGGACCGATGGCACAGGACTTTCTTGCGGACCGCACCGTCCTGGTGACGGGCGGCACGGGCTCCTTCGGCCGGCGCTTCGCCGAGATCGTGCTGGCGCGCCACAAGCCGCGGAAGCTGATCGTCCTCTCGCGCGACGAGCTGAAACAGTCCGAGATGCGCGAGGCGTTCGGCGACCACCCCGCGCTCCGCTTCTTCCTGGGCGACGTCCGCGACCGCGACCGCCTGCTGCGCGCCTTCCAGGGGGTGGACGTGGTGATCCACGCCGCCGCCCTCAAGCAGGTGCCGGCCGCCGAGTACAACCCGTGGGAGTGCGTGCGGACGAACGTGCAGGGCGCGCAGAACGTGATCGACGCCGCCATCGAGCGCGGCGTGAAGCGCGTCCTCGCGCTCAGCTCCGACAAGGCCGCCAACCCGATCAACCTCTACGGCGCCACCAAGCTCGTCTCCGACAAGCTCTTCGTGGCCGGCAACACGTACGCCAGCCTGGGTGACACGCAGCTCGCCGTCGTCCGCTACGGCAACGTGATGGGGAGCCGGGGCAGCGTGATCCCGCTCTTCAAGAAGCTCCGTGCGACCGGTCGCATCCCGATCACCGACCGGCGCATGACGCGCTTCTGGATCACGCTCGACCAGGCGGTCGCCTTCGTGCTGCGCGCGCTGGTGCGCATGCGGGGCGGCGAGATCTTCGTCCCCAAGCTGCCGAGCATGCGCATCGTCGACCTGGCGGAGGCCGTCGCGCCGGGTTGCGCGCTCGAGGAGGTCGGCGTCCGCCCGGGCGAGAAGGTGCACGAGATGATGATCACCGCCGAGGACGCGCGGAAGGCCGTCGAGTACGACGACCACTACGTGCTCCAGCCCGCGTTCCCGTGGTGGAGCGACGAGCTCGCGTACGAGAACGGCGGCCGCCCGGTGGCCGACGGCTTCGTCTACGCGAGCGACACGAACGACCGCTGGCTCACCGTCGAGGAGCTGCGCGCCATGGCCGAGGGCGGCGAGACCGCCGCCGTGGCGCGACAGGAGCACGCCAACGGCCATGCCGCTGCCCTATAGCCGCCAGACGGTCGGCGAGGAGGAGGCGGCGGCGGTCGCGGCCGCGGTGCGCGCCGCGCTCCTGACCGGCGGGCCGACCCTGGCGCGTTTCGAGGCGGCGCTCGCCGAAGCCGTCGGCGCGCGCCACGCGATCGCCGTGTCGAGCGGCACCGCCGCGCTGCACGTCGCCTACCTCGCCGCCGGGCTCGGGTCCGGCGACCGCCTGCTCACGACGCCGATCACTTTCGTCGCGACGGCGAACGCCGCCGTCCACTGCGGCGCCACGCCGCTGTTCGCCGACGTCGACGCGTCCGGCGCGCTCGCGCCGGCGGCCGTCGTCGACGCCCTCGCCGCCGGTCCCACGCCCCGAATCATCGTCCCCGTCCACTACGCGGGCCACCCCGCGCCGGTCGAGGCGATCGCGGCGGCCGCGCCCGGCGCCGTCGTCGTCGAGGACGCCTGCCACGCGCTCGGCGCCGAAGAGCGCGACGCGAGCGGCGCCTGGCGCCGGGTGGGCGACTGCGCGCACTCTGCGATGGCGGTCTTCTCCTTCCACCCCGTGAAGTCCATCACCACGGGCGAGGGTGGGGCGGTCACCACCAACGACGCGCTGCTCGCC
The DNA here is from genome assembly GCA_041496545.1 of Binatia bacterium. Classification (GTDB taxonomy): domain Bacteria; phylum Desulfobacterota; class Binatia; order DP-6; family DP-6; genus DASRHG01. The sequence goes on along the minus strand of JBGQET010000044.1, from coordinate 32,426 downwards.
GAGCGCTGCCGGCGCTTCCGCGATCACGGGCTGCGGCGGGGGTCGGAGATGCAGGAGCCGGCCGACGGGCCGTGGTGCTACGAGCTGGACGAGGTCGGCTTCAACTACCGCCTGACCGACCTCCAGGCCGCGCTCGGGCTGGTGCAGCTCGGCCGGCTCGACGCGTTCGTCGGCCGCCGGCGCGCGCTCGCCGCGCTCTACGACCGCGCGCTCGCCGCCGTCCCCGGCGTGACGCCGGTCGCGGCGCCGCCGGGCACGCGCTCGGCGTACCATCTCTACGCGGTGCGGGTGCCGGCCGGGCTCCGGCGCGCCGTCTTCGACACGCTCCGCGCGCGCGGCATCGGCGTCCAGGTGCACTACGTCCCCGTGCACCGCCAGCCGTACTACCGACGGCTGCTGGGCGACGTCTCGCTGCCGCGCGCCGAGGCGTTCTACCGCGGGGTCCTGTCGCTGCCCTGCTTTCCGACCATGGCGGAGGAGGCGGTGGGCGAGGTCGTCGGCGCGCTGGCGGAGGCGATCGCCGACGCGAGCCGCACGCTCGCCGGTCGGCGCCACCAGAAGGAGGGCGCGCATGCGGTGTGGTGAGCGCGAGGTCGGGGACGGCGCGCCCTGCTTCCTCGTCGCCGAGATCGGCTGCAACCACGACGGCAGCCTCGAGCGCGCCCTGGCGCTGGTCGATGCCGCCGCCGCCGCCGGCGCCGACGCCGTCAAGTTCCAGTCCTTCCGCGCCGCGACGCTGGTCGCGCGCCGCCGTGCGCTCCCGGGCGGCGGCTGGCAGCCGGTCGAGGCCTACCCGACGCTCGAGCGCCTGGAGGTGCCCGCCGAGTGGCACGCGACGCTCCGCGACCGCGCGCACGCGCGCGGGGTCGAGTTCCTCTCCACGCCCTTCGACGAGGAGCGCGCTTGCCTCCTCGCCGCGCTCGGCGTGCCGGCGATGAAGGTCGCCTCGGGCGACCTGACGCACCTGCCGCTGCTGCGCAAGCTCGGCGGCTTCGGCCGTCCGGTGCTGCTCTCGACCGGGCACGCGACCCCGGAGGAGATCGCGACCGCGATCGACGCCGTCGGGGAGGGGGCGGGAGCCGCCGAGAGGCGGCCGCCGATCGTCCTCCTGCACTGCGTGTCGTGCTACCCGCTCCGGCCCGGCGACGCGAACCTGCGCGCCCTGCCGGCGCTCGGCGCGCGCTTCGGGTTGCCCGTCGGCTGGTCGGACCACTCGCCGGGGCACACCCTCGCGGTCGGCGCCGTCGCGCTCGGGGCGTGCGTGGTCGAGAAGCACTTCACCGACGACCGCCGCCGCCCGGGCCCGGACCACTCCTTCGCCATGGAGCCCGCCGACTGGCGCGCCATGGTGGAGGCGATCCGCGAGCTGGAGAGCGCGCTCGGCGACGGCGCCAAGCGCCCGCGGCCCGACGAGGAGTCGGAGCGGACGAACGCCCGACGCGGCGTGCACGCCGCGCGCGCGCTGGCGGCGGGCGCGGCGCTCGAAGCGCGCGACCTGAAGCTCGTGCGGCCGGCGATCGGACTCCCGCCCGCGGCGCTGCCGTCGCTCGTGGGCCGGCGCTTGAAGCGCGCGCTCGAGGTCGACGAGCCGCTCTGCGCGGAGGATCTCGCGTGAGCCGCGTCGTCGCCGTCGTCCAGGCGCGCATGGGCTCGACGCGCCTTCCCGGCAAGGTGCTCGCCGACCTCGGCGGCGCGCCGCTCCTGGCGCGCATGATCGAGCGGCTCGGCGCGGCGCGGACGCTGGAAGCGGTCGTCGTCGCGACTACGACGCTCGCCGCCGACGCGCCGGTGCGCGCGCTCGCCGCCGACCTCGGCGTCGGCTGCTTCGCGGGCCCGGAGGACGACGTGCTGGCGCGCTACGCGGGCGCGGCGCGCGAGTTCGCCGCCGACCCGGTGGTCCGCCTCACGGCCGACTGCCCGCTCATCGACCCGGCGCTCGTGGACCGCTGCGTGGAGGCGTTCTTCGCGACGCCCGGCTGCGACTACGCCGCGCTCGGCGGCGAGTTCCCCGACGGCCTCGACACCGAGGTGATCGGCGCCGCGGCGCTCCGCCACGCCGACGCCGACGCACGGCTCGCCTCGGAGCGCGAGCACGTGACGCCCTACGTGAAGAAGCACCCCGAGCTCTTCCGCTCGACGACGGTGCCGTTCCCCGCCGTCCTCGGCGCGCGGCGCTGGACGGTGGACGAGCCGCGCGACCTGGAGCTGGTGCGCGCGATCTGGGCGCGCCTCTACCGGCCGGGCGAGGTCTTCGGCTGGCAGGCGATCGAAGCGCTCCTGGTGCGCGAGCCGGCGCTCGCGGCCATCAACGCCGGCATCGAGCGCAACGCCGGGTACCGCGTCTCGCTCGCGCGCGACGCGGCGGCGGGAGCCCCGCCCGTGAGCCGCCATCCCGCCTCCGACGCCCTGTGGGCACGCGCCGAGCGCGTCATCCCCTGCGGCACGCAGACGCTCAGCAAGAAGCCCTCGCAGTTCGTGCGCGGCGTCTACCCGAAGTACCTGGTGGGCGGGCTCGGCTGCCGCGTCACCGACGCCGACGGGCACGAGTACATCGACTACCCGATGGCGCTCGGCGCGATCCTCCTGGGGCACGCGTATCCGAGCGTGGTCGAAGCGATCGCCCGCCAGGCCTGTCAGGGGACGCTCTTCACCCTCATGCACCCGCTCGAGGTCGAGGTGGCCGAGCGCCTCTGCGAGCTGGTGCCGTGCGCCGAGATGGCGCGCTTCATGAAGAACGGCTCGGACGCGACGGCGGCCGCGATCCGCCTCGCGCGCGCCGTCACCGGCCGCGACCGCGTCGCCTACTGCGGCTACCACGGCTGGCACGACTGGTTCGCGGGCACGACGCCGCTGCCGGCCGGCGTGCCGGCCGCGATGGCGGGCCTCGTGCATCCCTTCGAGTACAACCGCCCCGAGACGCTCGCGGCGCTGCTCGACGCGCACCCGGGCGAGTTCGCCGCCGTGATCTTCGAGCAGCCGGCCGTCGAGCCGGCGCCCGGCTTCCTCGAGACGATGAAGACGCTCACCCACCGGCACGGCGCCGTCCTCGTGTGGGACGAGATCGTGACCGGTTTCCGCTACGCGCGCGGCGGCGCGCAGGAGCGCTACGGCGTCACGCCCGACCTGGCCTGCTTCGGCAAGGCGCTCGCCAACGGGCTGCCGATCTCGGCCGTGGTCGGCTCGCGCGCGCTGATGGCGGAGTTCGAGCGCGTCTTCGTGTCGATGACCTACGGAGGCGACGCGCTCGCGCTCGCCGCCGCGCGTGCGGTGCTCGACGAAGTGACGAACCGGCCCGTGATCGAGCACCTCTGGACGCTCGGCCGGCGCTGGATGGACGGCGCGGGGGCCGTGATCGCCGCGTCGGGCGTGCCCGTCACGCTGGGCGGCGCGCCGCCCCGGACGCTCCTGTCCTTCGCGCCCTCGGAGGGCTGGACGGCGGAGGAGATCCGCAGCCTCTTCCTCCAGGAGTGCGTGAAGCGCGGCGTGCTCTTCGGCGTGCCGATCTTCATGAGCTACTCGCACCAGGAGACGGACGTCGCCGAGACGCTCCGCGCGATGGAGGAGGCGCTCGCCGTGGTGGCCGGCGCGCTCGCGACCGGCACGCTGCGCGAGCGGCTGGAGGGCCCGCCGGTCGAGGCCGTCTTCCGCCCCGCCGTGCCGGGCGCCGCGTCCGTCGCGAAGACGCCGGCGCGTACCCGCCGGCGCGCCGCGGAGGCGCGGTCGTGACGGACGAGACGATCCGCCTCGCGGTCGTCGGCTGCGGCTCGATCGGGAGCCGCCACGCGCGCAACCTCCGTACGCTCGGCGCGCCCGAGCTGGCGCTCTGCGACCTCGACGGAGCGCGGGCCGAGCGCCTGGCCACGGAGCTCGGCGTGCGGGTCGTGAGCCCCGACCTCGACGCGCTCCTCGTCGCCTACCGGCCGCACGCCGTGCTGGTGTGCACGCCGCCCTCGAGCCACCTCGACGTCGCCACGCGCGCCGTCCGCGCCGGCGCCCATCTCTTCTGCGAGAAGCCGCTCGCCTCGGGTCTCGAGGGCGTCGACGACCTGCTCGCGCTCTGCGCGCGCGAGGAGCGCTTCCTCATGATGGGGATGTGCTACCGCTTCCATCCCGGGCTCCGGCGTCTCCAGCAGCGGATCGCGGCAGGCACCGTCGGTCGCGTGCTCGCCGCGCAGCTCTGGGCCGGGCAGTACCTCCCGGACTGGCACCCGTGGGCCGACTACCGCGCCGAGTACAGCGCGCGGCGCGCGCTCGGCGGCGGCGTGCTGCTCGACAGCATCCACTCGCTCGACACGCTGCGCTGGCTCCTCGGCGAGCCCGTCGAGGTGACCGGCATGCTCGCCAAGGTCTCGGACCTGGAGATCGACACCGAGGACCTGGCGGCGGCGATCGTGCGACTGGAGGACGGGACCGTCGTCGAGGTGCACGTCGACTACCTCCAGCGCCACGCGCAGGCCCGCATCGAGGTGATCGGCAGCGAGGGCGCCATCGTCTGGGACGCGATCGGCGTCGGCTGGCGTCGGGCGGGTGACACGGACTGGACGGTCGAGCGCGTGCCGTTCGACGTGAACGAGATGTACGTCGCCGAGCTGGCGGAGTTCGCCCAGTGCCTGGCGCACAACCGCCGCCCCCTGCTCGACGGCGCGGAGGGCCGCGCGACGCTCGCGCTCGCGCTCGCCGTGCGCCAGTCGGCGGAGCGCGGAACCCACGTGCGCCTGGCGGCGGGAGGGGCGTCATGATGCTCTGCTGGGTGGACGCCGGGCCGGCCTTCGGCCTGGGGCACGTGAGCCGGACGCTGGCCCTCGCCGAGGCGCTCGCCGCGCACGGCGCGCCCTGCCGCATGGCGCTGCCGCCCGACCCGACGGCGCTCGCCTGGATCGCGGCGAGCGGGCTGCCGCGCCCGATCGTGCTCCCCGAGAGCGACCCGCCGCTGCCGCACGTGCTCGCCGCCGCGGCGGGCGCGACCGCCGTCGTGGTCGACGTGCGCCATCCGCTGGAAAGACCCGAGGTGCGGGCGCTTGGCGGCGAGCGCCCGCTGCTGGTGGTGGACAACGCCGGGCCGGGCACGGCCGACGCCGACCTGGTGCTCGCGCCCTTCGGGATGGCGCCCCCGGGGCCGGCGGGCGAGCGCTGGCTCGTCGGGCCGTCCTGGGTGCCGCTCCGGCGCGTCTTCCGCGACGTGGTGGCCGGCGCGCGCGGGCGCGAGCCCGTCGTGCTCGTCAGCATGGGCGCGAGCGACCCGGGCGGGCTCGCGGTGCCCGTCGTCGAGGGGCTGGGACGCGCGCGCGCGGCGGGGACCGCGCTCGCGGTGCGCGTCGTCGCGAACCCGCTCGCGCCGGTGTGGGGACGGCTGCCCGCGCTCCTCGAGCGGCTCGGGATGCCTCCGGCGAGCCCGGTCGACCCCGAGCGGATGCCGGAGCACTTCGCGGCGGCGAGCGTCGCCGTGCTGGCGATGGGCGTGACGGTCTACGAAGCGCTCGCCGCCGGCGTGCCGGCGATCGTGCTCTGCCGGACCAGCGCCGACGTCGCCCACGCGCGCACGCTGGAGGGCGCCGGCGCGATCGTGAGCGCCGGCCTCCACTGGTCGGAGGAGCGGATCGCGACGCTGGTCGCGACGCTCCTCGCGGACGGCGCGCGGCGCGACGCGATGGCGCGCGCGGGTCGGGCGCTGGTGGACGGGCGAGGCGCGGAGCGCGTCGCGGCGCGGCTCTTGGCGCTGGTGGGGCGGGAGGAGGGGCGGCATGCAGCCGAGCGCGCCGGAGCCTAGGACGCTCCTCGTCGTCTCGGGCGGGCGCGACGCCGTGCCGGCCATCACGGTGGCGCGCAAGATGGGGCTCCGCGTGCTCGTCTCCGACGGCTCGCCCGAAGCGCCGGGGATGCGCGTCGCCGACGCCGGGCTGCTCGCGAGCACGCACGACGCCGACGGCACCGTGGAAGCGGCGCGCGCCTACGCGTCGCGCAACCGGATCGACGGCGTGCTCTCCGTCGGCGTGCACGTGCCGCTCACGGTCGCCGCCGTCGCCGACGCGCTCCATCTCCCGGGCCCGAGCCTCGCGGTCGCGGCGCTCACCGCCGACCGCCTGGCGCTCCGCGCGCGGCTCGCCGACGCCGGCGTGCCCGTGCCGTGGTGCGCCGAGGTGCCGGGCGCCGACGTGCTCGCCGGTCTGGTCGCGCGCAGCGACCGGTCGCTGGTCGTGAAGCCGCGCGAGAGCCGCGGTACGCGCGGCGTCGTGCGGCTCCTCCCGGGCGTCGACGCCGGGTGGGCCTTCGAGACGGCGTCGGCCGCGTCGGTCACCGGCCGGGTGGTGGTGGAGGAGTTCATCGTCGGACCGCAGGTGGCCGCCGAGGCGGTGGTGTGCGAGGGACGACCGCACGTGGTCGGCGTCGCCGACCGCACGCTGGAGGACGGGCGCGTGCTCGCCGCGTTCCTGGTCGCGCGGGGCGGCGAGTGCCCGTCGCGGCTTCCCGCCGGGACGTGCCGCGGGGTGGAGGCGGCGGTCGAGGAGGCGGTCGGCGCGCTCGGGCTCGAGGCCGCGACCGTGCGCGCCGACCTGGTGGTCGGACGCGACGGGCCGGTGGTCACGGAGCTCGGCATCGGGCTCTCGGGCCGCTTCGCCTCGACGCACGAGATCCCGCTCGCCACCGGCGTCGACCTGGTGGGGGCCGCGATCCGCCTCGCGCTGGGTGAGACGCCGGCCGACGAGGCGCTCGTGCCGCGCTGGTCCCAGGCCGTCGCGACGCGCGCGCTCTTCGCGCTCCCCGGCGCGGTGCTCGCCGTGCGGGGCCGGGCCGAGGCGGCGGCGGGGGACGGCATCGCGCTGCTCGAGGTGTGGGCGCGGCCGGGCGACCGCGTCGGCACCAGCCCGGTGGGCGCGGTGGTCGCCGTCGGCGAGACCCACGAGGAGGCGATGCTGCGCGCCGACGCCGCGGTGGCGCGGGTGCGAGTGCTCACCCAGCCCGCGGTCGCGCCGCCGAGCCTGACGGTGCACTGAGCCATGTCGTCGCACGCCGCGCTCGCATCCGTCCCCCTCGCGCCTACCGCGCACGGCGGGCCCGTCCTGGTTGCCGACGCGGCGGGGCACGAGGTGATCGACTGCGCCGCCTGCGGCTTCGCGCACTTCTGGCCGAAGCCGAGCGAAGCGGAGCTGGCGGCGTACTACGCCCGCGGCTTCTACGAGACCCACGGGCCGCCCGACTGGGCGGAGAAGGAAGCGGCCGAGGAGGGCTACTGGCGGATCGAGCACGCCGAGCGCCTCGCCACCGTAGCCGAGCTGCTCGGGCGCGAGACGGCGAGCCTGCTCGACGTCGGCTGCGGCGGCGGCTGGCTCATCGCGCACGCCCGCGCCGCGGGCTGGGACGTGCTCGGCGTCGAGCCGTCGGCGGCCATGTGGGAGCGCGCGCGGCAGCGCGCGCCGGTCGTGCGCGGCACCTTCCCCGACGCCGACCTCGGCGGCCGCACCTTCGACGCCGTGCACCTGAAGCTCGTCCTCGAGCACGTCCACGAGCCGGCGGAGTTCCTGGCCGCGGTGCGCGCCGTGCTGCGGCCGGGCGGCGTCGTCTGCGTCGAGGTGCCGAACGACTTCACCCCGCTCCAGGCGGCGGCGCGGGCGGCGCTCGACAAGCCCCCGTGGTGGGTCGTGTGGCCCGTCCACATGAACTACTTCGGCGGCGCGAGCCTGGAGCGCCTGCTCGGGCGGACCGGCTTCACGCCGCTCCGGCGCACCGCGACCTACCCCATGGAGTGGTTCCTCCTCCAGGGGGTCGACTACATCGGGCGGGACGACGTCGGCCGGCGCTGCCACGCAGAGCGCATGGCGCTCGAGTCGACGCTGGAGGCGGCGGGCCTGGGGGCGCTCCGGCAGAGCTTCGGCCGCTGGCTCGCCGCGGAGGGCATCGGGCGCGAGGCCATCGTGTACGCGCGGAGACCGTGATCGTCCCATGTCGCTCGATCTCTTCACCGTCTTCCACGTGAACGCTTCGTTCTCCGCGGTCCCGCCCGAGGACCTGGGAGGCGTGCTCGACCGGTGCGTCTGGCCGCTGCTCGACGCGAGCACGCTGCCGGGGGTGCGCTTCGGCATCGAGATGCCGGGCGACACCGTCGAGCAGCTCGCCGCCGCCGACCCGCTGCTGCTCGACGCTCTCCGCGCCGGCGTGGCGGCCGGGCGGCTCGAGGTGGTCGGCTCCGGCCTGGTGCAGGCGATCCTCCCGCTGGTGCCGGCCGCGCTCGGCGCGCACGACCTCGTCCGCGGGCGCGAGGTGTACGGCCGCGTCTTCGGCCAGGTGCCGCGGATCGCGTACCTGCACGAGCAGACCTACGCCGCCGGCCTGGTGCCCCTCTACCGGGAGGCGGGCTACGAGGCGATCGTCGCCGAGTGGGAGAACCCGGCGAGCGCGCACGGCTGGCCGGAGACGCTCCGCTACCGGAGCGCGACCGTCGAGGGGACCGCCGGGGCGCGCATCGCGTGCTTGTGGAACTCGTCGGTCGTGTTCCAGCGCGTGCAGCGCTACGCGCACGGCGAGATCGACCTGGAGGACGTGCTGGCCCTGCTCGCGAGTCACCACGAACCCGACGCGGCGCGCGCGCTCTGCCTCTACGGCAACGACTGCGAGGTCTTCGACTACCGGCCCGGCGCGCTGCTCGGCGCCGCCGGCCCGCGCGGCGAGTGGGCGCGGCTGGCGGCGCTCTTCGCCGGCCTCGCCGCCGACCCGCGCTTCGCCTTCGTCACGCCCTCGGAGGCCCTCGCGCGCCACCCGCCGGCGGGCCCGCCGCTTCGCCTCGAGTCGGCCGCCGTGCCGCTGCCGACGAAGAAGCAGGCGAAGTACAACGTCACCCGCTGGGCGGCCTGCGGGCGCGGCAACGTGCGCACGAACGCGCGCGGGCACGCGCTCCACCGCGCGCTCGAGGTCGCCGACGCGCTGCAACGCGCGGGGGCGGGGCCGGCGGTGATCGCCGAGCCGGAGCTGGCGCGCCTGCGCGACGAGGTGCTCCGTCTCTGGGGGAGCGACCTCCGCACCCACACGACCGACGCGCGCCACTTCGCGGCGGAGGAGCACGCCGGCGCGCTCGGCGCCCAGCTCGCGTCGCTCGTCGCTCGCCTGGAGCGACCGCTCGTCGATCGTCCCCTCGCGCCCGACGAGCTGGTGCTCTTCAACCCGCACCCGATGCCGTGGGCGGCCTGGCCGTTCGCCACAGACGCGCGCTGGCCCCCGGGCGTGGTGCGCGGCGTGCTCGCGGTCGAAGCGGCGGGGCGGCCGATCCCGGCCCAGGCCGAGGAGGTAGAGACGTACCGCGACGGCAGTCTCCGCGCCGCGCGTCTGGTGCTCGCGCCGGTGATCCCCCCGCTCGGCGTGCTGCGTGTCCGCTGCCGGCCCGGGCCGCCCCCGGCGGCGTGCGGGCCGGCGCGCGAGCGGATCGACACCGCGGCCGTCGGGCTGGTGCTGGCGCCGCGCCGGGGCGCGGCGCTGCGCACGCTCACCTTTCCCCGTCTCGCCCCGATGCCGCTGGCGGGCACGGTGGCGCAGGGGGCGTTCGCGTCCATCGAGCTGGCCGCCGACTGGTACACCGGGAACCTCGTCCTCTACGACGCCGACGGCGCCAAGCACACCGACCTCGAGCCGACCGCGCTGGTCGCCGCGGCGGCGCCGGAGGAGTGCCCGATCCGCATCCCGGTCACCGCGCAGCTCTCGGGGGCCTACGGGGAGCTGGCGAAGACGATCTACGTCTACCGCGACGTGCCGCGCGTCGACGTGCGCTATCACTTCCGCTTCCGCGACCTGCGTCCCCGCTCGCTCTCGCTCGGCATCCTCACCCTCGACCCGGCCGCCTTCCGGCCCGCCGACCTCGCCTACGCGACGGTGAACGGCGGGCGCGAGGTCGAGGTGTTCCCGCTCGGCGCGACCCGCGTCCGCCAGCACGAGCCGGTGAGCTCCGCGGTCTCGGCGCGCGGCTGCCTCGGCGCCACGGAGGGCTGGGTGGACGTCGGCGACGCGCAGAAGGGCATCACGCTCGCCTACGACCCCGCCACGCTCGCCGCCGTGCCGCTCGTGCAGCACGAGCCCGCCGGCGAGCGCGCGCTCACGCGGCTCCTGCTCTCGCTCGCCGAGAGCGACGACACGGCGGCGCCGTTCTGGCGCGGGCACACGCGCTTCACCGTCGCCTACCTCGGCCGCGGCGCCGACCGCGCCGAGGCGCGGCGGCAGGCGATCGCCGCCGCCGCGGGCTTGCACGTGGTCCGCCCGTCGTGGGGAGCGTCGGCTTGACGCCCGGTTCGCACTGGGCGCGGCTCGTCGAGGCGCGCGCCGAAGCGCTGCTCGCGGCCCGCGCCGTGCCGCCGGCGCTCGTGCTCGGGGGTCCCGACGGCTTCCCGTGCGCGGTCGCGGGCGCGACCGTGACGGCGCCGCCGGCGGACGGCGCGTTGCCCTTCGCCGACGCCGCGTTCGCGAGCGTGATCGACGCGACCCGGCCGGAGAGCGCGCGGCCCGTGGCGGTCGCGGAGCTGGGGCGCGTCTGCCGGCCGGAAGGCGCCGTGGTGACGGTCGCGCGTGGGCGCGAGCTCGGGGCGCGAGTCGGCGCCCTCGCCGCGGCCGGTTGCGTGGTCGACGCGACCACCCCGTTCGACCTGCTGTCCTCGCCCTGGGCGGCGGCGCTCGACGCCTCCGTCGGCGAGGAGCTGGACGCGCACCTCGAAGCGCCGGGCGTGCAAGCCGCGGTGGCGCTGCTCGAAGCGGAGCTGGTCGCGCTGCTGCCGCCGGCGGCGGTGGGGCGGGTCGTCGTCGTGGGCCGTCGGTCCGCGACCCGCGCCGCCGCCGTTCTCGACCCGCCGAGCATCCGCGCCCGCCTGGACGACCCGACGCTCCGCTCGACGCTGCTCGGCTTCGCGCAGGACGACGCCGTGGTGCGCTGGGCGGCGTTCCTCGACGCCGAGCTGCTCTCGCCCGCGGGGGTCGTCTTCGACCTCGCCCGCTACCTGGAGGAGATCGGCGGGGTGGCGCCGGCCGAGCTGCGACCCGGTCTCTGGCGCTGGCCGGGCTTCGAGACGTACCGCTTCCTCCAGGCCGTCAGTCATCGGATGGCGGCGCGCACCGCCGCCGCGCTCGCCGCCGACACCGCGCTGCCGCCCGAGTGGCGGGGCCTGCCCGCGACGCTCGCCTACGACTTCGTGGACACGCTGAACGGTCTCCTCGACCGCTGCCTCGCCGTGGAGGCGCCGTGGATCGGCTGATCTTCCACAGCTGCGGCGTGACCAACCTGCCGCTCGTGCCGCTGCTCGCCGCGCGCTACACGCTCGTCCTGCCGGCGCGCGAGAAGGCGGAGCTGCTCTGCCGCAAGGGCGCGCGGGCGATCGGCTGGGAGACGTTCGCCGATCCGGAGCGGGCGCGCGAGCTTCCCGCCGCGGCGGCGCGCCTCGCGCGGCGCTGGCACGAGCACCTGGCGCCGCTCGGGGACGGGTTCTTCGCCTTCGGCGGGCGCCCGCACGGCGCGGAGTTCCTCGCCGCCCTCGCCGACGTCCTGCCGACGCGCCTCGAGCGCCAGCTGGTCGTGGGCGAGTACATGCAGACGCTCGCCGCGACCGGACGGCTCGACGCCGTCGTGCAGCACGAGGACGTGACCGGCGCCGCGCGCATGGTGCTCGAAGCGGTGCGGCCCTACGGCGTGCCGAGCCTCCACCTCCCGCACGGGCTCTACACCGACGACCACGTGGTCGGCGCCCGTTTGCACGAGGGCGCGCACAGCGACCTGATCGCGGTCGCCGGTCCCGGCCAGCGCGACTGGTTCCTCCGCCGCGGCGTCGCGCCCAACCGCATCGTGGTCACCGGGAACCCGGCGTGGGACGGGCTCCCCGGGGTCGCCCGCACCTCGGGCGCCGTGCTCGGGCTGGCGCCCGGCCCCGTGGTGACGGTCGCCACCTCGTGGATCGGCGACGACGTGGCGCACCGCCGCGTCGTCGGACGACAGCACGACCGCTTGACGCTGGCGGCGCTCGGCGCGGTCGCGCTGGTGCGGGCCCGCGTGCCCGGGCTCCGGCTCGTGCTGAAGCTGCACCCGAGCGCGCCCGAGGGCGAAGAAGCGCGGCTGCGTGCCATGGCCGCGGAAGCGGACGTCGCCGTGGACCTCGTGGTCACCGAGCGGTCGCTCGCCGTCCTCACCGCCAGCGACGCGCTCGTGACGCTGCCCTCGACGCTCGCCGTCGAGGCCCTCCTGGTCGGCACGCCCGTCGTGTCGCCCGAGTTCCGCTACGACGGCGACGCCGTGCTCACCGTGCCCGGAACGGCCGACGCGATGGCCGGCGCGCTGCTCCACGTCCTCGACGGCTGGGGACGGAGCGACGACTTCGCGGCCCGCCGGCGGGACTTCATGGCGTGGCACAACGGGCCCTGCGACGGCCACGCCGCCGAGCGCGCGGTGGCGGCGATCGAGATGCTCGCCGCCCACGCGCGCGCCCGCCGCGCGACGCCGTCCGGCGCTTCGGCCGGCGCGCTGCGCCGCGAGTGCGTCGAGCCGGCGCGGCGGCTCCTCGCGGCCGACGCCCCGGCCACGGCGCTCGTCCTCCTGGACGCCGTGCCGGCCGATTCGGGGCTCTGTGCGGAGGTCTGGACGCTGCGCGGCGAGGCCCACCGCCAGCTCGGGCGCGCCGACGAAGCGGAAGGGTGTCTCCGCCACGCGATCGCCGAGCGCGGCGGCGCCGCGGCGCACACGGCCCTCGGGCTCCTCCTCCTCGAGCGCAACGCGCGCGCCGAGGCCGACGCGTGCCTGCGCCAGGCGACCCAGCTCGACCCGTGCGCGGACGCGGCCTGGTGCGGGCTCGGCGTGCTCGCGGTCCTCGCCGGCGACGTCACGACGGGGATCCTCCTCCTCGAGCGCGCGCGCGCCATCAACCCCGAGAACCCCGACGCCCGCCGTACGCTCGCGCTCCTGCGCGAGGACGCGGAGGAGCGCGCGTGAGCGGCGCCCGCGGCATTCCCGCCACAGCACTGGTGCAGGCGAGCAGCCGCTCGTGGGCGGGCGGGCCCGACGACTGCGTCAACCTGGTCGACGGCGTGCCGGCCGTGGTGCACACGCTCGGCGTGCTCGCGGCGGCGCTCCCCGACGTGCCCCGCGTCGTCGTCGCGCCGGCCTTCGAGCGCGACGGCCCGCTCGCCCGGCTCCTCGCCCGCCACCAGGTCCGCGGCGTCCCGGTGCTCGCCGCCCACGACGCTTCGCCCTTGAAGCGCATGGTGGACGCCACCGCCGCGCTCGACCCCGCGGCGTGGGCGCTCCGCGTCGACGGGGTGTCGATGTTCGTCGACCCGCGGACGATCCGAGAGATGGTGGACGCGGTCCGCGACCGCTCCCTCGACTGCTACAAGACGCCCGACGACTACCCGGCGCTGCTCGCCGTCGACCTCTACCGCGTGGGGGCGCTGCGCGAAGCGGTGGCGCGGCTGCCGGTCGAGGACGCGGAGCACGTCCACCCGAAGTTCTTTATGCTGCGGGCGCCGGGCTTCCGGACGGCGCACCACCCGCCGGTCGTCCACTACACCGACCGCGAGCTGGCCCGCTTCCGCGAGCAGGCCGTGCAGCTCTACACCCGCGCCCACGGCGGGGGCGACGCGGCGCACGCGGTCGCGGCCGGCGACCAGCTCGGCTTCCACTACACGCGGGCGTGCACGCGCATCGACCCCGCCTCGACCGTCCTCGACGTGGCGTGCGGCGCGGGCTTCGGCAGCGCGCGGCTGGCGGCGCACGCGGCGCGCGTCATCGCCGGCGACCTCGACCCGGAGGTCGTGTCCGCCGCGCGGCGGCGCTACCAGCGCGCGAACCTCGAGTTCCGCCGCATGGACGCGCGCGCGACGGAGCTCCCGGACGACGCGGTCGACTGCGTGACGAGCTTCGAGACCATCGAGCACACGGAGGCCGGGCCGTACCTCGCGGAGCTGGATCGCGTGCTCCGCCCCGGCGGGCTCCTCTTCCTGAGCACGCCGCAGAGCTGCCACGGGCGGATGCCGATCAACCCCTGGCACGCCGTCGAGTACGGCCGCGACGAGCTGCGCGCGCTGGTCGAGCCGCGCTTCGAGATCCTCGAGTTCACGGGGTTGAAGCAGGGGTGCATCGCGCTCGCCGGCGACCCGATCGGGCAGAACTCCTACCTCGTGGCGCGCTCGCGGAAGGAGGGCCGGACGTGAAGCCGTGCACGCTCTTCTTCGTCGGCGCCGGCCCCGAGATGGTGCCCGGCATCCGGCTCGCCGCCGACATGGGCCTCCGGGTCGTGGCGACCGACCGGAGCGCCACGGCGCCCGGCTTCGCCTTCGCCTGTGCGCACGAGGTGGTGAGCACGCGCGACGTCGCGGGGACGGTCGCGGCGGCGCGCCGCCACGCCGCGGCGGGCGGGGTCGACGGCGTCATGACGCTCGCCTGCGACGTGCCGCTCACGGTGGCCGCCGTGGCCGAGGCGCTCGGCCTGCCGGGGCTGCCCGTGGCGGCCGCCGCGCTGGCGCAGAACAAGCTCCGCATGAAGGAGGCGCTCGCCGCCGGCGGGACCCCCGTGCCGCGCTTCGCGGCCGCGCGCACGGAAGCGGAAGCGCGCGACGCCTGCCGGCGGGTCGGCTTCCCGGCGGTCATGAAGCCGGTCGACAACTCGGCCGCGCGCGGCGTCACCCTCGTCGCCGGACCCGACGACGTGCCGCGCGCGTTCCGCGCCGCGACCGGTGCCGCGCTCGCCGATCCGACGGTGCTGGTCGAGGAATACCTGCCCGGTCCGCAGCTCTCGACCGAGTCGATCGTCGTCGAGGGGACGCTGGTCACCACCGGCTTCGCCGACCGCAACTACGCGCGCAACGCCGAGTGCCTCCCGCACTTCGTCGAGGACGGCCACACCGTGCCCTCGGAGCACGACCCGGCGGCGCGGGCGGCGGTCGAGTCGGTGGTCGCCCGCGCGGCGGCGTCGCTCGGGATCGCGTGGGGCGTCGTGAAGGGCGACATCGTGCTCACGCCCGAGGGCCCCAAGGTGATCGAGATCGCCGCGCGCCTCTCGGGGGGACGCTTCTCGACCGACACGGTGCCGCTCGCGACAGGCGTCGAGATCGTGCGGGCGGCGATCCTGCAGGCGATCGGCGAGCCCGTCGACCCGGCGTCGCTCCGGCCGCGGCACCGGCGCGCCGCCGCGCAGCGCTACCTCTTCCCGGCCCCCGGGACGGTCGTCGGGGTGCGCGGCGTGGAGGCGGCGACGCGCTTGCCGGGGGTGACGCGCGTCGAGCTATACGTCGAAGCCGGGGACCGCCAGCCGCCCATCACGCACCACGGCGCGCGCGCCGGCTACGTGATCGCGGAAGCGGAGGATCGGGCGACCGCCGTGGCGCGCGCCGAGGCCGCCGCCGCCGCCATCCGGATCGACGTGGTCGGCGAGGAACCCGCGGAGGCGTGCCGTGCGTGAGCCGCTCGACGTGGTGGTCGTCGGCACCGGCATGTACGTCGCGGGGACCATCCTGCCGGCGCTCCTCCAGGCGCGTCGCGCCGGACGGGTGGGGCGGATCGCGCTCGCGACGCGCGACGGACGGTCCTTCGCGCGGGTGGCCGCGCGGGCGGTCGAGGTCGGACGCCTGGTGGGCGCCGACGCCGCCTTCGAGCGCTTCCCGGCCGAGGACCGCGAGGACGGCCGCGCCTTCGAAGCGGCGATCGCGGCGGCGGCCGCCCGCCGCGCCCCGACGGCGGTCGTCGTCGCCGCCCCCGACCACCTGCATCACGACGTCGCGGCCGCGGCGCTCGACGCCGACCTGCCGGTGCTGGTGACCAAGCCGCTCGCCTCGAACGTCGCCGAAGCGCGCGCGCTCCTCGAGCGCTGCCACCGGCGCCGGGGCTACGGCGCGGTCGAGTTCCACAAGCGCTTCGACCCCGCGAACCGCGAGCTGCGCGCTACGCTCGCCCGCGGCGAGCTGGGCGACGTCCTCCACGTGCACGTCGACTTCAGCCAGCGGCGGACGATCCCCGCCACGGTCTTCCGGCGCTGGGCCGAGCGGACGTCGCCCTTCCAGTACCTGGGCGTGCACTACGCCGACCTGATCCACCACCTGACCGGCGCGCGGCCGGTGCGCGTGGCGGCGACGGGGCAGCACGGCTGGCTCCGCGCACAGGGGATCGACGCGTACGACGCGATCCAGGCGACCGTCGAGTGGGAGCACGCGGGGCGGCGCTTCGCGTCCACCTTCTCGACCGCCTGGGTGGATCCGGAGGGGACGACCGCGATGTCGTACCAGGCGATCCGCGTGCTCGGCACGGCGGGGCGGTTCGCCAGCGACCAGCGCCAGCGCGGGGTCGAGAAGGTCACGCAGGCGGCGGGCGCGGAGGAGGTGAACCCGCACTTCTGCCGGCGCTTCCTGGCCGAGGACGGCACCCGGGAGATCTTCGCGGGCTACGGCATCGAGTCGATCGACACCTTCCTCGCCGACGCCGCCGACGTGCTCGCCGGCCGGGTCGCGCCGAGCGCGCTCGAAGACCGCCGGCCGACCTTCCGCCAGGCGCTCGTGTCGACCGCGGTGGTGGAGGCGGTGCACACGAGCCTCGCCGCGGGCGGCGCCTGGACGGCGTTCCGCGAGGACCTGACGCCGGTGGTGGCATGAAGCAGTACGACGCCGAGCGCCTCTGGTGGTTGAAGAACCACGTGCCGCGGACGCGCGAGGAGTACCTCGACATCACCGCGCACGCGAACTCGCTGCCGGTCGACTTCCCGCGCACGGTGTACCTCGAGGTGGGCGCCGAGTGTAACCTCGACTGCAGCTTCTGCAGCAAGCCGTCGCGCCGGGCGTTCACGCGCGAGATGTCGGCGGAGGTGCTCCGCCGGGTCGTGGAGGAGTGCGCGGCCAACGGCGTCTACGCCCTCTACTGCCACCTCTTCAACGAGCCGCTCCTGCACACCGACAAGCTCCTGCCCGTCATCCGCCACGCGAAGGACGCCGGCATCCCGATCGTCGCCGTGACGACCAACGTGACGCCGCTCACCGAGCCCGTGATGCGCGCCCTGATCGAGGCCCGCCTCGACACGCTGCACCTCTCCTTCGAGGGCGCGAACCACCGCCTCTACCGCGCCATGCGCGGCGCCAAGGCGGAGGTCGTCGAGGGGCGGATCGAGCGCGCGCTCGAGGTCCGTCGGCAGATGGACGTGCGCAACGCCAGGGGACAGCTCGTGCCGTGGATGGCGATCACGCTCGTCCGCACCCAGGAGACCGACGACGAGATCGCCGGCTTCCTGGCGCGCTGGAAGGGCGTCGTCGACGACGTCGAGATCCGTCCCGTGCTCGGCTTCCTCGGCCGCACCGCGCTCGGCAAGGCGGTCAAGCCGGAGCGCCGCATCCCGTGCCGCTACGTCGGCGACCGGCTCATCGTCGCGGCCGACGGGACGGTGACGGCCTGCTCGGTGGACGTCGACGCCGCCCTCGACCTCGGCAACGTGATCGACGGCGCGACGCTGCGCGAGGTCTGGCACGGCGCGCGCTACCGCGACCTCTGGGCCCTCCACGCCTGGCAGCGCTGGGACGAGCTGCCCGAGCCGTGCCGGAGCTGCGACTCGTGGGACTTCACGGCGACGGCGCGCAGCCAGCACCTCCAGGAGACGATCCGATGACGGGCCTCGTCGACTGGCGCGGCCGGCGGGTGGCCGTCACGGGCGCGCGGGGCGGGCTCGGCGCTCGCCTGGTGGCGCGCCTGGCCACGCGCGGGGCGCGCGTGACGCCCGTGTCGCGCGGCACGGCGTGGAGCCCGCCGGAGCACGATGTCCTCGTCCTGAACGCCGGCATGGGCCTGGTGCAGCGGAGCGGCGCGCCCGTGCTGCCGGCGGTGGACGAGATGTTCCGCGTCAACGTCCGCGACCCGATCGCGCAGGCGCAGGCCGCGCTCGGCGCGGGCGCGCTGCACGTCCACGTCGTCGGCTCCGTGCAGTCGATCGTCTCGTCGCCCCACCTGGCGCTCTACTCGGCGACCAAGTACGCGCTGCGCGGCTGGGCGTACGGCGCGGCGCGCGAGCTGCCGGGGCGGGTCAGCATCAGCTACCCGAACGGCATGCGCACCGCCTTCTTCGCGCGCCTCGCCGGCGATCCGGCGCTGCTCGCCGCCTACGCGACCGACGTCGCGGCGGCGGAGGCCGGCTACGACGACCCGGACGACGTCGCGCGCGGCATCCTCGAAGGCCTCGCGTGCGGTGCGCGCGAGATCATCCCGACGAGCTTCGCGCTCGGGTGGTTCCGGAAGAACGAGGAAGACGTCCGGCGCATGTGGCACCCGGGTCTCACGACCCCGAGCGTCGAGCGGTTTCCGTGGTGGGACGAGGTCGAATCGTACTGGAGCGCACGTCTGGGTGCGGGAGGAGAGCCATGTCACGTTCCGTCTTGATCTACGGCGCCGGCGCGCTCGGTCGCGGCTTCGTGGCGCCGCTCCTTTGCCGCTCCGGCTTCGACGTGAGCTTCGTCGACGTCGACGCCGAGCTGATCGCGCGCTTGCGACGCCACGGCGCCTACCGGGTCGCGGTCGCCGGCCGCGACGGCTACCGCTGCGAGGACGTGCCGGTCGCCGCGGCGTACCGGCTGGGAGAGGAAGAGGGGGTCGTCACCGACCACGACCTCGTCGTGTCGTGCGCCGGCGCCCGGGCTTCGCTGGGGGTCGCGCGCCGGCTGTCCCGTGCGCGGGCGGTGGTGACGTGCGAAGACGAGCGCGACGCGGCGGGCAAGCTGCGCACGCTTTCGGGCAACCCGTGCGTCTACCTCGGCATCGCCGACGTGGTGGCGAGCACGGCGCCGCCCGGGCTCCTCGCCTGGGATCCGTTGACGGTGGTGACGGACGAGGGCGTTCTGGTGACCGAGCTGGGCGGGGGCGCGCTCCCCGCGGCCGTCCGCCGGCTGGACGGCCCGGGCGTCGACCAGGCGTGGGCCTGCAAGGTCTTCCTGCACGACGCGACGCGCGCCATCGTGGCCCACCTCGGCGCGGCGGCGGGCGCCGCGTACGTGCACCAGGCGATGGCCGAGCGCGCGGTCGAGCAGGTGGCCATGGGCGCGCTGGAGGAGCTGGTCGTCGGCGTCACCGCGACGGGCAAGGTCGGCGAGCGCTTCGCGCGCGCCTACGCGGAGGCTGAGCTGGTGCGGCTCCGCAATCCGCGGCTCTACGATCCGATCGCGCGCGTGGTGCGCGAGCCGCTCGCCGCGCTCACCCGCGACGGGGGGCTGGTCGGCGCGGCACGGCTCGTCGTCCACGCCGGCTTCCATCCCGAGCACGTCCTGCAAGGCATCCGCGCCGCCCTCGGCCCCGGACAGCCGCGCCACGCCGGCCCCCCGTTGCCCGCGCTCCGCCGCGCGCTCGGCGCGAGCGAGGTGCTCCGGATCGTCGCCGGCCTCGACCACCACGACCCCATGCACCGCCTGGTGACGGGAGAGGAGTGACCATGGAGACGCCCCATCTCACGGCCGCCATCCGCGCGGCCCACCGCGCCGGCACGACGTTGACCGGCTACGGCGGCTGGCCCGACGGCGCGGAACGCGCACACACAGCCGTCCGCGACCTCGCCGCCGGGGTGGACGTCCTCGCCGAGCGTGCCGTCGTCGAGACGCTCGTCGCTGCGTTCCCGGGCTCGTCGCTGTGGAGCGAGCGAGGGGGGTACGTCGCGGGCGGCGGCTCCGACGTGCTCTGGATCGTCGACCCCGTGGGCGACACCGAGGGCTGCGTGCACGGCCTCCCGTCCTCGGCCGTGAGCGTCGCGTGCGTGGCCGGCGGACGGCTCCACGCCGGCGTGGTGCACGACCCCTTCACGCGCGAGTTCTTCTACGCCCAACGCGGCCTCGGCGCGTGGCGGAACGAGGTGCCGATCGCCGTTGCCCGCACGCCCGTCCTCCACGAAGCGCTCCTCGCCTGCGCCTTCTCCGCCCGCGCGACGCCCGGCCGCGAGCGCGAGTACGAGGTCTTCGGCAAGCTGAACGACGCTTCACGCGGCTGCCTCCGGACGGGCTCCGCCGCCATGAACCTGGCCCACGTCGCGTCGGGGAAGCTGGCGGCGACCTGGGGACGGAAGCTCGACATCTGGGGCGTCGCGGCCGGGCTCCTGCTGGTCGAGGAAGCGGGGGGCCGGGTCGCGACCGACGTCCCGATCGAGACGGCGCGGACGCCGACCGTCTCGTGCCTGGCGTCCAACGGGCTCGTCCACCCGCCGCTCGCCGAGGCGCTGGCGCAGATCCTCTTCAACACCCGCGCCCCGTGGGTTCCGGTCGAGGTCCGGGTGCATGCCTGAAGCCGCCGTCGCCGACTACTACTCGCGCCCGCGCCACGAGCTGGTGGACCTGCTGCCGCCGCGGCCGCGCCGCGTGCTCGACGTCGGCTGCGGCGCGGGGATGCTCGGCGCCGAGGTGAAGCGACGGCACCCGGGCTGCGCCGTCGTCGGCGTCGAGGCGAACGCCGACGCCGCGCGGGTCGCGGCCCGGAGCCTCGACCGGGTGATCGTGGGCGACGTGGAGACGCTGGCGCTCGACGACGTCGGGCCGCTGGACGCGATCCTCTACGGAGACGTGCTCGAGCACCTGGTCGACCCGTGGACCGTCGTCCGCCGGCACGCGACGCTGCTCGCCGACGGCGGGCGGGTGGTCGCGAGCCTGCCCAACGTCCGCAGCGTCGAGGTGCTGCTCGGTCTCCTGCGCGGCACGTGGGAGTACGCCGACGCCGGCATCCTCGACCGCTCGCACCTGCGCTTCTTCACCCGCCGCGAGGGCGAGCGGCTGTTCGCGGACGCCGGGCTGACGGTCGTGGGCGTGCAGCCGCTCTACTGGCACGGCACGCCGCCGGTGCCGCCGGGCACCAAGGGAACGGTGTGGGTCGAGCTGGACGAGTTCCGCATCTCCGGCCTCGCCGCCGACACGGTGCACGAGCTGTGGGCCGGGCAGCTCGCCTACGTCGCGGAGCGTGGGGGGCGATCGTGAGCGGGGCGGCAGAAACTTCCGGGTGGGGCGGCAGGCGCGTCGCCGGGCGCGCGCGGGCCGCGTGGCACGTGCGTTGCAGCCCGTCACGCGGGGGGGAGGCGACATGAAGGTTCTCGTCACAGGCGGAGCGGGGTACGTCGGCTCGACGCTCGTCCCCCTGCTGCTGCACGCGGGGCACGAGGTGCTCGTGCTCGACAACCTGACCTACGGCGGCGCGTCGATCCTGCCGCTCTTCGGGCTCCCCGGCTTCGACTTCGTGCGCGGCGACGTGTGCGACGCGGCGACGCTCAAGCGCGCGCTCCGCGGCGCCGACGCGGTCATCCACCTGGCCGCGGTGGTCGGCTACCCGGCCTGCAAGCGCGACCCCGACCTCGCCGTCAAGGTGAACCTCGAGGCGACGAAGCTCTTGAACGCCCTCCGCGAGCCCGATCAGCGGGTGCTGTTCGCCTCCACGGGCAGCAACTACGGCGCGGTCGTCGGCGAGCTGTGCACCGAGGACACGCCGCTCCGCCCGCTCTCGCTCTACGGCGAGACGAAGACCAAAGCCGAGCAGGAGCTGCTCAAGTCCGGGAACGTCATCGTCTACCGCTTCGCGACCGCCTTCGGCGTGTCGCCGCGCATGCGGCTCGACCTGCTGATCAACGACTTCGCCTACTGCGCCGTCCGCAACCGCAACCTCCTCGTCTACGAGGCGACCTTCAAGCGGACGTTCATCCACGTGCGCGACATGGCGCGCGCCTTCCTCTTCGCGCTCGCCAACTACGACGCCATGGTGGACAACGCCTACAACGTCGGCACCGAGCGCAACAACTACAGCAAGCGCGACATCGCGAACCTGGTGAAGCGCAAGGTCGACTACTACCTCCACTTCGCCGACGTCGGCTCCGACGAGGACCAGCGCAACTGCGAGGTCTCCTACCGGAAGATCGAGCAGACCGGCTTCTCGTGCGCCACCTCGGTGGAGGACGGCATCCGCGAGCTGATCGCGGCGGCGACCGCGCTCGACGTCACCAATCCATACGCGAA
Organism: Binatia bacterium; assembly: GCA_041496545.1. Lineage (GTDB taxonomy): Bacteria > Desulfobacterota > Binatia > DP-6 > DP-6 > DASRHG01. The sequence goes on along the minus strand of JBGQET010000044.1, from coordinate 10,478 downwards.
CGTCTGAGGGCCCCAGGATGCCGAGCCCCAGGATGTCGACTTGGCACGGCACGCGCGTTCTGGTCACGGGCGGGGCGGGTTTTCTCGGGCGCCACCTCGTCGCCGCGTTCCGCGCCGCGGGCGCCGAGGTCATGGCGCCGCGCCGCGCGCAGTACGACCTGACGCGCGCCGACGCCTGCGCGGCGGTGCTGCGCGACCATCCGGTCGACGCGGTCGTGCACTCCGCGGCGCTCTACGGCGGCATCTGGTTCAACCGCCTCCGCCCGGCGGAGATCTTCTACGAGAACCTCGTCATGGGGGTCGAGCTGATGGAGGCGGCGCGGCGCGCGGGCGTCGGGCGCTTCGTGCAGATCGGGACCGCGTGCTCCTACCCGGGCGACGCCGAGGGCGATCTCCGCGAGGACGGCCTGTGGGCGGGGCCGTGCCACGAGTCGGTCGAGTGCTACGGGCTCGCCAAGAAGGTGCTCGAAGCGCAGGGGCGCGTCTACCACGCGCAGCACGGCTTGCGGGTCGCGCACCTCGTCCTCACCAACCTCTACGGGCCGTGGGACTGCTACGAGCCGGAGCGGAGCCACGTGGCCGCGGCGTTGATCCGAAAAGTCGTCGAAGCGGTGGACGCGGGCGCGGCGGTGCTCGAGGCGTGGGGCAGCGGGCGGCCGGTGCGCGAGTTCCTCTACGTCGCCGACGCGGCCGAGGCGATCGTGCGCGCCGGCGCGCTCTCGGACGACGGCCACGCCCTCAACCTCGGCACCGGCGTCGGGACGTCGATCCGCGAGCTGGTCGAGCTGGTGTGCGAGGTCGCCGGCTTCCGCGGCCGCGTGGCGTGGGACCCGAGCAAGCCCGACGGTGCCATGCGGAAGGTGCTCGACGTGCACCGCATGCAGGCGCTGCTCGGCTGGACGCCGCCGACACCGCTCCGCGAGGGCCTGGTGCGGACCATCGCGTGGTACCGCGCGCAGGCGCCGCGACGGTCAGCCGGCGCGCCCGTGGAGGCGAGGACGTGAGCGGCGTCTCCGTCGTCGGGCTCGGCAAGCTCGGCGCCTGCATGGCGGCGTGCTTCGCCGCCAAGGGCTTCGAGGTGGTCGGCGTCGACGTGAGCCCCGAGCTGGTGGCGACGCTCGGCGCGGGCCGCGCGCCGGTGCCGGAGCCCGGGCTGCAAGCGCTCCTCGACGCGACGGACGGGCGGCTCCGGACGACCACGCGCGTCGCCGAAGCGGTCAGAGCGTCGGACGTCACCTTCGTCGTCGTCCCGACGCCGAGCCTCGCCGACGGCCGCTTCTCGCTGGACCACGTCCGCCCCGCCGCCCGCGCGCTCGGCGAAGCGCTGCGCGAAAAACGCGGCCGGCACGTGGTGGCGATCACCAGCACGGTGCTGCCGGGGTCGATCGAGTTCGGCGTGCAGCCGGTGCTCGAAGCGGCGGCTGGGCGCGCCTGCGGCGACGACCTGGGGCTCTGCTACAACCCGGAGTTCATCGCGCTCGGCAGCGTGGTGCGCGACTTCTTGAACCCCGACGTGGTGCTGATCGGCGAGCGCGAGCCCTGGGCGGGTGACGCGCTGGCGGCGGTCTACGCGCGCGTCTGCGAGAACGAGCCCGCGGTCGCGCGCATGAGCTGGGTGAGCGCCGAGCTGGCGAAGGTCGCGCTCAACGCCTTCGTCACCACCAAGATCAGCTTCGCCAACATGCTGGTCGAGCTGTGCGAGGAGCTGCCCGGCGCCGACGTGGACGACGTCTGCCGCGCCCTCGGCCGCGACTCGCGCATCGGCGGGCGCTACCTCCGCGGCGGGCTCGGCTACGGCGGGCCGTGCTTCCCGCGCGACAGCGTGGCGCTCGCCGCCCTGGCGCGCATGCTCGACCGGCCGGCGGCCATCCCCGAGGCGGTGGAGGTCGTGAACCAGGGCGTGGTCGGCCGCGTCGTGGCGCAGGTCGTGCGGCACCTGCCGGCGGGCGGGCGGGTCGCGGTCCTCGGCCTCGCGTACAAGCCCGGCACGCCGATCGTCGAGCGCGCGCACGGGACGGCGATCGCCGCCGCGCTCGCCGACCGCGGCGCCGACGTGACGGTGTACGACTGCATGGCCAACGGTGCCGCGCACGCCGTCCTGGGCGACGCCGTCGGCTGGGCGGACACGCCCGCCGGGGCCGTCGGCGAGGCCGACGTGGCGGTGCTTGCCGCCGGCGACCCGCGGCTCGCCGAGGCGCTCGCGCCCGCGCTCGCGGCGCGCACGCGGCCGCTCGTCGTGATCGACTGCTGGCGGCTCCTCGCCGACGCACCGCTGCCGGCGGCGGTGACGCGCGTCGGCCTCGGCGTCGGCGAGCCGTCGGCGGCGCGCGCCGCCCGACTGCGCAAGCTCTGGGCCGCGTCATGACCCCGCGGGTCTCGTTCGTCGTCGGCTCGCGCAACGACGACCACGGCGGCAACCCGCTCCGCCGGATGGAGCTCTTCGTGCACGCGCTCGCGGCGCTCGCGCGCCGCCACCGCCTCGCCGCCGAGCTGATCGTCGTCGAGTGGAACCCGCCCGCCGACCGCCCGCCGATGCGCGAAGCGCTCGCGTGGCCGGCGGAGCCCGGGCCGCTCGACATCCGCATCGTCACCGTCCCGCCCGCGCTCCACGCGCGGGTGGAGAACGCCGACAAGCTCGCCTTCTTCCAGATGATCGCCAAGAACGTCGGCATCCGGCGCGCGCGGGGCGCGTTCGTGGCGGCGACCAACATGGACCTCCTCTTCTCGGAGGGGCTGATCGCGTTCCTCGCCGACGGCCCGCTCGACCCCGGCTGCGTGTATCGCCTCGACCGGCTCGACGTCGGCCTCCGCGACCTGCCGCGCGGCCTCGACGTCGAGGAGCAGCTCGCGCTCTGCAGCCTGAACGTCGCGCGCGTCTGCGAGGTGCGCGGCACCATCGCGCGGCCGCCGGCGGAGCTGCGCCGGCGCTACGGGCACGCGGCCGGGCCGTGGCCGGGCTTCGCGCCCGGCGAGCTCGACCGGCTCCTCGCCGGCGGCGAGCGCGGCCGCCCGCTGTTCGAGGCGTGCGGCGACTTCACGCTCCTCGCGCGCGACGCGTGGGAGCGGCTGCGGGCGTACCCCGAGCTGGGGATGTACTCGCTCCACTTCGACTCGGTGCTGCTCAAGACGGCGATGGTCGCGGGGCTCCGCCAGATCGTGCTCCCCGACCCGATGCGCATGTACCACATCGAGCACGGCATGGGCTGGGGCGTGCACCAGGACCGCACGCGCCTCATGAAGGACTACCCGATGCTGAGCGAGGCGCAGTTGAAGGCGTGGTTCGACCGCCTCGAGGCCGCGGGCGCGCCGCTCACGCCGAACGACGAACGCTGGGGCTTCGCGGACGAGTCGCTTCCCGAGTGGCGCTGGGAGGCGGGGCGGTGACCCGCCGCTTGCCGAACCTCGAGCGGGTCGTCGCGGGCGCGGCGGCGAGCGGCGCTGCGGGGCTCGCCGGCGTCCTCCGCACGCGCGCGCCCGAGCGCGTGCTCGAGATCGGCTCCAGCGGCGGCGCGCTCGCCGCGGAGGCGCTCGCCTGTGGGTCGGGCATCCGCTCCTGGGTCGCGATCGACCCCGACGCGGAGAGCGTTCGCCGCGCGCGCGCGCTACTCCCGCGCCCCGACGTGCGCTGGCACCACGCGGCGATCCGGCCCGTCGCCGGCGGCGCACCCCACTTCACGCGCGACCCCGAGCTGGTCGCGACGCTCCGCGACGACGGCTTCGACCTCGTCGTGCTCGCCGCCGCGGCGGACCCCGAGGCGCTCTACACCGACCTGGCGCACGCCGTGCCGCTCCTCCGCCCGCGCGGCGTCCTGGTCTGTCAGCCGCTCGACCGGCAGGGGGGCGGGGTGGAGGCCGTGCAGCGCCTCGCGAGCGAGGGCACCTGCCGCGCGATCGTGTGGCAGCCGGCCGGCGAAGCCGGCCTCGCACTCCTCGCCGCACACCAGCCGCTGCGGACCCACGAGGAGATGGACGCGCTGAAACGCCTCATCCCCGCCGAGGACGCCGCGCTTGCGCTGGCGCTCGCCCGGCACGACCACCACGCCGTCGTCGTCCGGCTGCGTCACTGGCTGGCGCGCCGGCTCGTCTGGGCGACGTCGGATCTGCTGCTGCCGCTCGCCGCGCTGCCGCCCGCGCTCTCGGTGCTCGACGTCGTCGAGCAGGGCGAGCTGGGGGAGGGCGGGGTGGACGCGTGCGGCGCGGCCGTCACGCTCGCCATGCTCTACCGGACCTTCGGCTACGCGGCGACCGTCTATCCCCACGGCGTGCCCGGGCTCTACACGCACATGGTGACGCTCGTCGGCGTGCCGGGCGCGGGCCTCCTCGTGCAGGACGCGCTGTTCGACGCCGAGCCGCAGGTCGGAAAGCGCGTCCTCTCCTGGGCCGAGGTGGTGGGGCGCGCGCGCGCGGGCGGCATCGAGGCCGTCGGCTTCGATTCCGACTGGGCGGCGACGCGCCCGCACCTCTACTCGCGCGGCGGGCTCGCCGCCGCCGAGGCCGGCGGCTGGCTCGGGAGCGGCGAGCGCGCGGCGCTCGAGGGCGCGATGGCGAGCGTCGAGCGCGTGCTCGGCGCGCCGCGCGCCGCGCTCGAGCAGCGGACGACGTGCAGCCTGGCGGCGTACGCCGCCGTGCCGGCCAACGCGGCCGCGCTCGCCGAGGTGGCGCGCCAAACCGGCATCGCGCACCCGCTCGGCTTGATGGCGCTGCCGTACGGCAACCTCCCGCTCACGGGCGTCCGCCGCTTCGACGAGGAGATGGCGCGCGCGCTCGCCGCGCCGCCCGCGCCCGAGGCCGCGAGCGCGTGATGCGCTGGGCGTTCTTCCACTTCGACCACGCCCTCGACCCGCGCGGGCTGCACTCCGGCGCGGAGCAGGCGCTGTTCGCCACCGCGCGCGCGCTGGCGGCGCGCGGGCACCGGGTGCGCGTGCTCGGCCGGCTGGCGGCCGACGCGACCGTCGACGGGGTCGAGTACCTGTGCGCGGGCCCGCCCGGCGGCTTCGACGTCGCGACCGGCGTCGCGCGCGTCGCAGGCGACTGCGACGTGCTCGTGAGCACGCTCCGCGCCGACGTGCTGGAAGCGGGGCACGACGTCCCGTTCCGCGTCTGGTGGCCGAACGTCGTGTCGCCGGAGGCGGCCGGCGCACCCGTCGCCCGACTCATCGCGGCGTGCGACCGGGTGGTCGCGGTGTCGCGCTTCCAGGCGGGCGTCTTCGCGCGCGCCGGGGTGCCCGAAGAGCGGATCGCGGTGGTGCCGAACGGGCTCGACGCGGAGGTCTTCGCGCCCGACCCGGCCGCGACGCGGGTGCCGCACCGGATCGTGTTCGCGGGCGCGCTCGTCTGGGACAAGGGGCTCGACGTCCTCCTGAACGCGCTGCCCGCCATCCGGGCGCTCGTGCCCGACGCCGAGCTGGTGGTGTGCGGCTCGTCCCGCCTGTGGGGGCGCGACGCCTACCTCGACGAAGCCGCGGCGCGGGCGCTCCCCGGGGTGCGCTTCGCGGGCGCGCTCGAGCGTCGCGCGCTGGCCGACGAGTTCCGCCGCGCCGCCCTCTGCGTCGTGCCGACGCCGCCCGAGCGCTGGCTCGAAGCGTGCCCGCTGGTGCCCGTGGAAGCGCAGGCGTGCGGCACCCCGGTCGTCGTGTCGCGGAGCGGCGGCATGGTCGAGACGCTGCGCGACGGAGAGACGGGGTGGATGGTCGACCCGGTGACGCCGCAGACGCTCGCCGCGGCGGTCGTCACCGCGCTCCGCGACCCGGCGCGCCTGGCGCGGATGGGCGAAGCGGCGGCGCGTTTCGCGCGCGCGGAGTTCTCCTGGGCCAGAAACGCCGAGACCTGGGAGGCGCTCGTCCGGGCACCGGCGCCCGCGACCGACCGCCCGCGTGTCGCGCTCCTCACCACATGGCAGCAGCGCTGCGGCCTGGCGCGCTACGCGGAGCAGCTCGTCGCGGCCGCGCCCGCGGGCTCGGTGCGCGTGTGGGCGGAGATCACCCAGGCGACGGTGCCGAGCGAAGCGCCGGCCGTACCGGTCGAGCGCGTCTGGCGCCGCGGCGAGCGGCTCCTGCACCTCGCCGAGCGCGCCGAGCGCGAGGGCATCCGCCTGGTGCACGTGAACCACCACGGCGGCCTCTTCGGGGCGCACGTCTCCGAGCTGTGCGGTGCGCTCGCCGGCCGCGGCATCCGGAGCGTCGTCACCATGCACGCGCCGAACCAGCTCGACGCCGAGATCGCCGCCATCGGCCGCGCCGCCGATGCGATCGTCGTGCACGGCGCGGAGATCCGCCTCGAGGTGATCGGGAACGGCGTCGCGCCGGCGAGGGTGCACGTCATCCCGCAGGGCGTGCCGGCGCCGGCGAGCGGCGACGCGAGCGCGACCCGCCAGACGATGGGCCTCCCGCCGGGCGAGAAGCTCGTCGCCTCGGTCGGCTTCCTCCAGCCCCACAAGGGCGTGCACGAGGTGATCCGCGCCGTCGCCGCCGTGCGCCGCCGCGTGCCCCTCCAGTACCTGGTGCTGGGCGGCCCGCTCCCGGGCGACCCGACGGGGCCCGCGTACCGCGACCAGTGCCTGGCGGAAGCCGAGCGCCTCGGCGTCCGCGACGCGCTGACCATCGTCGAGGACTACCTGCCCGAGCGGCTCGTGATGGAGTACCTGCGCGCGGCCGACGTGATCGTGCTGCCCTACGCGACGCACTGGTGGGAGGCGTCGGCGGCGGCTCGCCAGGCGCTCGCCAGCGGTCGCCCGGTCGTCACCTCGCCCGCGCTCGCCTTCCACGACCTGGGGCCCGCCGTGTTCCGCACCACGGGTGCCTTCCATCTCGCGCAAGCGATCGAGTCGGTGCTGACCGAGCCAGCGCTCGCCGGCGAGCTGGTGGCCGCGGCGCAGGCACTCGCCGCGCGCGACGCGTGGCCGGTGGTGGCGGCGCGGCACCGCGCGCTCTGGGACGAGGTGCTGGCGCGGCCCGCGGCGGCGGTCGCCTCGGACGTGCCGCGCGTCCTCGTCATGGTGCGCGAGCACGCGAGCCGGACGGGCGGCGGCGACTTCGTCGGCGTGCAGAAGGTGCTGCGCGGCGCCGACCCGCGGCGCGTCGCGGTCGTCTGTCGCGAGGGCGGGCAGGTGACCGCGGAGGCGGACCTCGTCCACCTGGTCAACTTCTGCACCTACGAAGCGACCCACGCGCACGCGCGGCGCGCGGTCGAGCTGGGACTGCCGTACGTGGTGAGCGGGCTCTACGAGGACTGGCCGCGCTTCAAGCTCGCCGCCGAGCTGGCGGTGCAGCGCGCGCGGACCCGGCTCGGCCTCCCGCCCTCGGTCGACCTCGAGGCCTACGCGCGCATGTACGAGCGCGAGCAGCGCGACCTCCTCGAGCGCTGCGCCTTCGTGGCGACCCACGCCCGTCTGGTCAGCGCGACGGGCGCGGAGGAGGAAGCGCGGCTCCGCCGCGACTTCCCGGGCATCCGCACCCGCGTCATCCATGCCGCCGTGCCGGCGCGCCCCGCGGGCGACGCGGACGCCTTCCGCGCCAAGTTCGGGACGCGCGACTTCGTCCTCTGCGTCGGCCGCATCGAGCCGCGGAAGAACCAGCTCGCGCTGCTGGAGGCGCTGGCCGACGACCCGGTGGACGTCGTGCTCGCGACCGGCGGCTTCGCCTACCGGCAGGACTACCTGGAGGCGTGCCAGCGCTTTCGCCGTCGGGGCCGGACGCTCTACCTGCCGGCGCTGACGGATCGGGAGCTGGCCGGCGCGTACGCGGCGGCGCGCGTGCACGTGATCCCGAGCTGGTTCGAGCTGCCGGGCTTCATCACGCTGGAGGCGCTGGCGGCGGGCTCGGCCGTGGTGGCGACCGACCGGGGCACGCTGCGCGATCACCTCGGCGACACGATCCCCTGGGGCGCGCCGGACGACGTCGAGCGGCTGCGGCGCGCGATCGAGGCGGCGGCAGGCTGGGACTGGGCGGCGGCCCGCGCGCGCGTCCGGGCGCTCAGCGTGGAAGGCGAGGTGGAGGCGTGGACCGCGGCGTACGAAGACAATGTGCGGACGCCGGGTGGCGTGCGCACTCCGCCCGGTATTGTCCGTAGCGTCCGGGGCCCGAACGCGGTCGAGAGTGCGGCGGAGGTCGGTTCGCGGCCGTAGACGCGATGTGCGGTCACGGTCGTTCGTGACCGGTCGGTGGGGACGGGTCGCGCGAGCCTACGGCGTGAGCGTGATGCTGCCCGCGGCGATCTGCTGGCCGCCGATCTTGATGATCGCGTACATCGGCTTGCGCTTGCGCACCAGCTTCTTGCCCGGGCCCGTGATCTTGGCCTTGATGTCTTGGGTCCCGCCCGCGGCGATGTCGAAATTCGCCTTCGCGACGGTGATCACCTTGGATGGCCGTGCGTTCCGCCGTCGCTCACAGGTGATCGGCATCGTCAACGGGACCGCGGGTGTGCTCGGCCCCCCGGGCGTCGGGCATGTACGGGGTCCGCTTCACGACCGGCGGCCGCGGCGCCCAGATGCTGATCACCATCGGCTGCACGCCGAACCCGGGCGACATTTTCGGCAACTGGTACATCTAAAGTGGGACGCGTACCTGCGCGAGTAGCTCAAGCCCCGACGCCGTCCTGCCGATAGTCCGTCGGTGAGCAGCCTCGCCCCGAGTCCCGGCGGGCCGGACAAGCCGGCCGAAGAGGCACCGCCGCCCGCCGGTCGGCCGCCCGATCGGGCGCTGCAGATCTCCGCCGGGGTGATGATCACCCTGGTCGGCTGGCTCCAGGGGTTGGTCGCCGCCTGGGGCATGACGCAAGCGCTCCTGCTGCACCTACCGCTCTGGCTGTCGCTCGCGACGCGGTCGTACCGGGTCGTCAATCCGGCGCTGACGCTCCTGGCCGTCAACGTCGCATGGTCCGCCGTCGGCCTGGCGGCCGCCAGAGGGCTCCGGCGACGTCAGCCGTGGGCGCGGCAGTGGGCGCTGTGGTCGGCGGTCGCCACCCTGCTGCTGATCGAGGTGGGGAGCTGGGAGATCGTCCTCTCCCGGGCGTGGGTGGGGGGCGAGCTGCCCGGGATGACGCTCGGCGCGGGAGCCCAGAGCCTCGTCACGCTCTTCGTCGCGGTCCGCGCCGGCGCCACGCTGGGCGTCGCCGCCGTGCTCCTGTTCCCGTCGGTGCGTGCCGCGTTCCCGCGCGCCCCGACGGTCGTGCGGCTCGCCGCCGCCGCCGGCGTGCTCGTCCTGGCCCTCGGTCCGCACCCGGCGCTCTGGCCCGGCGTGCTCATGCCTAGCGCGACGCCACGTCTGCTCGCGGTCGAGCAGCCGGAAGCCGTCCCGGCGCCGCGCACGGCTCCCCCAGGGCCGGTCTTCAATACCAGCCCAGCCGGTTCGGGCAGTGCGCGGCTCAGGCTTCTCGAGCAGGGTCGTCCGCCCGCCGATCTCGACCCGCGGCACATCGCGCTCCGGGTCCAGGAGCGGCCGGACCATGCGGTCGAGCTTTCCGAGTCGTGGCGGGCCACGCGCCTACCGGAGGTCACCTGGCGGGTGGTCGACGGCTTACTCGAGGTCCCGGGCCTTCCGCTCGGCCGCTGGTCCATCCGCGTGCTCGTCAGTGACAACGGCGACGACCCGGACTTGACGTTGGTGCACGGCGGCGACCTCGAGGGTTACGCGACCGTCGATCTGAAGGCAGCCGACGAGACGGTGAGTGTGGCCGTCGACCTCCGCCGCTCGATCCGGCTTCGCGAGCCGGAGGACAACAGGTACGGCTTCCAGCGCGCGTTCGACGCTCCGCCGCATCTCCACTCGCCGGTGACGTTCCGCTGGGACCGGGTCCTCGGCGCGACCGAGTACCGGGCGCGGCTGTTCCGCGGTCCGACGGCTTCTCTCGGCCTGATTTCACTCATCGTGAAGGAGAGGATCGCGCGCGGGTTCGGAGGCGGGGCCCCCAAACCCGACGGCGAGACGACGACCCCGGCCACGACCTGGACCGTCGCCCTGCCGCCGAGCCGGCCCGGCGAGTGCTACTACTTCTCGCTCGACGCCGTCGCGGGGACGCGTCAGGTCGCGAGCTTCGCCGGCGCGGGCCGCGCGTCCCCGAGCGACCCGGGCAGCGCGTGGCTCGGTATCTACTGCGTCGCCGTCGACTGATCGCGCGCCGCGCTCAGAGCGTCGCGCGGAGCCAGTCCGCGGCTTCGGCGATGGCGGCGCGCGCCGCGCGGTTGGCGCCCGTCGCGTTGGCGAAGCCGTGGATCAGCCCCGCGTGCCGGCGCAGTCGCACCGGGACGCCGGCGGCCTCCAGGCGTCGCGCGTAGGCTTCGCCCTCGTCGCGCAGCACGTCGAAGCCGGCGGTGAGCACCATCGCCGGCGGGAGGCCGGCGAGGTCGGCGGCAAGCAGCGGCGAGGCGCGCGGGTCGCGCGCGGCCGCTTCGTCGGGGAGGTAGTGGCCGCGGTACCAGTCCATCTCCCGCTCGGTCAGGAAGAAGCCGTCGGCGAAGAGCCGGTAGGAGGGCTGCTTCCGCG
>JBGQET010000043.1:0-39181 GCA_041496545.1 Binatia bacterium | reverse complement strand
CCGCCGCCGCCCGCGCCGCCGCCCGCGCGCGCGCCGCTCCTCGCCGTGCGCGGGCTCCAGTACCGCTACCCCGACGGGCGCGTCGCGCTCACCGACGTCGACCTCACGATCGGGCGCGGCGAGTTCGTCGCGCTCATCGGCCGCAACGGCTCCGGCAAGACGACGCTCGCCAAGCACCTGAACGGCCTGCTGCGCCCGACCGCGGGGCGCGTCACGCTCGACGGTCACGCCGTGACGGACCTGCCGCTCGAGCAGCTCGCGCAGCGCGTGGGCTACGTCTTCCAGGACCCCGACCACCAGCTCTTCGCGGCGAGCGTCGCGGAGGAGGTCGCCTTCGGGCCGCGGAACGTCGGCCTCGCGCCCGCGGAGGTGGAAGCGCGCGTCGCCGAGGCGCTCTGTGCGGTCGACCTGCACGAGCGCGACGCGGACCCGTTCCTCCTCGACAAGGGGGCGCGGCAGCGGCTCGCCGTCGCCGCCATCCTGGCGCTCCGTCCCGAGATCCTGGTCCTGGACGAGCCGACGACGGGCCTCGACTTCCCCGAGCAGGAGCGCATGCTCGCGCTGCTCCGCCGCTTGCACGCCGCGGGACGCACCCTCGTCATCATCACGCACACGCCGTGGGTGATCGCCGAGCACGCCGAGCGCGTCGTGCTCCTGGACGGCGGGCGGCTCCGCTACGACGGCGCGGTGCGCGACTTCTTCGCCGACGACGCGCTCGTCGCCGCGGCGTCGTTCCGCGCGCCCGAGGTGACCCGCCTCGGCCGGCAGCTCGGCTGCACGCCGCTCTCGGTGGACGAGCTGCTCGCCTGGATGCCGGAGGCGACGTGGCGCTGACGCTCTACGTGCCGGCGGCCTCGCCGCTGCACCGCCTCCACCCGGTGACGAAGCTCGCGGGGCTCTTCGCCTTCATCGTCGCGGCGTTCGTCGTCGACCGGCCGCTCGCGCTCGTGCCGCTCGCGACGGGCGTGTTCGCGCTGCTCGCGGTCGGCCACGGGCTCGGCAACGTGCGTCGCCTGCGCGTCATGTTCGTCCTCGTGTTCGTCTTCACGGTCGTCGTGTGGACCATCTTCTACCGTCGCGGCGCGGGCCCGACCTCCGACGGCTTCTGGTACGGGCTCTCGACCGCCATGCGGCTCGACACCTTCCTCGCCGCCGGGATCCTCTTCCTCACCACGACGCGCGTCGAGGAGGTGGCGTTCGCGCTCGGGCAGCTCGGCGTCCCGTACACCGTCGGCTTCACGCTGACGCTCGCCTTCCGCCTCGTGCCCGTCTTCTTCGACGCCGCGGCGAGTGTCGTGCAGGCGCAGCGCTGCCGCGGGCTCGAGTTCGGGCGCGGTGGACTGGTGACGCGGCTCCGCCGCTTCGTGCCGGTGATCGTGCCGGTGCTGATCGGCGCGCTGCGCCGCGCCGATCGCGTCGCGATGGCGCTCGAGCTGCGCGGCTTCAACTCCGGGCGCGCTCGTACGACGTACCTCCGCGCCGAGGCCGGCCCGCGCGACGTCGTCGCGGGCGTGATCGCGACCGCGACCGTCCTCGGCTACGTCGTGCTCTGGTTCCTCGGCGCCGGGACGCTCGCCGCGCTTCATTGACAGTACCGGGCTCGGCCCCTAGCATGCGTGCACCTTGAGCGCGGCCAACGGCAGTCGCCGCCGGGTCGTGGTGACGGGGCTCGGGCTCGTCACCCCCCTCGGCACGGGCACCGAGCGCAACTGGGAGGCCCTCCTCGCGGGCCGCTCCGGGATCCGCGCCATTACCCGCTTCGACGCCTCGTGCGTGCCGGCGCGCGTCGCCGGCGAGGTACCCGACTTCGAGCCCGAGCGCTTCATCGAGCACCGCGACGTGAAGAAGATGGACATCTTCATCCAGTACGCGGTCGCCGCCTCGCAGCTCGCGGTCGACGACTCCGGCCTCACCATGCCGCTCGCGGCGCCCGACCGCGTCGGCGTCGTCGTCGGCGTCGGCATGGGCGGCCTCGCCAGCCTGGAAGACTGCTTCGAGGCGTTCGCGGCGCGGAACATGCGCCGCGTCTCGCCCTTCATGATCCCGCGGCTCATCCCGAACATGGCCGCCGGACAGATCGCGATCCGCTTCGGCGCCCGCGGCCCCAACTACGCCACCAGCAGCGCTTGCGCCTCCGGCTCGCACGCGCTCGGCGAGTGCTTCTTGCTCATCCGCGACGGCCGCCAGGACGTCATGCTCGCCGGCGGCGCCGAGGCGCCCATCTGCCTCCTCGGCGTCGGCGGCTTCAGCGCCATGCGCGCGCTCGCGACCAGCTTCAACGAGGAGCCGGCGCGGGCGAGCCGCCCCTTCGACAAGCGCCGCGAGGGCTTCGTCATGGCGGAGGGCGCGGGCGTCCTCGTGCTGGAGGAGCTGGAGCACGCGCGCCGGCGCGGCGCGCGGATCTACGCCGAGGTCGCGGGCTACGGGGCCAACTGCGACGCCTACCACATGACGCAGCCCGCGCCCGAGGGCGAGGGCGCGGCGCAGTGCATGAAGCTCGCGCTCGACGATGCCGGCTTGTCGCCCGCCGAGGTCGGCTACATCAACGCGCACGGCACCGGCACGCCCTTCAACGACGAAGCCGAGACGCTCGCCGTGAAGCGCGTCTTCGGCGAGCACGCCCGCAGGCTCGCCATCAGCTCCACCAAGTCGATGACGGGCCACACGCTCGGTGCCGCCGGCACGGTCGAGGCCGCGTACACCGTGCTGGCCCTCGTCCACGGCACGCTGCCGCCGACCATCAACCTCGACGAGCCCGACCCCGCCTGCGACCTCGACTACGTGCCGCACCAGGCGCGTCGCGTCGCCGTCGGCGCCGCGCTCTCGAACTCCTTCGGCTTCGGCGGCACGAACGCCACGCTCGCCTTCCGCCGCATGGACTGACCGGTGCCGGCGACGCTCCTCGAGCGCCGGCTCCACTTCGTCGTCGGCAAGGGGGGCGTCGGCAAGACGACCGTCGCCGCGGCGCTGGCCCTCCTCCTGGCGCGGCGCGGACGGCGCACGCTCGCGGTCGAGATGGAAGCCGGCGGCCGGCTCGCGCGGCTCCTCGGCGCGTCCGACGACAGCTACACGCCGCGCGAGGTCGTGCCCGGGCTCCACGTGCTCACCGTCGACGGTCGCGCGGCGCTCGAGGAGTACCTCGGGCTCATCATCCCCGTGAAGCGACTGCTCTCGAGCGTCTTCTCCAGCAAGCTCTACCAGTACTTCGTCGCCGCGGCGCCGGGGCTGAAGGAGCTGATGAGCGTCGGGAAGATCTACTACGAGGCGACGCGTAGCGAACGAGGCCGGCCGCCCTGGGACGCGATCGTCGTCGACGCGCCGGCGACCGGCCACAGCCTCCAGTACCTCCGCATGCCGCAGGCGGCGCGCGACACGTTCGGCGCGGGCCTCGTCCAGCGCGAGGCGACGAAGATCACCGAGCTGCTGCGCGACCGGCAAACCACCGCCGTCCACATGGTGACGGTCGGCGAGGAGATGCCGGTCACCGAGACGCTCGAGACGCGGTCGGAGCTGGTCGCGCTCGGGCTGCCGCTCGGCGTCGTGGTCGTGAACCGGCTCCATCGCCGTCGCTTCGCCGCCGCGACGCTCGCGCAGCTCCGCGCCGCCGACGCGCCGGCGGAGCACCGCGCGCTCCTCGCCAGCGTCGCCGATTTCGCGGTCGAGGAGAGCGGCTGGGCGGAGATCAACGCGGCGTACGTGGCGCGGCTCCGCGCCGGAGTCGGCGACCTGCCGCTCGTCGAGCTGCCCTACCTCTTCGCCGAGGAGTTCGACCGCGGCGAGGTGGAGCGGCTGTCGGCGGCCCTCGAGGCCGGCATGCCGCGGCGGGCCGAGCGCGCGGCGGAGCGGCGGTCGTGACGACGCTCCGCCAGCTCGTCCGCGACCACCGCATCGTCATCTCCGCCGGCAGCGGCGGGGTGGGGAAGACGACCGTCGCGGCGTCGATCGCGCTCTGGGGCGCGCTCGCCGGCCGGCGCACCGTCGTGCTGACGATCGACCCCGCGCGCCGCCTCGCCACCTCGCTCGGGCTCGCGAGCCTCGGCAACGACGAGCGCGAGGTCCCCGCAGCGCTCTTCCAGGCGCAGGGGCTCGCGCCGAAGGGCTCGCTCGCCGCCATGATGCTCGACCAGAAAGGCGCCTGGGACGCGCTGGTCGAGCGCCACGCGCCGCCCGAGGCGCGCGAGCGCATCCTCGCCAACCCCTTCTACCAGCACCTCTCGCAGACGTTCGCCGGCTCGCAGGAGTACATGGCGATCGAGCAGCTCTGCGTGCTCGCCGACAGCGGGCGCTACGACCTGATCGTCGTCGACACGCCGCCCACGCGCCACGCCCTCGACTTCCTCGACGCCCCCCGGCGCCTCGACGACTTCCTCGACCGCAAGGTCGTCAAGTGGTTCGTGCGCCCGTACTTCTCCGCCGGCTGGTCGGCGCTCCGCGCCATGAACCGGACGGCGGGCTTCCTGCTGCGCCGCCTCGAGCAGGCGACGGGCGTCTCGGCGCTCGCCGAGATATCCGACTTCTTCACCAGCATGAGCGGCTTGTTCGAGAACTTCCACGGCCGGATCGAGCGCGCCTACGAGGTGCTGCGCGGCGCGGGCACCGCCTTCGTGCTGGTGACGGGCCCCGAGGAGCAGGTGCTGGACGACGCCGAGTACCTGTCCGGCAAGATGGGCGAGCTGCGCATGCCCCTCAAGGGCGTCGTCCTGAACCGTGTGCACCGCGAGTTCCGCCCCAGCCGCCGCGGCGGCCTCGAGCCGGAGGACGCCGACGAGGTGACGGCGATCGTCGGCCGTGCGCTCGGCGCCGCGCACCGCGAGGCGCGCGAGCTGGCCGCCAACTTCCTCGACTACCAGGCGCTCGCGCGCGGCGAGTCGCTGCGCCTCGAGCAGTTCCGTCTCGGCCTCCGGAAGAGCGTGCCGGTCGTCGAGGTGCCGAACTTCGCCCGCGACGTGCACGACCTCGGGAGCCTCGCCGGCATGCACCCGCACCTCTTCGGCACCCGCGCGGCGGCGTGAGCTTGCGGCGGCGCGCCGGAAGGGCATCATGGGGGCATGGCCGCACTCCCCATGCGATCCGGCAACCCCGCCCTCACCGCCGACACCTTCCGTCTCCCTCGCGCCGTCTCCCCTGACGACGCCATGACGATCGGCGGCGCGGTCAACAAGACCGCGCTGGGGCTGATCATCCTGTTCGTGGCGGCGAGCTACACCTGGAACCTGGGCGCCACCGATGCGCGCGTTCCGATGCTCACCGTGGTCGGCGTGCTCGGCGGGTTCGCCATGGCGATCGCCACCGTGATGCGGAAGACGTGGGCGCCCTACACCACGCCGGCATACGCGGCACTCGAGGGACTCGCGCTCGGCGGCATCTCGGTGGGCTTCGAGGCACGCTACCCGGGCGTGGTGAGCCAGGCCGTCTTCCTCACCTTCGGTACCCTGGCCGCGCTCCTGCTCGCCTATCACTCCGGTCTCATCAAGCCGACCGAGAACTTCAAGCTGGGTGTCTTCGCCGCCACCGGCGGGATCGCGTGCGTCTACCTCGTCGGGTTCGTCATGAGCTTCTTCGGCGCCGGCATCCCGCTGATTCACGGCAGCGGCACGGTCGGGATCGTCTTCAGCGTCGTCGTGGTCGGCGTCGCGGCGCTCAACCTCGTCCTCGACTTCGACTTCATCGAGCAGGGTGCTGCGCGCGGCGTGCCGAAGTACATGGAGTGGTTCGCCGCCTTCGGGCTCCTGGTGACGCTCGTGTGGCTCTACCTGGAGCTGCTGCGTCTGCTCGCCAAGCTGCAGGACCGACGCTAGCTCACGTTCGTTCGACGTCGCTCCGGAACGTGCCCCACTGCCGGCACGCTGCGCAGTAGTCCTGCCACTCCTTCGCCGGCGCGTTGCACACGGTGCAGTGGAACGTGCCGACCACGCCGAGGTCCGGCCCGCAGGCGAGCGCGTAGCTGTTCGCCGCCACGTCGTGGTTGCCGCGCCGGCGGTGGACCTCGGCCCAGAGCGCGTGCGCGCGCGGGTCGTCGGTGAGCTTGGGGGGCAGGGACTCGAGCAGCGTCGACGCGCCCTGCAGGTCGCCCGTGAGGATCAGGTGACGCGCGAAGAGGAGTGCTATGCCGGGCTCGTCCGGATACAGGTGTCGCAGGCGGCGGTAGAAGCGCGCCGTCCGGGCGGGTTTCTTCTCGCTCCGGTTCACGCGCTCGATGCGGTCGAGCAGGACCGGGGCTGTGGTCAGCACCGCGCCCTTCTCCCATACGCGCCGCGCCTTGAGCTTCCGCCCGGCGCGCGCGTAGAGGTCGCCGGCGCTCACCCAGGCCGGCACGAAGGCGCGGTCTTCGCGTGCGAGCCCGACCAGGACCCGCGCCGCGCGCAGCGGATCGTCCCCGGCGAGCGCGTTCTGGTAGCGCAGCCCGCGGAGCGTGCGCTCCTCGACCGCGAGCGCGGCGGGGGCGTGCATGCCGAGGAGGATCTGGCCCTGGAGTGCCAGGGCCTCGGGCCAGCGGCCGGCCGCCATGTAGACGTCGCGAAGCCGGCGTGCGAGGCGGGGGCTGTCGGGCAGCGTCTGGCGCGCGCGCTCGAGCGCCTCGGCGGCGGCGCGGAGGTCGCCCTCGCGCTCGGCGGCCTCGGCGAGGAGGGCGAGGAGGCGGGGCTCGGGACCGA
Organism: Binatia bacterium; assembly: GCA_041496545.1. Classification (GTDB taxonomy): domain Bacteria; phylum Desulfobacterota; class Binatia; order DP-6; family DP-6; genus DASRHG01. The sequence goes on along the minus strand of JBGQET010000043.1, from coordinate 32,528 downwards.
GGCGGAGCGTGCCGTCCTCGAGGAGCCGGCGGGCGGCGGCGGGGTCGCCCTCGTGGAGGTGCGTCTCGGCGAGGAGCACCAGGCGGCCGGCGTCGGTCGGCGCGTCGCCCTCGAGGCGGAGCAGCTCGGCGCGCGCCTGCGCGTAGTCGCCCTTCCAGACGAGCTGCTCGGCGCGCGCCGCGCGCGCCGCCCGCTTCGCCTCACGCCGCGCGCGGCGGCGAGAACGCCACCCGTGCCAGCCGCGCGCGCTGGCGTTGAAGCCGGCGACGAGGCCGACGAGCAGCGCGCCGGCGCCGAACGCGGCGAGGAGTGCGCCCGCGAGCGGAACCGACGTCGTGCCCTCGGGCGTGAAGCGCAGCACGACGGGGTCCGGGTTCAGGAACGCGACCCACCCCGCGGCGATGACGAGAAGCAGGGCGGCGACGACCCAGCGCGCCATCGGCCGCGTCAGCGGCCTTCCGTGCCCGTCTTCTGGCTGCGCGCCTGGGTCTGGAAGGGCTCGGGCAGCGGCACCGCGGGCGCGCGGACCCACAGCCGCTCGAGGTCGTAGAATTCGCGTACGGGGATCTGGAAGACGTGTACCACGACGTCGCCGTAGTCCATCAGGGCCCACTGCCCGCGCGACTGCCCCTCGACCGAGAGCGGGTGCACGCCCTCGGCGGCGAGGTGCTTCTCCACCCCTTCGGCGATCGCCTGCACCTGCGTGTCGGAGCGGCCGCTACAGATGACGAAGTAGTCGGCGATCGAGGAGAACCGGCCGGTCTCCAGCACCACCAGGTCGTACGCCTTGTGGTCGAGTGCGGCGCGGGTGCATTCGAGCGCCCGCGTCCAGCCGGGGAGGGCGGTCAATGCGCAGCGTCCTCCGGACGGTAGAGCCCGTGCTCGGCGATGTACGCCTCGACGGCCGCGGGGACGAGAAACCGAATGGAGCGGCCGGCGGCGAGGTGAGCGCGGATGCGGGCGGCCGAGATGTCGAGGGCGGTGATGCGCTGGAGAGTCAGCACGTGCCCCGACTCGTGGCGGAACGACTCACTGTTCGATTCATAGCAGAAGCCCCCGCGAGCCGCAACGGGAATGTCGTCGAGCGCGAGCCGATCGGGCCACGGCGGACGCGTCACGACGACGACATCGCACAGGCCGAAGATGGCCGCATACTCTTTCCAGGTGTGGAAATCGCGGAAGGCGTCCAAGCCGACGACGAACGTGACGCGGACCGCGTCGCCGACCTCGGCGCGCAGCGCGCGCAGCGTGTCCACCGAGTACGAGGGGCCGGGACGCTCCATCTCCACCGTCGAGACGCGGTAGCCGGCGAGGCCCGCGACGGCGAGCTCGACCATGCGCAGCCGGTGCGCCCCCGTCACCAGGCCCGCGGCCTCCTTGTGCGGCGGCAGCGCCGTCGGGACGAGCCGCAGCTCGTCGAGCGCCTGCGCTTCGCGTACCTCCTCGGCGGCGCGCAGGTGACCGAGGTGGATCGGGTTGAAGGTCCCGCCGAAGATCCCGATCCCGCCGCGCATCTACTCGCGGATCTGCCCGCTCCCGAGCACGCGGTACTTGTAGGTGGTCAGCTCGCGGAGCCCCATCGGGCCGCGCGCGTGGAGGCGGTTCGTCGAGATGCCGACCTCGGCGCCGAAGCCGAACTCGTAGCCGTCGGTGAAGCGGGTGGACGCGTTGGCGAAGACGGCCGCCGAATCGACCTCGGCGAGGAAGCGCTCGGCGTTCGCCTCGCTCTTGGTGACGATCGTCTCGGCGAGCCCGGTGCCGTGCCGCGCGATGAAGTCGAGCGCGGCGTCGAGCGAGGGGACGACCGCGACGCTGAGAATCAGGTCCAGGTACTCGGTGTCCCAGTCGGCGTCGGTCGCGGCCTCGAGCGACGGCACGATCTTCCGGCTGGCGGCGTCGCCGCGCAGCTCGCAGCCGGCCTTGGCGAGCGCCGCCGCGATGCGGGGCAGGAAGGCGGGCGCCACCGCTTCGTGCACGAGGAGGTTCTCGATCGCGTTGCAGACGCTCGGGCGCTGCACCTTGGCGTTGAGACAGATGCGCTCGGCCATGTCGAGGTCGGCCGCGGCGTCGACGTAGAGGTGGCAGATGCCCTCGAAGTGCTTCACGACCGGGATGCGGCTCTCCTCCATGATCGTCCGCTTGAGCCCCTCGCCGCCGCGCGCGATGACGACGTCGATGCGGTCGTCGCGGCGCAGCAACCCGCGCACGACCTCGCGCCCACCCTCGACGAGCTGCACCGCGGCCTCGGGGAGGCCGGCGGCCTTCACCTCGGCGCGGATCGCGTCGGCGATGGCGGCGTTGGTCGCCTGCGCTTCGGAGCCGCCCTTCAAGAGCACGGCGTTCGCGGTCTTGAGACAGAGCGCCGCGGAGTCGGCCGTCACGTTGGGCCGCGACTCGTAGATGGTGAGCACGACGCCGATCGGCACGCGCACCTGCGCGATCTCGAGCCCGTTCGGGCGCCGCCACGCGGACATCGTCTCGCCCACGGGGTCGGGCAGCGCGGCGATCTCCTCGAGGCCGCGCGCCATGGCGTCGATGCGGCTCTCGCTGAGCGTCAGCCGGTCGACGAAGGCCGCCGTCTCACCCGCCGCCCGCGCGCGCTCCACGTCCGTGCGATTGGCGGCGAGGAGCGCCTTCGTCTCGCGCCGCAGCCGTGCCGCCGCCGCGCGCAGCGCCGCGTCCTTGTCGCGGCTGGACGCGCCGGCGAGCGCGCGCGCCGCGGCGCGCGCGGCGGCGGAGAGCGTCTCGACGCTGCGCTCGGCGTCGGGCGAGATCGCCATGGCGCGGAGTCTAGCCGAGCGACTGCGCCGCCGCTACCAGCGTGAGGTCGTCGCGGTGGATCACCTCGTCGCTGCCCTTGTAGCCGAGAATCCGCTCGATCTCGCGCGTGTGCGCGCCCTTGATCTTCTCCAGCTCGAGGGCCGTGTAGTTGACGAGTCCGCGCGCGAACTCCCGCCCGTCGGGCCCCACGCAGCGCACGCAGTCGCCGACGCCGAAGCCGCCCTCGATGCCGCGCACGCCCGACGGCAGCAGGCTCCGCCCGCCCTTGGCGAGCGCGCGCTCCGCGCCGTCGTCCACGTGGAGCGTGCCGAGCGGCTTCAAGGTGTACGCGATCCAGTGCTTGCGGTGGGTGAGCGGGTCGCCCTCGGCGAGGATGAGCGTGCCGGCCTCCGCCGTCGCGTCGAAGACGTCGGCGAGGATGCCCTTCTTCGTGCCGTCGGCGATCACGGTGGGGATGCCGGCGGCGGCGGCCTTGCGCGCCGCCGCGAGCTTGGACGCCATGCCGCCCGTACCCAGGGTGCTGGCGCTCGGCCCCGCGGCGCGCGCCACGACGGCGTCGTCGGGACGCGCGAGCGGGACGAGCGTCGCGTCGGGCTCGCGGTTCGGGTCGGCGGTGTAGAGGCCGGCGACGTCGCTCAGGACGACCAGCAGGTCGGCCTCGACCAGCGTCGCGGTCAGCGCCGAGAGGTTGTCGTTGTCGCCGAAGCGCAGCTCCTCGACGGCGACGGTGTCGTTCTCGTTGACGATCGGCACGATGCCGAGGTCGAGCAGCGTGCGGAGCGTGTGCCGCGCGTTCAGATACCGGCGGCGGTCCGCCAGGTCGGCGTGCGTGAGCAGCACCTGACCGACCTGCCGCTCGTGCGCCGCGAAGGCGCGCTCGTAGGCGGTCATGAGCCCGATCTGCCCGACGGCCGCCGCGGCCTGCCGCCACTCGATGCGCGTCTTCCGCGGCCCCAGGTGCGCGGCGCCGGCCGCCACCGCGCCCGAGGAGACGACCACGACCTGCCGCCCGGCCTCGACCAGCGCCGCGATGTCGGCGGCGAGCGCGCGCACCCGCTCGCGGCGGAGTCCCTGCGCGCCGGCGAGCACGTTGCTCCCGACCTTCACCACCACGCGCCGCACGCGGCGGAGCAGCCGGGCCTTGTGCGCGAGCTGCGTGTCGTCCTGGCTCATGGCGCGGCCGCCGCGGCCTCGGCCGCGCGGGCGGCGCCGCGCGCGGCGCGCACCGCGGCGACGACGACGTTCATCAGCTCGCGCGTGCCCTCGCCGGTCGCGCCGGAGACGGCGTGGAGGGGGATGCCGCGCGCGGCGAGCGCGTCGCGCACCGCGGGCAGGTGCTCGCGCGTCTCGGCCAGGTCGAGCTTCCCCGCCACCACGATCTGTGGCTTGGCGGCCAGCTCGGGGTTGGCGAGGACGAGCTCGCGGTTCAGGACGTCGAAGTCGGCGAGCGGGTCGCGCCCCGTCAAGCCCGAGACGTCGAGCAGGTGGACCAGCACCGCGGTGCGCGCGAGGTGGCGGAGGAAGCGCGTCCCGAGCCCGTGCCCGGCGTGCGCGCCCTCGATGAGGCCGGGCACGTCGGCGAGGACGAAGCTCGCCTCGTCGCCGACCCGCACCACGCCGAGGTGCGGCACGAGCGTCGTGAAGGGATAGTCCGCGACCCGGGGCCGCGCCGCGGACACGGCGCGGATGAGCGTCGACTTGCCGACGTTGGGGAAGCCGAGGAGCCCGGCGTCGGCGAGGATGCGCAGCTCGAGCCGGAGCACGCGCTTCTCGCCCGGGATGCCGGGCTCGCTGCGACGAGGCGCGCGGTTGGTGGCCGTCGCGAAGTGGATGTTGCCGCGGCCGCCGTGGCCGCCGCGCGCGACCACGGCGCGCTCGCCCGGCGTGCGGAGGTCGGCGAGCTGCTCGCCCGTCTCGGCGTCGTGGACGAGCGTGCCGGCCGGCACGCGGAGCACCAGCTCCGCGCCGCGCGCGCCGTGCTGGTCCTTGCCGCGCCCGTGCTCGCCGCGCCCGGCGCGGAGGTGCTGCGGGTAGGAGAGGTCGAGCAGCGTGCCGAGCCCCGGGTCCGCCTGGATGACGACGCCGCCGCCGTCACCCCCGTCGCCGCCGCTCGGGCCGCCGCGCGGGACGTACTTCTCCCGCCGGAAGGCGGTGCAGCCGTCGCCGCCGTCGCCGGCTTCGACCTCGATCGTCACCTCGTCCACGAACTTCATGGGCGGGCGCATCGTAGCCGAAGGGCGGCAGCCGCTCCATCCGCGGCGGGCGGCGCGCGCGCGAGCCCTTGAGTCGCCGCGGGAGCAGCGCGCCTACGCCGCGGGCTGGAGGCCGAGCAGGTCGAGCAGCGTGCGGACCACGGCCGGGTCGAACTGTGTCCCCGCGTGGCGACCGAGCTCGTCCACGACCAACGCCGGCAGCATCGCCGCCCGGTAGGGCCGGTCGCTCGACATCGCGTGATAGGCGTCGGTCACGGTGATGATCCGTGCGCCGAGGGGAATGGCGTCACCGACGAGCCCGTCCGGGTACCCCGAGCCGTCGAAGGCCTCCTGGCTCGCGCGCACGAGGGCCGCGAGATCCCGGGTGGCGGGATGGGCGGCGGCCAGCTCCGCGCCGTCGATGGCGTGCTCCTGCATGATCAGCCGCTCGGCGGGCGTGAGCGGGCCCGGCTTCAGCAGGATCTCATCCGGCGTGTAGAGCTTCCCGATGTCGTGCAGGAGGCCGCCGCGTCCGATCGAACCCACCTCCGCCTCGTCGAGGCCCATGCGCCTCGCCAGGCGCGCCGAGAGGGCGCCCACCGCGAGCGAGTGCCGGTACGTCTGCGGATCCTTGCGTGCGAGGTGCTGGAGCAGCACGCGGATGACTGCCGCGGTGCGAAGCACCGTGTCCGAAGACCGAAGCGCGAACGCCTCGACGCGGTTCCGTCCGGCGCGCTTGCCCCGCAGCATCGCCTCGTCGGCACGCGCGACGAGCGTGGCGGGATCGCGCGCGTCGAGTGGCGCGGTGGCGACGCCGATGGTCACCGATACGGGGCCGACCTCCGGAACCTCTTTGCTGCCGCGCCGGGGGATCAGGGCGCGTACCTTCTCCGCCACGAGGTGGCCACCCTCGTGGGTAGTCTCGGGCAGCAGCATCACGAACTCCTCGCCGCCGTAGCGCGCCACCACGTCGACGCCGCGGAGCGCCTCGCGGAGGACACGGGCGATCATGCAGAGAACGCGGTCGCCGCACTGGTGTCCGTAGCGGTCGTTCAGCTCCTTGAAGTGATCGACGTCGAGGAAGAGCACGCTGAGCGGGAAGCCGAGCGATTTGGCGCGGCGGAATTCCTCCTCCAGCCGTTGATCGAGGTAGCGGCGGTTGCCGAGGCCGGTGAGGGCGTCGGTCAGAGCCTCCCGCTGCACGTTGGGCAGGCGGATGCTCGCCTCGAGCGCGACGGCCGCTTCGGCGCAGAAGAAGGCCGCCAGCGAGGCCGAGGGCCGGGTGGCGCTCGCCACCCGGGCCGACAGCACACCCACCGCCTCCGCTCCGACGGTGAGCGGGACATGGAGGTCGTGCTCGCCGGCGTCGCTGGGATCGGACTCGACCGTCTGCCAATCGCGCCACGCGCGCGCCGGCAGCGAGGGGCCGTCGATGACGAGTGCCTCCCGCGGGGCGGGGACGAGCGAGGCGACCGCGTGGAGCGCCCCGTCGCGCGGCAGCCACACGACGGCGTCGTTGACGCCGAGGACCTTGTGCATGAGCTGCACGATCCCCTGGGCCACGCGCTCGATCGGCAGGCCGACGTTCGCCATCTGGTGCAGTCGCAGGATCGCCGACAGGAGCCGATAACTCGCGTCGAGCCGGCGCTTGAGAACTTGCCGCTCGGCCAGCAGGCCCTGCAGCAACTGTGCGCTCGATGCCCGGCCACCCCCGAGCAGGACGTCGAGCGATCCGGCGGCGGAGGTGCCGGGCTCCAGGCCGAGAGCCGCCTCGAGGGGATCCGTGTCGTCGAGGTCGAGCCCCGTGTCATCGCCGCTCCGCGCCAGCACGCTGCGCACCTGCGCGACGAGCGGCTCCACCTCGAACGGCTTCACGACGAAGCCTTGGGCCCCCGTCGCGAGGCACTGGATGCGGGTCGCGGCATCCGAACGCCCGCTCACGAAGATCACCGGGATCTTCGCCAGGATCGGATCCATCTGCATGCGCCGCAGGATGGCCGGCCCGCTCTCGCCGGGCATCATGAGATCGAGCAGGACGAGCGAGACCTCGGGCGTGAGGAGCTGCCACGCCTGATCGCCGTCGTGGGCGACCAGGCAGTCGAATCCCTCCGGTCGCAGGATCGCCTCGAGCAGCTTCGCGAGCCGTGGATCGTCGTCGACGATCAGGACGCGGGCGGCGGCCCGGGCATCTTCTGCCGGTACGGCTTGCACGGAGAGCATGGGGGACGCAATCCGCGTTCCAGGCCGGGATGCCGGACGCGCGATGACGGGACGTCGCGGTCGCCGTGCCGCCGCGTGCGACCGTCAACTAATTGACGCTGCCGACGGCGGCGCGTCTCGTGTCTCCTGTCCCGCCTGCCGATACATTGCTCAGTGCTATGGCAGACGAGCGTACCCTTGCGGGCGCCGGGGCCACGCCCGAGAGCCGATGCGATCCGTAGCCCCGCACCCGCGCGCCGTCGTCGCGGCCTTCGCGCTCGGCAAGGCCCCCTCGACGGTGACCGCGGACATGCGCGCCACCGGCCACCTGTTCGAGAGCTACGAGGCATTCCAGAAGGCGGCCCTCGACCCGCGGGCGTTCCTCGTCGACGCGGATGACGACGCCGTCGCGGAGACGCTCCTCGTCCGGCTGCGCTCGGATCCCGCGCACTGGCTGAAGCCGATCTTCCTCGCCGGCATCGTCGGCCCCCGCTCGTCGAGCCTCGCCGACGGGGTGCTCGAGCGACTCGCCGAGGCCGCGGGGCCGATCGACGCCGTCGCCGCCCTCGTCCGCACGCTGCCGAGTCAGGAGTATCCGCCGGACAAGGAGGTCCGGCTCCTGCGCTATCTCTACACGCGCCCCGAGCTGGTGCTGCTGCCGGTGAAGGACTGGAGGCACCCGAGCCTCTACTTCTTCCCGCTGCTCGCCGCGCTCGCCCGCGACGAGACCGGCTCGGCGCTCTGGCTCTGGAGCCTCCGCAGCCGGGGGCTCATCGAGCCCGTCGAGCTCATCGACCGGCTCCGCATCTGCCCGCACTGCCTGCACCCGCACCTCACGTTCATCGACGTCTGCCCCAATTGCTCCAGCATCGCCATCGCGGAGAAGCCGTTCCTCCACTGCTACACCTGCGGCAACGTCGGGCCCCAGGCGGAGTTCGTCCAGGGCGGCGTGCTGGTATGCCTCAAGTGCCATGCGACGCTCCGGCATATCGGTGTCGACTACGACCGCGCGCTCGAGAACTTCTGCTGCGACGGCTGCGGGCACGCCTTCACCGAGCCGCGCATCGACGCGCGTTGCCTCCAGTGCAGCAAGGCCACCGCCAGCGACGACCTGACGGTCCGTCGGATCGAGAGCGTACGCCTGACCGCCGCGGGCCGTCTCGCCGCCCGCAGCGGCAGCCTGGCGGAGGTCGCGTCGGTCCTCGACGAGCTCAACTACTCGACGGTCGCGTACTTCCGGCGCACCCTCGACTGGCTGATCGCCCTCTCGCGGCGGCACCAGGACATCCGCGTCGGCCTCATGTGCATCCGGCTCGCGAACCTCCGCGAGCTGGTCGAGCAGATCGGACGCAACCGGGTCATGCTCATCCTGGACGGGCTCGCGACCCAGCTCCGCGAGCTCATCCGCACGACCGACATCGCCACGCGCACGAGCGAGGAGCACTTCTGGCTGCTCTTACCACAGACGCCGGAGGCCTCCTGCCGCATCGTCCTGGAGCGGATCAGGGGCCTCGCGGAGCGCACCCGGCAGGAGGACGGCAGCAGGCTCGAGGTGAAGGCCGACTTCGTCGTCGTCCCGGACCACGTCTCGCCCGGCGAGAACGCGGAATACCTGATGGCCCGCCTGCAGAGCGGGCTCTCCTGAGCGCGATGAGCGAAGTTCTCGCGGCCACCTGGGCGGCGTTCTCGAGCCTCGTCGTCGAGGTGTGGACGAACGGCCCCCTCGCGCTGGCGCTCAAGTTCATTCCGTTCGTCCTCTTCCTCGAGCTGCCCGTGCACCTCCTCATCGCCGTGGGCATCGTGAGGTACTGGCTCCGGCACCGCCTCTCGCCGCGGGAACGTCGTGCGTACTACCCGCCCGTCTCCTGCATCATCACGTGCTACTCGGAGGGCAAGGACGTTCAGAAGACGCTGCGGTCGCTCGCCGAGCAGCTCTACCCCGGGCACATCGAGCTGATTCCCGTGATCGACGGCGCCCTCCAGAACCGGGAGACGCTGCGGGCCGCCGAGGAGTTCGCCACCCACATCCATCGCTTCGGGAATCGAAGCATCCGGCTGCTGCCGAAGCGGCAGCGTGGCGGGCGGGTGTCGAGCCTCAACGCGGGGCTGCGCCAGGCGCGGGGTTCGATCGTCATGGCGCTCGACGGCGACACCTCGTTCGACAACGACATGGTCGCCAACGCCACCCGCCATTTTCTCGACCGCAACGTCGTGGGCGTCGCCGGCAATCTCCGTGTGCGGAACGCACGCGTCTCGCTCGTCACACGTCTGCAGGCGATCGAGTACATGCTCTCGATCCATGCCAGCAAGGTCGGACTCGCGGAGTTCAACGTGGTGAACAACATCTCCGGCGCCTTCGGCATCTTCCGGAAGGACTTCATCGAGCGGATCGGTGGCTGGGACAGCGGCTCGGCCGAGGATCTCGACATGACGCTCCGCATGAAGAAGCACTTCGGCCGCCACCCCGAGCTGCGCATCACCTTCGAGCCGTGCGCGATCGGACACACCGACGCCCCGGACACGATGCGGGGCTTCTTCAAGCAGCGCCTGCGGTGGGACGGCGACCTCTACTACCTCTACGTGCGCAAGCATCGGTACGCTCTCGGCCCGGGCCTGCTCGGCTGGCGGAACTTCGCGATGTTCCTGTGGACGGGCATGCTCTTCCAGCTCGTCCTGCCCTTCGTGATCATGGCCTACACGACCTTTGTGCTGCTGACCTACCCGCTCGCCTTCTTTCTCGCGCTGCAGGCGTTCGTCTACCTCTTCTACCTCTCGCTCACGGTCGTGCTGTTCGCGCTCTACCTGGTCCTGCTCTCCGAGCGTCGCCGCCAGGACGTCGGCCTGGTGTGGTGCCTGCCGCTCTTTCCGCTCCTGGCCTTTGCGAGCCGCCTCTGGAGCGGCGTCGCGACGCTCAGCGAGATCATCACGAGGCAGCACCTCGACTCCGCCATGGCGCCGTGGTGGGTGCTGCGACGGACGAAGTTCTGAGCATGCGCGCGCTCGTCCTCGCCCTGGCCCTCGGGACGGCGCTTCCCACGGCGGCGCGCCCCGAGTCGCTCGCGGAGCTGGAGGCGGACGTGGTTCGTGGTCCCACGGTCGCGCTCGCCGAGGCCGACGTCGCGGTCGGCCAGGCTCTGCTCGCGCAGCGCCACGCCGAGGGCGGCTTCAAGCTCTACGGCGGACCGACGGTCGCGACGAGCGAGGGCGATCCCGGCGTGGACATCCGGAATTTCCAGGGCGCAAGCGTCGACGTCGGGATTCGGTATCCCCTCTTCGGCACCCGTTCGCTGGAGCGGCTCGGGGTCCTCAACGCCGAAACGCAGGTCGTGGTGAGCAAGGCGCGGGTGCGCGCCGCGGAGCGCCAGGCGCTGCTCGAGCTGAGGCGGCAGTACGCGAGCTACTGGGGAAGCCACCAGACGCTCGACCTCGTTCGGCGTTTTCTCGCCATCGAGGACGACGTCCGGCCGGCCCTCGAGCAGCGGCGCGACGCCGGCTTTCTCCTGGAAGCCGACCGGCGCGAGTTCATGACCGGGTTCTCGGAGGCGCGCCGGAGGTTCGCAGCGGCGGAGGGCTCGGCGCACGCGAGCCTCGACGCGATCCGCCGGCTGGTCGCCCGTCCGGTGGCCGAGTTCGTGGCCCCGCCGCCCGTGCTGCCGCCGCCCTGCCTCGACGCGAGCGGCGTCGAGACGGCCGTCGAGGCCACGCACCCGGACCTCGCCGCGCTGCGTGCCGTGGTCCGCGAGAAGGGCGACGCACGGCAGCTCGCCGCGGCCTGGCCGGTCGACTCTGGAGTGAACCTGTCGCAGCACCAGAGCCGGACCTTCGTCGACAACCAGACGGGGCGCGCCACCATGCTGAGCGTGGATGTCCGGATCCCGCTCAACTTCCTGGAAGCGTACCGAGCGCGCCGCGACGGGGCGGCGGCGGTGTTCGGGAAGGCGCGCCTGGAGCTCGCACTGCGCGAGCAGCAGCTCCGGGCGGCGGCGGCGCAAGCCGTCGAGACGTACCGGACGCGGCAGGAGAACGTGCGCTTCGCCGTCGACCGGCTCGCGAGCGCCGAGGAGGCGGTGCGCGAGGCCGCGCTGCGGCGCGATCACCTGCCTGGCGACGTGATCGAGAAGGAGGAGCAGGCGGTCTTTCACCGCTATCGCGGCTCGGTGGATATGGTCCGCGCCCAGGTCCTGCTCTCCCAGGCTCACGCCGACCTGCTGGCCCTCGCTCCCGACGGCTGCCAGACGATGGCGGGCGCGACGGCGCCTCGCGACGGCGGCTCGGCACCGAGCACGCCCTCTCCCGTGAGCGTCTACGTCTGGAACGCCGAGCCGCTGCTCACGGGCGAGCCGTCGGCGGTGATGGAACGCTTCGCAGCGCACCGCATCGGCCGGCTCCTGCTGTCGCTCGACGGGAGGCAGATCGAACGGGTGCAGACGCCCGAGGGCGGGCGCAGCCTGTCGTCGCTCCTCGCCGCCGCGCGGAAGAAGGGGATGAGCGTCGAGCTGCTGCTCGGGGACCCGAGCTGGATCCTTCCCGAGCAGCGGCCCGCGCTCCTGGCGACGGTCCGCGCGCTCGCCGCCGTGCCGTTCGCGGGGCTGCATCTCGACCTCGAGCCGAACCAGCTCGACGAGAAGTCCCTTGGGCAGGAGTTCCTGCTGAGGGAGCTCCTCGCCACGCTCGCCAGCGTGCAGGGCGTGAGCCCGTGGCCGGTCGGGCTGAGCGTCCATCCCCGCTACCTGGCGGCGCCCGTCGGCGACGCCACGTTCGGGGCCCGCCTGTCGGCGCTCGCCCTGCACGAGGTGACGCTGATGATCTACGTGGCGAACCCGCGGCGGGTGTTCGAGATCGCATCCCCGATCCTCGAGGCGCATCCCGATCTGCGGTTCAGCGTCGCGCAGAGCATCGAGCCGTCGCTCGCGCCGGAGGAGAGCTACGCCGTCCGCTCGGGGGCGGAGCTCGCACGGCGGATGCAGGAGGTCTCGGAGCTGTTCGCCGGCGCGCGGAACTTTCAGGGGATCGTCGTTCAGTCGTGGGAACATTACGGGAGGCTCGACCATGAAGCCGCGTTTCTTCAGCAGCGCTCGCAGGAAGCCCGACGAGGTGTCGGGCGTGAGGATCCCCTTCGGCCCGTCCAATCGCCGGACGTCCCGCTGGAGATGGCGCCTCGCAGTCGGCGCCCTGCTGAGCCCTCTCGCGTACCTGGGGGCCATCGGGGCGTACGCGCGGGTCGCCATGCTGGCACCCGGCACGGTGGTCGCCCGGCAGCAGGAGATCCGCGCCACGAGAGCCGGCTTCCTCAAGCAGATCTCGGTGGGCGTGGGCGACCACGTGGCGGCCGGCCAGCAGGTGGTGACGCTGAGCGATCCGCTGCTCGACGAGAGACAGCATCAGCTGGAGGTGGAGCTGGCCGAGCTCGTCCAGGCGGCGGCGGAGGGCACCGACCTCGGCAGGGCATTGGCCGCACAGGTGCGCGTCCGGCAGGCGGTGCTCGGGGAACGCATCCGCCGCCAGCACACCGTGCGCATGCTCTTCGAGCGGGGGGCGGCCACCGCGGCTGAGGTCGATCGCGAGCGCGAGCAGCGTCTGCAAGCCGAGGACGCGCTCACGAGCGCGCGTGCGGCCCTCGCCGCCCACGACCGCCGGGGGGGATCGGGAGACGCGAACGGCGGCACCATGGGGCGCATCCGGAGCGAGCTCGACCTCATCGGCTTCCAGCGCCAGGCGCTCTCCCTGACCGCGGCCCATGCCGGCCGCGTGACGAGCGTCGACGTGCGCGAAGGCGAGTTCGTCAACCAGGCGACGCCGCTCCTGGTCATCGGCGCGCTCGACCAAGCGGTCATCGTCGCCTACCTCGAGCCCCGCTTCGCCCGGCGCGTCCACCCGGGGCTGCGTGCCACCGTGCGCTTCCCGGACGGGACGACGATCGCGGCCGGGGTCACGAACGCGCCGAGCGTCTCGAGGCGGCTCCCTCCGCAGCTCGGGACTGCGTTCGGGACGCGCCACATGTCCGTCCTCTCGACGCTCTCGCCCGAGGGAGCGTGGCCCGAGCGGTACCAGATCGACGGGCTCCCCGTCTCCGTGCGCTTCCACTATCCCTGGGAGCACGCCTGGTGGGGTCGTGCGTTCGCCGGCGTGCTCGGGTGGCTACAGCCGCGCGGCGTCTGAGGCGAGCGGCCGCTCGGCGTCTCCGCCTGCGGCTGTCGCCGCCGCCGTCCGCGCCGCGGACAGCGGGACAGTGAAGGTGAAGGTGCTGCCCTTCCCGACTTCGCTCTCGACCCAGATCTTTCCCGCGTGGAGGCCGACGAGCTCCTTGCAGATGCTGAGCCCGAGCCCGAGGCCGCCGCTGCCCTGCTTCGCCGCACGGCGCGTGCCCTGGTAGTGACGCTCGAAGATGCGCGGCAGCTCCCCCGCCTCGATGCCGCACCCGGTATCGCGGACGCTCACGGCGACGAAGCCGAGGGACTCCGGCGCGATCTCGGCGCGCACGACGATCGCTCCCCCCGGCGGGGTGAACTTGAAGGCGTTGGTGAGGAGGTTCATGAGCACCTGCCGGATGCGGACGTCGTCGACGAGTGCGTGGGGCAGGTCGGCCGCGAGCTCGGACGAGAGCCGAACGCCCACCTTCTCGGCCGTCGGGGACACGGACTTCACCACGCGCTGCACCAGCTCGCCGATCGACGTCGGGCAGGGCTGGATGGTGAGCTTGCCGGTCTCGATCCGCGTGGTGTCGAGCAGGTCGGCGATGCACACCACCATCTGATCGCACGCTTCGTGGGCGAGCTCGAGGTGCTGGCGCGCCGTCTCCTCGAGGTGGTCCGCGTCGCGGGTCAGGACGAGCCCGACGAACTCGCGCGCCACGGTGAGCGGCGTGCGCAGCTCGTGCGAGATGCTTTGGTGGAAGCTCCGCACCTCGTAGCTCTGGCGGTAGATGTCTTCCGCGAGCTGCACCAGCTCACGCTCCGCCCGCTTGCGCTCCGTGCAATCGCGGAGCGTCACGAGGCGGGCGGATGTGCCCTCCCACTCGATGGGGAGCACCCGGACATCGGCGGTCGCGGGGCTGCCGCTCTGGCGGGGGATCTCGACCTCGGGGGTGGCGCCCTCCTGGACCGGCAGACCGGTCACCATCCCGATCAGCTCGGCGGCGGTGCGCTCGAGCATCGTCTCGGCGACGGCGTTCGCGAGCAGGACGCGGCCCTCGGGGTCGGTGACGAGAACGCCGTCGCGACTGTTGACGAGCACGTGAAGCAGGCTCTCCTGCCTGGCGTGCATCTCCTGCTCGGCCCGCTCGAGCCGCGCCGTGAGCGCGCGTCGGTCGAGCGCGTGCCGGATCGTTCGCCGCAGCAGGATCGGGTCGCCGGTGTCGCTCGCGACCCAGTCGTGGGCCCCCCGGCGCATGGCCTCGGCGCCGACGCGCTCGTCGTCGGCCGGTGTGATGGCGACGATGGCCACACCGGAGGCGGCAGCCACCACGCGCTCGACGCTCTCGGCCGGGGCGTCGGCGTCGAGCAGGACGAGGTCGACGTCGTCGGCGGTGAGGTGTGACAGCACGTCGGGAAGGGATCTCGCCTCCTGCAGACGATACCCGTCCCCGAGCCGCCCGAGGGCCTGATGCAGCGGTCGGGACGCCGCCGGTGCGGCCGGCAGGAGGAGCAGGAGGCGAACGTTCTCGATCGGTCGATCCACGGTACGAGCCGCTTCGGGGCTCGGCGGGGTTTGCAAGCGACATGCCGATCTCCGGAGCGACTGCTCCGAGGCGCGGAAGCACGCACGACCGCCGCATCCGTCCCGCAGCACCGGCAACAAAATGACGCCGATGCGCGCGCGGGCGCGTCATGTCACGCGGCGAGGCGGACCGCCGTGACGCCGTACGCGAAGCGCCGGAAGCCGGCGGCGAAGAGGCGCTGCGCGAGGCCGGTGCGGACGAGGACCGGGAGGATCCAGTCGAGCGCCAGGCGGCTCACCCAGGTGTCGCCGAAGAGCGCCTGCGGCGGCCCCTGCTGCAAGTTCTGGATCGCCGTGACCTCGGGCAGCCGCTCCTCCTGCACGCGGCGCGCGGCGGCGTCGAGCGCGTCCGGCGACGCGCCGGCCGTGAGCGCGGGCACCAGGTGATTCGCGGCCACCAGCGCGTCGCGGAGCGCGATGTTGATGCCCTGCGCGCCGACGGGCGACATCGGATGCGCGGCGTCGCCGAGCAGGAGGAGGCCGGGGCGGGTCCAGCGCAGCAAGCGGTCGCACACGACGTCGAGCAGGAAGGGGTGCGTCACGTCGCCGCGGTGCGCGCGGAGGTGGGCCGCGAAGTCCGGCGCGACGTGCGCTTCCATCGCGTCGAGCCAGCCCTCCAGGCCGCGGCGCCGCAGCTCGCCGAACGAGCCCTTCTCGATGATCCAGCCGACCTGGAGGCGGCCGTCGTAGGAGGGGAACGCCAGCGCGGCGTGGCCGCGGCCGAGGTACGCGCGCGCCGTGCCGTCGCGCTGGAAGTCGGGCAGCGGGATCTTGCACCAGACGAGGTCGAACGCCTGGGGCGCGCGCTCCTCGTGGAGCCCGGCGCGGACGCGGAGCACGGAGGCGCGGCCGTCGGTGCCGATGACGAGGTCGCCGCGCCGCTCGGACGCTCCCGCCGTCGATTCGACGCGGACGCCGGCCACGCGCTCGCCGTCGAGCACGAGATCGCGCACCGTCGTGCCGCGCTCGAGCCGGAAGCTCGGGAAGCGCGACGCTTCCGCGACCAGCATCTCGAGCAGCGCCGGCTGCGAGACGAGCCGTGGGCCCTGGATGCCGGCGTCGGCGGTCGTGAACCGGAACAGCCGGCGGGCGCCGCGATAGGCCTCGATCGCCGTCATCTGCCGGTGCGGCACGGCGTCGAGCTGCGGGCCGAGCCCCATCTGCACGAACGCGTCCACGCCGCTCGGCATGAGCCCTTCGCCGCGGAACTCGCGCGCGAAGTCGGTGTGGCGCTCGACCAGGGTCACGGCGACGCCGCGACGCGCGAGGAGGTAGGCGAGGGCGGCGCCCGCCGGTCCCGCGCCGGCGATCACCACCTCGGCCATCGGTCGGCGCCGCTCAGGCCTGGGGCGTCGTGGGGGGCACGATGCGCACGCGGCGGCGCTCCTTGCCGAGGCGCTCGTAGATCGCGGTGCCGTCGATCAGGGCGAAGAGCGTGTAGTCGCGTCCCATGCCGACGTTGGGGCCCGGATGGACCCGCGTCCCGCACTGGCGGACGAGGATGTTGCCGGCGCGCACCGGCTCGCCCGAGTAGACCTTCACGCCGCGGCGCTGGCCGTTGCTGTCGCGGCCGTTGCGGGTGCTGCCCTGACCCTTCTTATGCGCCATGGCTCGCTGACTCCTCGGCCGCGATACCCGTCACCCGGACCGTGGTGACGGACTGGCGGTGCCCGCGCCGGCGGCGGTAGTTCTTGCGCCGCTTCTTCTTGAAGATGAGGACCTTCCGGTCGCGCGTGTGGGACACGATCTGTCCCTGGACGCGCACGCCAGCCACCAGCGGCGTGCCGACGCGCACCGCGCCGTCGCCGGAGGTGAGGAGCACCTCGGTGAACTCGATGGGCGCGCCGACCTCGCCGGGCAGCCGTTCGACGCGGATGACGTCGCCGGGCGCCACGCGGTACTGCTTGCCTCCGGTGCGGATGACGGCGTAGGCCATGAAAAAAGACGGCGCGACGGTCTTGCCGCGCCGAGCCCTGGTCTGTACTTGAGGGGCGCTGGGGTGTCAACCGACTCGCGGAGGCTACCGGCGGGTAGAAGGAGGCGAATCGTGACGTTCCGAGACTTCATCGAGCGGGCCCTTGGCGACTTCGAGGAGCACCTGCGCCATGAGAAGCTCGAAGAGCCGACCATCGAGATGCGTCTGCGCGGCGCGCGCCAGTTTGCTGCGCTGTTGCTCGGCGAGCCGCAGGGCAAGCGCGAGCCGCAGGGCAAGCGCGAGCCGCAGGGGAAGGGCGAGCCGCAGGGGAAGGGCGACCCGAGTACCCGTCGCTTCGGCGGGCCCCGATGACCGCGATCCTGGAGTGACGGCTCCCAGCTAGGACACTGCGAGCCGGTTCGCGATTCGGACTCGCGCTTTTCGTGAGCCGCGGGTCCGCAGGGCCCGCCGTGCCCGCGATGGTCTTGCCGCGCCGAGCCCTGGTCTGTACTTGAGGGCGCGAGGAGACAACCGCCGGGCGGATGACGGCACGATGATCCGGGTGACCCTCTACGGTCGGGCCGAGTGCCACCTCTGCCACGCGATGCGGGCCGTGGTCGAGGCGGTGGCGCGCGAAGTGCCCCTCGCGGTGGAGGAGGTGGACGTGGACGGCGACCCGGCGCTCGCGGCGGCCTACGGCGCCGAGGTTCCCGTCCTCGCCGTGAACGGGCGCAAGGCGTTCAAGTACCGGGTGGACGCCGCGCGCCTGCGCGCGCGTCTCGCGCGCGAGCCCGCGTAGCGCATGCCGGTCATCGCGGTCGACGCCATGGGCGGGGACAACGCGCCCGACGAGGTCGTGAAGGGGGTGGCGGAGGTCTCGCTCGCGACCGACATCGAGTGCCTGGTGGTGGGCGACGAGCCGCGCATCCAGTTCATCCTCGAGCACGTGCCCTACAACCCCGAGCAGATCTCGATCCTCCACGCGCCCGACGCGATCGGCATGGCCGAGGACCCGCACGAGGCCATCCGCAAGCGCGACGCCTCGCTGGTCGTCGGCGTGCGCGCCGTCGCCGACGGTCGCGCCGGCGCGATGGTGTCGGCGGGCAACACCGGCGCCTGCGTGCTCGCCTGCGCCAAGCACTTCCGGCTGGTGAAGGGCATCCGGCGCGCGGCGCTGGCGAGCGTCTTCCCCCGCCACACCGAGTATCTGGGGCAGGACCGGCTGGCGCTCCTCCTCGACGTCGGCGCCACGGTCCACTGCGAAGCCGACGAGCTGGTGCAGTTCGCGCTCATGGGGAACGCCTACGCGCGGCGCATCTCGAAGGTCGCCTCGCCGCGCGTCGGCCTCCTCAACATGGGCAGCGAGGAGATGAAGGGCGGCAAGGAGCTCGTCGAGGCGCACCGGCGGCTCCGCGAGCTCTCGGGCGTCAACTTCATGGGCAACGTCGAGGGCAACGAGCTGGTGCGCGGACGGGCCGACGTGATCGTCTGCGAGGGGCTCGTGGGCAACGTGACGCTCAAGCTGATCGAGGGCCTCTCGGAGCTCTTCTCCGACATCGCCGGACTCGCCGCCGAGCGCCGGCTCGCGTGGCGGCTCGGGCTCTACCTCCTCTCGCGCGGCATCGAGCGGCTGCGCGCGCTCACCGACTACACCCAGTACGGCGGCTCGCCGATCCTCGGCTTCGAGCACCTCTTCATCAAGTGTCACGGGCGCTCGAACGCGCACGCGCTCGCGAACGCCGTCAAGGTGGCGGCGAAGGCCGTCCGCGACCGCGTCACGGCCGAGATCGCGACCGCCGTCGCGGAGCTGCGATGAAGCTCCGGCGCTCCCGGCCCGCGGCGCCGCCGCCGCTCGCCGCGCCGGCCCGGCCGCTCCTCTGCCGCTGGGACCTCGACAAGACCTACCTGCGCAGCGACTTCGACACCCTCCGCATGCTGCTCCGCACCGCCTTCGAGAAGGCGGAGGACAAGCGCGACATCCCCGGCGTCGCGGCCGTCATCAAGGCGCTCAAGTCCACCGGCGAGCGACGCGCGCGCCCGACGCTCGTCTACTTCCTCTCCGCGAGCCCGCCGCAGATTGGCAAGGCGATCCGCGACAAGCTCGCCCTCGACGGCGTGCCGTACGACGGCATCGTGTTCAAGAACCAGCTCGAGAACATCCGCCGCGGGAAGCTCCGGAACCTCCGCGAGCACGTCGGCTTCAAGCTGAGCGAGCTGCTGCGCGGCCGCCTCGGCGCCCCGCGCGACGCCCGCGAGCTGCTCTTCGGCGACGACTGGGAGTCGGACTCGCTCATCTACTCGCTCTACGCCGACATCCTCGGCGGGCGGCTCCCGCGCGAGCGGCTTTTGCCGCTGCTCCGCCGCATCCGCGTGGACGCGCTGCTGGTCGACGAGATCCTCGTGCTCGCCTCGCGCGCCGCGGGCCTCGACTTCGTGGAGCGCATCTTCATCAACCTCGAGCGCCGCACGCCGCCCGGAACGTTCCGCCTCTTCGGCTCGCGCGTCGTGCCGACCTTCAACTACTTCCAGACCGCGGCGGCGCTCACCGCCGACGGCCACCTCGACGTTGAGGACGTGGCGCTGGTCGGGCGCGCCCTCGTCGAGAGCGCCGGCTACACCCCTCGGCGCCTCGAGAACTCTCTCGGCGACCTCGTGCGACGCGGCCACCTGACGCCGGCCGCCGCGGTGAGCCTCGCCACGCCGCTTCGTGCCGCCGGGCTCCTGCCGCCGTCGCCGGCGGCCGCGTCGCGCTGGCGCCGCGTGGGCGAGGCGCTCACGCGTCTCGGCCGCCGGCGACGACGGCCGGCCGCGACGGCCGTCGCGGCGGCGCGTGAGCCCGCGGCCATCGACTACAACGCCGTGCTCGACGAGCTGCGTCCGGCGCGGGGGGAGGGACCATGACGGCCGCGGAATTCGTCGTTGTGCTCGTCACCGCGGGAACCGGCGCGGAGGCCGCAAGCCTGGGGCGGACGCTCGTCGAGGAGCGGCTCGCGGCGTGCGTCAACGTGGTGCCCGGCATCCGCTCCATCTACTGGTGGGAAGGGAAGGTCGAGGAAGCGGGCGAGCATCTCCTCCTGCTCAAGGCGCGGGCCGCCGACGTCCCCGCGCTCGCCGCGCGCGTGAAGGAGTTGCACGGCTACGACGTCCCGGAGGTGCTGGCGCTGCCGGTCGCCGACGGCTCGTCCGCCTACCTCGCATGGCTCGCCGACGCGACCGCGCGCCGTCCCGGGTGAGCGCCCCCGCCGCACGACCGCCGGTCGTGCGCGAGTTCTCGGCCGGCGGCCTCGTCTACCGCCGCCGCGACGGCCGCGTGTCGGTGGTGCTCGCCGCCCGCCGCCATCCCGAGAGCGGCGCCCTCGTCTGGACGATCCCCAAGGGGCACCTCGAGGCCGGCGAGTCGTCGGAAGCGGCCGCCGTCCGGGAAGTCCGCGAGGAGACGGGGCTCGCGGCCGCGGTCGAGGACCGGCTCGGCGACGTCACGTACTTCTACGTCCGGCGCGACGAGAAAGGCCGCCCGGTGCGCATCCTGAAGCGCGTCCGCTTCTTCCTCATGCGGCTCGAGGGCGGTCGCTTCCGTGACCGCGACCGGGAGATGGACGCCGTCCGCTGGCTCCCGCTCCACGAGGCGGAGCGGGTGGCGGCGCACGACAACGAGCGGGCGCTCATCCGGCGCGCCCGGGAGCTCGTCGCCGGCGCTTGACGAAGCGGCTCCGACGAGGTCATTGGCTTGCGTGGGCCTCGCCGACCGCGGGAAGCGCATCATCCGCCGCCTCCAGGGAAGGCAGCCGCTGCCCGAGCAGATGCGTCGCCTGATCGAGGCGCACGCCCCCGGCCGCCGCTTCGCCGACGTCGGCTGCATGTGGCGCGTGCACGGCGCCTACGCGTTCCACGCCGCGGCGCACGGCGCGGCCGAGGTGATCGGTGTGGACGTGGAGCCGGCGACGCCGGAGTTCACGGCGGAGAACGCGGCGCGCGGGAACCCGATCCGCTTCGTAGAAGCCGACGTCAACGACCCCGGGCTCCTCGACCGCGTCGGGCCGTGCGACGTCGTCTTCTGCTCGGGCGTGCTCTACCACGTCCCGAACCCCGTGCTCACGCTCGAACGCCTGCGCTCGCTCTGCCGCGGCACGCTCATCCTGTCGTCGGCCACCATCGCGGAGCAGGTCGCGCCGCAGTCGGCGGTCTTCCTGCCGTACCTCGACGAGCGCGCGCGCCGCGCGCTCCAGTACGCCACCCACGGGGTCAAGATCGGCATGGACACGCCCTTCGACGCGCAGGCGTCGTACGCGAACTGGTTCTGGGGGTTCGCGCCGAGCTGCGTCGAAGCCATGGCGCGCACGGCGGGCTTCGAGGTGCTCGAGCGGTACCGGTATCGACGCGCGCTCTGTCTCGTCTGCCGCTGAGACTCAGGACCGCCGCCAGACGGCGGCGGCGAGCGCTTCGAGGTCGACCCGCGGGCCGGCGGCGGGGCCGAGGAGGACGAGGACACGCGTCGCGCGTTCTTCGACGCGCGCCTCGGGCACGATCTCCGGTACGGCCGCCGCGAACTCGGCCGCATCGGCGGGCGCGTCCCACGCCGTCATCCAGACGAGGACGAGCTCGTCGCCGCGCGCCAGCGCGCGCAGGCGGTCGCCGCCCCAGCCGTCGGCGACGCTCGCGGCGCGCGGCGCGGGCAGGAAGCGCCCGGCGAGCAGGCGGACGTCGAGCTCGCCGAGCGTGTCCTCCAGGACGCGCGTCCAGCCGTCGCGCTCGAGCCCCTCGGTGCCGCCGAGGGCGATCTCGATCGGCTCGTCGCGCTGACCGTTGAAGTAGCGGAGCGGGTGCAGCACCTGCTCGGTGGAGGTCGGCGGTCGCGCCTCCGCGCCGTCGACCGCGGGCCAGCCGCCGTGGGTGAACGCGTGCGCGGCGAACGCGGTGCCCTCGTCGTACTGGAAGGCCACGGTCGCGCGCACCGCCTCGGGCACGTCCGGGTAGCGCGCCCGGAGCTCGTCCGCCGTGCCGTGGAGGCGGCGCGTGAGCCAGTCCGTCCAGCCGCGGTCGAGCGGCTTGCCGACCACGTACGCGAAGCCGGACAGCGTCGCGTCGCCTTCCAGCAGCGCGCGGCGGGCGAGCTGGCGGTCGCCGTGCGCGTCGGTCACGGGCTCGGGGTCGGCGGGCACGCCCCAGTGCTGGTCCTGGAGCGCGTGCGTCAGCTCGTGCGCGACGAGCATCTCGCCCACCAGGTCGCGACGGGTGATCGTGGTGAGGACGTTCACCCACCATCCGCCGACGTCGAGCGCGTGCGTGGCGAGGATGAGCCGCTTGGAGCGCGGGTCGTAGAAGCCGGCGCCCTCCTGCTCGTAGATGCGCTGGAGTGCGCTGCGGAGGCTCGTCTCTTGCGGGAGCAGGCCGAGCCGCTTCATCACGGCCTCCAGGCGCTCGAGGTCGCCGGGGTGGTAGCTGCGATCGAGCTCGGCCGACAGCGTGGCGCGGAGCGCTTCGCGGTCGACCGCCGATGCGGGGACGGGCGCGCGAAAGGCGAGGCCGCGGACCGCGGGCAGCTCGTCGCGCACGACCGCGAGCGCGTCCTCGTTCACCTGCCCGTGACGCACGACGCGCCCCGGGCCGCAACCGCCGAGCACGAGCGCCGCGGCGGCGAGCGCCGCCAGGAGTCGCCTCACTCGGCGCCGTCCTCGACGATGATCGCCGGGTAGCCGAGGCGGGCGACCAGCTCCGCACGCGCCACCGCCACGCCGCGCAGCGGATAGGGTCCGATGCGGACGCGGAAGTAGCGTCCCGCGCCGGCGTCGAGCTCGCTCACGAAGGCGTCGGGGAAGCGGGCGGCGAGGACGCGCCGGAGGTGCTCGGCTTTCTCGCCGTCACCCAGCGCCGCCACCTGGATCACATACGACGCCGACGGCAGGTCGCCCGGCGCCGGCTCCAGCAGGCGGACCGGCGCGCGCGGCGCCACGCCCAGCGCCTCGACCCGCACGCGCGCCGTGCCGGGTCCCACCATCCCGATCGAGCGCGCCGCCGCGTAGGAGAGGTCGATCACGCGCCCGCCGACGAACGGGCCGCGGTCGTTGATGCGCACCTCGACGGCGCGGCCGTTGTGGAGGTTCGTCACCATCGCACGCGTCCCGAGCGGGAGCGTCGGGTGCGCGGCCGTCAGCTCGTACTGGTCGTAGATCTCGCCGTTGGCGGTGCGGTTGCCGTGGAAGCCGGGGCCGTACCACGACGCGACGCCGACCTGCACGCCGCCGACCACGGGCGGCGGCGCCGGCTCGCGCACGATCCCGCAACCGGCCGCGACCACCACGGCCGCCGCCATCCACCTCCGCCACCGCATCCCGGCGGCGCATTATCCGGACCCGCGGCGCCCGTGCAACCTCGCAACCTACTTCGCATTTCCTGATTTACTCGCCGGAAGGCCCGTGCTAAGACCAGCGCCTCGCGGGCGCGTCAATGTCGGGTCATTCCAAGTGGAGCTCCATCAAGCACAAGAAGGCGATCAAGGACGCCCGCCGCGGCAAGCTCTTCACCAAGTTCATCAAGGAGATCACGGTCGCCGCGCGCCTCGGCGGCGGTGACATCAACGCCAACCCGCGGCTCCGCACCGCGGTCGTGACGGCGCGCCAGAACAGCATGCCCGCCGACAACATCGAGCGGGCGATCAAGAAGGGCGCGGGCGAGCTCGAGGGCGTGACCTACGAGGAAGTTACCTACGAGGCCTACGGGCCCGGCGGCGTCGCGGTGCTCATCCAGACTCTCACCGACAATCGCACCCGAACCGTCAGCGAGATCCGAAACCTCCTCGACAAGTACGGCGGCAACCTCGGCACCGCGAACAGCGTCGCCTGGATGTTCACGAAGCGCGGGCTGCTCACCGTGGAGCGCGCCGGCGTCGACGAAGACAAGGTGATGGAGGTCGCGCTCGAGGGCGGCGCCGACGACGTGCGCGACGCCGGCGACATCCTGGAGGTCCTCACCGCGCCCGAGCAGTTCGAGGCGGTGAAGGCGGTGCTCGAGCGCGAGAAGATCGCGGTCACCTCCGCCGAGGTCACGATGATGCCGCAGGCCACCGTCAACATCTCGGGCAAGCCCGCCGAGCAGATGATCCGCCTGCTCGAGGTGCTCGAGGACCACGACGACGTGCAAACCGTGTCGTCGAACATGGACATCGCGGCGGAGGAGCTCGAGAAGCTGTCGGCGTGACGCGCGCGGCGCGGCGGGAGGTGGGGTGCGGGTGCTCGGCATCGACCCGGGGAGTCGGATGACGGGGTGGGGCGTGGTGGAGGAGCGCGCCCAGCGCCTCCATCACGTCGCGAGCGGCACCATCGCGCTCGGCACCGCGTCCTCGCTCGCGGCGCGGCTCGCCCGCCTCCACGCCGAGTGCACCGCGCTCGTCGCGCGCTTCGCACCCGCCGTCGTCGTCGTGGAGCGGGCGTTCGTGGCGCGCAACGTGCACAGCGCGCTCCGCCTCGGCGAGGCGCGCGGCGCCGTGCTGGCGGCGGTCGCGGCGGCGGAGGTGACGCTTCACGAGTACACGCCGGCCGAGACGAAGCTGGCCACGGCGGGCCACGGCGGCGCCGCCAAGGACGCCGTCGGCCGCGGCGTCGCGGCCGCGCTCGGTCTCGCGCGCCCGCCGGCGCCCGACGCCGCCGACGCGCTGGCGCTCGCCCTCTGCCACCTCCAGCGCGCCCCCCTCGCGCGCGCCGTCGCCGCCGCGGAGCGCTGCGTGTGATCGCCTCGGTCGCCGGCACCCTCACGGAGAAGACGGCCGAGCGGCTCGTCGTCGACGTCGGCGGCGTCGGCTACGCGCTCCACGTCTCGCTGCAGACGTTCGCCGACCTGCCCGTGGTCGGCGCCCGCGTCCGTCTCCTGGTTCACACCGAGGTGCGCGAGGACGCGATCGAGTTGATCGGCTTCCTCTCCACCGACGAGCGCACGCTCTTCCACGTGCTGCGCAAGGTGAAGGGGCTCGGGCCGCGCACCGCCCTCACCGTGCTCTCGGGCATGACGTGGCGCGAGCTGGCGGCCACCATCGCCTCGGGCGATGCCGCGCGGCTGCAGACGATCCCCGGCGTCGGCAAGAAGTTCGCCGAGCGCATCGTCCTCGAGTGCCGCGAGCCGGCGGCGCTGCTCGCCGGCGGCGCCCGGGGGCCGCTGCGTGACGCGATCGATATGTCCGACGGCATCCGCGGCGAGGCCATCTCCGCGCTCGTCAACCTCGGCTACAAGCGTCCCGAGGCGGAGCGCGCCGTCGAGAAGACGGCGCGGCCCGACGCGCCGCTCGAGGAGCTGATCCGCACGGCGCTCCAGGGGCTCGCGGGATGAGCCCGCGCTGGTCGAGCCCCGTCGCGCCCGAGCCGGTCGACGACGACGTCATCGTCGAGACGCCGCTCCGCCCGCGGCTCCTCGACGAGTACGTCGGGCAGGAGTCGATCCGCGAGAACCTCCGCGTGCAGATCACCGCCGCGCGCTCGCGCGGCGACGTGCTCGACCACATCCTCCTCTACGGGCCGCCGGGGCTCGGCAAGACGTCGCTCGCGCACGTCATCGCCAACGAGCTCGGCACCGCGATCCGGCCGACCTCCGGTCCGGTGATGGAGCGTCCCGGCGACCTCGCCGCCATCCTGACCAACGTGGAGCGCGGGCAGGTCCTCTTCATCGACGAGATCCACCGGCTCAACCACATCGTCGAGGAGACGCTCTACCCGGCGATGGAGGACTTCCAGCTCGACCTGGTCGTCGGGCAGGGGCCGGCGGCGCGCTGCATCAAGCTGCCGCTCAAGCCCTTCTGCCTGGTCGGCGCCACGACGCGCGCCGGGCTCCTCACCTCGGCGCTGCGCGATCGCTTCGGCGCGACGTTTCGGCTGGACTTCTATTCCCACGACGACCTGCAGAAGATCCTCCACCGCTCCGCGCGCATCCTCGGCGTCGCCCTCGACGCGGACGGCTGCGCCGAGCTGGCCCGCCGGGCGCGCGGCACGCCGCGCATCGCGAACCGTCTCCTCCGCCGCGTCCGGGACTTCGCCGAGGTCCGCGCCCAGGGCAAGATCGAGCGCGCCGTCGCGCGCGACGCGCTGGCGCTCCTCGACGTGGACGAGGCGGGCTTCGACAAGATGGACCGCGCGCTCCTGCTCGCCATCGTCGACAAGTTCGGCGGCGGCCCCGTCGGCATCGACACGCTCGCCGCCGCCGTCGGCGAGGAGCGCGACACCATCGAGGACGTCTACGAGCCCTTCCTCATCCAGGAGGGTTTCCTCGCGCGCACCCCGAAGGGTCGCGTCGCGACCGCGCTCGCCTACAGCCACCTCGGGCGGCGCGTCGGCACGCCGGCGGAGAGCCCGCAGCAGAAGCTCCTGTAGCGAGGTGCAGTAGTGCAGGACCTCGGCCGCTTCCTCGTCGTGGCCGGTGTGGTGGCGATCGCCGCCGGCCTGATCCTGCTCCTCGCCGGGCGGGTGCCGTGGCTCGGGCGGCTGCCGGGCGACATGGTGGTCCGGCGCGGGCCGGTCACCTTCTACTTTCCGATCGTCACCTCGCTGGTGGTGAGCGTCGTGGTCACCATCCTGCTCAACGTGTTCTGGCGCCGTTGAGTCTAGAAGTAATTGATTTTCCGCATTCTTTTAGGCTTCTCTGCCGGGTTGTGCGGCGTGTCACGGGCTTGCCTTCCCGGCACCTTGCCCCTATCATCCGCGGGCTCCCATGCCCGGCCAGTCCGATCCGTCGCCCGCTCGGGGCAGTCTCCCCGAGGCGCGTCGCCGCCGCCGGCGCGAGATCCTGATCATCATCGCCACCGCGCTCGCGGTGGTGACGTTCGCCATCTTCGAGGCCCGCCTCCCGCAGTCGACGGGTGCCACCTCGGTCGGCACCGACGCGGTGCTGGTCGCCCTCATCAACCTCAACCTGATCCTCCTCGTCCTCCTCGTGTTCCTGGTCGGCCGCAACATCGTGAAGCTCATCTTCGAGCGCCGGCGGCGGATCATGGGGTCGTATCTGAAGGCCCGGCTGGTGGGCGCCTTCGTCGCCATCGCGCTCCTGCCGGCGACGCTCCTCTTCGTCGTCGCGCTCGTCTTCGTCGGCAACTCGATCGAGAAGTGGTTCAACGGCCAGGTCGAGAACTCGCTCGAGGGCTCGCTCGAGGTCGCGCACGCCTACTACCAGAATCTGGCGGGCACGGCGCTCGGCTTCGCGCGCCAGCTCGCGGCGCGGATCGCCGCCGGCGGCCTGACGTCGCCCGAGCGGCGCGCCGGCCTGAAGACCTTCCTCGAGGAGCATCGCGCCGAGTACCAGCTCGACCTCGTCGAGGTGTTCGCCGGCGGCCAGGCGCTCGCCCGCAGCCGCCGCGCCGACCTCCTCGGCAAGATCACCACCGAACCGTTCGCCGACCTCGTGCGTCGCGCCACCGCCGGGCAGGAGGGCACCGCCGTGCAGGCGGTCGGCGAGGCCGACATGGTCCGCGCCGCGGTGCCGATCTTCTCGGCGGCGAAGACGCTCGGCGCCGTCGTCGTCGACACCTACGTGCCGAAGAGCGTCGTCAAGCAGCGCGAGGAGATCGACCGCGCCTTCGGCGAGTACCTGCGGCTCAAGATCCAGCGCCGTCCGATCGTGACCGCATACACCATCACGCTCGCGCTCGTGACCCTCGTCGTGCTCTTCTCCGCCACCTGGGTGGGCTTCTACGTCGCGCGCGAGATCACCGGTCCCATCCAGCGCCTCGCCGAGGGCACGCGCGCCGTCGCCCAGGGCAACCTCGAGTACCGCATCCCGGGCGAAGGCAGCGACGAGCTCGGCACGCTGGTCACCGCCTTCAACCGCATGACCGCCGACCTCGCCACCGGCCGCGCGGAGCTGGAGTCGCGGCGGCGCTACCTCGAGACCCTGCTCGCCAACATCACCGCCGGCGTCATCTCCGCCGACGCCGAGGGTCGCATCACCACCATGAACCGCGCCGCCGAGTCGCTGCTCGGCCTCGGCGCCGCGAGCTGTCTCGGCCGGCGGCTCGAGGACGTGTTCGCCGGCGAGCCCTTCGCCGAGCTCGCCCAGCTCGCGGCCGACCTCCGCGCCGACGACGCCGCGCCGCCGGCGTACGCGGTCACCGTCGGCGGGCCGCTCTGCCGGATCGACGGGCAGGCCGGGCGGAGCACCCGGGTCGAGCGCCAGTTCAAGCTCACGCGCGACGACCACGAGGTGGCCGTGCTGCTGACCGGTACGCGGCTCCTCGACGAGAGCGGCGCGCCCCGCGGCCTCGTCCTCTTCCTGGAGGATGTGACGCATCTGCTCCGCGTGCAGCGGATGGAGGCGTGGCGCGAGGTCGCGCGCCGGATCGCGCACGAGATCAAGAACCCGCTGACCCCGATCCAGCTCTCCGCCCAGCGCCTGCGTCGGCGCTACGCCGCGCAGCTCGGCGAGAGCGGCGCGGTGTTCGACGAGTGCACGCGCACGATCATCCAGCAGGTCGAGGAGCTGAAGGCGCTGGTCAACGAGTTCGCCATCTTCGCCCGCATGCCGGCCGGCGAGCACACCCCGCAGGACCTGAACCGCGTCGTCGAGGAAGCGCTCGTCCTCTTCCGCGAAGGCCACCGCGACATCGCCTTCGTGTTCGCGCCCGAGCCCGCGCTCCCGGTCCTCGAGCTCGACCGCGAGGGCATCAAGCGCGCCGTCATCAACATCCTCGACAACGCCGTCTCCGCGTGCGGCGCTTCGCGCAACGGCAACGGCGAGACCGGCCGCGTGTCGATCGCGATCGGCTACGACCCGAAGCTCGAGGTCGCGCGCTTCGAGATCGCCGACAACGGCCCGGGCATGAGCCCGGAGGTGAAAGCGCGCCTGTTCGAGCCGTACTTCTCGACCAAGCCCGAGGGCACCGGCCTCGGGCTCGCGATCGTGTCGGCGATCATCGCCGACCACAACGGTTTCATCCGCGTGCGCGACAACCTGCCGCACGGCAGCCGCTTCATCATGGAGCTGCCCGTCCGCGCGCAGGCGGTCCAGCTCGCGGTCGGAGTGACACAGCGCTACGGCAGGGCCTGAGCGGGGCGGAGGAGGACGCATGTCAGAAACGATCCTGGTGGTGGACGACGAGGAGCAGATCCGGCACACGCTGCGCGGCGTCCTCACCGACGAGGGCTTCGAGGTGCTGGAGGCGACGAACGGCCGCACCGCGCTCGCGCTGCTCGAGCAGTCGGTCCCGCGGCTCGCGATCGTCGACATCTGGATGCCTGAGGTCGACGGCATCGAGCTGGTTGAGCGCATGCGCGCGCAGGCGCCCGGCGTGCCCATCATAGTCATCTCCGGCCACGGCACGATCGAGACCGCCGTGCGCGTGATCCGCCTCGGCGCCTTCGACTTCCTCGAGAAGCCCTTCCCGCTCGACGCGCTCCTGCACGTCGTCGGCCGCGCGCTGGGCAGCACCGACGGTTCCCAGCGCCCGGCGTTGGCCGAGCCCGCCGGTGTGGCCGCGCCCGCCGTCGCGCCGCCGCGTCGGGTCCCGCAGCGTACCGTCGGGCGGAGCGTGGTGGTGAACGGGCAGGGGCTCCACTCCGGCGTCCGCACGGGTCTGATCCTCCAGCCGCTCCCGCCCGGCAGCGGCATCGTCTTCGGCAGCATTCTCTCGGGTGAGACGGTCCCCGCGCTCGTCGACCACATCGCCTCCACCGGCTACGCCACGACCGTCGTCCGCGGCGGCATGGTGGCCAAGACCATCGAGCACCTGATGGCGACGCTCCATGCCTACGGCGTGACGAACGTCCTGGTGAAGATGCAGTCCGAGGTCCCGGTGCTCGACGGCTCCGCGGTGGAGCTGTGCGCGATGATCGAGGAGTGCGGTCTCGAGGACCAGCCGGGGACGGTCGAGGAGCTGGTGATCGACCGCCGTTACGCGGTCGGCTCCGACAGCCCCAACCACAAGGGCATCGCGATCGAGCCCGCCGACGCCTTCGAGGTGCACTACACGCTGGAATACCCGCCACCGATCGGCCGCCAGGAGTTCGAGTTCCGCTTGACCGACGCCGAGACCTTCAAGCGCGAGATCGCGCCCGCGCGCACCTTCGGCTTCGTGAAGGAGATCGCGCAGCTCGAGCAGATGGGCCTCGCCAACGGCGGACGCTTGAACAACTGCATCCTGGTCGGCGAGGAAGGCGTGGTGAACGCGCCGCTGCGCTTCGCGGACGAGTTCGTGCGCCACAAGATCCTCGACATCCTGGGCGACTTCTACCTGCTCGGACGCCCGGTGCGCGGGCGCGTCACGGCGCGCATGACGGGGCACTCGGACAACGCCGAGCTGCTGCGCGTGCTGCGGGTGCGTTTCGGCGTGCCGACGTGGAGCGGCGTGTAGGCTCGTCCGGCGAGGCTGGCCGCGCGTCAGTCTCCGCCCACCGGCGGCAGCGGGCGCCACGCGGTGATCTCCGGTGCCACGCCCGGGGGTGCCCAGAGCGTCGCCTCGACCTCCCGCCGCATGTCGCCGACCTGGGCGAGCGCGCGCACCGTGAAGCGCTGGCCGGTCGGTGTGAGGCGGGCGCGCGTCGCGCCCGGCAGGTCGGGGAGCAGCGCGGCGAGCGTGTCCGCGTCGAGCGGCGCGCCCGTCCGCGCGGCGAGCACCCGGTCGACGAGACCCGCGTCGCCGAGGACGGCGAGCAAGACCACGCGTGAGGCGGTGTTCGGGTTGACGGCGTGCTCGCCGGCGACCGTGACGTAGGGCGCGAGCCGCGCGAGCACGCGCGCGTCGACGCCGCGCACGAGCCGCAGCTCGCCCGTGCTCGCGAGCGGCGCGTTCGCCGGCACGTACGGTGTCGGGAGGCCTGTGTACCACGCGCGCTCGGCGCCGCGCGGGCGGGGGGCGTCGTCGGCATCGGTCCAGTCGGCGATCGCGTCGGCGAGGGCGGGATCGAGGCCGAGGGCGGCGAGGAGTCGCGGCACGGCGTCGGCCAGCTCGGGGGCGTTCAGGTCCAGCCGGCGCGCTTCGTCCTCGACGCGGACGGCCACCCAGCCGGCGCCGAGGGGCTGGCGACCGGAGTCCTCTGCCCACGGCGCGGTGAGCGCGTCGGGCGTCGCGTCGCGCCGCGTCTCCTCCAGCACGACGGCCGCCGCGGCGACGCCCGAGCGCGCGAGCGCGTCGGCCTGGAGCGCGGCGAGTGTGTGCCGCGCGAGCCGCTGATCCACGGTCGCGGTGGCGGCGAGGCCGGTCGCCAGCACGGCGAGGACGGCGAGCGCCGCCGTCGCCGCGAGCAGTGCTACGCCGCGCTCAACGGGGCGGGACACGCAGCACCTCGACCAGCTCCGCGGCGTCGCCGGGCCGCTGCGCCGCCCACACCCGCACCGTCACCTGGCGGAGCGCCGGATGTGGCGTCGCCGTCACCTCGCGCGCGACGCGGAAGTCCGGCGCGCCGCGGCCGGCAAGATCCCCCTCGACGTGCCCGAGTGGCGGCGGCGCGACCTCCGCCTCGGCCAGCACCGCGCGCGCCAGCAGCATGGCGCGCGTGAGCGTCGCGTCGGTCGCGACCGCCCCGACGCTCTCCGCGAGCAGCCGCTGCAGCGCCGCCACGCCCGTCGCCAGCACGACGAGCGCAACCAGCACCTCGAGCAACGTCATGCCCCGTCTCATTGCAACATCACCTGGGGGCTCGCGAGGCGGCCGTTCACCACGAGCTGGCGCGTCCCCAGGGACGGCGGCAGGAAGAACTGGATGGGCCCGCTCGCCCCCGGCGCGGGCGTGAGCGCCATCCGAAGCTGCACGTCGCTGTCGGTGACCGGCTCGGCGAGCCGCACCTCGCCGGCGCCGCTCGCGGTGAGCTCGGGTCCGGCGAGCGCGATGTCCTGGATCTCGACGACCTCGTCGTGCAGCCACCAGCGCACCGAGGCGGTCTCGGCGTGGAGGGCGCCGACGGCGGCGAAGGGCCCGGCGCCGTGCCACACGGCGCCGCTCAGCTCGACGCGGCCGTCGCCCTGCGCGGCGGCGTCGGGCGCGAAGCGGAGACGCGCGGCGCCGCGCGCGCTGCCCTCGAGCGCGCCGCCCGCGATGGCGAGCGGCGGGCAGGCAGCGAGGTTGCCCTCGTCCCAGGTGACGGCGATCTCGGTGGCCGTGCCGTCCTCGGCCACGGTGGCGAGCGCCGCGCCCTCGCACACCGTGCCGTCGATCCGCCACGGCAAGCCGTTGCCGCCCCGCACGAGGCTCCACGCCGACGGCCGGAGGCGGACGCGATCGGCGCGCAAGACGAGCTTCCCGGCGGCGTCGCGGAGGGTGACGTCGTCGAGGAGGATGCCGTACGGACGGAGTGCGGCGTGGCCGACGCCGAGCCCCGGCCACGAGAGGGCGGCGAGGCCGCGGCCGACGACGGCGTCGGTGGGGAAGAGCAGCACCAGGAAGACGAGGAAGAGGGCCGCCGTGGCGGCGGCGAGCGCCACGCGCTTCACGGCGCGGCCGCCTCGAGCGTCGCGTCGAAACGCGCCGGCCGGTCGGGATGCTTCCGCAGCTCGAGCCGCGCGACGCCGAGCGGCGGGCTCCCGGCTTCGAGCGCGTGCAGCAGCCGGACGACGTCGCCCAGCGCGGCGTCGGTCACGCGCAACGCGACGCGCGCCTCCTCGCCCGGGACCGGCGTCATGCTGGCGATGCGCTCGTGCCCGACGGTCTCCTCGGCCGCGGCCTCGAGCCGACCGAGGAGCGAGCCGGTGTCGGCGGTCGGGGCCGGCGTCTCGTGCCCGAGCGCGCCCGCGAGGCGGCGCACCTCGGCGAGCTCGCGCTCGTG
>JBGQET010000042.1:0-39266 GCA_041496545.1 Binatia bacterium | reverse complement strand
GTCGCGACGGCGCGCGCCGCGGAGCGACGCGCGCCGTCGCCCCACCAGCGCGCGACCCACGACGCCGACCAGCCGTCGGGCCGCTCCGCGTGACAGCGCCGACAGGCGTCGGGCGCCCCGAGCGCCTCGGCGGCCGCCGGGTCGGGCGCCGCGATGCGATGGTCGCGGCGGACGTCGCGCTGCATGAACGTCTTCGTCGGCATGTGGCAATCGACGCAGCGCCCGCCCGCGCCGTCGGCGGCGTGGTGCGTGTGCGCCGGCGTGTCGAGCCCGGCGTCGTGGCAGCGGAGGCAGAGCGCGTTGCCGTCGGCGCGCAGCCGCGCCGTGTGCGGCTCGTGGCAGTCCTGGCAGACGACGCCGCGCGCCGCCATGCGGCTCATCTCGAACGAGGTGTACTCGTACGCCTCCTCGCGCACCTGTCCGTCGGGATGGTAGACGCCGGTGTCGAGCAGCTCCGGATCGAAGTGGTCGTAGAGCGGAGCGCCCGGCACCCAGCCGGGCGCGATCTCGGTGCGACGACTGTGGCAGGGCGCGCACGTCGTCGGCGTGTCGGCGCGCGGCGCGACCGCGCCGTACGGCGGCTCGGGCTCGCGCTCACCGCGCCGCCGGCGCGCGACGTGCGCCGCACCCGGGCCGTGGCACGCCTCGCACCCGACGCCCGCCTCCGCCCAGCCGCTCGCCCACGCGTCGGACGCCGGGTCGTAGCCCTTCACCCAGCCGGTCACGTGGCACGGCAGGCACTGCGAGTTGGCGGTCATGCCGCGGTTCGCCCAGTGCGACCAGTCCTCGGGCGGCGGCGCGTCGGGGAAGAGGTCGAACCACTCGCCGGCCACCGTGTCGTAGGCAGCCGGCAGCCCCTGCAGCCGGCCGCCCGCCGCCGGCGTGAAGAACTGCTCGATCTTGACGCCCCCCATCACCCACGCGAGCGGCAGCGTCTCGCCGCTGCGCCCCTCGCCGGGCGGCACGTCGAAGAGGAGGTGGGCACCGTCGCGGCGGGGGCGGACCGGCAGGCTCGCGAAGGCCTGGAGCGCGCCGTCGAAGGGCGCCCGCACGGCGTCGGGAGCCGCGGCGCGGAGCGCGAGCGCGTGCCCCGACCCGGCCCAGGCCCGCGCCGCTTCCGCGTGGCAGCCGGCGCACGCCGCCGAGCCTGTGAAGCGCGCGTCGCCGGCCGGACGCTCGCCGCGGCACGAGGCGCCGAGCAGGAACGCCGCCAGCAGAGCGCGCCGCGCGCGACGGCTCAGGGGCAGGTGTGAACGGCGGGCCCGCACCAGGCGAGCGGGCCGCAGAGCGATTCCGGATGGCAGTGCGGGGGCGGGACGTAGGGCACGAACGGCGCACCGCCCTCGCGGAAGCGGAACAGGCAGTGCTCGAACTCGCTGCGCACGCACGGACCCAGGTAGTCGGGATCGACGAAGAGCAGGTTCCGCGACTGATCCGGATCGTTGTTGACCTCCCACAGCCGCCTCACCACTCCGGTCGAGCTTCCTTCTGCCTTCAGGATGACGGGTTGGCAAACGCCCGGCGGAACGCACTCGGCGCTCGTGGAACAGTCACGACCGTCGAAGTCGGCGAAGGAGCCGAGACTCGCATCGTGCTTGCACTTTCCCGCCGCGCAGAGGGACGCCACCGCGCACTCCGCGTCGGTCGCGCACGCCAGGTCGGGGCGGTTGACGCAGCGGTTGCTTCCCGCTTCCCCGGGCTTGAGACAGCGACCCTCCACGTGGCGCTGGAAGGCGCAGTCGGCGTCGCTCACGCACGGGCGCCGATCGGCGTAGCGGAAGGTGTCGACGTCGACCGGCTGCTCGCAGACGCCGAGCAGGCCCGGGCGGTTGAGCGCGTGGTGCAGCCCCACCGTGGTGATGATCGACGACTTCCCTTTCTCTCCGAACTCGATTTCGCGGATGGGCCCCAGGCCCGGATTCTCGATGAACGGCTTCAGGTCCCGCGCGAAGGCGTACGGGGGCCGCTCGGCGGTCGGGACGCCCGCGTAGGCGAGCATCGTCTGCATGACGTCGATGACGTGCGCGATCTCGGTCGTGAAGACGTGCGGCGCGACCTCCCCCGAGCGATGGCGGGGCTCGCTCACGAGGAGCGGGGTGCGGAAGTTGTTCTCGGTCGCCTGGCCCTTCGAGCTCGGCAGCAAGTAGCCTTGGTCGGCGAGCACGATGACGACGGTGCTGTCGTACAGGGATTGGCGGGCGGGCACGCCGTTCGGGTCGCGCGCGCACACGCACGCGCCCGCGAGGTAGTTCCGCAGCGCACCGATGCCGGTGTCGAGCCACGAGATGCGCGCGAAGTGCCGGCGCTCCGCCACGCTCTCGTCGGGATAGAGGCCGAGGAAGAACGACTCGGGGTTGGTGTCGGCGTGCGGGATGTGCGGGCCGTACCAGACGAAGAACGGGTGCGTCTGGCGCGACACGGTGCCGCCCGGCGTGTCCTGGCGGTCGATGACGTTGCGCTCGATGAAGTCGGGGATCACGTGGACCGAGGCGTCCGCCTCGGGGGGGATGGCGCCGGCGAGCAGGTCGGCTTCGCACGAGGAGCACGCGGCGCAGCAGTCCCCCGGCAGGCACGTGTCGGTGCAGCGGAACTTGCCGACCTGCGGCTTCGCGGAGTGGTCGAGGAACTCGTCGAACCCGGGGTCGGTGATCCACTCCGCCTTGCCGCTCGCCATGCTGCGGTAGTCCCCGGCGGAGAACTCGCGGAGGATGCGCGGCAGCGTGCGGACGTCGATGCAATGATCGCCCGGCATCGCGCAATCCGAGTCCGACGCGCAGCTACGCACCTCGATGGCGCACTGGTGGAGGGCGTTGCCGCCGAGGAAGCCGGCGTGCCGCTGGTGACGTCCGATCATCAGCGTGCGCCGCGACGGGACGCAGGAGACGCCGGCGACGTGGGCGCGGGGAAAAAGGGCGCCGTGCTCCGCGAGGTCGTCGAGGACGGGAGTCTTCACGTCGATCCAGGTGCTGTCGGCACCGCTGCGGTTGAAGGGGAACTCGGCGTTCGGGCTCGGCGTGTGCGAGGGGTCCGACCCGGAGCGCCGGTTGCGGCAGCTGAGCTCGCTCAGCCGGAAGTGGCCCGGCGGCCCGGAGCCCATGAAGCCGTAGTGGCAGTAGCCGAGGTCGTCGGCGATCACGAGCAGGATGTTCTTCCGCGCGGCGCTGACCGGCGAGACCGTCGTCTCGTCGCAGGCGAAGTCGGCGGCGGCGCAGCAGCCGGAGGTGGGCGGATCCACGGCGCAGCGGACCGGCGTGGCGGCGTCCGTGGTCCGTGCGACGCTCACCACGACGACGAGCGCGGCGACGATACCTGCGAGGCGGTGGGTTCGGATGGGGGTGCGCGTCCGCATGGCGAATTCCGTGCGCAGCCGGGCGCTCCGAACGACCGCGAACTTCGCGATTACGCTCCCGACCCGACCGCTGTCAAGGGAATTCTGAAGCGGCGAGACGCGAAGAGCACCACCACGGGCGCGTACAGCAGGCAACCGACGACACCGAGCAGCGCTTCGCCGATCCAGAAGGTTATGGCGAGATTGAAGGCGACGATCCCGAGATAGATGAGCGGCTCGGCGAGCCCACCATATGGCACATGACGCATGCCGGCGCTCGGGCCGATGCGCGCCTCGAGCCGCTGGCAGACGGCGATCGTCGCGAGCGCGACCAGGAACCAGCCCGCGTAGTTGCTCAAGGGGACGCCGAAGTGGATGCCACCCTCGGGGTAGTAATAGATGCGGCCGAGGAACCAGCGGTCGCCGCGCACGGTGAGCGGGTCGATGACGAGGTCGAGGAGCATGGTGAGAAACGCGCCGGTGAACAGCACGCGGCGTGAAGCGCGGATCTCGGGACTCGCCGCCACCTGGAAGTCACCGGGGCGGGAGACGAGCGGCGCGTAGAGGAAAACGGCGAGCGCCCAACCGAGGTAGCAGAGGAAGCTGAAGGAGAGCGAGTCGAAGAAGGGGACGTTGGCGAGCCACAGCTCACGGTCGCGCGTCGCATCGACGTAGACGTACGACCCGAACGGGAAGCCGTTCCGCGTCGAGCTGAACTCCGCCGCGTACGCGATCGCCCACGCCACCAGCGTGAAAGCGAGCGTCCGCCGCCAACCGGTCTTCGTGACCGCCGCGAAGAGGTACACGGCGAGGAAGACGAACACGTACGGCCGCAGGACGACGGTGCCGGCCAGCAGGTGAAGGACACGCATCGCGTCTCAGCGGCCGCGACGCTTCTTGCCGCCGAGGAAGCGCTCGACCAGGTCGCCGGCGACGTCCTCGAGCCCCGTGCCGCCGAGGAGTCCGCGCGCGACCTTCGCCGCGTAGCCGCCGTCCGGCGTGACGTGCGGGTGTTCGAGCGGGCCGTGCACGCGGAGCGGGACGGTGAGGAGCCCCTGCGCGTCGACCAGCACCGGGCGGGCGCGCGAGCGGCCGAGCACGTCGTCCGTCAACGCGCCGGACGCGGAGAGGCGGATCTGCGCGTCGACCTGGCCGTCGAGCCCGAGCGACCCGGCGCCGTGCGCCGCGTAGCTCGCGCCGGCGACGACGAGGTCGTCGGAGGTGATCCGCCCCTCCGCCAGGCGGCCCGAGCCCGAGAGCTTCGTGAAGCGCAGCTCGTCGCCACTGAAAAGATCCGGATAGCGGTCGCGGAGGCGGTCGGCGGCCGAGCCGCCGAGGATCGGCGCGAGGACCTCGGTGAGCACGCGCCCGAGCGGCATCCCCGTGAGTCGGCCGTGCGCGACCTCGAAGTGGCCGGTGCCGGTGAGCGCGTCGCGGAACCCCGGGGCGCCGGGCGGCGGGCCGCCGAGCTTCGCGTCGAAGCCGAGCGCACCCGCGGGACGGGGCCGGTCGGCGCGCCCGGGCAGCTTCTCGAGGTCGAGCCCGGAGCCGGTCAGCTCCGCGGTGAGACCGCTCGACGGCCCCTCGCTCCGGATCTCGCCCGCGCCCGCCACCGTGCCGTCGAGCAACGCCACGGTCGCCGACTCGAGCGCCAGGAGCGGCGGGCTCGCGCGGATTTTCGCCTTGATGCTCACCAGCGGCAGCTCACCCAGCGTGCCCGGGCCCGCGCTGAACGTCCCCGTGTAGCCCGGACGCTCGCTCGCGAGGTCGAGCACGCCCTCGCTCACGATGTTGTCGAGCCGCAGGTCGCGACCGTCGAGGCGGGCACGCAGTGCGAGGGGCACCGGCGCGCCGAAGCGCGGTTCGCGCGCGTCGAGCGCGAGATCCTCGATTGCGATCGTCCGCCCGCTCGCCTGCTCGCGGTAGCGGAACGTCCCGTGCCGCAAGCGGAGCGAGACGAGCTGGAAGGAGCGGCGGTGGGACGCGGCACGCGCCGGCGCCGGCGACGCCCGCGCGCCGGCCTGCCGCGGCGGACCGAGCGAATCGACGTTGAGCCGCCCGCGCGCGTCGCGCACCACGTTCAGGACCGGCTCCTCGATCACGACCCGGTCCACGACCGCGCGCCCGCGCACCAGCGGCAGCACCTGGAGCCGCATCTCGAGGCGGCGTGCGGCGAGGAACGGCTCGTCGCGGGCGAAGGCGGGATCGTCCGCGATGCGCACGCCGTCGAGCGCGACGCCGACGCCGCCGCGCACGCTCCAGCCCACGTGGTCGGCATGGATCGCGCGCCCGAGCCGGCGACCGGCGGCGGCGAGCAGCCGGTCCGCGCGCGTCGCGGCCAGCCAGGCGAGCCCGCCGAGCACGAGCACGCCGACCAGCGCCGCGCCGCCTGCCGCGAGGGCGAGGCGCCGGCGGCGCATCACCCGTCGAGCTCCTGGTAGTTGGTCACCCGCCACCCGCCGCTCTCGCGGCGCACCGTCACCAGCCAGCGCCGCTCGATCCGATCCGCGTCCTCGACCAGGATCGTGCCGTGGTAGAGGTAGTTGACGGCTTCCTCGCCGCCCGGGTGCTCCTCGAGCAGCCGGTAGCGGACCGTCGGCTTGCGCGTCGAGTCGTCGATCGTCTGGCCGCGCACGAGGCCGATCTCCTCCTCGACCTTGTGCCGCGCGACGCCGGCGGTGAACTCGAGCGCCGCGGGGAGGTCGATGCGGACGTAGTGCGCGTCGAGGAACAGCTCGGCGGTGCCACGCGACGTCGTCGCGTCCGGACGGCAGCTCGGCGCCAGCAGCGCGAGTCCGAGCACGAGCGATCGCACGACGCTGCGGCGCATCCTCACCTTGTCCCGTCCGGACACCGTTGATAGCATCGCCTCGCACATGCCCACAAGGACGGAACGCGCGGACGCCGAGGCGCTCGCGGCGTATGCGATGCACCTCCGCGCCGAGCGGCACGCGTCACCGCACACGCTGCGCGCCTACCTCGCCGACCTCCACCAGCTCCTCGCCTTCGCCGGCCCGGGCGGCCTCGCGGCGGTGCGGGCGGACACGATCCGCCACTGGCTGCGCGTCCTCGACGGGACGACCGAGCGTGTGTCGATCGCGCGCAAGCTCGCCGCCGTCCGCGGGCTCTTCCGCTTCCTGGTCGAGACCCGCCGCTCCCGGCGCGACCCGACCGTCGGCGTGGCGACGCCGAAGGCGCGCCGGCGGCTCCCCGCGCACCTGACGCTCGACGACGTCGACCGGCTGCTCGCGACGCCGCGTGCCGATACGCTCGCCGGGCTCCGCGGCCGCGCCATCCTCGAGCTGCTCTATTCCTCCGGGCTCCGGGTGAGCGAGCTCACCGGGCTCGACTGGGAGCACGTCGACGCCGACGCCGGCTGCGTGCGCGTCCTCGGCAAGGGCCGCAAGGAGCGCGTGGTGCCCGTCGGCCGCCCCGCGCTCGCCGCGCTCAAGCGCTATCGCGAAGCCTGCGTGGCGGCCGAGCAGGCCGCGGGTGGCGCCGTGTTCCGCAACGCCCGCGGCGGCCGTCTGACGTCGCGCAGCGTCGCGCGCTTCATGGAACGGTGGATCCTGGAGAGCGGCGTCGCCACCAAGGCCACGCCCCACGCGCTCCGCCACACCTTCGCGACGCACCTCCTCGGCGCCGGCGCGGATCTGCGCGCCATTCAAGAGTTGCTCGGCCACGCGAGCCTCTCGACCACGCAGCGCTACACCCACGTCGACCTCCGCCGCTTGATGGACGCCTACGACCGCGCGCATCCCCGTGCCTGAGATCCGCTCCACCACCATCCTCTCCGTGCGCCACGCCGGCCACCTCGTCATGGCGGGCGACGGGCAGGTGACGGTCGGGCAGACCGTCATGAAGCGCAACGCCCGGAAGGTCCGCCGCCTCTACCAGGACCGCGTGCTCGCCGGCTTCGCCGGCGCGGGCGCCGACGCGCTCACGCTCTTCGAGCGCTTCGAGACGAAGCTCGGGCAGGTGAACGGCAACCTGCGGCGCGCGGCCGTCGAGCTGGCCAAGGACTGGCGCACAGACCGCCTGCTCCGCCGGCTCGAGGCGTTGCTCGTCATCGCGGATCGCGAGTCATCGCTCATCGTCTCGGGCACGGGCGACGTGATCGAGCCCGAGGACGGCATCTGCGCCATCGGCTCGGGCGGCAACTTCGCGCTCGCCGCGGCGCGCGTGCTCGTCAAGCACTCGACGCTCGACGCGCGCCACATCGCCGAGGAGGCGATGCGCGTCGCCGCCGAGATCTGCGTCTACACCAACGACCAGCTCACGATCGAGGAGCTGGACAGCGCGAGCTGATGGCCAACTTCACGCCGCGCGAGGTCGTCTCCGAGCTCGACCGCTACATCGTCGGGCAGCGCGCCGCCAAGCGCGCGGTCGCGATCGCGCTCCGCAACCGCTGGCGCCGGCTCCACGTGCCGGACGCGTTGCGCGACGAGATCGCGCCCAAGAACATCATCATGATCGGGCCGACGGGCGTCGGGAAGACGGAGATCTCGCGCCGCCTCGCGAAGCTCGCGCAAGCGCCGTTCATCAAGGTCGAGGCCTCGAAGTTCACCGAGGTCGGCTACGTCGGCCGCGACGTCGAGTCGATCGTCCGCGACCTGACGGAGCTCGCCGTCAACATGGTGCGCGAGGAGGAGAAGGAGAAGGTGCAAGCGCGCGCGCGCGAGCTGGCGGAGGAGCGCGTGCTCGACCTGCTGCTGCCGCCCGTCCGCCCGGCGCGCATCCAGCCGGCGGGCAGCGAAGCCGAGCGGCGCGATGCCGGCGACGAGACGGCGACGCGCGAGAAGCTCCGCAGGATGCTCCGCGAGGGCAAGCTCGACGACCGCACCGTCGAGCTCGAGGTGAGCCGCTCCGCCGGCCCGCTGATCGAGATCATGAGCCCGCAGGGCATGGAGGAGATCGAGCAGAACCTGAAGGAGATGTTCCAGCAGTTCATGCCCCGCAAGGGGAAGAAGCAGAAGCTCCGCGTGCCGGAGGCGCTGGACGCGCTCGCGCAGGAGGAGGCGGGGCGGCTGATCGACATGGACGCCGCCACCAAGGAAGCGATCCACCGCGTCGAGCAGTCCGGCATCGTCTTCGTCGACGAGATCGACAAGATCGCCAGCCGCGAGGGCGTCCACGGCCCGGACGTCTCGCGCGAGGGCGTGCAGCGCGACCTGCTGCCGATCGTCGAGGGCTCCACCGTCAACACCAAGCACGGTCCCGTCCGCACGGACCACGTCCTCTTCATCGCCTCGGGCGCGTTCCACATCTCGAAGCCCTCCGACCTGATCCCCGAGTTCCAGGGCCGCTTCCCGATCCGCGTCGAGCTGGAAGCGCTCACCCAGCAGGACTTCATCCGCATCCTGACCGAGCCCGAGAACGCGCTCATCCGCCAGTACATCGCGCTGCTCGCCACCGAAGGCGTCACCCTCACCTTCCGCGACGACGCCATCGCCGAGATCGCCCGCATCGCCGCCCAGGTGAACGAGCGGACGGAGAACATCGGCGCCCGCCGCCTCCACACCGTGATGGAGCGGCTGCTGGACCAGGTGTCCTTCGACGCCCCCGAGATGAACGGCCGCGAAGTCACGATCGACGCCGCCTACGTGCGCGAGCGGCTCGAGCAGATCCTCCAGGACCAGGACCTCTCGCGCTACATCCTGTAGCCGGCGACGCGATGCCCCGCCTGCTCCCCGCGGCGATCACCCCGGTCGGGATGGACGACCTCGCGCGAGCGCTCCGCCGTCGTGCGCGCGGCGAAGGGCTCGAGGCGTTCCGCGCCGCGATGGCCGCGTACTGCGCGGCGGCCTCGGCGTACTCGTTCACCTCGTTGATGCGGACGGTCTACGCGGGCCTGCGCGCGATCGCGAGCCGCGACCGGCGGCGGAAGGTGGTCCTGCCGCGCTACTCGTGTCCGAGCTTCGCGCACGGAGTCCTCGCCGCCGGCTTGTCGATCCACTACTGCGACGTCACGCCGGAGACGCTCAGCATCGACCTCGACCAGCTCCGCCGCATCGACCCCGACGACACCCTGGCCGTGATCTGCGCGAACCTCTTCGGCTTCGCCTATCCGATGCACGAGGTGGTGAAGATCTGCCGCGACGCCGGCGTCGCCCTGATCGAGGGCGCGGACTACTCGCTCGGCACCGAGTACGACAACCGGCGCATCGGGACGTTCGGCGATTTCACGATCTTGAACTTCCAGGAGGGCAAGGCCCTGCCCATCGGCGGCGGGATGCTGCTCGCGCGGCAGCGCGGCGACCTCGACGGCCTCGACGACCGCGGGCGGCCCCGCGAGCCGTCGCATCCCGAGATGCTGCTCGCGTTCGCCCTCGCTTCGCGCCCACTCGGCTACTTCCTCTTCAACCGGGCGGTGCGCGCGCTTCGCGTCGACACCAGGCGCTTCTCGATGGAGGACACCATCCGGGACACGTCGGGCGAGTTCGACTACCAGTTCGACGCCGCGGAGCCCCTGCGCACGATCGCCGACCTGCGCGCGGCGCTCGGCCTCGAGCTGCTGGCGCGACTCGACGACGACCGGGCGGCCCGCGAGCGCAACGCGCGCGACCTCCGCGCGAAGCTCGCGGACTGCCCCGGCGTGACGCAGATCACCCCCGAGCCCGGTGTGAGCCGGCTCCACTACATTCGTTACCCGATCCTGGTCCCCGCCGCGCGGCGGGCGGGGCTCCGCGAAGCGCTCTTCCACGCGGGGATCGAGGCGAGCACCATGTACGTGGAGCACGGCATGCGGGTCGACGCGGCGGAGTTCCCGGGTGCGGCCCGCGTCGCGAGCGAGCTGCTCACGCTCCCCTGCCATCCCTTCGTCGAGCCGGCGGACGTCGAGCGGATGGCCGCGGTGCTCCGAGCCTGACGGGCGGCCTCCACGCTCGTCGCCGGCGGCACGCCCGCGGCGGTTGTGCGCTCGCGTCGCGCGAGGCATAAAGCCGTTTCGTGAGCCCGATCGAAAAGGCCGACGTCCTCCTCGAGGCGCTGCCTTACATCCGCCGCTTCGCCGGCAAGGTGATGGTGGT
Source organism: Binatia bacterium (assembly GCA_041496545.1). GTDB lineage: Bacteria > Desulfobacterota > Binatia > DP-6 > DP-6 > DASRHG01. Next base: position 28,910 of record JBGQET010000042.1, on the reverse strand, counting down.
GAAGTACGGCGGGCACGTGATGGAGAGCGAGGAGCTGAAGGACTCGTTCGCGCAGGACGTGGCGCTCTTGAAGTACGTCGGCATGCACCCGGTGATCGTGCACGGCGGCGGGCCGCAGATCGACGCCGCGCTCAAGCAGGCCGGCATCGAGCCCCGCTTCGTCCGCGGTCTCCGCGTCACCGACGCCGAGACGATGAACATCGTCGAGATGGTCCTGGTCGGCAAGATCAACTCCGAGATCGTCACCATGCTGAACCGCCACGGCGGGCACGCCGTCGGGCTCTCGGGAAAGGACGACGAGCTCATCGTCGTCCGCAAGCGCAAGGCCGGCGAGGACCTCGGGTTCGTGGGCGAAGTCGTGGGGGTGAACGCCCGCATCATCGAGTCGCTCCAGGGCTTCATCCCGGTCATCGCGCCGGTGGCCGCGGGCTCCGACGGCGCCACCTACAACATCAACGCCGACCTCGTGGCCGGCAAGGTCGCCGAAGCGCTGCACGCCGAGAAGCTGATCCTCTTGACCGACGTCGAGGGCGTGAAAGGCCGCGACGGCGCGCTCATGGACACGCTGCCCGCCGACACGGCCACCGAGCTGATCCGCGAGGGCGTCATCGCGGGCGGCATGATCCCCAAGATCGAGTGCTGCCTGGAGGCCATCCGTAGCGGCGTGCGACAGGCCCACGTGATCGACGGTCGCGTCCGCCACGCGCTCTTGCTCGAAGTCCTCACCAGCCGTGGCGTGGGCACGGAGATCGTGCCGCGAGCGACGCGGCGGACCCGCCGGCTCGCGCAGGCATGACCAACGGCGAGATCATCGCGCTCGACGGAGCGCACGCGATCGGCGTCTACGCGCGCCAGCCGGTGGCGTTCGTCCGCGGGCGGGGCTCCGAGCTGTGGGACGCCGACGGCAAGCGCTACCTCGACTTCTTCGCCGGCCTCGCGGTGAACAACCTCGGTCACTGCCACCCCGCGGTGGTCGAGGCGATCCACACCCAGGCGGCGGCGCTCCTCCACACCTCCAACGTCTACTACAACCGTCCCGCCGCGGAGCTGTCCGCCCTTCTCTGCCGGCACTCGTTCGCCGAGCGCGTCTTCCTCTGCAACTCGGGTGCGGAGGCGAACGAGGCGGCCATGAAGCTCGCCCGGCGCTGGGGCGCGGAGCACGGCAACGGACGCTTCGAGATCCTGGCCACGCAGGGCTCCTTCCACGGCCGGACCTTCGGCACGCTCACCGCGACGGGCCAGGAGAAGTACCACCACGGCTTCCGGCCGCTCCTCCCCGGCATCCGGCTCGTCCCCTACGACGATGTCCCGGCGATGGCCGACGCCGTCCGCGAGGAGACGGTCGCCATCATCGTCGAGCCGATCCAGGGCGAGGGCGGGGTCGTGACGCCGGCGCCCGACTATCTCGCCGGCCTCCGCGCGCTCGCCGACAAGCGGAAACTCCTCCTCATCCTCGACGAGATCCAGTGCGGCAACGGGCGGACGGGGAAGCTCTGGGCGCACGAGCACGCCGGCGTCACGCCCGACATCATGACCGTCGCCAAGGCGCTCGGCGGCGGGCTGCCGATCGGCGCCATGTGCGCCACCGCGCGGGTGGCCGAGGTCTTCACGCCGGGCACGCACGGCTCGACCTTCGGCGGTAATCCCGTCACGTGCGCGGCGGCGATCGCGGCGCTCGGCACGCTTGCCGAGCCGCGTTTCCTCGCGCACGTCGAGGCCGTCGGCAAGCACTTCCGGAGCCGCCTCGAGCGGCTCGCCACCCGGCACCGGACCATGCGCGAGATCCGCGGCCGCGGGCTCATGCTGGGCGCCGTCCTCGACCGCCAGGGCGCGCCCGTCGTGTCGCGCTGCCTCGCCGACGGCCTCCTCATCAACTGCACCGCCGACAAGGTGCTGCGCTTCCTCCCGCCGCTCGTCATCACCCAGGCCGAGGTGGACGAGGGCATGGCGATCCTCGACCGGGCGCTCGCCGCATGAAGCGCGACCTGCTGCGCATCGCCGACCTCTCCACCGCCGAGCTGGAGGAGATCCTCGCCGTCGCCGCGCGCTTGAAAACCGAGCTGCGCGCCGGCCGCCAGCATCCGCTCCTCGCCGGTCGCACGCTGGCGATGATCTTCGAGAAGCCGAGCCTCCGCACGCGCGTCACCTTCGAGGTCGGCATGCACCAGCTGGGCGGCGGCGCCGTCAACCTCGCCCCCGGCGACATCCGCCTCGGCGAGCGCGAGTCGGCAGGCGACATCGCGCGCAACCTCGAGCGCTGGGTCGACCTCGTGATGGCGCGCGTCTTCTCGCACCAGACCGTCGTCGACCTCGCGGCCGGCGCGCGCGTCCCCGTCATCAACGGGCTCTCCGACCTCCACCATCCCTGCCAGGTCCTCGCCGACGTGTTCACGCTGCGCGAGCACCGCGGCGACATCCGCGGGCTCCGCGTCGCCTTCATCGGCGACGGCAACAACATGGCGCACTCGTGGATGGACGCCGCCGCCCGCCTCGGCTTCGACTTCGTGCTCGGCTGCCCGCCCGGCTACGAAGCCGACAAGGCGATCACCGCCGAGGCCGGCACGTGCGTCACCGTCACGCACGACGCCAAGGCCGCCGCCCGCGGCGCCGACGTCGTCTACACCGACGTCTGGACCAGCATGGGCCAGGAGGCGGAGACCGAGAAGCGCCTCGCCGCCTTCCGCCCCTACCAGGTGAACCGGGCGCTGGTCGACGTCGCACGCCCCGAGGCGCTCGTCATGCACTGCCTGCCCGCGCACCGCGGCGAGGAGATCACCGCCGAGGTGATCGACGGCCCGCGCTCGGTGGTGTTTGATCAGGCCGAGAACCGCCTCCACGTGCAGAAGGCGGTCATGCTGTGGCTGTCGGGCTGGACTAGCATCTAGCTAGCGCGCCGCCATCCACTGCGCTGGGGTTCGGGCGACGCCGTCGTGCACCGTCCAGCGGATGGCGCGGAGATTCCTGAGGTCGCGCAGGGGGTCCTTGCGGAGGACGACGAGGTCGGCGCGCTTGCCGACCTCGATGGTGCCGATGTCGTCGTCGAGGGCGAGCATCTTCGCCGGGACGCGGGTGGCGGCTTCGAGCGCGGCTTGCGGCGGCAGCCCTGCCCGCCCGAGCAGCTCGATCTCGCGCAGCGTCGTCGGGCCGTGGAACTGGTAGGGGACGACGGGCCAGTTGCCGGCGTCCGTCCCGACGACAATGGGAACGCCGGCCTGCCACAGGCGGCGCACGGCGCGCTCCGCGCTCGCGAGGCGACGCCGCGTCCCCGTCTCGGTGATCATGAACCGCGCCACGAGACCGCGGAGCGCGCGCGGGAGCCACGGCGCGCCCAGGCCGACCTCCGTGCGCGCGAGGAGGCGTCCGGCCTCCGAGTCGCGCGCCGTGGCGAGCTCGACGGCCGGCACGGTGCGCCGCACGAGCGCGGCGTCGAGGCGCTCGGGGTGAAACTCGATCAGCCGCGCGTCCATGATCGCGAACGTGGTCATCAGATAGGCGCCGCTCGCCGCCAGGCGCGCCACGAACGCGTCGGACGGCGTTTCGTCGTAGAATCCCGCGTGCGTGATGGCGTGCGCGCCCATGTCGAGCGCAGCGACCTTGTCCGCCTCCTTGTTGGCGTGGACGTAGATCGGAAGCCCGCGCCGCGCGGCGCCACGGACGATGGCCGCGCGCACCTCGGCCGACGGCAGCGGCCACACGGGGCGCGGCCCGAAGCCGCTCTCCATGAACACCTTGACGCCGACGCCGAACGGCTCGACGACCGCGAAGTGCGCTTCGACCTCCTCCGGCGTCGCGACCGCCGGGGCCACGTCGGCGAGATAGCCGCCGGGTGTGACGAAGCCGGGACCCAGCGTGAGGAAGCGCGGACCCGCGGCGCCGGCCGCGAGCCAGCGCTGGACGGCGAGACCGACCTGGGGGTCGATCGCCGTGTCGAGCACGGTCGTGACTCCACACGCCAGGTAAGCGCGGAGGTGCGCGCGACGCAGCTCGTCCTGGGTCTCGGGCGAGTCCCCGCGCTCGACCGAGCCCGGCACGACGCTCAGGTGGACGTGGGCGTCGACGAGACCCGGGATGACGCTGCCGCCCTCCGCGTCGAGAACCGGCGCGTCCGTCGCGGTCACGTCGGGACCGATCGCCGCGATGCGTCCGTTCCGCACGAGGATCGCAGCCTCGCGCGGCCGGGCGCCTGTCCCGTCGATCAGGCGCGCGTGGCGGATGAGCAGGTCGCCGGCCGCGCACGGCCCCGCGGCGAGGAGCGTCGCGCCGCAGAGCGCGAGGAGGCGAGCGCGCATGGTATCGCCTCCGCAAAGCACGCCGCCGGCCGCGCCGGCAAGAGCCGGGACCTCATCCCGACTCGACCTCGCCCACCACCGCCGGGCCGTCCTCGGCCATTCGCACGCGGAAATGGACGAGCGCGTCGGTGCGCGGCCCGAGGTGGGCCTTCATCGCGATCACGCCGGCGGCGGCCCAGAAGTTGGGCAGCTCGCTCGCGACGACGCCGCAGCGCCGCCCGTGCGTGGCCAGGAGCAGACCGCTCGGCACACGCACCACCTCGACGCGCGTCCAGGCGACGAGGAAGCGCCAGAGCCGGACGCGGAGGGCGGCGCCGGCGCGGTGGAGCGCTACGGTGCGGCCGTGGCTGCGCACGAGGGCGATGCAACGCTCGGCGGCGGCGAGCGCGAAGCCGACGCGAAGCCCGGTGAGGCCCGTGCCCGCAAGACAGGCGAGCAGCGCCGGCGCGTATGCCCACCAGGCGAGGAGCCGCGTCGCCGGCTCGAGCGACGGCGTCAGCTCCACCTGCTCGCCCTCCTCGAGCAACGCCCACATCTCGTCGGCGAGCGCCGGCACGACGCGCGCGAGCACCGCGCCCCACGCGTCCGCCTCGACCAGGCGATGGAGCGGCAAGCGGATCGACACGCCCTCGCCTTCGATTCGGAGTGCCCGCCGTTCCTGCGTGAGCGTGGTGACCGCGGACCAGGGCAGGCGTCGCACCTGCCGGCCGGGGCCCATCGCCACCAGCTCGTCGTCGTCGAGGTGGTAGAAGCGGAATGCCTCGCGGGGCGACGGAGCCCGCCGCGCGACCACCCAGCCGGCGGCGAGGACGGCGATCATCGCGCCCGCAGGGCCGAGCGTGCCCGCGAGCGTCCAGGCGACGGCGAGCACGAGCGCGCACCAGGCGAGCCAGGCGAGCGGCAGCGTCGGCGCGGCGCCCCGGAGGGTCAGCCACAGCGTGCGTTCGCCGTTCGTGGTCATGCGAGCCGATTCCACTCGACGTCCGTATGATCGGCGGCTTCTCGCCGGAGCTTGAATCGGCCCCTGGAACGTTGGTTCCCCGGGGGGGCTATGGTAGGTGGGATCGGCCCATGGCCGCCGTGCGCCGCATCGTCCTCGCCTACTCGGGCGGGCTCGACACCTCGGTCGTCCTGCGCTGGCTCGTCGAGCGCTACCAGGCCGAGGTGGTCGCCTTCTGCGCCGACCTGGGGCAGGCCGAGGAGCTGACCGGCCTTGACGCCAAGGCGCGCGCCACGGGCGCCGTGAAGACGATCGTCGAGGACCTCAGGGAAGAGTTCGTCCGCGACTACGTCTTCCCGATGTTCCGCGCCGGCGCGATCTACGAGAGCCAGTACCTCCTCGGCACCTCGATCGCGCGCCCGCTGATCGCCAAGCGCCAGGTCGAGGTCGCCCGCCGCGAGAACGCCGACGCCGTCGCGCACGGCGCGACCGGCAAGGGCAACGACCAGGTCCGCTTCGAGTTGACCTACGCCGCGCTCGCCCCCGAGCTCACGGTGATCGCGCCCTGGCGCGAGTGGGACATGAAGGGCCGCGCCGACCTGATCGCCTACGCCGAGAAGCACCGCATTCCGATCACCGTGACGGCCGAGAAGCCCTACTCGAGCGACCGGAACCTCCTCCACGTGAGCTACGAGGGCGGCATCCTGGAGGACCCGGCGCGGGCGCCTTACGACGACATGTTCCAGCTGACCGTCGCGCCGGAAAAGGCGCCCGACCGCGCCGAGGACGTCGAGGTCGCGCTCGAGGCCGGCGTCCCCGTCGCGGTGAACGGCGAGCGCCTCGGGCCGGCGGCGTTGCTCGGGGCGTTGAACACGATCGCGGGACGTCATGGCGTGGGGCGCGTCGACGTGGTCGAGAACCGCTACGTCGGCCTCAAGTCACGCGGCGTGTACGAGACGCCGGGGGGCACCGTGCTGCGCGCCGCCTTCCAGGCCGTCGAGTCGCTCACCCTCGACCGCGAGGTCGCGCACCTCCGCGACGCGCTCATGCCGCGCTACGCGGAGATGGTCTACTACGGGTACTGGTTCGCCCCCGAGCGGCTCGTGCTCCAGGCCGCGATCGACGAAGCGGCGCGCGCCGTGACCGGCAGCGCGCGCCTCCGGCTCTACCGCGGCAGCGTGCGCACCGTCGGACGGACCGCGCCGCGCTCGCTCTACGACCCCCAGCTCGTGAGCTTCGACGAAGCGGGCGGCTATCGCCAGGCGGACGCGGGCGGCTTCATCCGTCTCGCAGGGCTGCGCCTTCGGATCCGCGCGCTGGTCGAGAAGAAGGCGCGATGAAGCGGCGCCGCGCACGCGCGCGGGCGGCGACCAAGGCGTGGGCCGGCAGGATGGCCGCGCCGACGGCGCCCGCGGTGGAGGCCTTCACCACCTCCCTGCCCGTCGACCGCCGCCTGTGGCCGCACGACGTCGCGGGCAGCGTCGCGCACGTGCGCGCGCTCGTCCGGGCGCGGCTGCTCACGCGCCGGGAAGGCGCGCGGCTCGAGCGCGGGCTCACCGCCGTGCGCCGCGAGCTGGCGCGCGGCCGCTTCCGCTTCCGCGCCTCCGACGAGGACATCCACATGGCGATCGAGCGCCGGCTGACGGAGCTCGTCGGGCCCGTCGGCGGGAAGCTCCACACCGGCCGGAGCCGCAACGACCAGGTGGCACTCGACCTGCGCTTGTGGCTGCGCGAGGAATGCGCCGGGCTCGACGGCGCGCTCGCCGGCCTCCAGCGCGCGCTCATCACGGTCGCACGTCGCCATCGCGGCGCGTTGATCCCCGGCTACACGCACCTCCAGCGCGCGCAGCCCATCCTCCTCGCGCACCACCTGCTGGCGTACCACGAGATGCTCGGCCGCGACCGCGCCCGCTTCGCCGACTGCCGGGGGCGGGCCGACGAGCTGCCGCTCGGCGCCGGCGCGCTGGCGGGCGCCGGCTTCGCGCTCGACCGCGCCTTCGTCGCGCGCCAGCTCGGCTTCGCCCGCGTCACGGCGAACAGCGTCGACGCGGTCGCCGACCGCGACTTCGCGGCCGAGTTCCTGGCCGCGGCGGCGATCGCCGCCGTCCACCTCTCGCGGCTCGGCGAGGAGATCGTCCTCTGGGCCACCGAGGAGTTCGGCTTCGTCGAGCTGCCCGACGCGTTCGCCACCGGCAGCTCGATGATGCCGCAGAAGAAGAACCCCGATGTCGCCGAGCTGGTGCGCGGCAAGACGGGCCGGGTGATCGGCGCCCTGGTCGCGCTCTTGACGACCATGAAAGGCCTGCCGCTCGCCTACAACCGCGACCTCCAGGAGGACAAGCCGCCGCTCTTCGACGCCGCCGCGACGCTCCGCGAGTGCCTGGGCGTCATGACCGCGATGGTGCCGGCGCTCCGTTTCCGCACCGACCGCATGGCCGCCGCCGCCGACGGGCTCACGCTCGCCACCGACCTCGCCGACGACCTCGTCCAGCGCGGCGTGCCCTTCCGGCGCGCGCACGAGATCGTCGGCCGGCTCGTCCGTCACTGCCTCGCCACCGGCACGGGGCTCCGCGACCTCGACGCCGCGGTGCTGCGCCGCCACTCCCCGCTGCTCACGCCGGCGCTCGTCCGGCGGCTGACGCCGCGGCGCTCCGTCGCGCGCCGGCGGGTCGTCGGCGGGACCGCGCCGCGCGAGGTCGCCCGCCAGCTCGCGCGCGCCGCCCGGAGGGACGGCCGGTGAGCCGTCGGACCCTCTTGCTCCTCGCGCTCGCGACGGCGCTCGCGTGCGGGCGCAAGGCGCGTCCGGTCGCGCCCGAGCTGGTGCTCCCCGAGACCCCAGACGACCTGACGGCAGTCGCCGTGCCCGAGGGTGTCCGCCTGAGCTGGGGCCGCCCCGAGCACTACACGAGCGGCGGCAAGATGAACGACCTCGACGCCTTCATCATCGAGCGCGCCCCCGGCGAGGGCGTCGACACCGCGAAGTACTCCCGCGTCGGCAAGTACGTCATCGAGGACCGTTTCCGCTTCCGCAAGGAGCACCGCCTGGAGTGGGTGGATCACGACGCCACGGCCGGGCAGCGCTACCTCTACAAGGTGACCGCCGTCACCCTCGACCGCTACCGCAGCGCCCCGGCCGGTCCCGTCGCCGTCCGGTTCGGGCCCGCGCCCGCCGGCTCGGAGCCCGCGGCGGCGCCCGAGGCCGCGCCGAAGCCCGAACCGAAGGCACAGCCGGTGCCCCCGCCGCCGGCCGACGAGGACCAGGACGACGAGGACGAAGAAGAGGAATATTGATGACCGATTTCCCCCTGCGCGACGGCGAGCTGCACTGCGAGGAGGTGCCGCTCGCCCGCCTCGTCGAGGCGCACGGCACACCGCTCTACGTCTACAGCCAGGCCGCGCTGCTCCGGCACTACCGCGCCTTCGACGCCGCCTTCGGCCGCGTCCCCCACCTCGTCTGCTTCGCGATGAAGGCGAACGACCACCTGGCGATCCTCCGGCTGCTCGCGCGCGAGGGCGCGGGCTTCGACGTCGTCTCGGGCGGCGAGCTGTGGAAGGCGCTGCGCGCCGGCGCCGACCCGAAGAAGATCGTCTTCTCGGGCGTCGGCAAGACCGAAGCGGAGCTCGAAGCCGCGATCTGACACGGCATCCTGATGATCAACGTCGAGTCGCCGGAGGAGCTGGAGGCCGTCGAGCGCGTCGCGGCGCGCCTCGGGCGGCGCGCGCCGGTCGCGCTGCGCGTGAACCCCGACGTCGACCCGAAGACCCACCCCTACATCTCGACCGGGCTCAAGAAGAGCAAGTTCGGCGTCGACATCGCGGAGGCCGTCACGCACTACCGTCGCGCGCGCGAGCTGCCGCACGTGGAGCCGGTCGGCGTCGACTGCCACATCGGCTCGCAGCTCACCGAGACGTCGCCCTTCGTCGACGCGCTCGCGCGCGTGCGCGCGCTGGTCGGCAAGCTCGCCGAGGAGGGGCTCGGCGGCGAGCTGAAGCTCGTCGACCTCGGGGGCGGGCTCGGCATCCGCTACCAGGACGAGACGCCGCCCGATCCCGCCGCGTACGCGGCTTCCCTCTCCGCCGGCCTCGAGGGTCTCCCGCTCCGGGTGGTGCTCGAGCCCGGCCGCTTCATCGTCGGCAACGCCGGCGCGCTCGTGACGCGGGTCGTCTACCGCAAGACGACGGCGACCAAGCGCTTCGTGATCGTCGACGCCGCGATGAACGACCTGGTGCGGCCCGCGCTCTACGGCTCCTACCAGGCGATCCAGCCGGTGCGCCCGCGCGGGCGCGCGACGATCGTCGCCGACGTCGTCGGCCCCGTCTGCGAGAGCGGCGACTTCCTCGCCAAGGACCGCGAGCTGGAGGAGCCGGAAGCCGGCGACCTGCTCGCGGTCATGAGCGCGGGTGCGTACGGCTACGTGATGGCGTCCAACTACAACTCCCGCCCGCGTCCGGCGGCGGTGTTGGTTGACGGTGCGCGCGCCGAGCTTATAAAGGAGCGCGAGACGCTCGAGGATCTCGTCCGCGGCGAGCGCATCCCGCCGCATCTCCGCTGAGGCGCATGGCGACGCTCCCCTTCGTGAAGCTGCACGGTACGGCGAACGACTTCGTCTACGTCGACGCCCGCGCCGGCCTGCCGGGCGATCCCGCCGCGCTCGCGCGCCGCCTCTGCGACCGCCGCCGCGGCGTCGGCGGCGACGGGCTCATCCTGCTCGAGACGTCGGCGGACGCCGACTGCCGGATGACGATCTACAACAACGACGGCAGCCGCGCCGAGATGTGCGGCAACGGCATTCGCGGCCTGGCGAAGTTCGTCTGGGACCGCGGCCTGGTGCGGAAGAATCCGCTCGCGATCGCGACCGACGCGGGCGTGAAGCGCGTCCACCTCGACCTGAGCGGCGGCCGTGTCGCCCGCGTGCAGGTGGACATGGGCAGACCGGAGTGGGACGGCCGGCGCATCCCGGTCGCCGCCGACGGCGAGGTCGTCGACCGGCCGCTCGAGGTCGCGGGGCGCGAGTGGCGCGTCACCTGCCTGTCGATGGGGAACCCGCACTGCGTGGTCTTCGTCGACGACGTCGCGGGACTGCCGCTGGCGGAGATCGGGCCGCGCTTCGAGCGCCACCCGTTCTTCCCCAAGCGCGTCAACACCGAGTTCATCCGGGTCGCGGGGCGCACCCGGCTCGAGATGCGCGTCTGGGAGCGCGGCGCGGGCGAAACGATGGCGTGCGGCACGGGCGCCTGCGCCGCGGTGGTCGCCGCCGCGCGCACGGGGCGGACGGGGCGGCAGGTGGTGGTCGCGCTCCCCGGCGGCGAGCTCGAGATCGACTGGCGTGACGACGACCGCGTGCTCATGACCGGCGACGCGGTCGAGGTCTTCGAAGGACACGTGGAGGTGTAGCGTGCCGAGATTCAGCGGCTCCATGACGGCGCTCGTGACCCCGTTCCGCGGCGGGGCCGTCGACTACAAGGCGCTCGCCGCGCTCGTCGAGGAGCAGATCGCCGGCGGCACGAGCGCGCTCGTGCCCTGCGGCTCGACGGGCGAGTCGGCGACCCTCACGCACGACGAGCACCTGGAGATCGTCACCAACGTCGTGAAGCTCGCCCGCGGCCGCATCCCCGTCATCGCGGGCACCGGCTCGAACTCGACGGCCGAGGCGATCCGGCTCACACGCGGCGCGGCCGAGGCGGGCGCCGACGCCGCGCTCCTCATCTCGCCCTACTACAACAAGCCGACGCAGGACGGCATCTACCGCCACTACGTCGCGGTCGCCGAGGCCAGCCGCATCCCGCTCATCGTCTACAACATCCCCGGCCGCACGGCGTCCAACATCGCGCCCGAGACGCTGGGGCGCCTGGCGCGCGTGCCGAACATCATCGGCGTCAAGGAGGCGACCGGCTCGCTCGCGCAGGTGATCGAGACGATCGAGGCGTGCGGGCCCGACTTCGAGGTCTACTCGGGCGACGACATCCTCACCCTGCCGATCATGGCGGCCGGCGGCCAGGGCGTCATCTCGGTCACGGCCAACGTCGCGCCGCGGCAGTTCGCCGACCTCGCGGCCGCGCTCCTCGCCGGCGACCTCGAGCGCGCCCGGACGCTCAACCGAAAGCTCTTCCCGCTCGTCCAGGCGCTCATGACGCTCGAGGTGAACCCGATCGGCGTCAAGACCGCGCTGGCCCTCATGGGGAAGATCGCCGACGAGGTCCGCCTGCCGCTCACCCCGATGGCCGCGCCCAACCGAGCGAAGGTCGAGGCCGTGCTGCGCGAGTACCGGCTTGTCTGACCCGGTCGGCCTCGTGGTCTGCGGCGCGGCCGGCCGCATGGGTCGGCTGCTGGTCGCGCTCGCGCGCGAGGACCCGGCGCTCCGCGTCGCCGGCGCCGTCGAGGCGCAGGGACATTCCGCCGTCGGACGCGACGCGGGCGAGCTCGCCGGCGGCGGCGCGCTCGGCGTCCGCGTGAGCGACGACCTGGCCGGCGTCTGCCGCCCCGAGCACGTCGTGCTCGACTTCACGGTCCCGGCGGCGACGCTCGTCCACGCGCGCTTGGCGGCGGAGCGTGGCGCGGGCCTCGTCATCGGGACGACGGGGCTCGACCCCGCCGAGGAGCGCGAGCTGCGGGCCCTCGCGGCGCGCACCCGGTCGGTGATCGCGGCCAACTACAGCGCCGGCGTCACCGTGCTCGCGGACCTCGTCGCGCGCGCCGCGCGCCTCCTCGACGCCAGCTTCGAGCCCGAGATCGTCGAGATTCACCATCACGCCAAGAAGGACGCGCCCAGCGGCACCGCGCTGGCGCTCGGACGCGTGCTCGCCGGCGCGCGCGGGCAGGATTTCGCGAAGGTCGGCGTCCTCGCGCGCGAAGGCCTCGTCGGGGCGCGACGGCCGGAGGAGATCGGCGTCGTCGCGCTGCGCGGCGGCGACGTTGTCGGCGACCACACCGTCGTGTTCGCCGGGCTCGGCGAGCGGCTCGAGCTGGTCCACCGCGCGCAGAGTCGCGACTGCCTCGCGCGCGGCGCGCTGCGCGCGGCGCGCTGGGTCGCGGGACGACCGGTGGGCGTCTACTCGATGCGCGACGTGCTGGGCCTCTGAAGCGCGCCGGCGTCTTCCTCGCCGTGCTCGCGCTCGCGGCTTGCGCGCGCGGCCCCCGCGACGCGGCGCTGCCCGCGCTGCGCGTGGGCACGACCGGCGACTACCCGCCCTTCGCCCGGACGCACGAGGGCGAGGTCGAGGGCCTCGACGCCGAGGTGGCGCGGCGCTTCGCCCGCGACACCGGCCGGCGAGTCGAGTGGGTGACGACACGCTGGCCGGACTTGACGCGCGACCTCGCCGCCGGCCGCTTCGACCTCGCCATGGGCGGCGTCACCATGCGACCCGAGCGCGCGCTCGTGGGGACGTACACGCGGCCCGTCGCCCAGACGGGCGCGGTCGTCCTCACGCGCGCCGGCGTCGCCCGCGTCCCCGCCGACCTCGACCGCATGGGCACGCGCATCGCCGTCAACCGCGGCGGACATTTGGAGCGCGTCGCGCGCCGTCTCTTCCCGCACGCCGACGTCGACGCCGTGGACGACAACCAGACGCTGCCGCGGCTCCTCGGCACGGGCGCGGTCGAGGCGATCCTCACCGACGACGCCGAAGCCGGGCGCTTCGCCGCCGACGTGCCGGCCGTCGTGCGCCTCGGACCGCTGACGCACGACCGCAAGGCGTACCTGGGCGCCGACGAGGGCCTCGTCGCCGAGCTGGACGCCTGGCTCCGCGCGCGCGAGGTGGACGGCACGCTCGCCACGCTCCGCGGCCGCTGGCTCGGCGAGCGCTACGGCGCCGCCCGCTCGGGGCTCGAGTCGGACGTGGACGCGCTGCTGGCGACGGTCGAGCTCCGCCTGGCCCTGATGCCGGCCGTCGCGGCGGCGAAGGAGGCGGCCCGGCTGCCGGTCGAGGACACCGCGCAGGAGGCGCGCGTCCTGGCCGCCGCGCGCGAGCAGGCCGCGGCGCGCGGCCTGGATCCCGCCGCCGCGGAGGCGCTCTTCACCGCCATCATCGGCGCGGCCCGTGGCGTCCAGCGCGAGTTCCTCGCCACGCCGCCGGCGCGGCGGCCCGCGGTCGAGCGGCTCGACCTCGCGCGCGAGCTGCGGCCGACGATCGCCCGACTCTCCGAGGCGATCGTCGCGCGCGCGGCGGCGGTGGCGAGGGATCCCGGGCTCGCGACGCTCGACCCGGAGCGGCTCGCCGAGGAGCTCGACGTCGCGGTGCTGCCGCGGGCCGCGCGCGTGGAGCTGGCGCGCGCCGTCACCCGTCTCGCCCCCGTGCCGCCCGCTCCGGTGCCATGAGCGCGCTGCGCGCGCTCGGCGTCCGGCTCGGCCTCGTCGCCACCGGGCTCCTCATCGCCGTGCTCGTCCTGGAGCTCGGCTGCCGTCTCCTGGTCAGGCCGGGCTCGCCGACGCCGCCCGCGCTCGAGACGATCGACGAGGGCATGCGAATGGTCGGTCACGAGCAGTTCAACGAGTACCACCCGCTGCTCGGCATGAACGGCATCCCGCGCCTCCACACGACCGCCTTCGGCGGCCTCGTCGTCACCCACAACGGGCGAGGCAACCGGAACCATCCCGTCACCTTCTCCAAACCGGAGGGCGTCCATCGCGTCGTGCTCCTCGGCGACTCGAACGCGTGGGGGTACGGCGTCGGCGACGACCAGACGCTCGGCGCGCAACTCGAGGCCGCGTTGGCAGCCGAGGCGCCGGCCGGGCGCTGGGAGGTCGCGAACCTCGCCGTCACCGGCTACGGCCCCGACCAGCAGTACCTGAAGCTCCTGCTCGAAGGCGTGCGCTACCGCCCGGACGTCGTGGCCGTGATGTACTTCGACCTGAACGACGTCATGGAGGCCATGAGCCCCGCGATGTGGGGCGTCGAGAAGCCGCGCTTCACCCTCCACGGCGAGCGCCTCTGCCTGGAGAACGTGCCGCCGAAGGTCGCCCTCGGCTGGCCGAACCACTCCGTCGAGCGGCTCCTGCCGTCGCTCGAGGGCGGCGACTCGCTCTTCCGCCGCGTCGCCGACGCGAGCGCCATCGTGGCGTTCCTCCGCACGCGCACCCTCCGCCCCGAGCTCGCCGAGGCCTGGAACGGCCGCTCCGTGCTGGCGCTCGCGCGACGCCAGGGGATGCCGTCGGCGATGCAGCGGACGCTCGCCGGTCACCTGGGATGCCCCGCCGACGGCGCGCCGGCCGAGGGGTCCGGCCGCCGGCTGGTCGTCGCCATCCTGCGCAGCCTGCGCGCCGTGGCGGAGGGCGCCGGCGCCCGCTTCGTCGTGCTGACGACGCCGACCGCCGGCAACTACAAGGACGGCGTGCGGGGCGAGCAGTACGACGAGATCGTCGCCGGGCTCGCGGCGGCCGGGGTCGCGACGATCGACCTCGAGCGCATGGCGCGGGAAGCCGGCATGCCGCCCGAGGCCCTCTACCTGAACCGGGCCACCGACGATCACTTCTCGGTCGCCGGGCACCGCGCCGCGGCCGCGGCCCTCGCCCACCTCGTCGCCCGGTAGGCCGCCACCTCTTGTGTCGCCCCGTGGCGACCGTCGTATGCTGCACCCATGCGCGCTCTGATCGCCGTCGTGCTCCTCGTCTCGGCGCTGCCCGCCGCGGCCGCCGACCGCTGCCGGAGCGGCGCGTCGGCGCTCGGCGACCGTCGTGCCCTCGCCGCCCTCGAGGCCGCGCTCGACACCGCCTGCCCGTGCAGGTCCGCGGCCTCGCGCGGCACCTACCAGGCGTGCGCGCGCGGGGTCGTGAAGGGCCAGACGCTGCGGCGCGAGTGCCGGCGCACCGCGACTGACCTCGTCCGCGGCACCGACTGCGGCTCGAAGAGCGTGCCGTGCGGACGGTTCGCCGCCAAGGCGAAGCGCCCGATCGGCTGCAGCCTCCGGGCGGCGGCGGCGTGCCGCGGCGGCCGCGGCTTCGAAGCCCACGCTTGCACGAAGGAGACGCGCTGCGCGGACGTCGTCGACTGGACGGCGGGCACGTGCCAGGACCCGCGCGACGGCGGGCCGTACGCGGCCGGCGTCCGCGTCGTCCGCTTCACCAAGAAGTCGGCGGTGGACCCGACGCAGGACCGAGTGCTCGACACGATCGTGTGGTATCCGACGACTCTCGGATCAGGGCCCGTCGACGGGACGTACGCGGGCGTGCTCGACGCGCCGCTCGTCCGCGACGGCGCGCCCTACCCCCTCCTCATGTTCTCGCACGGCTCGTGCGGCTACCCGTTGCAGAGCAAATTCCTGACGCCGCTCATCGCCACCTACGGGTTCATCGTCGTCGCGGTGCCGCATCCGGGCAACGAGATCTACGAGTTCGCCACCTGCGGTCTGCGGCAGTCGCTCGTCGACTCCGCCGTCGAGCGCCCGCAGGACATCCACTTCGTCCTCGACGGCATGCTGGCGGCGAACGGCGACCCCTCCTCCCCGTTCCCGGGCGCCATCGACCCGGCACGGCTCGGCATGTCGGGGCATTCCTTCGGCGGTCTGACGACGTATCTCGCCGCGACGCAGGACGCGCGCTACAAGATCGCGCTCCCGATGGCGCCCGCGGTTCCCGGGACACCGGTGCTGACGATCCCCTCCCTCACGATGTTCGGGCAGGGCGACCACGTGGTGCCTCTGCCACCCATCGAGACGGCGTACGGCGCCGCGCGCACACCGAAGCTCGAGGTCCAGATCGAGAACACCGGCCACTACGCGTTCTCCGACGGCTGCTTCCCGGGCCCCGACTGCCAGCCGCCCACGACCCTCACCCAGGCCGAAGCCCACGCCCTCGTCGTCCGCTGGGTGATCCCCTTCCTCCAGCGCTACCTCGCCGGCCGGACCGACGTCGCGCCGCTGCTCTCGCCCGCGGGCGCCAGCGGCGTGGTCGTGAAGTCCGAGTGAGAACCCACGTTTGTAAACGAGAGCCGAGTCGGCTAGAAAGCGAGCCCCGACGAGGCGTGGGTGCCGATCCAGATCAAAAAAGCCGAGCGAATCCAAAAACTTCCTCCCTATCTCTTCGCCGAAATCGATCGCCTGAAGCGTGAGGTCGCGGCCCGCGGCACCGACCTGATCAACCTCGGCATCGGCGACCCGGACACCCCGACGCCGCCTCACATCGTCGAAGCGCTCCGCCGCTCGGCGGGGAACCCCGCCAACCACCGCTACCCCGACTACGAGGGGCTGCTCTCCTTCCGCCAGGCGGCGGCTCGCTGGATGCAGTCGCGCTACGGGGTCGCCGTCGATCCCGCCACCGAGGTCGTGTCCCTGATCGGCTCGAAGGAGGGCATCGCCAACACGGCGGTTGCCTTCGTCGACCCCGACGACGTCGTCCTCGTGCCCGACCCGGGCTATCCCGTCTACCACATCGGCACGCAGTTCAACGGCGGCACGACGTACCGCATGCCGCTGCGGCGCGAGAACGGCTTCCTCCCGGACCTGCGCGCCATTCCCGACGAGGTCGCGCGCCGGGCGAAGCTCCTCTGGCTCAACTACCCGAACAACCCGACGGGCGCCGTCGCCCCGCGGGGGTTCTTCGAGGAGGCCATCCGCTTCGCCGAGCGCCACGGGATCATCATCGGGCACGACGCGGCCTACGCCGAGATCTACTTCGGCGAGCGCCCGCCGAGCATCCTCGAGCTGCCCGGCGGCCGCGACGTCGCCATCGAGTTCCACTCCCTCTCCAAGACCTTCAACATGACCGGCTGGCGCGTCGGCTTCGCGGTCGGCCATCCGGAGCTGATCGCGGGCCTCGGCAAGGTGAAGACCAACGTCGACTCCGGCGTCTTCCAGGCCGTGCAGGAGGCGGCGATCGCGGCGCTCGAGAGCGAGCCCGCCGTGGTCGAGCGGCTCCGCGCCCTGTACCGCGAGCGTCGGGAAGTGCTGGTCGGCGGCCTCCGCGACATCGGGTTACAGTGCGACCCGCCGGCCGGGACGTTCTACGTGTGGGTCCCGGTGCCGCGCGGGCAGACGTCCGCGGGGTTCGCCAAGACGTGCCTCACCGAAGCCGGCGTCGTCGTCACGCCGGGAAGTGGGTTCGGCGAGGCTGGGGAGGGGTACATCCGGTTCACGTTGTGTAGTCCGGCCGAGCGGCTGCGCGAAGCGGTGGGGCGCCTCCGAGGCCTCCGGCTCTAGCTCCGGCGCCGAGCGGTGAGCGCATGCCGCACCACGCCTACATCGGCATCGGGTCCAACCTGGGGGACCGCAGGGCCAACGCCCTCGAGGCGGTGGATCGCGTCGCCAAGCTCCCGGGCACCAAGATCGTCCGCGCCTCCTCGCTCTACGAGAGCGAGCCGCTGGGGAACGCCAAGACGTGGTTCGTCAACAGCGTCATCGAGGTCGAGACCGAGTTCTCCCCCGAGGAGCTGCTCAAGAAGCTGAAGGCGATCGAGACGGCGATGGGGCGCAAGCGCGTCAAGGGCAAGCGCTGGGGCTCGCGCATCATCGACCTCGACATCCTCCTGTGCGACCACGAGGTGGTGGAGAAGCGGACGCTCAAGATTCCGCACCCCGAGATGCACAAGCGCCGGTTCGTGCTCCTGCCGCTCGCCGAGCTGGCCCCGCACGTGGTGCATCCGCACCTCGGCCGGTCGGTCTCGGCGCTGCTAGCCACCCTGAAGGACGAAAAGCGCGTCACGCTCCTGCCGCGGGCCTGACCGCCGCCCATCCCTCTGCTACAATCCGACGCGGGAGGCGCCCATGAAGATCTTCATCGACACCGCGGACGTGGGAGAGATCCGGCAGGCGCACGAGTGGGGCGTCCTCGACGGCGTCACGACGAACCCCTCCCTGGTCGCGAAGACGGGGCGGAAGTTCGAGGACGTGCTGCGCGATATCTGCGCCATCGTGGACGGGCCGGTCAGCGCCGAGGTCGTCTCGACCGACGCGCCCGGAATGGTCGAGGAAGGCGAGAGACTCGCCGGCATCCACCGCAACATCGTCGTCAAGTGCCCGATGACGCCCGAGGGTCTCAAGGCGACGAAGCTCCTCACCGAGCACGGCCACCGCGTCAACGTGACGCTGATCTTCTCGCCCGCCCAGGGCCTCCTCGCCGCCAAGGCCGGGGCCGCGTACCTCTCGCCCTTCGTCGGCCGGCTCGACGACATCGGCCACGACGGCATGGAGCTCGCCGCGCAGCTCCTCCAGATCCTCGACCACTACACGTACGGCGCCGAGGTCCTCGTCGCCAGCATCCGCAGCCCGCTCCACTTCATCAAGGCCGCGCAGATGGGTGCCCACGTCGCCACCTGCCCGTTGGCCGTCATCCAGCAGCTCATGAAGCACCCGCTGACGGACATCGGCCTCGAGCGCTTCCTGGCGGACTGGAAGAAGTCGCAGCGGTGATCCGATTCTATGCATCGTTGATCGTTGACATGGCCGGCGTGCGCACCACACTGCGTGAGCGTGAAGGTAGGGGAGTTGCTTGCACTCCTTCACCGGGACGGATGGCGAGTAGTGCGACAGCGAGGTAGCCACCGGCAACTCGCCCATCCAGCCAAGCCCGGCGTGGTGACCGTGGCGGGAGTTCCTGGCGAGGATCTTCACCCGAAAACAGCAGCGTCGGCCCTCAAGCAGGCTGGGCTGCGGCAGCACGGCTAACGTGACACTAGCCTACGCGGTTGTCGTCCGGCGGGCCGCCCGCAACTTCTCAGCCGACTGTCCGGATCTTCCCGGTTGCATCGCAACAGGTCGGACCGTCGACGAGACGCTCCGAAGGATGCGGGAAGCAATCCGGCTGCACATCGAAGGCCTGCGCCTCGAAGGGCAGCGCATTCCCCGTCCGCGCACCCGTCTAGCGTCGCTCGTCCGGCAACGCGGTGCCGAGCAGCTGTACGCGGTGCTGAAGGTGGCGGCGTAACCCACGCCCGCCGTCAGCGGCCTGGTAGACCACTGCGAAAGCCCCATCGGCCGACGGGAGTTAGACGGCGCTAGAGCCTTCCCTCCGCGTGTAGCGCCGCCCGCACCGTCTCGGCGGCCGCCTCGACGGCAGCGAGCGGTTGCGCCAGCTGCTCCCCCGGAGGAACGCTGTGATCGCGACGGGCACGGTCGATCGCGTCGACCAGCTCGCGATAACGCGCGACGAGCGTCTCGAAGGCCGTGAGCGACGGGGGCGGTGGGGTGGCGCGGGCGGCGGCGGCCTGCGCGAACGCCTCGGCGCGCTCGAGCGGATACGTCAGCTCCGGCATGGTCTCGGCGGTGAGCCGGCCGACGGTCGCCAGGTCGACGCCCTTGCGCGCGATGCCGACGAGCACATCGGTGTGCGTGGCCGCCTGGCGCCCGTAAGAGTGCCAGAAGCAACCACTCAGCAGGCCGAGCACCACCGCAGCCTTGATTCCCAGGCCGGCGCCGCCTACCATCCGCGCTCGCCGCGCCGCATGTCGACCGCCGCCCGCCTGCCCCCGATCTATTTCGAGAAGCTGCTCGAGAGCTCTTCCGACATCGTCGTCGCCGTCGACCGCCACGGCACCATCAGCTTCTACAACGACGGCGCGCGGCAGACGCTCGGCTATGCGACGGACGAGGTGCTCGGCGAACACGTGACGCGCCTCTATCCCGACCTCGCGGAGGCCCGCAAGGTGATGTCCGCGCTCCGCGAGGGGAAGAACTGCGAGACGGTCTTCGCGACCAAGAGTGGCACGCGCATCCCGGTGCTCATCGCGGGCTCCATCATCCGCGACCCGGACGGCAACGAGCTCGGCTCGATCGGCTTCGCCAAGGACCTGCGCGAGATCCGCCGCCAGGACCAGCTCGCGACGCTGGGCGAGGTCTCCATCGGGCTGGCACACGAGATCAATAACCCGCTCGAGGCGATCGTCAACAACCTGAACCTGCTCGAGGCGCACATCGCCAAGGTCTCCTCCGACGACGACATCGTCGTCGAGGGCGAGCGCCTCGACTCGATCCACACCGCCCTCGACCGCATCCAGGCGATCGTCGGGCAGCTCGTCGCCATGGCGCAGGGCACCGAGTACGCGACGCGCGAGTACCTCCCCGGCACGCAGATGATCGACCTGCGCGCGCTCCGCGCCTCGGCCCGGAGCGGCGTCGCGGCGCAGGACCCGGCGCTGCGCGGGCTCCGCATCCTGGTCGTCGACGACGACCTCGGCGTCTGCCAGTCGCTCCGCGACTTGCTCACGCAGGAGGGCTGCGACGTGCTGGTCGCCACCGGCGGCCAGGACGCTCTCGTGCGGCTCGAGAGCGAGACCGTCGACCTCGTCCTCTCCGACGTCGTCATGCCCGACCTCGACGGCTACCAGCTCTTCCAGCAGGTGCGCCAGCGCTACCCGGGCCTCCCGGTCGTCCTGATGACCGCGTTCCACTTCGACAAGGACCACGTCATCAAGCGGAGCCGGATGGCGGGCGTGACCGACGTCATCTACAAGAAGCCGATCGACCCACCCAAGCTCCGCGAGCTGATCAAGCAGCACGCGCGCCGTCCCGCGGCCGCCGCGGGATGACATGACGGCGGGCGCGACGCCGGCCGGCACCGCGGCCTACCGGGAGAGCCACGCCGCGCTGCCCGCGGCCCACTTCCGCGACCTCGACGGGCTCACCGTCTCGTCGGTCGGTCTGGGGACGTACCTCGGCGACGAGGACGAGGAGACCGACCGCCGCTACGGCGAGGCGATGGTCTGGGCCGCGAACCTCGGCTGCAACCTCTTCGACGCCGCCATCAACTACCGCGCGCAGCGCAGCGAGCGCGTCCTCGGTCAGACGCTCCTCGCCCTCGAGCGCGACGGCGGCGTCCCCCGCGACCGGATCGTCGTCTGCACCAAGGGCGGCTACGTCGGCTTCGACGGCGGCGTGCCGGCCGACCCCGCGCGGTGGTTCCACGACACCTACGTCCGGCCGGGCATCGTCCGCGCCGAGGACGTGGTCGGCGGCGCGCACGTGATGACGCCGCGCTGGCTCGAGGACCAGGTGGCGCGCAGCCTCGCCAACCTCGGCGTCGCCACGATCGACGTCTACTACGTCCACAACCCGGAGACGCAGCTCTCCACGGTGCCGCGCCCGGAGTTCCTCGCCCGCATCCGCGCCGCCTTCGAGCGGCTCGAGCGCGAGGTCGCCGCCGGGCGGATCGGACGCTACGGTGTGGCGACGTGGAACGGCTTCCGCACGCCGCCGCGCGCCCGCGATCACCTCTCGCTCGAGGAGCTGGTCGGCGCCGCGCGGGAAGTCGGCGGTCCCGGACACCACTTCAAGGTGATCCAGCTTCCCTACAACCTCGGCACGCCGGAGGCTCACGCCGCCGCGACGCAGGTGGTCGGCGGTGAGGCGATGTCGGTGCTCGAGGCGGCGGCGCGTCTCGGTGTCGCGGTCGTCGCCAGCGCGTCGATCCTCCAGGGGCAGCTCGCCCGCCCGCTCCCGCAAGCGCTCACCGACGCCTTCCCCGGGCTCGACACGCCCGCGCAGCGCGCGCTCCAGTTCGTGCGCTCCACGCCCGGCGTGACGACGGCGCTGGTCGGCATGAGCCGCCGCGCGCACGTCGAGGAGAACCTCGGCGTCGCGCGCGCCGTGCCGGCGCCGGCGGGGGTGGACTCGCTCTTCGAGCGACGCTAGGACTTCCCGGGTGGCGATCCGGATCACCCGCGTCTACACGCGCCGCGGCGACCACGGCGACACGGACCTGGTGGGCGGCGTCCGCGTCCCCAAGGACAGCCCGCGCATCGACGCCTACGGCACCGTCGACGAGCTGAACGCCGCGGTCGGCGTCGCGCGCGCGCTCAACGCCCCCGAGATCCGCCGCCACCGCATCTGCCGCGACCTCGACGCCGTGCTGAAGAAGCTCCAGAACGAGCTCTTCGACCTGGGCGGCGAGCTGGCCACGCCCGCCGGCGCCTTCCAGCCGGGCATGTTCCGCGTCGGCGCCGCCGAGGTGGAAGCGCTCGAGAATCTGCTGGACCGCTGCCAGAAGGACCTGGCGCCGCTCAAGTCCTTCGTGCTGCCCGGCGGCGGTCGTCTCTCGGCGGCGCTCCACGTCGCGCGCACGGTCTGCCGCCGCGCCGAGCGCGACGTGCTCCGCCTGATGCGGCACGAGGACGTCGGCGAGTGGCCGCTCGCCTATCTCAACCGCCTCTCCGACCTGCTCTTCGTGCTCTCGCGCTGGGTGGGGCACCATCTGAAGGAGAAGGAATTCCTCTGGGAGCGCCCGCTCAAGCGCGAAGCGGAGCTGCGGGCGAAGAGGGCACGCAAATGAAGCAGCCGATCTGGTTCAAGCAGCTCGAGGTCGGGCCGATGCAGAACTACGTCTACCTGCTCGGCGACCCGACCACGCACGAGGCGGCCGTCGTCGACGCAGCATGGGACGTCGACGCGATCCTGAAGCTCGCGGAGACCGAAGGCTACCGGGTGACGAAGAACCTCGTCACCCACTTCCACCCCGATCACCTGGGCGGCGACCTGATGGGGCACCAGATCCGCGGCGCCGCGGAGCTGGTCGCGAAGACGCCCGCCAAGGTCTACATCCACAAGGCGGAGCTGCCGTTCGTGCACCGGCTGACGGGCCTCTCGCCGTCGGACGTGGTGCCGGTCGAGGGCGGCGACGAGGTCGCGATCGGCGGCTTCAAGGTGAAGTTCGTGCACACGCCGGGCCACACCCCCGGCTCGCAGTGCGTCCTCGTCGGCAACGCGCTCGTCTCGGGCGACACGCTCTTCATCGGCTCGTGCGGCCGCGTCGACCTGCCGGGCTCGAACCCGGAGGAGATGTACCGAAGCCTCCAGACCCTGGCGTCGCTCCCCGAGGAGACGGTCCTCTACCCCGGCCACAACTACGCCGACCGTCCGAAGTCGACGATCGGCGACGAGAAGCGCGCCAACATGATGCTCCGGTTCCGCAACCTGCAGGACTTCCTGTCGGTCATGGGAGGCGTATGACGAAGGAGATCTACCCGCTCGGCGAAGCCCCGCCGATAGGCCTGGTGCCGGCGCGCATGCACGCCCAGGTCATCCGCCAGGACCGCTTCGGCGAGCCGACGCGCGCCTTCCAGCACGAGGAGATCGACGTCCCCGCCGAGCTCAAGCCCGACGAGGTGCTCGTCTACGTCATGGCCGCGGGCGTCAACTACAACAACGTCTGGGCCGCGCTCGGCTCGCCGGTCGACGTCATCAAGGGGCGCCAGAAGGATCCCGACTACCAGCCGTTCCACATCGGCGGCAGCGACGCGTCGGGCGTCGTCTGGAAGGTCGGCAGCGGCGTGAAGACGCTGAAGGTCGGCGACGAGGTCGTGATCCACTGCGGCGTCTGGAGCGCCGACGGCCTCGTCGTCCGCGCCGGCGGCGATCCGATGTTCGACCCCACCTTCCGCATCTGGGGCTACGAGACCAACTGGGGCAGCTTCGCGCAGTTCACCCGGGTGCAGGCGCACCAGTGCCTGCCGCGGCCGAAGCACCTCACCTGGGAGGCGGGCGCCGCCTACATGCTCGTCGGCGCGACGGCGTACCGGATGCTCATGCACTGGACGCCGCACACCGTGCAGCCGGGCGACGTCGTGCTGGTCTGGGGCGGCGCGGGCGGCCTCGGGTGTCAGGCGATCCAGATCGTGAAGCAGGCGGGCGGCGTTCCCGTCGCCGTCATCTCGAGCGACGACAAGATCGAGTTCTGCACCAGGCTCGGCGCCAAGGGCTGCATCAACCGGAAGCACTTCAAGCACTGGGGCATGATGCCGCACTGGAAGGACACGCCCGCGTACGGCGAGTGGCTGAAGGGCGCGCGCGCCTTCGGCGCCGCGCTCTGGGAGGTCGTCGGCTCGCGGAAGAGCCCGCGCCTCGTCTTCGAGCACCCGGGCGAGGACACCGTGCCGACGTCGATCTTCGTCTGCGACACGGGCGGCATGGTCGTCATCTGCGCCGGCACGTCGGGCTACAACGCGGTCGTCGACCTCCGCTACCTCTGGATGCGCCAGAAGCGCTTCCAGGGCTCGCACTTCGCCAACGACGAGAACGCGCGCGCGCTGAACGACCTGGTGCTCGCCGGCAAGGTCGACCCGTGCCTCTCCGAGGCGTTCACCTTCGACCAGATCCCGCACGTCCATCAATTGATGCACGAGAACCGCCACCCGCACGGGAACATGGCGTGTCTCGTCGGGGCGCCGCGCGCGGGGCTGAAGGAGTTTCCCCGCTGATGTCGATCAAGCGCGTCTACACGACGGTCTACTACGTCGACGACTGGGAGCAGTCGGTCGCCTTCTACAAGGACACGCTCGGCCTCCGGCCGCTCTACGTCGAGCGCGGCTGGGCCGAGTTCCAGGTGGGCGCCGCGGGCCGCATCGCGCTCCATGCCAAAAGCGGCCACCACCACGGCAAGGCCGTCGCCCACGTCTCGCTCGAGGTGAAGGACATCGACGCGACGCTCGCCACGCTCACGTCGCGCGGCGCGCGGATCGTCGAGGCCGTCCGGCGCGAGCCCTTCGGCGCCGTGGCGGCGGTCGAGGACCCGTCGGGCAACGTCATCGGCCTCTTCGAGGCCGCGGCAGAGGAAGGCTGAAACATGCTCGAGGAAGAGGACCTTCGGAAGATCGTGCAGGCCGTGCGCGCCGTGCTGAACGCCGAGCAGTCGGTGACGGGCGCGATCGGCGACCGCTGGACCGGCGGGCACCTCGTCATGAAGCCGGGCAAGGCCGGCACGCAGGAGAAGACCATCCCGATCGAGGTCTTCTTCCGAAAGATCGTCGCGGTGCGCGAGAAGCTCCGCGTGCTGGAGCAGCGGATCAACGCGCACCCGAAGCTCGACGACACCGAGCGCCTTCAGCTCCAGGAGTACATCACCAAGGCGTACGGCAGCCTGACGACGTTCAACGTGCTGTTCGCCGACCCGGCGGACCGCTTCGTCGGCGTGAAGGGCGGCGACGAGGAGTGATGCGCGGGGCGGTCGCCCGCCCCGCATGCCGTCGGCGGCTCAGAGCTTCGCGAGCACCGACTCCGCGCTCGACGCGTTGAGCCCCGGCCCGGTCTCGACGAGCACGTGCTCGACCTTCCCGTCCTTCGCGATGAGCGCGTAGCGCTGCGAGCGCTTGCCCATGCCGAAGCCGCTGGCGTCGAGCTCGAGCCCGAGCGCGCGCGTGAACTCGCCGTTGCCGTCGGCGAGCATGCGGACCTTGCCGCCGGCCGAGCTTGCCTTGCCCCACGCCCCCATCACGAAGGCGTCGTTCACCGACAAGCAGACGATGTCGTCCACGCCCTTTTTCTTGATCTCCGCCGCCTTCTCCACGAAGCCGGGGAGGTGCTTCATCGAGCAGGTGGGCGTGAACGCGCCCGGCACGGCGAAGAGCACGACCTTCTTGCCCTTGAAGATCTCGCCCACGCTGACGTCCTTCGGGCCACCTTCGCCCATCTCCTTCAGCTTCAGATCCGCGGGCAGGCTGTCGCCGGCCTTGATTGCCATGTCGGGTCCTCCTCGTTAGTAGGGTGAGCGCCATTTGTAGCGCCGCTCGGGTGCGCGGGTCCAGGGGGTGTGGAGGGTGACGATGACGATCACCGACCGGTGGGATCCCGACGGGCGGGTCTGCGTCTTCCCCGGCGACGCCATGGCGCTCCTCGGCGCCATGCCCCCCGACATCGCACAGCTCGTCGTCACCTCGCCGCCCTACAACATCGCCAAGGCGTACGAGCGCGCGACGCGCCTCACGCTCGGCGAGTACGTCGCGGCGCAGGCGCGCGTGATCGCGGAATGCGTCCGCGTCCTGCGGCCGGGCGGCAGCCTCTGCTGGCAGGTCGGCAACCACGTTGCCGACGGCGAGATCGTGCCGCTCGACCTGCTCCTCTACCCCGTCTTCCGCCGGCACCGGGACTTGGCGCTCCGCAACCGCATCGTGTGGCACTTCGAGCACGGCCTCCACTGCCGACGCCGCTTCTCCGGGCGCCACGAGACGATCCTCTGGTTCACCAAGGGCGACGACTACCGCTTCGACCTCGACCCCGTCCGCGTGCCGCAGAAGTATCCCGGCAAGCGTGCGTGGAAGGGGCCCAACGTCGGCCGCTACACCGGCCACCCGCTCGGCAAGAACCCGGGCGACGTGTGGATCATCCCCAACGTCAAGGCGAACCACATCGAGAAGACGAAGCATCCCTGCCAGTTCCCCGTCGAGCTGGTCGAGCGGCTCGTGCTCGCGCTGACCGCGCCCGACGACCTCGTCGTCGACCCCTTCATGGGCGTCGGCACGACGGCCTGCGCGGCGCTCATGCACGGCCGGCGCGCGGCCGGGGCGGAGGTCGTCGCGGCCTACGCGCGAATCGCGCGCCGGCGCATCACGCTCGCCGCCGCCGGCCGGCTCCGCACGCGGCCGATGCAGCGCCCGGTCCACCGTCCGGATCCGCGCTCGGCGTTGCTGCGCCGGGAGCCAGGGCTGGAAGAGCCTCCGTCGGCGCTCCGAGCGTCGGCAGCGGATCCGCACTCCGAGCAGGCGCAGAAGTAGCCAGCCGCCTCAGGCCGGATCACACCGGTCGGCTCCAGCGCCGGGTTAGACTGCGGTGCCTCAACGCTCCCGGACTTCACGGCAGCAGCAGGGATCCCCAGTCTGACCACCAGCGGATGACCCTACGGTATCTCTCGCGCAGCGACTCCCAATAGGGCTTGCCGCCCCGAGCGGGCCATAGAAGCACGAACGGGGTCGCGAGGATGCAAACGACAGGCAATAGAGCGACCCACCAGGCCACTGCAAAGCGAAGCTGGACTAGGAATTCGACGACGACAGCCACAAGTCAGGCTGTGGTCTAACGTCCTGACGATGACCCGCCGGCGCAGGATGTTGCGCAACGAGCACTGTCGCTCACGCCGGTCGGGTCCATCGTCGAGTTAGGAGGCTCAGGTCACCCGAGGTCCGTCTTGGACGGTGTTGGGCGTGGAACCCACTACCCCTGGTGCCGATTTCTTGCACATTCCGAATACAGCGTGGCTTGCAGCGAGGCGTTCGAAGTCTTTGATGCTCGCGTGGCGATCCACCCCGAAGTGCCGGCGCGGATGAGAGGACAGGCCCGTCGTCTTGTACCAGACTTGCAGGATGGGCGCCCGCTGGTCCCGCGGCACCTCCCGAAGAACAACATGAGTCCGACGACGACCATGGCGGAGGGCCACCTGGCCGTCGTCGGCTCGCATGTTCTTGACCCACTGCGGCTCCGCGGCCGGCATCGCGACCAAGTAGCGGTCGTCCGCGTACTCCACCCAAGTGACCAAAGTAGACTGGAGCCGACCGGAGCGACGGCCCCTGACTTCAAGGATTACGGTTCCGCAGGAACTCCACGGCCAGCGCGAAGGCGTTAGCCCCAGCCGCACGAGCCAGTAGAGGAGGCGTCCCGTCAATCGATCCAGCAGCCCGTACATCCCTGTCTCACGTCGCATCGCGCCACAAGCTGCATCCGGACCACCTTGGACAGGTCCGCATAGCGCCCAGACACCGCGCTACCCGGCTGCATAAAAGTCTGCAGGCGAGCGCGCGCCGATGGCGAACTGTGCGCAAGTTCCGCTCCTTGCGTCATATCCTCAGGAAGGGCTGCCGCGGTGTCAGACTGCGAGCGCGGTCAGGATAGCGGCCGGCCCCACCGACGAGCTGCGCGACCGGCCTGCCGAGTGCGGCGAGAGCGTCCAGCGGCGAGTGAACGCCGGCAGCCCCCCGGTTGAGGACGTGAGCGCAGAGCACGTCGCGATGGCCCAGAAGCTCGTACAGGCGCGGCCCGCGCGGCGACGTGCCTTCGCCAACTCGCCAGGGCGCGCCGAAACGTCCCGTGAGCCACGACGCATCGACCGCGGCCGCCTGCATCGGCGCGCACTATAGGCGTGTCGCACGCGACGAGACAACGGAACTGGCCGCAAGAAATGCAGGTGCCGATCGGGCTGCCCGACCCGCGGGCGGCCGAACCTCCCACGAGCCCTGTCGCCGCCGCACGCCGCCGCCGCACGACACCTTGACACCAACTTCGTCGCCGTCGCATTGCTCCGACGTGACGATCGCCGACGCCTCCACGCGCCCCGACGCGTCGACGCCTCGAGCGCGACCCGATCGCACAGACGGCGGCGGCGCTCCTCACGCGGGACGCGCGCGCACCTAGCGTGAGAGCGGCCGTGGACCCGATCCAGCACCGAAGGGCGCGCGCGTTTCTCGCCCTGGCGTTCCTCTCGCTCTGCTCCGCCACGCCCGCACGCCTCGCCGCGCAGACCGTCACCCCGCCCGCGGTCATCGGTCAGCTCGTCGGCCCCTGGCCGACGCCCACGCCGCCCGGCTTGCGGCTCTACGGCACGGATCTCGGCTGGACATTCGAGCACCGGGGCGTGTTGATCGCGCTCTTCGGGGACACGTGGCCGTACGCCCGCTTCCTCTGCGACACCCAGCCCTTCAACGACGACACGCAGGCGACGCTGCCGCTTGAGCCTCCGGCCGCGGGCGCGCCCGTCCCCGCGTTCGTGACGCGCGCCGGCGCGCCCGGCGAGTACGCTCCCATCGTTCTCCGCCGCGGAACGGAATCGCTCGACCTGGGGTTCGGCAAGACGCCGCTCACGGGGTTCAGCGACGGGGTGGACGCCTTCGGCGTCTTCGGACGGGCCGATCTCGTGCGGTGCACGCGGCGCCCGCCGCGCCGGAAGCCGTCGTGCCTTCCGCACGCGCACCTCACCTGCGCGGCCGACGTCGGGGAGTGCACGCCGCCGACGCTCGGACTCGCCACGCCCTGCGATCTCCTCCACCGCACGGGGTGCCTC
>JBGQET010000041.1:0-39295 GCA_041496545.1 Binatia bacterium | reverse complement strand
GTGATGGAGCGCCAGCTCGGTGGTGAGCCACCCCGCGAAGAAGCTCACCACCGCGCGCCCGCCGGGCGCGTAGGCGGGGCGGTAGACGTTGTAGGTGAACGTCGCGCCGACGAGGCTGGCGGCGAGGAAGAGCCAGGAGACCAGCGCACTCACGTTCCGACCTGTAAGTCAGGGCGCGGGACCGGGTCAAACGAGGCGGGGCCGCGGACGGCGGACAAAATGCCGAAGGCCAGCACGGCGACGAGAAGGAAGAAGAAGGGGACGGGCATCCGGGAGCACTCTAGCGCCGTCCCCGGGATTTTACAGTCGCCGCGGCACGAGGTACTGATCCGGACATCCGTGAGCGCCGTGTGGTACGAGCCCCTCACCACTGCCGACAGCCCGTTCCTCGCCTTCGAGACGCCCAACTGCCACATGCACCTCGGCGGCACGGCGATCTTCGAGGCGGGGCCCCTCACCACGCCCGACGGCGGCGTGGACATCGACCGCATCCGCGCCCGCGTCGGCTCCCGCCTCCACCTGATCCCGCGCTACCACCAGCGCCTCGCCTGGGTGCCGGTCGAGAACTCCGCGGTGTGGGTGGACGACGAGCACTTCAACCTCTCCTTCCACGTCCGCCACACGGCGCTGCCGCGGCCCGGGAACGAGCGGCAGCTCACGCGCCTCGCCGGGCGCATCATGTCGCAGCAGCTCGACCGCAACCGTCCGCTCTGGGAGCTGTGGGTCGTCGAGGGGCTCGAGGGCAACCGCTTCGCGCTGATCACCAAGACGCACCACTGTATCGCTGACGGCATCTCGGCGGTCGACCTGCTGACCGTGCTTCTCAGCCTGGAGCCCGACGAGTCGGAGGACGCGGAGACGCTGCCGTGGACCCCGCGCCCGGCGCCCGGCCCGACCACGCTCCTCCGTCACGCGCTTGCCCGCCGCGTGCGGGCGCCGCTCCTCGTCTGGTCGGCGCTGCACTACATCGCGCGCCAGCCCGAGCGCTTCTGGGGGAAGGTCACGGAGGGCACGGCGGCGACGCTTCGCCTCATGAGCGCCACCCTGCCCATGCCCTCCGACACGCCGCTCAACCGGCCGATCGGCCCGCACCGCCGGCTCGACTGGTGCTCGCTCGACCTGGCGGAGGTCAAGGTGGTGAAGAACCGGCTGGGCGGCACGGTGAACGACGTGGTGCTCGCCACCCTGGCCGGCGCGCTCCGCCACTTCCTCCGCCACCGCCGGGTCGATCTGGGCGGCCTCAACTACCGCGTCGTCATCCCGGTGAGCGTGCGCGCGGTGGACGACCGCGGCGTCGCCAACAACCGCGCCTCGGCGTGGCTCATGTCGCTGCCGCTCGAGGAAGCCGACCCGCGCGCGCGGCTCGTCGCGGTGCAGGACACCACGGGGCAGCTCAAGGCGTCGCGGCAGGAGCGCGGCGCCGCCGTCCTCGGCGAAGCGGCCGACATGGTGGGCGGCGCGTTCCTGACGCTCGGCGTGCGGCTCGTGTCGCGGCTGTCGCCCTTCAACCTGATCGTCACCAACATCCCCGGGCCGCCGGGTCCGCTCTATCTCCTCGGCGCGCGGCTCCTCGGCGGCTACCCGCTCGTGCCGCTGTTCGAGAACCAGGGGCTCGGGGTCGCGCTCTTCAGCTACGACGGCAGGCTCTTCTGGGGCCTCAGCGCCGACTGGGACCTGGTGCCCGACCTCTCCGTGCTGGTGGACGCGATCCACGTCGCGTTCGCCGAGCTGCGCGAAGCGGCGGGGGTCGCGGCGCCGCGGGAGCGCGCGGCGCTGTGATCCGCACGGGCGCCGCGCTCGCGATCGGCGGCCTACCGCACAACGCCCAGCGATTCTGAGTGCCGCCCGGGCGGCGGACGCGCCGCCGTTCGACGCGCGCGCTCCGGGTTGAAGTACATCTCGAGCCCGGTCGCGAACGGCGTCATCTCGATCTCGAAGGCGGAGAGCAGGGGCTCCAGGTCGGCGACGGACTCCTGCGCGAAGAAGTCCACCGCGACCGGCGTGAGCGGGCTGCCCGGGAGGTGCGCGAGCACGCGGCCCGCCAGCCGGGCGACGCGCCGCGGGACGTGGACGATCCTGCGGCGGAGCCCGGCCGTCCGGAAGAGTATCCGCAGCATGTCGTCGTACGTCACCACGTCGGGCCCGCCGACCTCGAAGACGCCCTGCGCGGCGGTCGGCGCGACGGCTTGCCGCACGACCTCGGCGAGGTCGCCCACCCACACCGGCTGCTGGCGCTGCTGGCCGTCGCCCACGACGGGCACCACGGGCCAGCGCCGCGCGAGGGTGAGGAGGCGACCGAGACCACGGGCGCGCGAGCCGTAGACCCGCGTCGGGCGGAGGCAGACGGCCTCCAGGCGGGAGTCGAGGACTGCCTTCTCGCCGCGCCACAGGGCCACGTGGAACGGGGCGCGGGAGTCGGCCCGGACGCCGGCGCTGCTCAGGTAGATGTAGCGGCGCGCGCCGACCCCCCGCGCCGCCGCGACCAGGCGCTCGGTGCCGCGGCCGTCGAACTCGAGGAAGGTGTGCCGCTGGCGACGCTTCTCGACCGGGTAGGTGGCGAAGTTGGCGGCCTGGATCACCACCTCCGCGCCGCGCAGCGCCGGCCGCAGGCTCTCGACGCAGAGCAGGTCGCCCCAGCGGAAGCCCGGGAATCGCGCCTGGTCGCGGTCGTGCGTCGCGACCACGACCGCGTGACCGGCGTCGCGCAACGCCGCGACGATGGTGGCGCCGATCGCGCCACGGCCGCCCACCACCGCGATCATGCCTGTCCCGAAGTCTCGCGTATGACGCGCACTGCCAGCCGCCCGCCCTCCATGGATCGATACCGGTCATCCAGGAGGACGGCAAGGGAAAACCGAGCCGTTCGGTGCCCCGTGTGGTTAGATAGCAATACCTAACAGCGACGTAGCCAGCGAATCTGTCGTCGCCGAGGGGCGGGAGGCGGTGGGTGCTCAGGGGACGGCGGCGTCGCCGCGCACGTACACCGGGATGGTGTCGAGCGGGGCGGCGACCGTCCGCGTGGCCGGCCCGCGCACGCTCTCGGCGCGGTTCCAGTAGCCGTGCCAGGTCCCGCGCGGGAAGTAGACCCGCCGGCTCCGCTCGCCCACCTTCCAGACCGGCGCGACCATCAGGTCGGGACCGAACATGTATTGGTCCCACCGATCGCCGAGCCGGCGGTCCTTGCGGTCGAGGAAGACCATCGGCCGCACGATGGGGAGCCCGCTCTGGCCCGCGTCCCGGGCCGCCGCGACGATGTAGTCGTGCAGCGTCACGCGGAGCCGGGTGTACCGCCGGTAGATCTCGATCATCTCCCCGTCCACGCGGGGCTCCGTCGGCATGTCCCAGGGCGCCCGGTTCCCCTTGCCGCCGACCTCCATGAGCCCCGAGAAGGCGCTGAACTCGAGCCAGCGGGCGAACACCTCGCGGTTCTTGAACTCGTAGTAGCCGCCGGTGTCCGAGCCCCAGATCGGGAAGCCCATGAAGGCGGCCCGCTGCTGGCTGATGATGGCGCTCCGGAGGCCGAGGTCCGTGCCCGGCCCGGCGCCGAAGCCCTCGCTCCCCGGGATGTCGCCGCCCCAGAAGATCGACCACTGCTGCGTCCCGGTGTAGCCGGGCCGCGACCAGAGGAGGAAGTCCGCGCCGCGCGCGGCTGCGAGCGCGTCGTGGTGGATCTTCGTCTGCAGCCCGGGATAGTCGTTGCGGACCTCGCGGCCGGTGCGGCCGTCGGCCCACACGTCGGTGGCGGCCGAGGGGATGTGCTCCTCGCCGCGGTCGAGCTTGATGCCGTCGACGCCCGACGCCGCGACGAAGGCGCGGACCTTCTCTTGCCAGTAGGCCTGGGCGGCCGGGCTCGTCGGGTCGAGGATGAAGCTCCGCCCGAGGACGTCCGCGCAGTGCGGCGTGCCGACCGGCCCCGGGGCGAGGAAGCCGAGCGCCTGCGCCTCGATCCCGTCGTCGCCCGGGTCGGCGCCGCAGGCCCAGAGGCCGCTCCAGACGGTGACCCGCCAGTGCCGCACGCGGAGCGAGGCGAGCATGGCGGCGGCGTTCGGGACGCGGGCGTCGTCGAACGCGAAGCGCCCGAAGCCGTACTCGCCGGCGAACACCGGGCGGTCGAGGTGGTAGACGCCGGGCGGGATGCCGAGCTGCTCGTACATCAAGACGTCCTCGGCCACCTTGGTGTTGACCGCCGTGTTGTCGAGCATCGCGGTCGGGCCCGCCGGCAGCTCGTCGCGCCAGCGGATGTGGGTGAAGGCCCACTCCGGCGGCACGTAGGGCCGCCCGGTGAGGGCGGTGTACTCGTCGAGGATCGTCGCGTAGCCCGGGCCGACGAAGAGGTGGAAGACGAGGCGGCGGCTCTCGGGCGTCGTCCCCGTCTCGAAGCGGAAGGCGAGGGTGCGGCGGTCGGACTTGGCGAGGTCGAAGAGGCCGAACGTCGTGCCCGCGACCGCGAGCCCGTAGCCGCGCGAGCTCTGGTAGAACGGCGCGTAGAGCGAGAACGTCGGCCGCACCACCATCTCGACCGTCTCGCCGCGGCGGTCGAGCGAGCCCACCTCCACGGGCTTCGTGTCCTCGATCGGCACGTCGACCTCGGGCGGGGCGATGGACGGCGAGTCGCGGAGCCGCTCGGTGAGGCCGTAGATCCGCTCGCCCCGGGGCGAGCGCCAGCGATCGCCGACGGCGGCCAGCGTCTCGGGCGTCGGCGGCGCGACCACGACCTCGAGCGTGCGCGCCGTGAGCCAGCGAACCGTGACGGCCGCCGGCGCGCCCTCGTCGGTGTCGACCGTCAGCTCGACGCCGTCCCCGATCACGCGCGTCTGGCGCACGCGGCCGAGCCGGTGCGTCGCCCCGGCGCGCTCGTAGAAGACGCCGCCGCGTGACGCCTCGGCGGTGTAGAGGCGCCCGCGGTGGTCGAGGAGGCGCAGGCCGTAGCGCGCCGTCCGGATCTGGGCGCTCGCTGCCGCGGTCCGCAGCACGACGCTGCCGCCGTCCCGGCGCACCGTCGCAAGCGTCGCGTCGCCGGGCCGCGCGGCGGCGGCGAGGGAGAGCCCGACGAGGGCGAACGATGAAGCACGCATGCGAGGGACGAGCCGCCGCTTTATCAACCGCCGGCGGCGGGAGACAACCGGCGGCTCGCTGCGCTCGCCTTGCAGAGGCACACCGGCGGCGGCTAAGGCGGACGCCAGCATGACCCGCCAGGTCGTCGTCAGCAGGCGGGGCGGTCCGGAGGTACTCGAGGTACGCACCGTCCCCACCCCGAGCGCCGGCCCCGGGCAGGTCCGCATCCGGGTCGCCGCGGCCGGCGTCGCGTTCGCCGACGTGTCGATGCGCGAGGGTCTCTACCCCGACATCCCACCGCATCCCTTCGTTCCCGGCGTCGACGTCGTCGGCGCCGTCGACGCGGTCGGCCCCGGCGTCGACGGCCTGCACCCCGGACAGCGGGTCGCGGCGCTCTGCGGCTTCGGCGGCTACACGGAGTCCCTCGTGCTCGACGCGTGGATGGCGGTTCCGGTTCCCGACGGCGTGGGCGACGCGGAGGGTGTCGCGCTCGTCCTCAACTACCTGACCGCCTACCAGATGCTCCGCCGGCAAGCGCGGCTCGAGCCGGGCGAACGCATCCTCGTCCACGGTGCCGCCGGAGGCGCGGGCACGGCGCTCCTCGACCTCGCGTCCTGGATGAAGCTGAAGGCGTGGGGAACCGCATCGGCGGGGAAGCACGCCACCGTCGCTCGGTACGGCGCCGTGCCGATCGACTATCGGCGCGAGGACTTCGTCGCCGTCATCCGACGCGCGACGCGCGACGGTGTGGACGCCGTCTTCGACCCGATCGGCGGCGACCACTGGGGACGGTCGATGCGTGCCCTCCGCCCCGGCGGCCGGATGGTGTGCTACGGCTTCTCGGCGGCGTTCGAGGGCGGCCGACGCGGCCTGTGGAGGGCAGCGGTTGCCTGGCTCCGGGTGCCGCGCTTGAGCCCGATGCCGTTCATTACCGCCAACAAGGGAGTCTTCGGCTACAGCGTGCAGAAGCTGCGCGACGCGCGTCGCGACTGGTACCGCGACGACCTGGCCGCCGTCCTGCGGCTCTGCGCCGACGGGGTGGTGAAGCCCATCATCGACCGTCAGCTTCCGCTCGAGGACGCGGCCACGGCGCACCGCCTGATGGGCGCCGCGCAGGTCGTCGGGAAGATCGTGCTCCGCCCCGACGGCGCGCTCACTCCGGCGTCACGTACGCCGCCGTGATCCCGCCGTCGACGAGGAACGTCGCCCCGGTCACGAAGGACGACTCCCCCGACGCGAGCCAGAGGGCGGCCTGCGCCACCTCGCGCGCTTCGGCGAGGCGGCCCATCGGGATGTGGATCATGCGTCGCGCGCGGCGCGCGGGATCCGCCAGCAGCGGCGCGAGGAGCGGCGTGTTCACGGGCCCGGGGCAGAGCGCGTTGGCGCGGATGCCGCGGCGGGCGAACTCGACGGCGATCTCGCGCGTGAGCGCGAGCACCCCACCCTTCGACGCGGTGTAGGCGCTCTGCGACGTCGCCGCGCCCATGACCGCGACGAACGACGCCGTATTGACGATGGAGCCGCCGCCGGCGCGGAGCAGCGCCGGGATGCCGTGCTGGCAGCCGAGGAAGACGCCCTTCAGGTTGACGGCGATCA
Source organism: Binatia bacterium (assembly GCA_041496545.1). Lineage (GTDB taxonomy): Bacteria > Desulfobacterota > Binatia > DP-6 > DP-6 > DASRHG01. The sequence continues at coordinate 32,644 of JBGQET010000041.1, read as the reverse complement.
CGCGGTCGAAGACGTCCTCCGGGGTGTCGAGCACCGAGCCGTCGGCGTCGGGGAAGATGCCGGCGTTGTTGAAGAGGACGTGGAGGGCGCCGAAGCGCTGCTCGGCGAAGGCGACCATGGCCGCGACCTCGCGACCCGAGGTCACGTCGGCGCGGGTGAAAGCCGCCGTCCCGCCCGCGGCCGCGACCTGCGCCACCGTCTCCTCCCCGGCGGTCGAGTCGGCGTCGACGACGACGACCGACGCGCCCTCGCCCGCGAACAGCCGCGCCGCTTCGCGCCCGATCCCGCCGCCGCCGCCCGTGATGAGCGCCGTCCTCCCCGCGAGCCGTCCCGCCATCCTCTACCCCCGCTCGAGGTAGCGCCGCCGCTCCCACGACGTCACCACCTCGTCGAACTTCCGCTGCTCGGTGCGCGCGAAGTGCGCCAGGTGCTCGACCACCTCGGCGCCGAAGGCCTCGCGGAAGAGGGCCGACTTCTCGAACTCCGCCGTCGCCTCGGGCAGCGTGCGCGGGATGCGGGGCAGGTCGGTCGCCTGGTAGACGTCGCCGCTGAACATGGCCGGCGGCTCCGTCTTGCGCGCCAGGCCGTCGAGCCCGGCGGCGATGGTGGCGGCGAAGGCCAGGTACGGATTCGCATCGGCCCCGGGGATGCGGCACTCGACGCGCAGCCCGCGGCCGTGGCCGATGACGCGGAAGCCGGCCGTGCGGTTGTCGTGCGACCACGCGATCGCGGTCGGCGCGAAGGTCCCCGCCACGTAGCGCTTGTAGGAGTTGGGATAGGGCGCGAAGCACACGGTCGAGGCGCGCGCGTGCGCCACGAGCCCGCCCAGCCACCAGCGGAAGCGGTCCGCGACGCGCGCCTTCCCGCCCGCGAACGCCGTCTCGCCCGGGAAGAGCGGCGTGGTGCCGTCGGGCGACCAGAGGCTCGAGTGCACGTGCATGGAGCTGCCGGCGTAGCGCTCGTCGAGCTTCGCCATGAAGGTGAGGGCGAGCCCGTTCGCGTCGCCGATCTCCTTCGCCGCCTGCTTGTAGATCGCGTGCCGGTCCGCCATCTCGAGCGCGTCCGCGTAGCGCAGGTTGATCTCGTGCTGGCCCGGGCCCCACTCGCCCTTCGAGAACTCGACCGGCACGCCCGACGCCTCGAGGTGCCGCCGGATCGCCCCGACCACCGGCTCGTGCCGCCGCCCCTGGAGCGTGTGGTAGTCCTCGGGGTACCACCCGAAAAGCTCGAGCCCGTCGAAGCGCTTCTCCGCCGCGGCCGCGAAGGAGTCGCGCAGCACGTAGAACTCGAGCTCCGACGCCGTCATCACCCGCACGCCCGCCGCCGCCGCCCGCTCCACCTGCCGCTTGAGGATCGTCCGCGGCGCCACCGCGACCAGCACGCCGCCGTCCTCCTCCAGGACGTCACACAGCACCAGCGCCGTCCGCTCGAGCCAGGTGGCGCGGCGAAGCGTCGAGACATCCACCACGCACCGCACGTCCCCGTACCCCTTCGCCCACGACGTGAAGCGGTACCCCGGCACCGGATCCATCTCCATGTCGCAGGCGAGCAGGTAGTCGCAGACGTGCATCCCGTCGCCCAGCACCTCGTCGCAGAAGTACCGCCCGACGATCCGCTTCCCCACCAGCCGCCCGTAGAGATCCGGAAAGACGGTGAGCACCGTCTCGATCTCCCCCGACGCGACGAGCGCCCGCAGCTCGTCCGCCTTCAACCGCCCGGTCATGCCGCGCCTCTAGCACGGACGGCCGCCGCGGGGTCAACCGGCCGTCGACGCGCGCACTGGGCACGGACTCCTTGACACCTCCGACCGCGCGACGCTACGGCCGCACGACATGCACGGCCTGGACGGCAAGACCGCGATCGTGACCGGCGGCAGCCGCGGCTTCGGCCGCGGCATCGTCGAGGCGCTCGCCGGCGCCGGCATGCGCGTGGTCGCGGTCGCGCGCGACCGGGCGCACCTGGCGCGGCTCGTCGAGGAGGTCCGGGGCGCGGTCGAGCCGCTCGCCGCCGACGCGACGGATCCGATCGTCGCCGCGCGCACCGTCGAGCGCGAGCGCCCGCACGTGCTGGTGCTCAACGCGGGCATGATCGGCAGCCACCGGCCGACGCGCTTCCACACCTGGGAGACGTTCTCCGTCTTCTGGGAGACCGACGTGAAGAGCGCGTTCCTGTGGGCGCGCGAGGCGCTGCTCCTCCCGCTCCAGCCCGGGAGCGCGATCGTGGTCGGCTCGAGCACCGCCGCCTACTCGAGCTTCCCGCTGATCGCGGGCTACGCCGCCGCCAAGGCAGCGCTCTGGGAGCTGGCGCGCTGCCTCGCGCCGGAGGCGGCCTCGCTCGGGCTCCGCGTCCACTGCATCCTGCCCGTCTTGACGCTCGAGACCGAGATGGGCCGCGACGCGGTGGCCGCCTTCGCGCGCCGCCTGGGCGTCACCGAGGCGGAGGTCGGCGCCCAGATGGGCCTCACGCCGGCGCTCACCCCGCGCGCCGTGGGCGACGCCGTCGTCCGCATCCTCACCGATCCCGCCTGCGCCAAGGAGCTGGCCTTCAAGGTGAGCGCCGCGGGGGCGGAGCCCATGAGCCGCGTCGACGTCCCGCGCTGAGCCTCGGCCCGCCCGACGGCCGTTCGGGGGCGCGTTCGGACCGCTCGCCACTCCCGACGGACCGCGTTGGCAGCGCACTGATCGCTCAGTTCGGCGCCGTGCCTTCGACCTCGGGCGCCGTCCACAACCCGCCTCCTGCAGCGGTCCATCCGGGCAAGACCGCACCGACTTCCCGCTCGGTCAGACTCCCCTCATCGTGAACCGACGCGGGTTCCACCAGCGCATACCGCACCTGATAGCGCTGCGCGACCTCCGCCGCCCGCTCGGCGGTGATGGTACGGGTGATCATGATGCCTGGACGACCGCAGCGCAGCTCCAATTCGATCGGACGCGAGCTGAACACAGGGGAAGCCATCGGTATAGCCGCCAATGCGTCGCATCCGATGGGATGAGCCGGCTTGCTGGCGTTCATCGCTGCCTTGGCGATCGCAATCGTCAGAAATGAACCGACCAGCACGCCGATTGTAAAGGCACGCGGATACCCCCGCCACCGGCCGAGCCGCTCGGCGGCCTGCTCGACCCCCTCTGCGGCCAGGGCCGCATGGCCGACGACCAGGGCCGCGCCGGTTCGGTACAGCGTGCCATGGTCGGCGATGGCCGGCGCGAGCAGCACCTCGATCAGCGGTACCACCAACCACATCGCGAGGGTCGCTCGAACCCAACCCTCGCGCCGTCGGGCCAGCGCTGCGACCAATGCGGGTACGGTCAGCATGATCAGCCCAGGCGTCAACACAAATTCGACCAGGCCGGGCAGCGCTCCTGCCAGCGCGTCGAATCGCCCGCTGAAACCCAGCGGTGGCCTCGCAATGCCGTCGTATAACGCGAGATAGTCCGTGGTATCCAACGCGATGCGCCGACCGGTCAACCAGTCGGCTCCGCCGAGGGTGTAGTCCCGCGCCAGCCAACCGGCGGTGGCCAGTCCCCCGGCGACCAGCGGGCCGAGTCGCTTGCCCCCCCGCAGGCCGCTGGCGAGCGCAAGGCCGGTCAACAAACCGTCACTGCGATTCAGGGCAGCCAGCATGGCAACCACCATTGCACCCCCTACGCTATCCTCCGCCACCGCCAGAACCCCCAGGCCGCCGAGCACCCCCTGGATCGCGTAGACATCTGGCGTCGAAGCAAATCGCAACCACACCCCCCCCGCGCATGCGAGAATTCCAGCGAGCAACGGCAACCGAGTCCCCGTCCGTTGGGCCAATATCCACGCCAGTGGTCCCCAACAGGCCGCGAGCAGCACGCTGATCATCTGTTCGCCGTGTTGTGGCCAGAGCCAAAGGCCAGGCACAAGGATGCGCGAGGCCAACGGCAGCCAATGCATATCCGCTGGGGTCGGCAGCACAGGCGGCAAGTAGGAGAGATTCCACAGCGACGCGGTGTTCGCCCCCAATCCATTCGCGATTCGCCTCGCAACGACCAGGTAGTACTCGCTATCCATATCCTCCGGTATCTGCTCAGTCAGCGCCCAGGCGCCATGTAATAGGACCCCGGCCATAAATAGCGCCACGCCCGTCCAAACCGCGCGATCATCTTTCCGATCTGTCGCCATCACCACCCCATCGGTTTATGCCGCCGTCGAATGTGTCCGCGCGGTCGTCGAATGCGCGCCCGGGCCCGTGGTCGCGACAAGCCTGCCAAGTTGTATCAATGAAGACGGGCTGCCCTCCGCCGCGATATGGTTCGCGGCGGACCACGGGGTCATCCGCGACGGAGCCCCAAACAAGAAGGAGGGCAGCCCGATGGAGCAGTACTACGTGGGCCTGGACGTGCATAGCCGGCAGAGCACCTTCGTGATCGAGGATGGGGCGGGACAGGTGATCGCCCGCGGCGAGGTGCCGACGACGCCGGCGGCGCTCGACACGCTGCGCACCGCGCATCATCTTCCGCCCGGCACGCCGGGGGCCTTGGAGACCGGGACGGTGGCGTTCTTCGTGGCGCGCCAGCGCGCCGCCCTTGGCCTCGCGCCGCAGGTGATCGATGCGCACGAGGTCCGACTCAAAGCGCACCGGCCGACGCAGCAGAGCGACCGGCGCGATGCGTTCGAGCGCTGCGAGGGGCTGCGTGGCGGGATCTCCCGCGCCATCGTGCACGTGCCGCGGCCGGAGGTGTCGCGCTTGCGGGAGACCCTGGCGCGTCGCCGCCACTTCGTGCGCCTGCAGAGTGCGCAGGTCACCGCGGTGAAGGCGTTGCTGCGCGCGGCGGGGCTTGGCTACCTGAGTCGCAGTCTCGGGAGCGAGCTGGGGTGGGCCAAGGTCCTCGCGACCTTGGCGGAGCACGGCGCGCTGCGGGCGTACGTGGAGCAGCACCGCGCCCTCTGGCGCTGTGCGCGGGAGCAGATCGCGACCCCTCGAGGCCAAGGAGAGCCACCCGAGCGGATCCTACAGACTACTAACCAGCCCGTCTTCATGGGTGACCGAACGTCCGATCTCGGACGCTGGGGAGGACGCCCCACCTCCACCTTGGCCCTTGCCCCCACCTCCCCGGCTCGCGCGGCCGGTATTGGCTGATGGACGGCTTCGTGGTTCCAATCGTGCTCGCGACCACGCGGCGGCCCGTAGGCCGCCGTGTCGCCTTCTGCGCTACCGGGAAAATCCGGTGTAGGTGCTGAGGTCGAAGCCGGGCCAGCCGTACCCGTCAGGCATCGAGACGATGAGCGCGCCCTGGTAATTCCTGCTCTCGTTGTCGTGCAGACCGTTGTCGGACAACCATTGGAAGGCGCCATCCTTTGGATACTGCGGCGCGACGGGGGTTGGGCCCACCTCTTCGTGGTTGCAGACTTGGTAACCCTGGCCGACTGACATGCTCACCGCGCTGTAGTTGATGCCGAAGCTGAGGCTGCCCGTGATGCAGGTTCCGTTCGGCGAAACGACTACCTGCAGTGGGTACACCTTCTCGCGCGTCGTGCTGCTCGCGCCGTCGGTTACGTGGAGCTGCGTCCAGGCACGCTTCAACCCTCCCCACTTTGAGGCGACGATGGCTCCGATCTGCATCGCCGAATAGTCCCGGTAGCTGCAGTTGCAGCCGCTGCAACCCGACCGAGCGAAATGCAGTAGGACGCTGAGCTGGTAGAAGTAGTTTCCGCGGAAGCATACGGTGTCAAAAAAGCCGCAGCCGAGTTGTTGACTCCAGCTGCCGGCGTACGACGGCGGATCCAAAGGAATCCAGTTCTCTTTAGCCGCCAGTGCGTGAGCCGAATCAGTGGCGCGGTGCTTGGACCGATCAAGGGTTGCTCGCTTGGAGCCCTTGATTGCGACCCTGACGTCCCACGTTGGCTGCCCTACGGCATTCCTGCCTTCACGCACGTGCAAGACGATGCCCACCGGCGCAGCGACGGTCTGGTGAGCAGGGGTGCCGGCTCCGAATTCCCACACCCTCCAGTCCGCGCTCCGCGCTTCGATCGCCCGGCTCCGTTCGTCGCTGTTCAGCCGTCCGGCTGCGACCTCACCTTCCACGGCGTCTGCGAGAATGTCCCGGCGCTTCGATTCATCCTGAACCCGGTAATGATCCACCTCCGTGCGGCTCAGTCGGCGTGATGGGCCAACGATCGTGAAGGGATCGTCATCCCCCGCGGCGTGCCCTGGCCGCGCGGTCACCGCCATGGCGCCAATCACCGCGATGGCCATAATCGCCGTCGCAATGCATCTGGGGCGATGTGCTCCCGCTGTCGAGACGAGGTCCGTGTCGTATGAATCGCGTTGCCAAGTCATGCCCACTCCTTCTGGCTCATCGATGGAGCCGTTCGCGGTTCGACCGTCGGCGAAGAGGAGGATATCTTCGACGGATCCCGCAGGATGGCGTGATCTCAAGACCCTCCCGAGCGTCGCCCGTGGCACGGCGATCCCATCGTACGACGCGGTGGGCCGGTCAAGAGCCGCGGCGCTAGATAGTCTCAACTATTAGCACGCGCACTAAATAGTTTTATCTACCGTTGCACGCAGCGCCAGATGCTCGTCCACCCCGACAGCCAGAGCATGATCGCCGTCTGCACGTGGAGGCGGTTCGCCGCCTGATCGAAGACGACGGCACGCGGCCCGTCGATCACCTCGGCCGTGATCTCCTCGCCGCGGTGCGCGGGCCCGTAGATGCGACAAGCCTGCGACGTTGACCGAACCTCCGATCCCGGACGCATGGGGAGGACGCCCCACCTCCACCTTGGCCCTTGCCCCCCACCTCCCCGGCTCGCGCGGCTCGCCGTCGTCCGACCGGGGAAACCCGTGGAGAACGCGCACACCCGAACCCTTCAAGGGGGACTTGCGCGACGAGTGCCTGAACGTGCATCACTTCGTCTCGCTCGACGACGCCCGGCGGAAGATCGAAGCGCGCTTCATCGGTCCCTCCTGTCGTCGCTGAGGCCACGCCCCCCCATGAGCACCACGATCCCTTGACCTACCGGGTGGCGTCGCGGCAAAGGCCAGGACCATGAGGATTGCTCTCGTCTTGGCGTTGATGTGTCCGACCCTGGCCGTGACCGCCGACGCGGCCGTGCTGTGTCAGAAGAAGTCCGGTGCTGTCTTCGTGCGGGCTGCCGGTAAGAAGAAGGAGAAGCTGCTGGACTTGGCGCAGTTCGGCCCCCTCCGGTCACTCGACACGCCCGACCAGGTGCGCGCGAAGTTCTTCGCCGGTACCGCCTGCCCCGGGAACGACCCGAACGACAGCATGGTGAAGGTCGGAAACCTTTGCGTCGACGTGGACGAGGCGAGCGTGTGGAGCACGCCGTCGGGCGGGACACAGTATGGAGTCGTGAGCGCGAATTACCCCTGCGCCCCAACCGGCAACGACTGCACCGCCATCTTCGCGCGCAGCATCCGCGGGTCCTGCCCGCGCGCTGAATCACCTGGTTCCAGGCCGCGCAGGCGTGCGGCAACGCGGGGAAGCGGCTCTTGACGAGCGCCGAGTGGCAGATGGCGGCTGCCGGCACGCCGGATCCGGGTGCCGGAGGCAACGGGACCCTGACCTGCAACACGAACACGACGGGGCCCATGAACACGGGGAGCGCTGGGGGACTGCGTGTCGCGCGCGGGGGTTCGGGACATGGTGGGGAACGTGTGGGAATGGGTAGCGGACTGGGCGCCCTTCGCGACGAACTGCCCAGGGTGGGGCAGCTTCAGCGACGACTCGATGTGCCTGGCGGGAGCGGACACTTCGCGGGGCCCGGGCGCGTTGGTCCGGGGCGGCAACTGGAACTACGGCGCGGGAGCCGGACCCTTCGCGATCGATGCCAGCGTGGACCCGACGTTCCCCTACGACACCTTCGGTTTCCGGTGTGCCCGTTAGATGAGCCGCCCGGCGCGAGCTTCGTACGATGCTCGACGAAGCAGCCGGCCTGGACGGCGATGGACTCCGAGAAGCGCGGAATCTGATCCGCGTGTCGCGGGCCGTTTGACCTGAGTCGTCGCTTCCGGTTCGGGGACCGAGCGCGGTAGAGCACGCAGTCGCTGGCCCCAAAGAAAGAATGAGGGCTGCGTCTTGACGGTGCCGCACGGGCGTCATACGCCCCGCGCGAGCCGGGGAGATGGGGGCCAAAGGGCCGGACGTTGGGTCAACTTCGCAGGCTTGTCGCGACTACGGGCCCTCAAACGGGGCATGCGCCCCGATCACGGTCTATCACGCTGCCGGCCTTCCGTAACGGCTCGCCGGTCGAGAACAGCGTGACGCGGTTCCGGGCCCGCGCCGACTGAACGGCCGGCGTCGCCCCGCGTGGCGAATGCCATTGTGGGTGCGATCTAGCCTGTGCTACCGCTTCGCTCCATGCGTGGAGCACCCCGGATCGCTGCAGCCGCCTCCTTCGCGTTCCTCCTCTCGCGTGCTGCCACGTCGCAGGCGCTCGTCCGGTACGAGGCCGGCGGGGGATGGTTCTTCTCTGGCGACGATCAGGGCGGTCTCCTCCAGCAGGTCTTCACGCCGCCCGCGGTGGAGATGAGCGGCGGCGACTTCTCCATCCACGGAGCGTCCTGCCCGCCGCTCGGAACGCCGAACTTCCTGTGCGCCCGCTTCCTCTCCAAGGCCGAAATCGTCGGGGATCGCCTCACGCTGCGGTCGCAGGCGCGCTTCACGCGCCACGACGCCACGGGGGTCGGCGGCTCGCAGCTCGCATACGGCGACACGCGGATCTGGGTCCTCCAGATGGGCAGCGTCGCCGCGCCGCTCACCGGGTACGCCTACTTCAACTTCGGTCTCGCCGGGGTCGCGTCGGCCACGGCGAGCAACGCGTCGGTCGTGGTTCACGGGACGGGCGTGGCCACGCTGTATGCCCCGGGGCTCATGGCCATTCAGTGCACCGGATACCCCTGTCCGCCGATCGTCGTGCCGATGAACGAGAATCCGAACGACAACCAGGCGTGGCATCCCTCCACCGGCATCTTCGTGAGCCTGCGCGCCGACGCCAACGCCGCCGCGCCGCTGGGGGTCGACGGGTGGGACGCCGAGGGCGTCGCCGACTTCGCCGACACGCTCGAGCTGATCTCCATCGAGATCAAGGACGCCGACCACCAGCCCGTGCCGGGCGCCTACATCTACATCCCGAACGCGGACGGCAACGGCCTGACGCTGCCGATCTCGAACGAGCCACCGCCCTCGACGACGACCACCACGACCCTCGGCACGACGACCACGACGACGCTCGCGTCCACCACGACGACGACTCTGCCCGGCACGACGACGACCACGTCCCCCGGCGTCAGCTCGACCACCACCACGGTATCGCCCGCGACCACCACCACGACGACGCTCCCCGGCGCGGTCGAGGCCTGCGGCAACTGCGCCGACGACGATGCGAACGGCCTGGTCGACTTCGAGGAGGCGGCCTGCTGCCCGGCGTCCGGTGTCCGGACGCTGTCGGTTCGGAAGGCGCGCTTCACCTCGCAGGGCGGCACGGCGCTCGTGGCCCTGGACGCGACGGTGGGTGGCACCGCGCTCGCCGACGTGGTCCCCGCTCGCGACCTCTTCCTCCAGCTCCGGGTCGACGGCGGCCCAGCCCTCTTCTGCGCCCGCATCCCCGCCGAGCGCCTCGTCGTGAAGCGCGGCAAGCTCGCGGTCTTCGCGGACCGCGGCCAGTCGGTCGGCGACGCGGGGGGGATCACCGGCGTGACGCTGCGCGCGTCCAAAGGGAACCTGCTCGTCCACATCGAGAGCCGTCGCGCGCACTTCGTCCTGCCGTCACCCGGGACGCTTCGGCTCGTCCTGGCGTTCCGCGATCCGGGCGGCGCGCACCGCTGCGCGCGGACGCCGCAGAAATTCCGGCGCGCTGGCAAGAAGGCCCTGCGCGCGCCCTAACGGCGGGAAGATCCCTCCGCGATCCATCGCACGCGCGGGCGCTCACCCGGGCGGGGCTCGAGGCGTTGCTCGCCGCGGGCGCGTTGCCGGCATGAGGCCGCGCTGACCAGCATCGGCGAGATCCGATTCGGGCCTGCCTACCACCGGCTGAGCCTCGATGGGACCTCGGTTCGGGATCGGCTGTTCGGCGACGATCTCGTGTGGTCCCCGGACTCACGCTACCTCCTCGTCCAGGAGTGGCTGACGATTCACGGTCCGACTACCCGCCTCGTGCTGATCGACGTCCAGCAGAGCCGCGAGTGCGCGGTGGCGAAGGCGACGCAGGGATTCGTCGTGCCCGAGCGCATGGTCGGGAACGTGATTCACTACACCAAGGCGTACTACGGCCTCGGGAAGATCGTCGCGTACGAGCGTGATCTGCCGCCGGCCGAACGGTGGACGAAGGTCGCCGGGCTCGGGCAGGCCAGAGCTGCGCCGGCCGGTCAGCGACCGGCGCTCAGAAACCGTTCAGGCTCGCGACCAGCGAGGTTCAGTCTTGCGCGAGCTCACTCCTCAACAACAAGCAAATTAGCGAGGTACGTCCCCTCTCAGCTTGACGAAGGCGCGCAGGAGGTCGGTCTGGGTGACGATTCCCTGGGGCTTGCCGTCAGGTCCTTGCACGGGAGCGCCGCCGACGCGCATCTTGAGGAACAACTTGACAAGTTCCGCGGTGGGCAGGTCGTGTTTGACCACCATCGGTCCGACGGTCATGACGACGCTCACCGGCTTCTTGAGGAATTCCTGCACCTCGGGATCCTCGAAGTGCAGATAAAAGTGGTCGCCCTGCCCCGCCCGAGCGCCCCGCGTGAGCGCCGTGCGCCACTGCGTGGGGATGTTGCGTATGATGTCGCGATCGGAGACGATGCCCACCAACTCGTCGGCATCGTCCACCACCAACGTGTGCCGCACCCCGCCACGCTGCATCTGCGCAACCACCGTGCCAATCGGCGTGGTGGCGAGGACACGCGGTCCCTTTTGCGTGCAGATGTCTGACACATGCGCCATGACTCGCGGATAGAGCATATCCGCCGTCGGTCGCGCGGGCACCGGCGTGCCGAGCGAGGCGCGCAAGCGGCCGAGCCACTCGAGACGCACAATCCATTGTACAAGGTCGGTGGAGGTCACCAGCCCGAGCAACTCCTTCGCGGGACCGGCGATGATCACGCAATCGATCCGCTGCTGCAGCATGGTCTGCGCCAGGGAAAACACGGAAGCATCCGCGTTGGCGGTAATCGGATTCGGGATATATACCCCTCCCAGACGCTGCGAGAGGATCAAGCGGTCAGCATCGGTCGCATCGTCGGTCCACATGGTGGTGGTCGCGATGCGCGACAGATCGCGATGCGAAACGATGCCCAGGATGGCGCCCTCCTCGACCACCGGTAAATGCCGCACCGAGTGCTTGTCCATCAACTTGCGCGCTTGATCGATGGTGTGATCAAGGGTCACAAACGTCGGCTTCGCGGCCATCACGTCGCGCGCCTTGCTGCCCCAGCGGGCAAACACATCGTCCCCGGCGGCGAGCGCGTCGAGCACGTCCGTCAGCAAAAGAGGCTCACTCATCCCCGGCGCCTATCTTACACCTGTTTCGGCGCCGGGTGGCACACTCAATCTCGCCAGCATGCCGGCCCGTAGTCGCGACAAGCCTGCGACGTTGACCTAACCTCCGATCTCGGACGCTGGGGAGGACACCCCACCTCCACCTTGGCCCTTGGCCCCCACCTCCCCGGCTCGCGCGGCTGGCCTTCAAGGTGAGCGCCGCGGGGGTGGAGCCCATGAGCCGCGTCGACGTCCCGCGCTGAATCACCGCCTGCAACCCGTGGCCCGGTCCGCAGAGCTGCACCGTCTCGACGAATCCGTGCGTGCAGTAGCCCCCGGGGCCATTTGACGGCGAGCGGGCGCCTCGGCTAGTCGCGGACCTCGAAGGAGGACACGCGATGCGGAACACCCTCGGCTTTTTCGCCGTCGCCGCCATGGTCGTCGGACCGGCGCTCGCGTTCGTACGCGTCGTGCCGGGCCTGGTCGGCTTCGTCCCGTTCGCGCTCGGCGGTATCGTGGCGCTGCTGGTCGGCGTCACGAGCGTCGTGCAGGCGGTACGCGGCCGCGGCTTCACCACGGGGGGCGGCGTGGCACTCGTGGCCGGCGCCCTCTTCGTCGCGGTCGCCGCAAACGGCCACGGCGGCCCGACGATCAACGACTTCACGACGGACCCCGACAACCCGCCCGCCTTCCGCCACGCGGGAACGATCCCCGCCAACGTGGACCGCGACCTGGGATACCCGCGCGACTTCGCCGCCATCCAGCGCGGCTGCTGCGCCGACCTCAAACCTGTCTACCTCGGCGGCGACCAGATCGCCGCCTTCGCCCGCGCCAAGCTGGTGGCGGAGTCGATGCCCGCCTGGGAAGTGACGGCCGTCGATCCGGCGGCGGGCGCGATCGAAGCGGTCGCGACGACCCGCCTGTTCGGCTTCCACGACGACATCGTCATCCGCGTGGCGAGCGACCCCGACGGGCGCGCGCGTATCGACATGCGCTCGAAATCGCGCGATGGGAAGGGTGACATGGGCACCAACGCGGCCCGCATCCGGACCTACATGGCGAAGGTCGCGTCGCCGCACTAGCGCGAGGAGGCATCGACCATGGCGACGGGCGCGATGAGCGGCGGCCCCGAGGCTGCGGCCGGCCTCACCGTGCGCGACCCGGCGCGCGGCACGCCGATCGCCGAGCTTCCGATCGACGACGCGACGGCGGTCGCGGCCGCGGCCGCGCGCGCGCGCGCGGCGCAGACGGGGTGGGCGGCGCTCTCCCCGCGCGAGCGCGCGCGCTTCGTGCGCCACGCGCGCCGCGAGGTGGTCCGCGACCGTTCCGAGATCCTGGCGCTCCTCGAGCGCGAGACCGGCAAGGCGCGCTTCGACGTCGTCGGCGAGCTGATGGGCGTCTGCCTGGAAACCGGCTACCTCGCGCGCCGCGCGCCGCGCTGGCTCGCGCCCGAGCGCGTCAGCTCGCGGCCGCTCTTCGGCAAGCGGGCGATCGTCTTCTACAAGCCGCGCGGCGTGGTCGGCATCATCAGCCCGTGGAACGCGCCCTTGAACCTGGCGCTCGGCGACGCCGTCCCCGCGCTGCTCGCCGGCAACGCGGTGCTCGTCAAGCCGTCCGAGCTGACGCCCCTTGCCGTCCGGCGCGCCGTCGAGGCGATGAACCGCGTCCTGCCGGCGGGCCTCCTCCAGGTCCTCATCGGCGCCGGGCCGACGGGTGCGGCGATCGTCGACCACGTCGACATGGTGTGCGTCACCGGCTCGCCCGAGACGGGGCGGCGCGTGATGGAGCGGGCGAGCCGCCGCTTGACGCCCGTCCTCCTCGAGCTGGGCGGGAAGGACCCGATGATCGTGCTCCGCGACGCCGACCTCGAGCGCGCCGCCAGCGCCGCCGCCTGGGGCGGCTGCATGATGACGGGGCAGGTGTGCATGTCGGTCGAGCGCGTGTACGTCGAGGAGCCCGTCGTCGAGCAGTTCACCGCCAAGCTGGTCGAGAAGATGCGCGCCCTCCGCACGGGGCTGAACGGTCCCGACGCGGAGATCGACTTCGGGCCCTTCACCAGCCCGCGCCAGGTGGAGGTCGTCGAGCGCCACCTCGCCGACGCGCGGGCCAAGGGCGCCGAGGTGCTGCTCGGCGGCCACCGCCTCGACGTCGGCGGCGGGGTCTTCTTCGAGCCGACGGTGCTGACGCGCGTCGACCACTCGATGTCGATCATGCAGGAGGAGACCTTCGGCCCCGTCGTGCCGGTGATGGCGGTGCGCGACGCCGACGAGGCCCTGCGGCTCGCCAACGAGACGCCCTACGGGCTCAACGCCAGCGTGTGGACGCGCGACACGGCGCGCGGCATCGAGCTCGCGCAGCGCATCGACAGCGGCTCCGCCTGCGTCAACGACTGCCTGGTCTCCGCGGGCTGCGTCGAGCTGCCCTTCGGCGGCGTCAAGCAGAGCGGCGTCGGTGCGCGCCACGGCGGGCGCGAGGGCGTGCGCCAGTTCTGCGTCCGCCAGGCGATCCTGGTGGACCGCTTCGGCCGCAAGAGCGAGCCGACCTGGTTCCCCTACTCGCCCAAGCGGGCCCGCCTGCTCGAGCGGCTGATGGGGCTCATGTTCCGCTGGTGACGTCCGAACGCCGTCGCTTTCACTCCACGTAGCCGAGCGCGCGGAGCCGCGCGCGTGCGGCGGGGTCGACGGGGGGCGGCGAGGCGCGCGCCACCGCGGCGTCGAGGGCGGGGAGCGCGAGCGCCGTGGTGACGCCGCCCAGCTCGGCGCGCAGCGCCGCGAGGCGCGCGCCCTCGGCGCCGGCCACGTCGTGCGCCTCGTGCGGGTCCGTGCCGAGGTCGAAGAGGTGCGCGGTGCCGTCAGCCTCCTCGACGAGCTTCCAGGAGCCGACGCGGTAGGACCGGTAGCGATTGTCGATCCGCATGAGCGGGTCGCCCGGCTCCGAGCGGCTGCCGAGCATGCCGCGGAACTGCTCGGCGATGACGGGACCCCCGCCGCGCCCGCCGGCGATCGCCGGCGCGAGCGAGCCGACCTGCACGTGCGCGGCCGGCGGCAGGCCGGCGAGGTCGAGCACGGTCGCGTAGACGCCGACGGTCGAGACCGGAGCCGGGACGCGGACGGCGCGCGGCACGCGCGGCGGGTAGCGGACGGCGAGCGGGACGCGGATCCCGACCTCGTAGAGCGAGTGCCCGTGCCCGAACTCGCCGTGCTCGCCGAGCAGCTCGCCGTGATCGGCCAGCACGACGACGATGGTGCGGTCGAGCGTGCCGCGGCGGCGAAGCGCCTCGACGACGCGACCGAGCAGGTGATCCGCGTACGCCACGCCGCCGTCGTACATCGCGACGGCGGGCTCGGCGGCCTCGCCCGGATCAACCCGGTCGTTGCCGAACTGCGCCACCATGAGGCGGAGGCTGAGCGCGCGGAGCGCGTTGCGCGAGAGCGGGGTGAAGCGCCGGAGGTAGTCGTCGGGGAGCTGATGGTAGGGGAAGTGCGCTTCGATGAAGTTCAGGAAGGCGTACGCGGGTGGCGCGTCTGCGGGCCGCGTCGCCGCCCACTGCTCGAAGTCCCCGACGGCCTCCGCGCCGCCCTTGTCCGGGGCGCTGAACCCGAAGCGGTCGAGCAGCCGGTAGACGAACTGGAAGTCGCGCGCGACCTGTCCCCCGCGCCACGCCTCGTCGCACCACGCGAAGCCGCGCGTCAACCCGAGGCCGTCGCTGATCCAGGAGTTGGCGGTGAAGCAGCGCGTGTCGTAGCCGGCGGCGGCGAGCGTCTCGGCGAGCGTCGGCGGACCGGCGTCGAGGAACTTGTGCTCGTCGTGTGCCCCGTGCGCCGAGACGAAGAGCCCGGTGAAGAGCGAAGCGTGCGACGGCAGCGACCAGGTCGCCGGCGCGGTCGCGTCGGCGAAGAGCGCGCCCTCGGCGGCGAGCGCGTCGAAGTTGGGCGTGGTTGGCCGCGCGTAGCCGTAGGCCGACACGTGGTCGGCGCGCACCGTGTCGAGGACGACCACGACGACGTCCGGCGCGCCGGGTGCGGCCGTGCCCCGCGCGGCGCGCGGGGGCGCGGCGGGCGTCGTGACGCGAATGTAGATCCCCGGCACGGCGACGGCGCTCGCCACCAGCGCGACGCCCGCCGCCGCCCGCCACGCGACCCGCCGCGGCGCGAGCCGGCGGCCGGCGAGCACGAAGAGCGCCCCCACGACGGGCCCGACCAGCGTGATGACGCGGAAGGCCGTGCTCGCGGCCGTGACCCACAGCTCGAGCGCGGCCCACACCACGGCGACGGCGAGGAGATGGGCGCGGCGGCCGCGGACGATCGGCGCGAGCGCCGCGCCGAGGAGCGCGCCGAGCCCGACCGCCAGGAGCGCCGCGTTCGACATCATCGAGACGGGCGGCGTCAAGCGGTTCACGAGCAGCATCCGGCCGCCGAACCACAACTCGACGCCGGTGACGGCGAGCGCGTACCCGGCGCCGGTGAGCGCCCCGCGCCCGAGGGCCTTCACCGCGTCGCGTCCCGGGCGATGGCGGCGCCGAGCCGCGCGAGGTGGGGCGTGGCCGAGCCGAGCGTCAGCTCGATCGTCTTCGACCAGATGTAGTAGCGGTGGAGCGGGTAGTCGAGGTCGATGCCGATGCCGCCGTGGAGGTGCTGCGCGGCGTAGACCACGCGGTGGCCACCCTCGGCCGCCCAGAACTTCGCGATCCGCACCTCGTCCGCGGCCGGCAGCCCCTCGGCGAGGCGCCACGCCGCCTGCCACATCGTCCAGCGGATCGCCTCGACGTCGATGAAGGCGTCGGCGGCGCGCTGCGAGACGGCCTGGAAGGTGGCGAGCGGCTTCCCGAACTGCTCGCGGGTCGAGACGTACTGGGCGGTCATGCGCAGCGCGCGCTCGACGACGCCCGCTTCGATCGCACACAAGCCGACCAGCGCGCGCTCGAGGAGCCAGGCGACGATCGCGTCACCCTTCGCCGGGTCGCCCAGCGGCTCGCCCGCCGCGCCCGCCAGCGTGACCTCGCCCTGCGGCTCGCCGTTGGTCGCCTCCTGGCGGGCGACCCGCACGCCGGCCCCGCGCGGGTCGACCAGGAAGACGCCGACGCCGCCGTCGGTTGCGGCGGGGACGACGACGCGCGCGGCGAGGTGCGCCGCCGGCACGCACGCCTTGACGCCGTCGAGCCGCCACGCGGCGCCGTCCTTCCGGGCGCGCGTCGCCGGGCGGGTCGGGTCGTCGGCGTTCGGCTCGACGAGGGCGGCGGTGAGGACAGCGTCGCCCGCCGCGACCGGGCCGAGCCAGCGCGCGCGCTGCTCGGCCGAGCCGAACTCGGCGATCGGCAGCGCGCCGAGGACGAGCGTCGCCCAGGCGGGGATGGGCGCGACGGCCCACCCGACGGCTTCGAGGAGGAGGCACAGCTCGACCAGGCCGAGCCCGCCGCCGCCGACGTCCTCGGGCAGGGCGACCCCGAGGAGGTTGGCCTTGGCCAGCTCGGCCCATACCTCCCGGTCGAACCAGTCGGGCATCGCCTCGACGGTCCGCAGGCGCTCGTGCGTCAGGCGGTCGCCGAGGATCTTCCGCGCCAGCTCGCGGAGCGCGTCCTGCTCAGGGGTGAAGGCGAAGTCCATCGCGTCGTCCTAGCGCAGCGGCCGCGGCATCTGGAGGCCGCCGATCGCGATGATGTCGCGCTGCACCTCGTTGGTGCCGCCGCCGAAGGTGAGGATGAGCGTGGCGCGGTAGACGAACTCGACGCGGCCCATGAGCAGCGCGCCGGCGGAGCCCTTCTTCAAGTACCCGGCCTGCCCGAGGACTTCCAGGAGCGTCTGATAGGCCTCGACGTAGAACTCGCTCGCGTAGACCTTGACGCACGAAGCGTCGGCGAAGTTGAGGCTCCCCTGCGTCATCGCCCACGCCTGGCGCCAGGCGAAGAGCTTGAGCACCTCCCACTTGGCCCGCACGCGCGCGAGCCGCGCTTGTACCCACTCGGCGTCGAGCACGCGCGTCCCGTCGGGGCGGCGCGTCTCGGCGGCCCAGCGCGTGACCTCGCCGAGCAGGCGCTCGAGCCCGCCGATCGGCGACAGCGCGACCCGCTCGCGGTTCAACTGGCTCGTGATCAGCCACCAGCCCTGGTTCTCCTGCCCGACGAGCGCCGAGGCGGGTACGCGCACGTCCTCGTAGTAGGTCGTGTTGGTGCGGACGCCGGCCATGGTCCAGATGGGCGTCAGCTTGTAGCCGGGCGCCGTGGTCGGGACCATGAAGATCGAGATGCCCTTGTGCTTGGGGGCGTCGGGGTCCGTCCGCGCGGCGAGCCAGATGTAGTCGGAGTAGTCGGCGAGGCTGGTGAAGACCTTGCTGCCGTTGATGACCCAGGAGTCGCCGTCGCGGACGGCGCGCGTGCGGAGCGACGCCAGGTCGGTCCCGGCGCTGGGCTCCGAGTAGCCGATCGCGAAGTGGCACTCACCCGCGAGGATGCGAGGGAGGAGGTCGCGCTTCTGCTCCTCGGTGCCGTTCTCCATGATGGTGGGGCCGACGGTGTTGAGGGTGAGGAACGGCAGCGGGAAGCCGGCGCGCTGCACCTCGTCGGAGAAGATGAACTGCTCGATCGGCGAGCGCCCCTGCCCGCCGTACTCCTTCGGCCAGCCGATGCCGAGCCAGCCGTCCTTCCCCAGGCGGCGGAGCGTGGCGCGGTAGAGCGGCCCGCCGCCCTCGCCGCCGACCACCTCGGCTTGCAGCTCTGGGGTGACGACGTCGGTGAAGTAGGCGCGGAGCTGGTCGCGGAGCGCGCGCTGCTCGGGGGTGAGATCGAGGTACATGCGGAGACGTGTCTACGAGAAGTCCGGCGTCGCAGGCAAGGGCGCGGAGCCGGCTACTCGAAGCGCACCCCGGCGTGCTCGGCGTGGAAGGTCGGACCGTAGATGTCCCGTCCGCTGAAGAGCATCGGGTCCTTCGCCGTCGCCAGCATGGCGCAGACGCGCCCCGGGTTCTCGACCGGCAGACCCTTCGAGGCGTCGAAGCCGAACTCCGCCAGCTCGACCGCCATGCGCTCGGTGCCGACGAAGCCGGGCATGAGCCCGATCACCGCGATGTTGTAGGGGCGGAGCTCCTTCGCGAGCCCCGGCACCGTGCGGTTGAAGGCGGCCTTGGTGATCGAGTACCCGAGCCCCCAGCCACCCTGCCCGATCGGCGCCGGCGTCTCGCGCTCGCCCGCGCTCGAGGTGACGTGGATGACGATGCCGCCGCCCTGCCGCTTCATGGCCGGCAGGCAGAGCTTGACGAGATGGAGCGGTGCCACCACGTTGCAGAGGATCATCTGCTCGATCAGCTCGAGCGGCGTCTCCTCGAACGGATCCATGTGTCCGGGCCCGATGTAGCGGCCGTTGTTGACCAACACGTCGATCCGCCCGAAGCGCGCGAGCGCCGCGTCGACCGCCGCCGGCCAGTCCCCGCGCGCGGCGAGGTCGAGCTTCACGACCAGCGCTTCGCGGCCGAGCGCGGCGATCTCGCGGGCGGTCTGCTCGAGGCTTCCGGGGAGCGGATCGGTGGACGAGCGCCGGACGGTCGAGGAGTGCTCAAGCCGCTCCTTCCCCGTCACCGTCCGCGCCGTGACCACGACGTCGAAGCCGCGGCGTGCGAGCTCGATGGCGCACGCCCGGCCGATGCCGCGGCTCGCGCCGGTGACGAAGGCGATCTTCCGCTCGGACATTCCCGGCGCGGGATAGCGCGGAGGCGCGGCGGGTTTCAACCGCACCCGATTGCTCATCCGAGGCGGCCCGCGACGCCCCACCGGCAGAAGAGCGCGAACAGGACGACGACGGGGACGAACACCAGGTTGACGAACACGTAGGCGCCGAGCGCTGCCCCCGTCCACGCGCCGCTCGCGAGGGTCCAGTAGTCGTAGACGAACAGCGCGTAGACGGAGATCGTCAGCGTCGTCGTCCCGAGCCACAGACGCCAGCGCGCGCCGCGGAAGAAGCCGCGCACGAAGACGAGCGCGGCGAGCGCGCCGGCGAGGTCGGCGAAGCCCATCGCGATGCCGACCAGGACCACCTGCGGCGACCAGCCGCCCGTCGGCGGAGGCGCCGGGAAGTCGATCTCCCGGCCCGAGAGCAGGATGCCGAGCCCGCGGACGTTGACGAGGACGTGCCCGGCCTGGACGAGGCCGTACCAGGCGACCAGCGCGCGGACGAGCCGGCTGTCGGGCTCCGCCCCGGTCAGAGGCGGAGCCAGACGGTCTTCACCTGGGTGTAGAGGTCGAGCGCGTACTTGCCGAGCTCGCGCCCGTAGCCGCTCTCCTTGTAGCCGCCGAAGGGGGCGGTCGTGTCGATGACGTTGTAGCAGTTGATCCACACCGTGCCGGCGCGCAGCGCGCGCGCCACGCGGTGGGCCTTGCTCACGTCGCGCGTCCACACGCCG
Organism: Binatia bacterium; assembly: GCA_041496545.1. Classification (GTDB taxonomy): domain Bacteria; phylum Desulfobacterota; class Binatia; order DP-6; family DP-6; genus DASRHG01. Next base: position 12,809 of record JBGQET010000041.1, on the reverse strand, counting down.
GCGGCCAGGCCGTAGGGCGTGTCGTTGCCCTGGAGGACGGCGTCGTTCTCGTCCTTGAACGGGATGATCGAGACCACCGGCCCGAAGATCTCCTCGCGTGCGATCTTCATGTCGTTCTTCACGCCGGTGAAGACCGTGGGCTTCACGAAGTAGCCCTTCTCGAGGCCGCGCTCGGTGTTGCGCTCGCCGCCGACGAGCGCGCGCGCGCCGGCCTTCTTGCCGGCTTCGAGGTAGCCGGTGACGCGGTCGAGCTGCTCGCGGCTCACCAGCGGGCCGATGCGGGTCTCGGGGTCCATGCCCGGGCCCTGCTTGATCGCCGAGGCGGCCTTCGCGACCTTGTCGGCGACCTCGTCGTGCACCTTCTGCTCGACGAACATGCGCGTGCCGGCGCAGCACACCTGCCCGGCGCAGAAGAAGACGCTCGCGAGCGCGCCCATGACGACGGCGTCGGGGTCGGCGTCGGCGAAGACGATGTTGGGCGACTTGCCGCCCAGCTCGAGCGACACGCGCTTCAGCGTGGCGGCGGCTTCGCGCTGGATCTCCTTGCCGACCTCGGTCGAGCCGGTGAACGCGATCTTGTCCACCATCGGGTGGCGGACGAGGGCGCGGCCGGCGGTCTCGCCGAAGCCGGGGACGACGTTGACGACGCCGGGCGGCAACCCGGCCTCGAGCAGCAGCTCGCCCAGGCGGAGCGCCGAGAGCGGCGTCTGCTCGGCCGGCTTCAGCACTCCGGTGTTCCCGCAGGCGATCAGCGGGGCGAGCTTCCAGGCGCACATGAGGAGCGGGAAGTTCCACGGGATGATCTGCCCGCAGACGCCGACCGGCTCGCGCAGCGTGTAGTTGAAGAAGGAGGGATCCGAGGGGTTCGTCTCGCCGTAGGTCTTGGTCACCCAGCCGGCGTAGTAGCGGAAGGTCGCGGCGCTCCCCGGGATGTCGACGTTGCGGCTCTCGAAGATGGGCTTGCCGTTGTCGAGCGTCTCGAGCTGCGCGAGCTCTTCGCCGTGCTTCTCGATGAGGTCGGCGATGCGGAGGAGGATCCGCTCACGCTCGACCGGATTCGAGCGCGACCACTTGCCCTCGTCGAAGACGCGGCGCGCGACGCGCACGGCGCGGTCGACGTCCTCCGCGTCGCCCTCGACGACCCGGGCGAGAACCTCGCCCGTCGCCGGGTTCAGGGTCTCGAACGTCTTCCCCGACGCCGCGTCGACCCACTTGCCGTCGATCAGCATCTTGCGCGGCCCGCGGACGAAGCTCTCGACCGATCGATCGAGCTGTACGGCTGCTCCCATGGCGTTTCCTCCTCGGGCCCCCCTATAGGCCCGGTGCGCGAGAGCCGTCAACGACCCCGGCGCGAGGTAGAGCGGTCGAGAAGCAGTAGCCGCGGCCGTGCAGCCAGCACGAAGCGCCGGCCTCGTGCGCGTCGCAGCACGGACAGAGGTAGTCCGACCAGACGATCAGGTGGACGGCCATCCGGCGATCACCACGTTCTCGTCGCCCACCCACCAGAGCGGCGAAGCGGCGAGGTCGATGAAGCGCCGCTCGTCCTCGAGCAGCGCGAGGCTCGCGGCCCGGCCCTCGGGGGTGGCGAGCGCGGCCTCGACGTCGGCGGCGCCGTCCCACCACAGCTCCGCGACGCCGTCGTAGGCCTCGGGCCCGCCGCGGCTGGCGCGCAGCGCGTGGTTTGCGGGGTCGGGCGCGGTGTGCGCCTGGACGTAGCGCCGGATGCGGAGCGCGCCGGCGTGCGAGCGCACGAGCGGCCCGTGCGTCTCGCGCCAGTACCGCTGGAACTCGGCGCGCGAGAGGTGCGGCAGCCGCCGGAGGCAGAAGACGAGGCGGATCATGGGCGGGAATCCCAGCGGGTTATCTTCGGCGCTCCCGCCACCGCGTCCTTCAGCGTGGCCCCATACACGCCGCGGTGGCTTGCGTGCTGGTAGAGATCGAGGTCGCCGTCGAAGTTCATCTCCAAGGCGAGCGGGCCGTTCTCACACAAGGCGATGTCCCAATGCTGGATGCGACAACCGGGGATCGTCCCGGCCGCGGTGAGCGCCAGCTCCTTCGCGACGCGCCAATCCGGGAGCTGGCAGCCGGCGAGCGGCTCGCCCGTGTCGGGATGGCGTTGCACCAGCCGTTGATCGAATCCCGTCCCTCCGATGACGCGGGAGACGCGACCCGTTTCTGGATCGACCAGGCCGAGCATGTTGCCCGACTTGCCGTGCTTGAAGTTGTCGTTCCAGGTCCCCGCGACGGGAATCTTCCAGACGGCATTGAGGAGGCGGTGACCCGCCGCGGTCTTGAGCACCGCCATACGCACCGTCGACACCGTCTCACCGCAGCTCGTCGCGAGCACCGGGTTGGGGCGCAGCAACTCCTGGAAGACGTGCCCCAGGTCGGCCGGCATCTTGAGCTGCTTCACGTACTCCGGGAGCCTCTGGCGCGCGCCGTTCAGCAGCACCAGCTCGTCCGTCTCCCGGTCGAAGCGCGCGACCGCGGCGCCGAACCGCCCGTACGCGTCGCGACTCGGCTTCGAGAAGAAGGGGTAGCGCATGCCGTCGCGGAGGAACGCTTCCAGGGACGCCGGCGTCCTGAACACGGAGACGTCGCCGAACACGCGTCCGTGCGGGTCGAAGATCGCATAGATCTTCGGGATCGGGATGCCCAGGCCGCGGCACACCGCGTAGAGCGTCAGCTTGTCGTTGGAGATCGCCAGCCGGCTCGGGTCGTTCAAGCGGAAGTTGATGAGCGCCTTCCGGCGCTGCCCGATGAAGCATCGCTTGTCGGCGAGCGTCAGGTCGTCGTCGTCGAACAAACGATAGGCATAGTACTCGGACAACCGCAGCCGGCCCGTACCGCGGCGAAGCGCCGCGCACTCGAAGAGCTGAGAGGTCACGCTCTTGCGGGTCAGACTCCGCGCCCGCCGCGCCGCCCGAACGACGCCGAGCAGGGAGCGGAACGCGGCCCGGATCATCGCGAACCGCAGTACCCTCGCCACCGGGTCGTTGACAAGACGCCCCACGCTGCACCAGTTTGCCGACCCGGAGGGAGACCCATGGCAACCGACCGCGTCTCGAAGGCCGTCCTCATCACCGGCTGCTCCACCGGCATCGGCCGCGCCACCGCCGAGCACCTGGCGGCAAGGGGCTGGACCGTCTACGCCACGGCGCGGAAGCTCGACGCCGTCCGCGACCTCGCGGCCAAGGGCTGCAAGACGCTCGCGCTCGACGTCTGCGACGAGGCCTCGATGCGAGCCGCCGTCGAGGCGGTCGAGCGCGCCGAGGGCGCGGTCGGCGTGCTCATCAACAACGCGGGCTACGGCCAGGAGGGTGCGGTCGAGGAGGTGTCGATCGAGTCCGTCCGCCGCCAGTTCGAGACCAACGTCATCGGGCTCACACGCCTCGTCCAGCTCGTGCTCCCCGGCATGCGCCGGCAGCGCTGGGGCAAGATCGTCAATCTCTCCTCGATGGGCGGCAAGCTGACCTTCCCGGGCGGCGGCTTCTACCACGCCACCAAGCACGCGGTGGAAGCGCTCTCCGACGCGCTCCGCTTCGAGGTGGCCGGCTTCGGCATCAACGTGATCGTGATCGAGCCGGGGCCGATCAAGACGCAGTTCGGCGACACGGCGCTGGCGAGCATCGGCGGCGGGTCGACCTCGCCCTACGCCGCGTTCAACGCGAGCCTCAGCAAGAACATCCGCGACGCCTACGAGGGCGCGCTGGGGTGGTTCGCCCTCGGCCCCGAAGCGGTGGCGCGCGTCATCGAGAAGTCCATCACCGCGCGCCGGCCTCGTACGCGCTACCCGGTGACGGCCGCCGCGCGCATCTTCATGCACCTCCGGCGCTGGCTGTCCGATCGCGCCTTCGACGGAATCCTCCGCACGCAGTTCACGACCCCGCGCTAGGATGCGCTTCGCCTTCGCGCTCGCCTTCAGCGACCCCACACACTTCGTCGAGCTGGCGCGCACCGCCGACGCCGCGGGCTGGGACGCCGTCGCGCTCTCCGACCACGTCTTCTTCCCCGAGCGCCTCGCCTCACCATATCCATACCAACCCGACGGCAAGCCGTTCTGGGAGCCGTCCACCCCATGGCCCGACCCGTGGGTGGCGATCGGGGCGATGGCCGGGGTCACGACGCGGCTCCGCTTCCTCACCAACGTCTACGTACTGCCGGCGCGCCATCCGTTCGTGGTCGCGAAGGCGGCCGGCACGGCGGCCGTCCTCTCGCACGACCGCGTGCTCCTCGGCATCGGCGTCGGCTGGATGCGCGAGGAGTTCGAGCTGCTCGGCCAGGACTTCACCACCCGCGGCCGGCGGACGGACGAGGCCATCGCCGTGCTCCGCACCCTCTGGCGTGGCGGCATGGTCGAGCACCACGGCCGCTTCTACGACTTCGACCGCCTGGAGATGAGCCCGGCGCCGTCGCGCCCGGTGCCCATCTACGTCGGCGGCGAGTCCGAGCCCGCGCTCCGCCGCGCGGCGCGCCTCGGCGACGGCTGGATCTCCGTCCTCCACACGCGCGAGGAGCTGGCGGCGCTCATCGCCCGCATCAACGCGCTGCGCGCCGAGTGCGGGCGCGCGCGAGAGCCCTTCGACTTCGTCGTCTCGTGCAGCGACGCCTTCGACGCCGACGGCTACCGCCGCCTGGAGGAGGTCGGCGCCACCACGCTCATCACCATGCCGTGGGTGCTCTACGGTGGCGACCTGAACCTCCTCGACACGAAGCGCCGCGGCCTCGAGCGCTTCGCGGCGGACGTCATCGCCCGCCTGCGCTGACGGCGCTCAGTCGGCCATGGCGCGCTGCTGCGCCGGCCGCGCCATGAGCCGCTGGAGATAGGCCCCGACGTTGGCGTACTCGGCGCCGACCTGCCCCATCATGGCGCACCAGCCGAGCGTCGAGCCGATCAGCACGTCGGCGGCCGTGAACTGGTTGCCGACGATGAACTCGCGCCCGGCGAGCGCCCGGTCGATGACGCCGAGGACGGTCTTCAACTGCTGCTTCCCCTCTTCGACGAGTTGCGGGATGCGCTCCGCTTCGGGCTTGCGGATCGTGTGGAGGAAGATGTTCACCGCCGGCGGCTCCAGCGCCGACATGGCGTAGTGGATCCACTGATAGTAGAGGCCGCGCGCCGGCGTGCCGACCTGCGGCGCAAGCTTCTTGTCGGGGAACTTGTCGGCCAGGTACTGGCAGATCGCGGCGGATTCGTAGATCACGAGGTCGCCGTCGACCAGCGTCGGCACCGTGCCGTTGGGGTTGATCGCGAGGTACGCCGGCTTCTTCGTGTCGCCTCCCTCGATGCTCAGGCGCACGACCTCGTACGGGGCGCCGATCTCCTCCAGCATCCAGCGCGGGCGCACGGAGCGGCTCTGGGTCGAGTGGTAGAGCTTCAGCATGTGTTTCCCTCCTTCGCCCGCCGGCGTAGCGCGCGCTCGCCGCCGACACAAGAGAGCCCCGAAGAGCCCCGACGGCGGCGAGGTCTACATCTTCGCTGCCCGGGTGAGCCAGACACGCGAACAAGTCAACCCGTCGTGCTCGAGGGCATAGCGCGGCGCTCGAGAGGGGGATGAATTCGTATCGACCAGGGCGACGATCGCGCGTGCGAGCCGCTCGGGGTCGCCCGGCTGTTGATGATTCAGCGTCGCGGGGCCGAGGGAAGGGATCCGCGGCTGCGCCCGTCTATCGTGCCGTGCCCGCCTTGTCCTTCTTCGCCGTATACTTCAGGGTAGCCTGCGCCTTCGAGGCGACCTCGCTGTAGACGATGACGAACTCGACGCGCACGGCCTTGGGCTTCTTGATGTCCGCATCGCCTGTCAGACCTTCGTCTGCCAGCGCGGGGGCGAACCTTCCCTTCGCGAAAGAGGCCGTGAACTTGGCCATCTGTTCGGCAACGGCGCCCTTTTTCGCGGTGATCTTCACCTGGAGCATGTCGCTCCCCCTCTTGGCGCGGCCCTTGGCGTCCAACGTGAAGCTCTTGAACACGCCCCCGACGTCGATCAGCACGCGCTTGCCGGCAGGCGAGAACCCCGCGGGAATGGGGATCTTGCCGCCGAACCGTATCGAGTCCTTCCCGCCTCGCGCGAAGCTCAGCCTGATGACGGGCTTGGCGATCGCAAACGGCTTCAGCGCGTCGGCGGCGGCCTTTCCTTCCGCGGGCGTGCTGGCGGGATCGTTGGGGTCGGTCCCCGCGCCGGCTTCGAAGTCGTCCGAGAAGCCGTCGCCATCGCTGTCGTTGCCCGTGCCGACCAGCGGTGCCGGGAAGATCGTCACGCTCACGGTCCCGAGCGCGGTCAAGGCGCCATCGCTCGCCGTGACCTTGACGACGTAGATTCCCGGCGCGCCGAACGCGTGCGACGGCGTGACGCCGGTGCCCATCGAGCCGTCGGCAAAGTCCCACGTGTACGTGAGCGGCTGGCCGTCGGGGTCGACCACGGAGACGCCGAACGCCACCGCCAGCCCGACAGCTGCCGGGTTCGGACTCGCGGAGATCGAAAGGGGCGGAAGTTGCGTTTCGAAGGCCCCGATGTCGGACGCATTGCCCACGCCGCCCCCGGGGAGCGCATCCACGGGCCGCGGGTTACCACGCTGATCGACGTTCAGCGGCGCTGAGGTGATCGGATCGGTCACCGCGCTTCCTGCATCGATGGCCGCGCTGCCCCTGAGGAGGGCGAGCGTCCGCGTGGGCCCGCCGTTGTCGGCTAGCATGCCGAGCATCGGCGACAGACCCGTGATGGTGTGTGTGGTCGTCCCGCTGATGGTGGCGCCGGTCGTGTCCTCGATCAGGTTGTAGTCGAGCGAAGTCACCGCTCCGTTGATGTCGGGCGACGTGCCACCCGACCCAACCAGTATGCCACCGGCAACGATGGTGTTCTGAAGGCTGGTAGTGGCAGAAGACCTCGAAATGTTCCCGGCGGTTTGCGCCGAGTTCCCGGCGAACGTGCAGTTCACGAGCGTCAAGGGCAGCAGGGACCGGATGCCTCCCCCGATTCCCGTGGGTCCGGCCGTATTGCCCGCGATCGTGCTGTTCACGATCGTCATTGAACCGAATCCCTGGTTCTGAATGCCACCGCCCCGAAAGGTCGCGACGTTGTTCACGATCGCGCACCGTTCGATCAGAACCGTGCCCCCCTCGTTGTCGATCCCGCCGCCCAATGGATTGCCTGCGGCGCTGACGTCGTTGCTCGTAATCTCACAGTCCGTGAGGCGATAGGTGCCGAAGGTGACGCCACCGTTGAACAGAATGCCGCCGCCGCCCATCGTGCCACCCTGGGGCCCGCCGTCGCGAATCGTCAGGCCCGAGATGTCGACGACGTCGGGCGCAGGCGCGGTCACGTTGAATATCCGGAACATGTTGCTGCCGCTGATGGCCAGCACCTTCGCTCCCGGACCCCGGATGGTCAGACCCTCGCCGATCAGCAGCTCGCCGCTGGTAAGCCTGATCGTGCCGCCGACGCCGGACAGATCGATCGTGTCACCGTTCCCTGCGGCTGCAATCTGCCCCCGCAGCGATCCGAGTCCGGCGTCATCGGTGTTGATCACGGGCAAAGTCGCCGCGTGCCCCGCCGACGCTGCGCCCACGAGCCAGAGCGCTGCGATGGTCAATGGACCCTTCGTGCCCTTCCGCCTCATACAGCCCCCCCCCACCTAGTGGTTACGTTTTCAGATTGCGACATGACGTGCGGAATGGCAAGCCGGTGGCATCGTCTGCCGGGGCGACCCGCGCTGGATTCTATCGACGAGGCGACAGATGAGTACCTCAATTGCATTGCCGTGGGATCGTCGATGGGTTACGGGGCCGCATGCGGATGATCGTCGTAGCCCTCGTCGCCTTGCTGCTGGCTCCCCTGGCGCGCGCCGCGGAGCCGGCGCCGAAGCTGACCTTCGGTATCCAGACGCCGAATCAGGATACGACGTGGGACGACGTGCTGGCGACGTGGAAGGAAGCCGAGGCGCTCGGCTTCGACAGCGCGTGGGTCTACGACCACTTCATCCCGATCTTCGGGAACTCGGAGGGGCCCTGCCTCGAGGGATGGACGATGCTCGCCGCGCTGGCGGCACAGACGAGCCGCTTGAAGATCGGCGTCCTAGTGACCGGGAACACCTATCGCAACCCCGCGCTGCTCGCGAAGATGGCGACCACCGTCGACCACGTGAGCCACGGCCGGCTCTTGCTCGGCATCGGCGCGGGCTGGTTCGAGCACGACCACTCGGCGTACGGCTATCCCTTCGGCAACACCAAGGAGCGGGCGCGGAAGCTTCGCGAAGCGCTCCAGGTGATCACCAAGCTCTGGAGCGAGGACCACCCGAGCTTCGCGGGCAAGTACTACACGCTCGACAAGGCCCCCTTCGCGCCGAAGAACGTGCAGACCCCGCACCCGCCGATCGTCATCGGCGGCCAGGGCAAGCAGTGGATCGTCCCGCTCGTCGCCCGCTACGGCGACGGCTGGAACGCGGTGAGCGGCGTGTCACCCGACGGCATCCGCGAGCGGCGCGCGATCATCGAGGCCGAGTGCAAGAAGATCGGCCGCTCGCCCTGCCCGAGCTACGTCTCGGCCCTGCTGCCGCTGGTCGCCATCACCGACATCCCGCTCGCCGGCCCGGTCGTCCGCCTCGGCGCGCGCGCGATCGTCGGCAAGGAGACGGCGCAGTCGATCCTCGCCGACAGCCCGGCCGCGATCCAGGACCGGATCCGCGCCTACGCGGACGCGGGCGTCACCGAGGTGATCTTGAGCCTCCGCCCGCCGTTCAACCGGGAGCTGATGCAGCGGTTCGCCAAGGAAGTGATGCCGGCATTCCGCTAGCCGGCGCCTGCCCGGCGCGCGCCGAAGGGCGAGAAGCCGCGCTCGAGGGCGCGCGCCCACACCACCACGATGCTGCCCTCCTCCGGACCCGGCGCGTACGCGTGGCGCCCGGGGAGAAGACGCCGGGGGCCGACATACGACGTCCCGTCGAGCGTACCGGAGGGAGGACGGCCGTCGGTCGCGATCGCGTAGGCGGCGGGGAGCGCGACCTCGAAGGCGAGCGTCGTGTCGCCGGGCGCGCGCCGGTCGCCCAGGCGAGCGCCGCAGACCCGGAGCTCGCCCACGCGCCCGTAGCTCGCGACTCGCACGTAGTGGCCCTCGACGAATTGTCGCGCGGCCGGCGGCAGCTTCGAGCTGTCCCCGACGAAGACGCACGTCCCCGCCGTCATCATCTGAGCCGCGATGTCGTCCCGGAGGATGCCGCGGGCGAAACGCTTGTGGGTCACGGTGTCGAGGACGGGGTACATCTCACGTGGACGAAAGAGGCTCTCCCCCTTGGCGTCGAGCACGGCCTCGTCGGGCGCGGTGAGGCGGAGGACGTCGGCCACCAACGCGCGGGACGGGGCCGTCTCGTCGGTCCACGGCCGGCCGCCCGCCACCACCCCCGCGAGCAGTGCCGAGACCACGACCGCCGGCACGACGGCCGCCGCCCGCGGCGCCCCGCGCAAGCCTGCCTCGACGACGAGCGGCGTGAGCAGCACGGCGAGCAGCGGATAGGCCGCCATGTAGTCCTCGCGCCCGCGGAGCGGCCAGAGCGTGAACAGGAGAACCACGTAGACGCCGGTGACCACGACGACGAAGGTACGGCGAGCACGGAGCCCCGCCTCCGTCGTCCGCACGGCGACGAGCCGGGCGGAGGCGAGCACGCCACCCACCCCTGCGAGGAAGGCGAGCACGCGCCACGGCCATCGGTGCGAGATCCCCACGACCGGCGACACGTTCTCCAGCACGGTGTTCGCCAGGAAAGGAGCGAGCCCGCCGAGCGCGGCGAACGCGGCCGCGACGGCGAGCGGGACGACGCCGACACCCGCGAGCGAAGCGGCCGCCAGGCGGAGATCGTCGGCGGCACGTCGCCCGGGGACGCGCGTCGCAGCCGCGGCGACGAGGAGCGCCACGAGGACGAGGCCAGCGCGCTGCGAGGCCATGCCGGCCGCGCCGACGAGAAGGCCGGCGGCGAAGCCGCGCCCGGGCGTCGGCGGCCCGCCGACGAGCGTGGCGAGGGCGCTGAACCAGAGCGCCACGCAGAGTGCCTCGGTGCGGAACTCCAGGCTGCAGAGGACGAAGCCGGGGGCGAGCGCGGCCACCACGGTCCCCCACACCGCGGCCCGCGGCCCGGCGACGGCACGCCCGAGGCGATGCACGCTCCACAGCATGAGCGCGTAGAGCGGCAGCATGAGGAGACGCATCGCGAACAGCGCGGCGGGACGCTCACCGACGGCGAGCAGAAGGGGCGCCGCGAGGAGCTGGAGGAGCGGCATGTGCTCGTCGAAGACGTCGCGGTACTGGACGAGGCCGTGCGTCCATCCCCAGGTCACGTGGAGGAGCTGTGGCTCGTCGGAGTCGAGACGGTAGCGGAAGACGAGCACGAGGCGGAGGAGCGCGACCGCCGCCAGGAATGCGAAGGCCGCCACGCGCTCGCGGCGCGACATGGTCACGTGCCGGCCTCGACCGACAGGCAGCGCGCCGGCCCCGGCGTCCTCCCCGACGGGTCGAAGCCAACCGAGCGGCGCGTCGAGCCGTCGAGCGCCCACACCCGGAAGCGGACCTCGGTCGCAGGCGCGACGGCGGGCGGAGCCATCCAGAACGTCGCCCAGCGCACGCCGCGCTGGGTGACGGCGAGCGCGACCGTGACGAAGTCGAGGCCTTCGTCGCTCTCCTCCGCGCCGTCGAGGGCGAGCGCCGCCCAGCTCCCGTCCGCCCGCTTCGCCTCGATGCCGACCGACGGCGTGACGCGCGCCTCGGACCACGACGGCGCGCGATCGTCCCAGGCGACGCACGGCAGCCCGCGCGCCGGGTGACCGGTGGCCACGTCCTCGAGCACGTCCGCCAGCCCGTCGTCGGGCGCGGGGGGCGTGGCACCGACGTCCGCCACGCCGAAACTTCTCCCCAGCCCCGCGTCGTAGCGGAAGGCGCGCGGCGCCGGCGGGGGCGGGGGCGGCGGGGTCCCGAGCTGGCGCGCCAGCTCGACGAGCGCACGCGTCACGACCGGGCCCGATTCCGGCCCGTACATCGTCGAGCCACCTTCGTACTGCTGCGCCTCGTACTCCTCCGGGGTGGTGAAGTACGAGCGGTACTCGTTCGCCAGCCCGACCAGCACGACACGGGCCTCGCCGCCCGAGGCGTCGCGGACGGCGGCCGCGATCCGCCGACCGAGGACGGTCGTGAACTCGCCCGGCAGCGTCGCGAGCACGAGCGGCCCCACGCGGTAGACGCCGGCGGGGAAGAAGCGCGGCCCGTCCGGCGGTGTGCCGAGGCGGCGGAGCAGCCAGTCGAGCGGCCCGGGCAGCTCGAGCCCCCACGGCTCGAGCAGCGGGCGCTTGGGACCCTGGCCGGGCAGCCGGTCGCCGCGGACGCCCTCCTTCCAGCCGACCTCGGCGAGCGGCGTCACGCCGTCCTCGGCGCCGCCGACCGCCGCGGCACCCATCATCGCCTCGTCCGCCGTCGCGTGCGCGAGGCCCTCCGCGTCGGTGAAGCGGACGCCGGCGAGCGCGAGCGCGGGGTCGAAGCGATGCACGATCGCGCCCGGCTCGATCGCCGTACCCGCCTCCAGGCCGCGACCGATGCCGTCGGCGAGGCGCCGCCCGACCGCGAGCGTGTTCCGCCGATCCTGCACCGCCCAGTCGGGCGAGACGTCGCCCTCGGCGCCGTTGAAGAGGGCAACCATCGAGCCGTTGAGTCGCTGCTCGACGAGCGTCGTCGCGACGCCGAAGAGGTCGGCGGAGTAGAGCTCCGACTCCGGCCCCATCGCCGTCGCGTGCACCGCGAAGAACGCGAGCACCGCGATGGGCGCGCCCGGGCGGCCGACCTGGTCCATCCGCACGACGGTGAGCGTCGGGTCGACGGCGCGGTACTCGTCGGCCGTGTGGCCGGGCAGCGGTGCCGCGGCGAGGTCGGCGTTCTCGGCCAGGACGGCGTCGCGCTCGGGGTCGAGCCGGAAGGCGGGCAGGCTGCGGTTGCGCGCGACGCCCGGGACCCGCAGCGTGGCGAGGCGCAGCGTCGCCGGCCGGCGACGCCGCGCCGCTTCGACCACCGCGCCGGCGATGCGGTGGGCGAGGAACTCGAAGAGGTCGCGGTCGAAGCCGTGCTTCGGCGAGGCGAAGGCGTTGTAGAGGCGCGACGTCGAGTAGTTGCCGGGGCTGTGGTGCGTGTGCGTCGCGGCGAGGACGAGGCGATCGCGCCCGAGGTGGCGCGTCTCGGGCGTGGCCGCGAGCAGCTCGGCGACGCGGTCGGCGAGCCCCGCCGGCACCGACCAGAGGTCGCAGGCGACGAGCGCGACCGAGGCGCCGGCGGCGTCCTCGAGGTACACGACGCGTGCGTGGAGCCGCGTCCACCAGCCGCGCGCCGTCTTGCCGATGAACGAGAAGCCGCCCATCGGGTAGCCCGGCGGCGGCGTCAGGTCGGCCTTCGCCGCGCCCGCCTGGAACCTGCCGCTGCCGGCGTTCGTCGCCGCCGCGGGCAGCGTGCCGACGATCTTCTCCGAGCAGCCGGCGACGAGGACGGCGGCGAGCACGGCGAGGCGGCGCGGTCGCACCGGGGCGCCAAACCACGGACGACCGCCGAGCGCAAGGCGCGCGCCGCCCTTGCGCGGCGGACGGCGGATTACCTATGACGAATCCCCATGCCGCAGAACGTGCCCGAGTTCAGCTTCTCGGACGACGCCCTGAAAGTCCGCCAGTTCCTCTACGAGCACTGGTGCGCGCACGGCACGGCGCCGAACCTGCGCGCCATGCATGAGGGCACCGGCCTCCCGCGCGCGCGCCTCCTCGAAGCCTACAAGCAGCTCGACCTCGGCATCATGTG
>JBGQET010000040.1:0-39354 GCA_041496545.1 Binatia bacterium | reverse complement strand
TACGTGAAGGACGACGCCTCGAAGTGCAAGGCGCCGCCGCACGGCTCGGTGAAGATCGGCACCTGCCCGAGCTGCTGCCAGGCCTGCGGCGAAGGCACGTGCCAGGCGCCGCCGCCCACCATCCGCTGCTGTCTCCCCGTCGCCTCGGTAGAGGGAGCGTTCGTCAGCCGGGGGATTCCGAGCCAGCAGTGCGTCGAGGAGACGGCCGACGCCTGCCAGCAGGCCGGCGGCGACAACAAGGGACCGGGCACCTGCGACGAGAGCACGTGCGTGCCGTCCACCACGACCACCACGACGACGATCGCCACCACCACGACTACGACCACGACCGCCACCACCACGACCAGCCCCACGACCTCCACCACCTCCACCAGCACCACCACGACGACCATCTGCCAGTCGGTGTGCGGGAACGGCGTGGTGGAGTGCGCCGAGGAATGCGACTGCACGCCGCCGGTCACCAACCAGCTCGACGCGAAGAAGCACAAGCACCGCAAGCGCGCCGTGAGCCAGCAGGACGACCAGACGAGCTGCACGGGTGCGTTCGTCGTGCCCGAGGGGCCGAGCTGCCGCGCCTGCCGCAACTGTCAGATCGACGACTCGGCCTGCTCGACGACGACCACGACGACCGAGGCGTCGACGACCACCGTCACCACCACCACGACCACCACGACGACCGAAGCGACCACCACCGTCACCACCACGACCCTGCCGACCACCACCACGGTGACCACCACGACCGCGCCGACGACCACCACCCAGGCGACGACGACCAGCACCACGACCACGACCACGACGACCACGACAACCACCACCACGACGACGACCACCACGACCACCGTGACGACCACGACCACGCTTCAGTGCAGCGCGCCGTCGCGCATCACGACCCAGAGCACGGGTCACTGCAGCGTGGCGACGGGGACGACGTGTTTCGACAACACCGGATGCCCGGCCGGTCAGACCTGCGTCTCCGGCGGCAGCCTGACGGTCGACGGCCTGCCGGCCTTCACCTTCCCGCTCGGCGTCCTCACCACCGTGGATGCGGGCGCCGCCGACGCGAACTGCGCCCACCCGGCGATCATCCAGCAGGGCAACTTCAACGTGCCGATCTTCTTCATCTCGGCCCTCAACTACTGCTCCCAGGTCGTCAACAGCGGCTGCGCCGCCGGCGGCGCCGACGGGAACGGGACGGTCTGGGATGCCACCGCACCGCCCGCCGCGGTGACGGCGAGCATCAAGCTCAGCACCGACACGGCGGACGGGACCTGCGACACGGCCACGCAGTGCTCCACCAGCAACGGCACGTGCACCCTCGACAGCACCTGGCCGTGCGCCGGTAACACCGACTGCACCACGAACAAACGCTGCTCGAACGACCACACCACCGCCGGCAAGTCGTGCACCAGCAGCGTGATCGCGGGTGGCTGCTTCAAGTGCAACTCGGGTGCGAGGAACGGGCTGTTCTGTACCTCGAACACCACCAGCAGCACCATCGGCTGCGGCGCGGGCGCCGTGTGCACGGGCGCGGGCTGCTGCACCAACGACGCGGCGCTCACCTGCGACACGCTGGCCAGCAAGGGCACCTGCGACCTGACCAAGCCGGGCGCCGGCAACAACTCGAAGGCCAACACCATCATCACCCGGACCCCGGCCGGGACGCCCGGCGTGCACACCCAGGTCAACATCCCCGTGCACTCCACCACCTGGCAGGAGTCCACGGCATTCCACTGCTCCAACGGGACCGGCGTCGCCTGCACCCTGGATACCCAGTGCCCGGGCACGGGGTGCGACATCGGCACCGGCACGTGCAAGTGCTCCGGGGTCAGCACCAACTGCCCGGCGCTCCAGACCTGCGATCAGCTCTCGTCCTGCCAGACCGGCTTCAACACCGGTGAGGGGGACCTGCCGATCACGGCGTTCGACTTCGTGTTGCGTCCGAGCTCCGCCGTCGCCACCGCGGAGTGGAAGGACCAGAATGGCGACGGCTGCTTCCGCTCCGGCTCCGGCCCCGACGGCCCGACCTCGCTGATCGGCTCCCCCGCGGCTGGCCCGGGCTGCGTCGTCGGCCAGACGACGACCGTCGTCTCCGTCGGCACCGCGCCCAGCGGCGGCCCGCCGCTCTTCGACCTGACCTTCGCCAGCACCATCCCGACGCAGATCACCGCCTGCGGCTCGTTCGTTCAGGGCTCCTGCACCCTGACGACCGATCCCTGCCAGGGTAACTGACTCACGCACCCCCGGGTGCCGGCCGACCACGCCGGCACCCGGGGTGCTTCGTCGCCGGCCCCGGGAGCGCGGTCGAGGTCAAGCGCGCTCGGCCCGACTGCTGGCGGCCTTGGAAACCGAGGTCGCCGCGTACCTGGAGGCTTCGACGTACGACCCCGCTTCTCCGAGGTGATGCGTGCATTCATCGGCAGGCTTCCCTCCCTCAGAGCCACGCACGAACACGCCCTCGACGACGAGGCCCGATCGAAAAGATCAGCGGTCCGGTGCTGCTGATCTCGCACGCCGACGACCGGGTATGGCCCGCGACGCGCCTGGCGGAAATGGCGATCGAGCGCCTCAAAGCTCACAACCACCCCTTCCCCTACGAGCATCTGTCCTACGAGGGCGCGGGCCATCCGATGGGCTTGCCCTATTCCGCGCCGGTCGTGACGAAATTGGGTCCGTGGTCGCCGGGCGGCAGCCTGGAGGCGAACGGCCACGCCAGCGCGGACTCCTGGACGAAGGCGCTCGATTTCTTGGAGAAGCACCTCAAACCGGACTGGAGATCGCGCTGAGATCATTGCGCATCACGGCGCGGCCACCCCTGGCCACCCGCTCAGGACGCGCGCCAGGATGAGACGGCCCCCGGGGCGCGAGGCCCCGGGGGTCGTCTCGGTCAGCTCACTGGATGCACGGGTCGGTGCTGAGGGTGCATGTGGTCGCGGGGGTGCTGTTCAAGCATGGGCTTCGCCATCAGCCCCAAGGCCAAGAGCAGAGCCGTCGAGAGGTAGCGCAGGGACCCGCCCCGCCGGCGGTAGCCGACGTACGCCCACATCGAGAGAAATCCGAACAAGGTGCTCAGCACGTCCTTGCGGGCGGAGACCCATGCGACGGGCTCGACGTGCAGCGGATGGAGGGCGAACAGCGCCGCCACCACGGCGCTCCGCCAGACGGCCGAGGTCATCGACGTCAGGGCGCCGAAGAGCACCAGCGTGTTCGCGAGGTGCAGCAGCACGTTGGTCGCGTGGTGGCCGGCCGGATCGAGCCCGTACAGCGAGGTGTCGAGCATGTGTGACAGCTCGACCAGCGGGTGCCAGTTCGCGAAGTCGCCGGTCGTGAAGGCGTGGACGACACCTTTCACCGTGAGCCCGCGCCGGACCCACCGAGGCGTAGACGGCCAGCGTGGCGCCTGCCAGCACGAGAGGCCCCCGGGCATGTGCCCGGGGGCCGCGACGGCTCAGATCAATTGATGCAAGGATCGTTGCTCAGCGTGCACGTCGTCGGCGCGGTGTTGTCGAACGCGTCGCAGGCAGTGATCGTCGCGGGCGACATGTTCTGGAAGATCAGGTCGTAGAGCGGCCCACCGCCGGTGAACGCCACACCCGCCGCGACCACGGTGGTGTGGTCGCCGACGTGGCAGCAGGGTCCGGGGGCCGGGGAGCCGGTGAGCGTCACCGGACCGGACGGCCCGGAGCCGGCGAAGCTGCAGCCGTCGCCGTTCATGTCCTCGAATTTCGCCACCGCGTGTGACGTGGTCGGGCTCAGGATGAAGAAGAAGTCGGTGATGATCGCTTCGCCGGGATCGATCAGCCCGTTGCCGTTCTGGCAGCCTGCCACCGGATTCAGGGTGCAGCAGCTGACGGTGCCAAGCGGCTGCTTGTCGATCCACGTGATCGACTCGACCGGGATGTTGAGCGCGGTATGCACGCCCGCCTGATCGCAGGTGCCGTCGCCGATCTGGCTCGTGATCTTGCCCAGCGAGTTGCCGCCGACGCCGCCGGCGGTGGTGCAGGTGCCGACGGGGGTCGTGTCACACGTGCCGTCCGAGGTGTCGCCCTTCTTGATGACGTCGGCGTCGGGGTTGGGCGCGTTGCCGTCCCACACGAAGCCGTTGCCGATGCCTGCATTCACCATGTCCGTGCAGTTGGTCGGGATGACTACCGAGGTGAAGCCGAGCCCGGGGATGCAGAAGACGGGGACGTTGAAGCCGGCATTGCCATGACCGTCGGTGGCCGGGACGATCGCCGGATGCCGGCAGTTGGCGTCGGCCGGACCGACGTTGATGACCGTAGTAACCCCTTGCGGGAACGGGAAGGGCGGCAGCGTCCCGACGGTGAGCGTCCCAGCGTCCGTCACCGTGGTGATCTTGCTTGCGCCACCGTTCGGCCCGCAGGCGTTCGGGTCCGGACACGGTTGCGGCAGGCAGATCCCCGTCGTCGTGGTGGTCGACGACGTGGTGGTCGTGGTGGTGGTCGTGGGGCACGTGCCGGTCGTGCGCGGCTTGCACTCGAGGGTGAAGGTGTCGGTGTCCGACTTGGGCTTGCCGTCGCTGATCGTGATGAGCTTGCCCATCCTCGTCCCCGATATCTTCTTCCCGTGACGGGTCTTGACGTTCACGGTGACCATGGTGGCCGGGCCGCACGTCGGGGTGGTGACCGGGGTGGGCGGCAGGTTCAGGCCGAGGGTGTTCTTCTTGAAGCCCGTGATGTTCGGCGACTTGCACGCCGCGATGTCGGTCTGGTGCGAGCACACCGTGATCTTGAAGGTGCAGGTGCCCGTGCAGGTACCGTCGGAGTCGCAGGCGGGGTCGCCGTCGACGCAGCTCACCTTGCTCCCCTTGGTCGGCGTGATGCCGTCGAACTCGGAGTAGCAGTCCGTCTTCTTCGTCCCGCCACCGGCAACCCGCGCCGCAGCCGGCGCCACCACGCTGAGCGCAAAGCAGGGTACAACCAGCAGCGAAACTAGAAACGTCCTCATGCAGCCTCCTCGCGGCTCAAACCGCGGATGGGTTCGGGCGGAGAATGTCTCGGCTCAGACTTGCCGTCAATAGCTCTCGCGATGGTATGGGCGGCGGCCGCAGCCACGCAGCACGTCGAGTGCGCGGAGGAGAATGGAGCGCGGTGCGTCATGGACCCGGTAGAGTCGGAAGGTACCGCGGAACGTGATGGGGATCGGGAACGGTGCCATGGCGATCGCCGTGTGCAAGAAGGGTCCGGTGTAGCCGTCGTCCAGCCGTTCGCGGACCGCATAGAGGCGGATCTCCTCCGCGACGGCTGCGGTCTTCTTGGGAAAGGTCGCGGTCTGCTGGACGACCCAGAGTGCGTCGTGCGCATCGGTGTCCTTCTTGAGCGCGTCGTCGAACGCGTCGTGCGCCACGATCTGCGTCGCCACGCTCTCCGGCACGGGGGCCGCCGCGGTGCCGAGCGCGTCCCATTGCGCCGCGAGCGCGTCCAAGT
The DNA here is from genome assembly GCA_041496545.1 of Binatia bacterium. Classification (GTDB taxonomy): domain Bacteria; phylum Desulfobacterota; class Binatia; order DP-6; family DP-6; genus DASRHG01. The sequence goes on along the minus strand of JBGQET010000040.1, from coordinate 33,910 downwards.
CGTCGGCGGCGGGAGTCCATGGCTGGCCCGCCGTATTGGCGGCCGCCAGACGCTCCGCCCCGGGTGATGGGAGCGTAACCGCACGTATGGAGAGCGACGGCTTGCCCTCCGAGGTCGTGATGCTCCAGAGGACGGGCGCGGTCCGCGTTCCCATCGGGAGCTTCATCCACGCGACCGCAAGCCAACGTCCGGGGAGGTCGGCCGGTAGATCCCCACGCGCGACGGTCCGCTGCGTCGGCGTGGGCGACTCCTCGGCACGGCCGAAAGTCGCGCCGGCGAGCGTCGAGGCGATGGCGAAGCCGAGCACGGGCCAGCGCACGGAGCGGTGCGTCTAGCAGGCGAGGGCGGCGTGAGTCAAAGCCTCGGACGCGAGCAGGCACGCACGGCACCGTCTCCCGACAGTGTGCGAGACCTGCTCGCGGCACACCTATTGACGGTCGAATCGGGCTCCTGCTACGGGAGCGGCGAATGGGCAACTTTCGTGCCTCGACGCGTGGCAGAGGAGGTTCGTCGTGATCAAGCTGATACGCCGCAGCGCCCCGTTCGCCGTCTCTTTGCTGGTCCTCGGCGCGTCGCCCCAAGCGCACGCACTCGTCCCCGGCGGTGGACCGCCGGGCAAAGTAGACTGCTACGCCGAGTGGCAGGTGAACACGCCCGACTATGCTCCGGGCGGGTTCAGGATTCTGTGCGAGGATGGTGATCCCACGTGCGACGGCGACGGCCTCCCCGACGGCCAGTGCACGTTCAACATCTCCGTCTGCATAAACCAGTCGAACGTCGCGGGCTGCACACCGAGCAACGTGCAGAGCATCGCGCTCACCAAGAAGACGGCGGGGTTCGGCATCCAGACGCCCGCGACGCCGTCGAGCGATGCCGTTTGCGGCGCGTCGGCTCCCGTTGTCGTGCCGCTACCGGTCATCCCCAGGGGCAAGAACAAGGGCAAGAGGAAGGCCTCGAAGGTGATCACGCTCGGCATGACTGCGAAGTCGACGTCGAAGCCCTCGACGGACCGCGACAAGCTCCTGCTGCGCTGCCTGCCCGCGAGGCCGGCGTTGCCTTGCCCGGCGAGTCCCTCCGGTCCGAACGAGCCGAACGAGATCCGGCTGATCGTACCCGGCCCGGGCACGGACCTCGACAACGGCTGGAAGGGGCCGTCCCACAACTTCCCGACGCCCGCCGGCACGACGTTCCAGCTCTGCCTGCAGAACTGCAACACCAAGGACGACGCGCTCTGCGACGTCGTCGCCAACACGGGACCGAACACCTTCAACGGGAAATACTTCGGCCCGCCGCTCCCGCTGATCTCTGGCGGGGTTCCCGTGTGCGTGCTCAACAACTACGCGGCCACCACGTTCACCGGCGGTACGGCGCGCCTCGATACGGGTGAGATCAACGGCCCGCTCAACCTCGCCTCGGCGATCTACCTGACGTCTGCCAGCCAGGTCTGCCCCAGTTGCGAGGGGGCGACATGCGACACCGGTCCCGCCAAGGGTTCCTCGTGCCACATCGACGGCGTCGTCACGGTGTCGGACCCGAGCGCCGTGCACCGCACCTACCATCTGTCGAAGGATTGCCCGCCGGACCAGAGCACGTTCGCGGGAAAGATCGCCATCGGCTTGCCCCTGACGACCGGAACCTCCCCCCTCGTCCCCCTGCCGACCGGCAATCCCACGATCCCGTGCGGCCCGGCGGTCGGAGGCAAGGATGTCGATCCCTTGGCTGATTCCTGCGGCTCCGGCACCTGCAGCGCGAAGTGCAGCGGGGCCGCCTGCTCCAATCCGAACGGCATCGACTACGTGACCGGTGCCCCAGCATGCGTGGACATCAAGGGCGGCATCAGCCAGCTCTGCTGCAGCACCAGCACGAGCACACCGTGCTTCCCGACGGGCAGCCCCGGCGGCCAGATCACCCGCACCGGGAAGGCGACGGTGCCGCAGCCACCGTGGCCCAACCCGACGTACCCGAAGGTGACCACCTGCAAGCCGGGTGCCTGCACCGTCCAGGTGGCGACGTTCTGCGAGCCCGGGACCGACTCGTCGTCGGTCAACGGGCTCACGGGCCTCCCGGGCCCCGGCGCGCTGATCCTCCCGGTCGTCACGACCTGGCTCATACCCGCCAGCTAGGCGGGGGCCGACCCTGTGGTCCCGGCGGGGAGCATCAACCCCGCCGGGACATTGCAAACCTCATAGCTTCGCGCTAGCTAGGCGCGGCTTCGCACCCACACCCGCTGTTCGAAGAAGGAGGGGGTTATGTCGGATGGCCGCCTTCGGTCGGCTTTCGCGTGGTTCCTCGTTGCGGCGCTCGCCTCCGTAGCTCCGGGCAGCGCCTTCGCGACGCAGAAGTTCGGCCCTCTCCAGATATCGGGCAACCTCCAGACTCAGAACCTCGTCCGGAGCCCCGACCAGTCGACGTACTCCTTCATCCAGAATCGCAACACCGCGCACATCCGTCTCGACTACGACTGGCTCCAGGGCGGGAAGTTCTACAACAAGTATAACATCCCGTTTGTAGAGAGTTCCCACCTCTTCATCTTGTGGCGCGGCGTCTATGACAGCATCTACGACACCACGCCCGGGTTCATCGAGAAGGAGGACATCCACGGGCGCGCGTACGATGGCATGACGTATTTTCAGTACGCGCACACCGTCAAACATCTCACCTACAACGACCTCAACATCAACGGCCTCGGGAACAAGGCAAAGAAGACGCTCAAGTTCGACAACTCGCTCCGCGAGGCATACGTCGACGTGAAGTTCCGGCAGCTCCCGCTCACCGTCCGCGCCGGCCGTCAGCAGATCGTCTGGGGCGAGACCGACAACTTCCGGATGCTCGACCGGGTGAACCCGCTCGACCTCACCTGGCACTTCGTGTGGGAGGTCCCGGCTCCTGCCTTCGGCTGGGACGAGCTCCGCCGTCCGCTCTGGATGCTCAAGTTCCTCTACGACCTGGGAGACGTCTGGAAGTTCTCGCAGAGCTTCCTCGAGTGGTACTGGAACCCGGGCGACTGGTATCCCGCCAAGCAGGCCTTCCTGCCCCGCCCCTGGGGCCTCCGCTTCCTGAACCCGCTCACCAACCCGGTCGACGGCGTGTTCAACGGGGGTGTCTGCGCGACGGTCGGGGCCTGCAACCGCCTGATGAACAACACCGTGCTCTTCAATCGGGGCGAGTACTCGCGCAACCCGATGGACAACAGCCAGGTGGGCGTGCGCTATCACGGCATCGCCCCGTTCGGGATGGAGTTCACCCTCAACTACTTCTACCAGCGCTGGGCGGGTGACGACGGCACCAACTACGCGCCCATCGAAGGGCTTCCGCTGAACAAGAAGAACGAGAACCTCGCCTTCAACGTGCTCATCCCGCAGAAGATCTTCCCGGCGAAGTTCATCGCGCCGTACGTCCACACGGTCGGCGCCTCGGCAAACTATTCGGACGAGACCTTCACGCAAGCCGTGTTCCGCGGCGAGACGATCTACGACGTCGGCATCCCGTTCTTCGACGTCGCTAGGCAAACCGTGATCGACGTCCCCGATTTTCCCGGCGTCACCAAGAAGAACATGTGGAAGGGCATGATCGGCTTCGATCGCCCGACCTGGATCCGGACGCTCAACAAGAAGAGCACGGTGTTCCTCACCGGGCAGTTCTTCTGGCACTACCTCGTGAACAACCCCGGGTGCCGGGCGCAGGACGTCGCCCGTATGACCCCGGGCCAGCGCGAGGCTGCTGGTATCACGTCGTGCCTCGTCGGCGGCCTCGATCTCCCCTCGACGGTGCGCCTCGGCAACTCGACCTCGCCCGCCTTCCGCGACAAGATCCGCGACTGGGAGACGATCTTCACGCTGGCCGGCTTCACCTTCTACCGCGGCGGCAGCATCGTCCCGGTCGTCGGCATGGCGGTCGACCCGGTGAACCAGTGGGACGTTCTGCCCTTCTGGACCGTGGACTACGTGGTGCGCGACGACTTCGTCGTGAACCTCGCGCAGCGCTACTTCGTCGCCCCCAAGGGCCACCACAATCCGAACTTCGAGACCTGGGGCCTGAGCGGCCTGAACGCCGGCCGCTCCGAGACGAGCCTGCGGCTCACCTACCAGTTCTAGCAACGTAGCGCCCGCGACGGAGACGTGCAGCGGGGAGGCGCGCCGGGGGCACCGCCGCGCTGCGCGAGCTAGGAAACGCCGCCGCTACGTCGACGGAACCAGCGCCTGCCCGCACGCCGGGTCGATTCCGAGCGCCGCGAGCAGGCGATCCCGTACCATGGCGGCGGCGCGGTCGCGAGCCGCCGGGTCGTCGCCGGCGTGGATGCGACCGCCGGCGATCATGTCGTGGCCGCCCGCCGACTTGCTGCCGAGGACGCGCTGGAGGACGTCGGCGGCGTTCACCTCGCGGTCGGTCGTCCGCAGCGAGCAGTGGAGGCAGCTTCCGAAGGTGCCGATCACCGCCGCCCACTCGACCTGGTCGAGACGGAGGAGGAAGTCCGCCACCTCGGCGACCATGTCGGGGTACTGGACCTCGCCCAAAATCGAGATGACGGCCCGGTCGTAGAGGACGGCCCGCTCGATGCCCTCGCGGAAGCCGTGGAAGTAGGCGCGCGGCACGCGAGCGTTCTCGATCTTCGCCAGGCGTCGCTTGTTGGTGTACGGATAGAGGAAGTGGCTCGCCTCGATGTCGGCGGCCGTCGCTTCCCGTCCGAGGTCCTGGGTCTCGGCGGCGATGCCGTAGAAGAGGGCGGTGGCGATCTTGGACTCGATCGTGACCTTCGCGTCGCGCAGGTACTCGGTGACGATGGTCGACGTCGCGCCGTACTCGTCCCGCAGGTCGAGGAACGGGACGTTCGGGTAGCTGGCGTACGCGGGATGGTGGTCGATCACCGCCGCGGGGACGACGCCGTCGGGCAGCGAGTTGTTCGGCCGACCCGGCTGCGTGTCGACCAGCGCCACGATCGTGTCGGGACCGAACAGCACTTCGCCCACGGGCACGAGCTCGATGTTCAGGTAGGTGAGCATCGCACGATTCTCGGCGCGCCCGACGATGCCGCCGAGCAGGATCTGCGCGTCCTTCTTGAGCAGCGCCGCGACGAGGTACTTGAGGGCCGCGGCGCTGGCGAGCGCGTCCGGGTCCGGGTTGTCGTGCGGGAGGATCACGAGCGGCCCGGGCGCGTCGAACACGGCTAGCAGGCTCGTCAGCGCGCTGCGGCTGGTGGCGATGGCCATTGGCTCACAACGTCGTGGAGCGCGGGCAGTATGTCATTCGCCCCGAGGGGTGTCCACGTCCAGTTGACGCCGGGCGGCGCGGAGCGCGATCTCGACGGCGCGCAGGCCCGCGAGCACGCCGTCCTCGTAGTTGAACTCCGCGCTCTCCATGAGCGGCTTGAAGTCGTGCGGATTGCGCAAGTCCTCGGGCGTCAAGTGCGGCACGATGCGACGGGCGAGCGCCAGCACCTTCGCGTCCTGCTGCGCGATCATCTCGCCGACGAGGCGCTCGACGACGTCCCAGCTCACGGCGCGATGGTAGCGCCGACGGGAGGCGTCTGCTAGCGTGCGCGCATGCCGTCCGAGAGCCCAGAGCGATTCTTCCTCGAACGGTTTCAGCTATCGTCCGGCGGGCTCGAGCGCGTCCTCGGCACGGCGGTCGCGCGCGGCGCCGACTGGGCCGACCTCTACTTCGAGTACCGCACCGCGCAGACGGCCTCGCTCGAGGAAGGCGTCGTCAAGAAAGCGACGCGCAACGTCAGCCAGGGCGTCGGCGTGCGCGTGCTCGCCGGCGCGCGGAGCGGCTACGCGTGCTCCGACGAAGTCACGCTCGACCGCCTCGAGATCGCGGCGCGCACCGCGCGCTGCATCGCCGAGGAGCGGACCGCGGCGATTGCGCTGCCCGCCGCCCGCGTCCCCGCCCCCGCCCACGACCTCTACGCCGTCGCCCGCCCGCCGATCGACGCGCCGGTCGCCGACCAGGTGGCGCTGCTGGCGCGCATCGACGCGGCGGCGCGCGCCGTCGACCCGCGCATCACCAACGTGCTCGCCGGCGTCGGGCTCGAGCACCGGATCGTCTACGTGGTCACCTCGGGCGGCATCGTCGTCGGCGACGTCCGCCCGCTCGTCCACCTCTCGGTCACCTGCATCGCGGAGCGGGACGGCATCCGCCAGCAGGGTACCTACGGCGGCGGCGGCCGCTTCCCGTTCGAGACCCTCGCCGACGGTCGGGCCGAGCGCTTCGCGCGCGAAGCCGCCCGCCAGGCGCTCGTCAACCTCGACGCCGTCGACGCCCCCGCCGGCACGATGACCGTCGTCCTCGGCCCCGGCTGGCCGGGCATCCTCCTCCACGAAGCGATCGGTCACGGCCTCGAGGGCGACTTCAACCGCAAGCGCACCTCCGCCTTCACCGACCGCATCGGCACGCGCGTCGGCTCCGAGCTCTGCACCGTGGTGGACGACGGCACCATCCCGAGCCGCCGCGGCTCGCTCAACGTCGACGACGAGGGCACGCCCACCAGCCGCACCGTGCTGATCGAGAAGGGCGTGCTCCGCGGCTACCTCCAGGACCGCCTCAACGCCGGCCTCATGGGCATGCCGCTCACCGGCAACGGGCGGCGCGAGAGCTTCGCGCATCTCCCCATGCCGCGCATGACCAACACCTTCATGCTGGCCGGCGAGGAGGCGCCCGAGGACATCCTCCGCTCGGTCGACAAGGGGCTCTACGCGGTGTCGTTCGGCGGCGGGCAGGTGGACATCACCAGCGGCAAGTTCGTCTTCTCGGCGAGCGAGGCGTACCTGATCGAGGGCGGCCGCGTGACGCGTCCGGTGAAGGGCGCGACGCTCATCGGCAACGGCCCCGACGTGCTGACCCGCATCAGCCGCGTCGGCGCCGACCTCCAGCTCGACGAGGGCGTCGGCACCTGCGGCAAGGACGGGCAGTCCGTGCCCGTCGGCGTCGGGCTGCCGACCGTCCGCATCGACGGGCTCACCGTCGGTGGCACCCAGGCCTGAGCCGGTGGAGCCCCGCGACGTCGCCCGCGACCTCGTGGCGCGCGCGCTCCGCGCCGGGGCGCGCGCCGCGGACGCCGTCGTCGCGGAGAGCGAGGGCCTCGCGGTCGGGGTGCGCCTCGGCGAGGTCGAGAAGCTGAAGCGCGCGCGCCAGCGCCGGGCCGGGCTCCGCGTCTTCGTCGGCGACTCCACCGCGATCGTGTCCACGGCCGACCTGACGCCCGAGGGGCTCGCGAGCCTCGCGGGCGACGCCTGCGCCCTCGCCCGCGCCACCGCACCCGACCCGCACGCCGGGCTGCCCGACGCCGCCGACCTCGCCACCACGCTCCCCGACCTCGACCTCCACGATCCCGCCGTCGAGCGCGTCGAGGCCGACGACGCCATCGGCTGGGCGAACGCCGCCGAGCGCGCGGCGCTGGACGCGGGTCCCGAGGTGACCAACTCCGAGGGCGCCGAGTTCGGCAGCGACGCCGGCGCCGTCGCCTACGCTTCCAGCCTGGGCTTCGCGGGAGCCTACCGCGGCTCGCACGCGAGCCTCTCCGTGGTCCCCGTCGCGACGCGCAACGGCAGCATGCAGCGCGACTACTGGTACACCGCGCACCGCAAGCTGGGCGCGCTCGACGCGCCGGCGGCGGTCGGCGCGGAGGCCGCGCGGCGCACGCTCCGGCGGCTCGGGGCCCGGCGGCCGCCCACCTGCGAGTGCCCCGTGGTATTCGAGCCCGAGATCGCGGCGAGCCTGCTGCGGCATCTCGCGGGCGCGATCGCGGGCGGCGCGCTCTACCGCAAGATGTCCTTCCTGCTCGACCGGCTGGGCGAGGAGATCGCGTCGCCGCTCGTGACCGTCATCGACGACCCGCTCCGGCCCGCCGGGCCGGCGTCGCGACCGTTCGACGGCGAAGGCGTGGCCCAGCGCCGTCAACCGATCGTCGAGCGCGGCGTGCTGCGCTCGTATCTCCTCGACTCGTATTCGGCCCGCCGGTTGGGGCTCCGCACCACGGGGCACGCGGCGCGCAGCGTCGGCGACGCGCCCGGGGCGGGACCGACCAACTTCTATCTCGAGCCCGGTCCCCACGCGCCCGAGGCCATCATCGCCTCGGTCCGCTCGGGGCTCTACGTCACGGAGCTGATCGGCTTCGGCGTGAATCTCTTGACGGGCGACTACTCGCGCGGGGCGGCGGGGATCTGGATCGAGAACGGGGAGCTGGCCTACCCGGTCGAGGAGTTCACGATCGCGGGCAAGCTCCGCGACATGCTGCGCGACGTCGAGATGGTAGGAAGCGACCTCGTCTTCCGCGGCTCCCTCGCCTGCCCGACGGTCAAGATCGCTCGCATGACCGTCGCGGGCACCTGAGCGGCGCGCTCACTCGTCCTCCTCCTCTTCCTCGTCGTCGTCGTCGTCGTCGAGGTCGTCGTCTTCGTCGAGCTCCTCGTCCTCGTCGAGGTCGTCGTCGTCATCGTCGTCGTCGTCTTCTTTTTTGGGCTCCTTCTCCTCTTCTTGGAGGCGAAGGAGCGCGTCAGTCGTGCTTGGGGTGAGCCGGTCTCGCATGCCTACCTCCTCCTCAGGGAAGCTCCCGGGCTTTCGGCGACACCCCTCATCATATTTGCGGAGTGCTGTCCATCATGCTGTGGCATGCGTGCACAGGTGCGGACGTTGCGTGTGTGCCAGAGGGGCCAGATCCGCAATCCCACGGCATTATTTGTCTTCTAGGCACCGGCTCGGGCATGCCCCTTGCTCACCTCGGGGCGCATGTCGAGCGCCCTCCGCGTCGCGGTGGTGTCGTCGGCGCTGCTCGCGGCGGTCGCCGCGAGGGCGGACGACAAGGTTCCCCTCTACCTGAGGACGGTGAATCCGGCCCTCACCGTGCCGGGCGGCACGAGCCGCGTGGTCCTCACGCCGGTCGCGCCGACCGCCACCAGCGCGGACGAACGCGACCAGAGCGTCCACTCCGGCAGCGAGGCCACCTGGCCCGAGTGGCGGAGCGCGAGCGTCGGCGCGCCGACGCGTCTCAATCGCGCCACCGGCTCCGCGTTCCTCTTTTTCTACTCCAACCAGACCGCCGCCGCGTGCATGCGCGTGAGCGTCGACCTCTTCCACCGGACGGCGAACGGCAAGAAGCTGATCGGCACCGGCACGGTGAGCGGCGTCACCATGAAGTCGAAGGCCGACGGCGGGCTCGCCAGCCCCGTCGAGGTGCCGTACGCGATCGACGGCGCGCTCGCCGACCGCATGCTGGCCGCGGGCGACGGCCTCTCGCTCGAGGTCCGCGTGCGGAGCACCTGCTCGGCCAACCGCAACGTGACCCTCGTCTCCGACGCGGTGGCCGAGCCCTCGCGGCTCTCCGGCAGCGACGACTGCCCGGCCGTCGCCAACCCCGACCAGACCGACGGCGACGACGACGGCGTGGGCGACGCGTGCGACGACTGCGTCGCGGTTGCGAACCCCGACCAACAGGACAGCGACGGCGACGGCCTCGGCGACGCCTGCGACAACTGCCCGTTGGTGGCGAACGCCGACCAGGCGGACGGCGACGGTGACGGCGTGGGCGACGTCTGCGACGTCTGCCCGACGGTGCCCAACCCCGATCAGGCCGACGCGGACCACGACGGCCGCGGCGACGTCTGCGACAACTGCCCGGCGGCGGCGAACCACGACCAGGCCGACGCCGACGGCGACGGCCGCGGCGACGCGTGCGACAACTGCGCCGCCGTCGCCAACCCCGACCAGGCGGACACGGACGCCGACGGCGTGGGCGACGCGTGCGACAACTGCAAGCTGGTTGCCAACCACGACCAGGCCGACGCCGACCACGACGCGATCGGCGACGCCTGCCAGTGCCACGACCCGGCGCCCGGCCGCTGCGTCCCGGGCGGCGGCAGCCGCGTCTCCGACTGCCTGCTGGAGTGGCTCGTGCTGCCGACCCCGCCGCCCGACACGAACGGCCTCCCCAGCCGGAGCGTCGTCTGCACCGACGGCGACCCGAGCTGCGACGCCGACGGCCTCGCCGACGGCACGTGCACCTTCCGGATGGCGGCCTGCATGAACAACGTCGACCCGCGCTTCGCGCCGTCCGACCAGGGCCCGGGTTGCACCTCGCCCGGTCTCGTCACGCTCACCGCGAGCCTCCCCGGGATGACGGCCGACCTCGCGAAGTCGCTGCCGTCCTCGACCGAGGCCTGCTCGGCGCCCGAGACGATCAAGGTCGCGCTCCGCAAGGCGGGCAAGCGGAAGAAGAAGGGCGTGCTCAAGATGAAGGCGGCCGCCACCAGCCTCCCCGGCCCGCGCGGCAAGCGCCTCGTCGACAAGGACGCGCTCTCCTTCACCTGCCTGCCCCCGGGCAAGTAGGCGGCGCGACTCTCAGGCGACGGCGGCGGCGGGCGGACCCTCGACCTCGAAGCCGAGGTCGCGGATCATGGCGAGCGCGTCGTCGCGGCGCTGGCCGGGCGTGGTGAGATAGCCCTCCATGAAGAGGGAGTTGGCGGCCCACAGCACGAGCCCCTGCGCCGCGCCGAGGCAGCGCTCGCGCCCGCCCGCGGCGCGGATCTCGGCGCGCGGGTTGGTGAGCCGGAAGAGCGCGAGCGCGCGGAGACAGTCGCCCGGAGGCAGCGCGGGGCGCTCGCCGAGCGGCGTGCCGTCGATCGGGATCAGGAAGTTGACGGGGAGCGACGCGACCTGGAGGGCGCGCAGCTCGGCGGCGACGTCGACCAGGTCCTCGGCCGTCTCGCCCATGCCGACGATCACGCCGGAGCACGTGCCGAGCCCGGCGCGCGCGGTGTGTTCGACCGTCGCGACGCGGTCCTCGTAGGTGTGCGTGCTGCAGATGGCGGGGTAGAAGCGCCGGCTCGTGTTGAGGTTGTGGTTCACGTAGTCGACGCCGGCGGCGCCGAGGGTGCGCGCCTGGTCCTCGTCCATGATGCCGGCCGAGACGCAGAGCTCGATCTCGGGCAGCTCGGCGCGGATGGCGCGCGCGGCGCGCGCGAAGTGCGCGATGTCGGACGCGCTCGGCCCGCGCGCGCTCACCACCATGCAGTAGCGCCGCGCCCCGGCGGCCGCGGCGCGGCGCGCGGCCGCGACCAGCTCGGGCACGGGCAGCAGGCGGTAGCGCGAGATGTCGGCGGTGGACACGGAGGACTGCGAGCAGTAGCCGCAGTCCTCCGGGCAGAGCCCGCTGCGCGCGTTCTGGAGCACGCAGAGCTTGACGCTCCGCCCGAAGTGCCGGCTCCGCGCCGCGAACGCGGCCCACAGGACGGCCGGCAGCTCGGCGTCGGGGCCGGAAAGGACGGCGAGCGCCTCAGCGCGGCCGAGGGGGCGGTCGGCGAGCGCGGCCTCGGCCAGCGGACGGTAGGCGCCGGCGCGCTCGAGGGCGCGCGTGACGTCGTCGAACGGCATCGGGACCCGGGTCCTACCCCGCCCCGCCGGGGTTGCGCAAGCCGAGCGAGTATGTGTATGACTTACACAAAGGAGCCCGAATGGCCACCCCCGCCGCCCCCGACCTCGAGGCGCTCTTCGCGCCGCTCGGCGACCCGACGTACGACGCCGGGCGCTGCACCGAGATCGCGGCGCTGATCGACGAGGTGCAAGCGCTCAAGCGCGAGCGCCACGCCGTCATCCTCGCCCACAACTACCAGCGACCCGAGATCTTCCGCGTCGCCGACTTCGTCGGCGACTCGCTCGAGCTGGCGCGTCAGGCGGGCCGGGTCGAGGCCGAAACGATCGTCTTCTGCGGCGTCCACTTCATGGCGGAGACGGCGAAGATCCTGAATCCGACCCGGCGCGTGCTCTTGCCGGATCTGCGCGCCGGCTGCTCGCTCGCCGACAGCGTGACGGGCGAGGACCTCGCCGAGCGGAAAGCCGAGCTGCGCGCCGTCTACCCCGACCTCGCGACCGTCTGCTACGTCAACACCACCGCCGACGTGAAAGCCGAGTGCGACGCCTGCTGCACGTCGTCCAACGCCGTGCGCGTCGTCGAAGCGCTGCCGAGCGAGCACGTCCTCTTCGTCCCGGACAAGAACCTCGCCGCCTACGTGCAAACGCAGACGAAGAAGTCGATCATCGCGTGGGACGGCAACTGCTACGTCCACCACCAGATCACGCGGGAGCAGATCGCGGCGGTGCGGAAGGCCCTGCCCCACGTCCGCGTCCTCGCCCACCCCGAGTGCCGCGCCGACGTGCTGGAGCTGGCCGACGCGGTCCTCAGCACGAGCGGCATGGTGAAGTACGCGAAAGAGAGCTCCGACAAGGAATTCCTCGTCGTCACCGAGTGCGGGCTCTCCGATCGCCTGCTGCTCGAGGTACCCGAGAAGAAGTTCTACAAGAGCTGCAAGCTCTGCCACTACATGAAGATGATCACGCTCGAGGGCACGCGCGACGCGCTGCGCGACCTGGCGCCCGAGATCACCGTCCCGGAGGACGTCCGGCGGCGGGCGGCGGCCGCCCTCGAGCGGATGTTCGAGCTGGCGGGGTGAGCGGGGCGTTCGCGGCGCCGACGCCCGCGGTCGCGGTCGACGTCGCCGTCTTCACGGTGCTCGACGACGCGCTCCAGGCACTCGTCGTCCGCGTGCGCCACGGGACCTTCGCCGGGCGCTGGGCGCTGCCCGGGGGCCGCGTGCGCCCCGACGAGTCGCTCGACCAGGCCGCCGGCCGGACGCTCGCCGCGCAGACCGGGCTGGGCGACGTCTACCTCGAGCAGCTCTATACGTTCGGCAGCCCGCAGCGCGACCCGGGCGGGCGCGTGGTGTCGGTCGCGTACGTGGCGCTGATCCCGCACGGCGGGCGGTTCCAGCCGGCGGCCACGGGCAGGGTGCCGGACGTCGCGTGGCGGCCCGTCGCGGGCCTCACCAGCCTCGCGTACGACCACGACGCCGTCGCCGCCGCCGCGCTCGCCCGCCTGCGCGCGAAGCTGGGCTATACGAACCTCGTCTATACGCTGCTGCCGCCGGCGTTCACCCTCGGCGAGCTGCAAGCGATGTACGAGGCCGTGCTCGGCCGCCGGCTCGACCGGCGCAACTTCCGGAAGAAGCTCCTGGCGCTCGGGCTCCTCCGCCCGCTCGGCCGGATGCGCCGGGGTCCGCACCGGCCCGCGGCGCTCTACGCCTTCCGCCACCGGCGCCCCATGGTCGTCGAGATCCTGTAGATGGGACGGATGGCGCTCGCCGCCGCGCTCGCCGCCACGCTCGCCGGTCCGGCCGGCGCGGCCGACAAGCCGACCTTCGGCGTCGACTACGTGGTGCGGCTCTCCCGGCGGGACCCGGGACGCGCACACGTGCGCTGGCTGCTCGCCGGCATCGAGGAGATCCGCTCCTTCCGGCTCGTGTTCCGCGACGACCGGACGACGAAGGTCATGGGCTCGGGGAAGCTCGCCTGGCACGGCCGCACCCTCGACTGGACGCCGGGCGGCCCGTACGCCCACCTGAGCTACACGGTCGCGATCGACCACCCGCGCCCGCCGAGCGGCCGCTTCGACAGCCACGCGGCCCCGGACTGGGTCGCGACGCGCGCCCTCTACCTCTTCCCCGAGATCAACGTCGACTTCCGGCCCGGCGCCCAGGCGGCGCGGTCGCGCGCTCGCCTGGTCTTCCGGCTGCCGCGCGGGTGGCGGGTCGCGGCCGCCCAGGCGCCGCTCGAGGACGACGCGTTCCGGGTCGAGGAGCCGGGCAAGCGCTTCGAGCGCCCGCGCGGCTGGTTCCTCCTCGGCCGCATCGCCCACCACCGCCGCCGGATCGGGGGCATGGCGCTGACCGTGGCGACGGCGCCCGGCTCGACCTTCGACGTCCGGCGCCTGCTGCGCTTCTACGCACGCACGGTCCCGCTGCTCGGCGAGCTGCTGGGGCCCGCGCCGCCGCGCGTGCTCGTCGTGAGCGCGCCCGACCCGATGTGGCGCGGCGGCCTCTCGGGCGAGGACTCGTTCTTCGTCAACTCCCGGATCCCCCTCCGCTCCGCGGACAAGACGAGCACGTACCTCCACGAGCTGTTCCACGTCTGGCAGCCGTTCCGACCCGGTCGTGACGGGCGCTGGGTCGCGGAGGGACTCGCCGAGTGGTACTCGCTCGCGCTCCAGCATCGCGCCGGCCGCCTCTCCGACCGCGGCTTCGCCCGCGGCGTCGATCTGTTCGCGCGCTACGGCCGCTGGGGCATCGACCTCTCGCGGACGCGCGTGCCGGCCGCGCTCAACAACAGCGCGCCGCTGGTCATGTGGTGGATCGACCGCGAGATCCGCCGCGTCACCGCCGGCCAGCGCTCGCTCGACGACGTCGTGCGCGCGCTCGCGCGCGAGGGCGGCACGGTGACGACGGCCCGCTTCCTCGGCGCGGTGAATCACGTCGCCGGGCGTGACTTCACGCCGCTCCTCCGCCGTCACGTCTATCGCGGCGAGCAGCCACCGACGACGGGGCGTTGACGCCCCGCGAAGAGCGCATGCCGCGCGCTGCCTTGCCCCTCCTGGGACGGTGGGGTAGAAGCCCGGGCCGGTGGCGACCCCGTCACGCACCCCGCAGGCGACCCCTGCGAAGCGCCAGACCACCATGGCGCCGCGCGCCGCGATGGTCCTCCAGCGCGCGCGCGTCTGGCTGGTGCCCGGTGTCGCGGGCACGGCCTTCGTCGTGTTCGCGGTGCTGTCGGCGATGGAGTGGATGCCGGCGGCGACGGCGCTCGCCGGCGGCGTGCTGGCGGCGCTCGCCCTCCTCCTCTGGATCGGCGAGCGCCCGCTCCTCGAGCCGGGCTCTTCGGCCCGCGACCGTCTGATCGGGGCCGGCGTGGCGCTCGTCTGGCTCGCCGCGGGCTACATCCCCTTCCACGCGCGCCTCTTCCCCGGCACCCCGCTCGTCGACGCGCAGCAGATCAGGGCCTCCGGCGACGGGCTGCCGTTGCGCATCCCCGCGACGGGCTACGGCGCGGTCGACCTCCTGCTCAAGGGCAGGCTCAGCGACAACCCGACCGGCGGCGCCTCGCCGCCGGTGCACTACCGGCTGACGATCGAGGACGGCGACGCCACGCCGCGTGTCGTGGAAGGCCTCTTCCAGGACCGCTTGATGACGCAGCGGCTCGGGCGGCGTGGCACGGCGACCGTCCATCAGGCGCACACCGCCGACGTCCGCGTCTTCGCGAACCCGCGCGGTCAGGATCTCAGCATCACCCACGTCGTGCTCGAGCCCGAGAGCTCGCAGCCCATCACCGTCACCGTCCTGCCCCACCCGCTGCCCGGGCTCGTGGTGCTCTCCATCCTGGGCTCTGCGCTGTTCGCCCTGGTGATCGCGTTCGATCGCCTGGGGCCCGCGCACACGACCGACGGCGGCCTCACACTCGCCACCGCGGCGGTCGTCGGCACGGCGATCATCTTCTGGACGAGCAACGCCGTCGATCCCGACTTCCACACCTTGATCGGGTCCGCGATCTTCGGAGGACCGCTCGGCTTCGCCGGAGGTGCCTTCGTCTGGTGGATCGCGAAGCGCCTCATTGCCGGCCCCGCGCGCTGACGGCCCCGCGCGCGCCCGCCGCCACCGGATGGTCGTCACGGTGGCGTTCACGGTCGGGCTCGCGCTGTTCGCCCTGCCGATCGTCCTCTCCGACGGGCGCGAGCTGCTGCGCGTGGCGACCGGCATCAGCCTGCCGCTCCTCGGCTTGCCGATCGGCTTCATGCTGCTCTCCTACGCCGCCATGTCGCGCTCCTATCAGGGGATCGCGGAGGCCGCGGACTGCCACCTCCGCTTCCGCGACTGGCTGCGCATCACCTTCGTCTCGAACACCGCAAACTACCTGGTGACGAGCGCCGGGCTCTCCGGCTTCGCCGTCCGCATGTACCTGCTCGGCCAGCACGGCGTGGCCTCCGGGCGCGCCGTCCTCATCTCGCTCGTGCAGACGTTCCTCACCAACTTCACGCTGCTCTTCTTCATCCTGATCGGGTTCGCCACCGTCGTGATCCAGAACGAGCTGCTCCCGCCCGCGGTGGTGGTGGCGTCGAGCATCGCGGTGGTCCTGTTCACCGCCGTCCTCGTCTACGCCCTCGTGCTCGTCTACCACCGCCGCCTGCGGCGACGGACCCTCTTCGTCCTCGCCGACACCGGGCATCGCGTGCTGCGCCGGCTCATGCCGAGCTGGACGCCTGGACGCGTCCGGCTCTGGCGCTACCAGCACAATCTGAACAAGGGACTCGAGTTCCTGCTCGCGCGCAAGGGCCGCATCATCGCCCCCGCGTGCTGGATCATGCTCGACTGGTGCTTCATGCTCGGCATCCTCTGGACCGCGTTCCGGGTGGTGAACCACCCCGTCGAGCTCCGCACCGTGATCGTCGGCTTCGCCATCGGTGTCGCGCTCTCGCTCGTGCCCCTCATCCCCGGCGGGCTCGGCATCATGGACTTCTCGATGACCGGCATCTTCGTCAGCATGGGCATCCCGTGGGAGCCGGCGACGATCGCGGTGCTGATCTTCCGGGTGACGTACTACCTGCTCCCGCTCCTCACCTCGCTCTTCCTGTTCCACGGCGTGATGCGGCAGGCGACCCGCGTCGCCGAGAGTGCGTCGGCAACGCCGCCCGCGATTTGACGCTTGCGGCGCCGGTCGATATGAGCGACCGCATGATGGGGGCGGAGGCCGCGCGCACCCCGGAGGCCGGCTGGCGCGCGGTCGCGATGCCGGCCGGGCTGGTGGCGTTCTTCGAGGCGCTCGGCGACATGGCGGTGCTCTCGCGCGACACGCTGCGTGTCGTCGTCCGCCGCCCGCCGGAGTGGCGGGTGATCGCGGAGCAGCTCGAGCAGGTCGGCTGGCGGTCGCTGTCGATCGTCAGCCTCACCGCGCTCTCCACCGGCATGGTGCTCGCGCTCCAGCTCGGACACTCGCTCGAGCGCTTCGGCGCCAAGCCGTTCGTCTCACGCATCCTCGGGCTCTCGCTGGTCCGCGAGCTCGGCCCCATCCTGACGGCCCTCATGATCGGCGGCCGGGTGGGGGCCGGGATCGCCGCCGAGCTCGGCACCATGACGGTCACCGAGCAGGTGGACGCCATCCGCGCGCTCGGCGCGAGCCCGGTCCGCGCCCTGGTCGCGCCGCGCATGATCGCGCTCCTGGTGATGCTGCCCGTCCTCACCGTGGTGGGCGACCTGATCGGCCTCGTCGGCGGCCTCATCATCAGCCTGACCGAGCTGCGCGTCAGCGCCGACTTCTACTGGAACTCGCTGCTCCAGGGCCTGGTCGTGAGCGACATCCTCTCCGGGCTCGGCAAGTCGGTCTTCTTCGCCTACTTCATCGGCATCATCGCCTGCCGCACGGGCCTCGGCGTGACCGGCGGCGCGGACGGCGTGGGCCGCGCGACGACGGCCACCGTCGTCGCCGCGTCGATCACGGTGCTGGTCTCGGACTTCTTCCTGACCAAGCTCTTCCTCCTCTCGTGAGCGCCGCGCCCTTCATCCGCTGCCGGGACATCGAGAAATCGTTCGGGGCGAACCGGGTCCTGCGCGGCCTGTCGCTCGAGGTCGAGCAGGGCGAGACGCTCGTCCTGCTCGGCGGCAGCGGGTCCGGGAAGAGCGTGGCGCTGAAGCACATGAACGGCCTCCTGCGTCCCGATCGCGGCCAGGTCGTCGTGGACGGCGCCGATCTCGCGACGCTCGACGAGGAGGGCTTGATCCCCGTCCGCCGCAAGGTCGGCATGCTCTTCCAGATGGGCGCGATGTTCGACTCGCTGACCGTCGGCGAGAACATCGTCTACCCGCTGCGCGAGCACGCGCTCGCGCGGCCGGAGGAGTACCCCGAGCGGATCCGCCGCGTCCTCGAGATGGTGGGCCTCGAGAACACGGCGCACCTCATGCCCGCCGAGCTCTCGGGCGGCATGCGCAAGCGCGCCGCACTGGCACGCACCCTCGCGCTCGAGCCGTGCGCGCTCCTCTACGACGAGCCGACCACCGGTCTCGATCCCGTCGTTGCGGCGAAGATCAACCACCTGATCCGCGACGTCCAGAAGCGGCTCGGACTCACCTCGGTGGTCGTCACCCACGACCTCGCGAGCGCCTTCTTCGTCGCCGACCGACTCGCCTTCCTCCACGAAGGTCAGATCCGCTTCACCGGCACTCCGGACGAGGCACGCGCCTCGGGCGACCCCTACCTGCACGAGTTCCTGACCGCCGCATGACGCGGAACGTGAAGATCGGCGCGCTCGTCTCCGGCGCGCTCGTCATGCTGATGGTGACGATCTTCACCCTCGGCCAGCAGCAGCTCCTCTGGGAGCGGAAGGTCCAGTACGAGATCCGCCTGGCGCGCACCAACGGGCTCCAGGCGGGCGCGCCCGTGAGCCTCACCGGCGTACCGATCGGCTCGGTCGCCGACATGCGCTTCCCCGACGACCCCACCGCCAGCTACATCGAGGTGTCGATCAAGGTGGCGCAGAACGTCGCCCCGCGCATCCGCGAGAACACCGTCGCGACGGTCCGCACCTACGGCCTCCTCGGCGACCGCTACATCGAGCTGCTGGCCGGCTCGCCCGACTCGCCGCCCGTCCCCCCGGGCGGGCTCCTCACCTCGATCGACCCCGTCGACTACGAGTCGATGCTCGGCCAGGGCGGCGACATCGTGACCAACGTCGTCGAGGTGACCGCGTCGCTCAAGACCGTCCTCCAGTCGATCGAGCACGGCGAGGGGCTCTTGGGCGCCATGGTGCGCAACAAGGACCTCGGCGAGTCCACACTCGTCAGCCTCGAGCGCACGATGGCGAACCTCCAGGAGACGACGCGCGAGGTGGAGATGGTCCTCCGCCGCGTCAGCCAGGGTCAGGGCGTCCTCGGTCGGCTGACGCGCGACACCAAGGAGAGCAAGGAGATGCTCGCCGGCGTCGATCGCGCCGTCAAGTCGATCGACGAGTTCACGGCCAGGCTCAACCGCGGCAAGGGCACCGTCTCGCGCCTGGTGGCCGACGAGGAGTATGCCAACAAGGTCCTCGGCAACCTCGACAAGACGCTGCACGACCTCTCCGACGCCGCGGCCAAGCTCGACCGCGGTCAGGGCACGCTCGGCAAGCTGCTGAACGACCCCGCGCTCTACCAGGAAGCGCAGGGTCTCGTCGGACGCGCCCGCAAGAGCTGGCTCCTTCGCCTGCTGGGCGCGGGCGGCGGCTCGCCCGCGGAGGCGCCGGCCGCCGGGACGCGCGGCGCCGATGGGAGCGCGCCGTGACCGTCCGCTGCCCGCGCTGCGACACGCTCTACCGCCGCCCGGCGCGCGGCGGCACGGACGCCCCGTACCGCTGCGCGCGCTGCCGGCACGTGTTCGAGGTCGCGCCCGACGAGCCGGAGGTCCTGGGGGGGCCGCAGGATCTCGACGCCGCGGACGAGCCCGCGTTCGCCTTCGAGGACGAGCCGGAGCCGGAGGAGCGCGCGGAGCCGGCGGCGGAGCGGCGGTCGGAGCGACTCCGGGTGGCGGCCGAGAAGCGACCCCCGCCGGCGCCGCCCCCGAGACGCGCCGAGCCGCCGCCGCCGCGCGTGACCACCTTGCGCTTCGCCGTCCGCTCGTCGCTCGCCGTGTGCCTCGGCTACGCGCTCGTCTCCGTCTGGGCCTACACCAACCCGGTCGCGTCGCGGGCGCTCCTCGCCCGCGTGCCGGTGATCGGGACCGCGCTCTTGGAGACGCGCCTCGACCCGACCAGCATCCAGCTCGCCAACGTGCGCGGGGAGTACCAGCGCGTGAAGGGCGACCGGCTGGTCTTCGTGATCGCGGGCAGCGCCGTCAACACCTCGCCCATGCCGGTGAAGCGCGTGCAGGTCGAGGGACGCATCGCGGGCGTGCGCGAGCAGCGGCAGGTCGTCTTCTGCGGCGCCGCCCCGCGCGACCTCCAGGACCTCTCGCTGCGCGAGATCGCCCTCCTCCAGACCCTCGAGCCACCCGCGGACTGGGCCCTGGGGCCCGCCGAGCAGGCGGACTTCCTGGTGGTCTTCGCGACCCCGCCGCCCGATCTGCGGGAGTTCAGTGCGGAGGTCGTCGCGGTTCGCGCCGAGCCCCGCCGTTCCGGCGCGCCCGCGCGCAGCGCAGGCGCTACTGCTCCCGCTTTGGCTTGGGCGGCTCGCCCTCGGGCGTGACGTCGATCTCGGGGGGCTCGCGGAGGCCCTTCTTGAACGACTGCACGCCCTTGCCGAGGCTGCCCATCACCTCTGGCAGCCGGCCCGCCCCGAAGACGACGAGCACGATGACGAGCACGATCACCAGCTCGCCGATGCCCATGCCGAACATGCGGGGATCATAGGCCCCGGCCGGCGTACGGGCAAGCCGTGCGTTCGTTGCGCCCCTCGCCGGCTTCCTATACTCCCGTCCTCTCATGCGGACGTACCGGGAGGCGTACGAGCGCCTCTTGCCGCTGGTCGAGAAGCCGGGACGCTACCTCGGCAACGAGCGCGGGGCGGTGCAGAAGGACCTTTCCCGGGTGCGGCTGCGCTTCGCCCTCGCCTTCCCCGAGGTGTACGAGATCGCCCAGTCTCACCTCGGGCTCCAGATTCTCTACGACGTCCTGAACCGCCGTCCGGAGGTCGCCGCGGAGCGGGTCTACGCGCCCTGGCCGGACCTCGAGGCGCTGCTCCGCGCGCGAAAGCTGCCGCTCGTCTCGCTGGAGAGCCACCTGCCGCTCGCCGACTTCCAGGTCGTCGGCATGAGCCTCCAGTACGAGCTCACCTACACCAACCTCCTCACCATGCTCGAGCTGGGCGGCGTCCCGCTGCGCGCCGCCGCGCGGGGGCCGGAGCACCCCATCGTGATCGCCGGCGGCCCCTGCGCCTTCAACCCCGAGCCGCTCGCCCCCTTCCTCGACGGCGTGCTCCTCGGCGACGGCGAGGAGGCGGTCGGCGACATCTGCGACGTCCTGCTGCGCTGGGACGGCCGCGACCGCACGGCGCTCTTGCGCGCGCTCGCCGGCGTCCCCGGCTTCTACGTCCCGGCCTTCTTCGAGCCGCGCTACCACGCCGACGGCACCCTCGCCGCGGTCGTGCCGCTCGAGCCGACGCGTCCGACGGTGGCGAAGCGCGTCCTCCCCGACCTCGACCGCTTCCCACCCCCCGCCGACCCGATCGTCCCCAACGTCGGCGTCGTCCACGACCGCGCCAGCGTCGAGGTGATGCGCGGCTGCGTGAAGGGCTGCCGCTTCTGCCAGGCGGGCTACGTCTACCGTCCGCTGCGCGAGCGGAACCCCGAGCGCGTCGTCGCCGACACGACCCGCCTCATGGCCCGCACGGGCTACGAGGAGGTGTCGCTCCTCTCGCTCTCGACCGGCGACTACAGCGGCATCAACCCCGTCTTGAAGGCGCTCATGGACCGCCTGGCACCCGAGCGCGTCGCCGTGTCGCTGCCCTCGACCCGCGTCGACGCCCTCTCGCCGCGCATCCTGGAGCAGATCCGCCGCGTGCGGAAGACGGGCTTCACGCTCGCGCCGGAAGCGGGCACGCAGCGGCTCCGCGACGTCATCCAGAAGGAGTACCGCGAGGAGCAGCTCCTCGACGCCGCCCGCCAGTTCGCCGACCTCGGCTGGCGGAGCCTGAAGCTCTACTTCATGATCGGCCTCCCGAGCGAGACCGAGGACGACGTGCGCGGCATCGCCGAGCTGGCGGGGCGCGTCCGCTCGGCGGCGTCGAACCGGCTGCGCGTCACGGCCAGCGTCTCGACCTTCTCACCCAAGCCGCACACCCCCTTCCAGTGGGCGGGGCAGCTCTCGCTCGAGGAGACGCGCGCCCGCCAGGCGCTGCTCCGCCGCGAGCTCGGCCGCCGCGGGGTGGAGTTCCGCTGGCACGACAGCCGGCTCTCCTGGCTGGAAGGCGTCTTCGCGCGCGGCGACCGGCGGCTCGCCGACGTGATCGAGACCGCGCAGCGCCGGGGCGCGCGCTTCGACGGCTGGTCGGACCACTGCCGGATCGACGTCTGGACCGACGCGCTCGCGGCGCACGGCTTCGACCCCGCCTTTTACCTCCGGCGCCGCCCGCTCGGCGAGACGCTGCCCTGGGAGCACCTCGACGCGGGCGTCAGCAAGAAGTTCCTCCTGCAAGACCTGGCACGGGCGGTCGCCGGGCGCCTCACACCCGACTGCTCGATCGAGCGCTGCACCTGGTGCGGGGCGTGCGACTTCGAGCGCGTGCGGAACGTCGACTACCACACCGAAGGCGCCAAGGGCGGCGAGCACCGGGGCGAGATGGTCTCGCGCTGGGCGGAGCTCGAGGTGCCCGACTGGGAGAACCGGACGTTCCGCGAGATCCGCGCCCGCATGGCGGAGCGCCGGCCGGTCGCCCGGCCCGCGCCCGTCGACGCCGCCCCGCTGCCCGCCGCGCTTTTGGGAGACGCGCGCGACGCACCCGCGGCCGAGGACGGCGAGGGCAACGCCGAGGAGTGGCTCGGCGCCGTGCCCTCCTCGCTCGTGCCCGCGCCGGCCGCGCCGCCCGCGACCCAGCGGCTGCGGCTGCGCTATCGCAAGGTCGGCCCCGCCCGCTTCATCGGCACGCGCGAGCTGACCAACGTCTTCCTGCGCGCCGCGCGCCGCGCCGGCCTGGCCCTCGCCTTTTCCCAGGGCCACCACCCGATGCCGCGGCTCTCCTTCGGCGCCGCGCTGCCGCTCGGCTGCTCGAGCGACGACGAGTACCTCGACGTCGACCTGACCGTCGCCGTGGCGCCCGACGCGCTGGTCGCGCGGCTCGCCGCCGAGCTGCCGGAGGGCCTGGAGCCGATCGTCGCGACGGAGATCTCCCGCTTCGCCGCCAGCATCGACGCCGACACCGAGGGCTGCCGCTGGGAGGTCGACCTCCGCGACCTCGACGCCGCGCCGGCGCCCGACGCGGTCGCCGCCGCCGTCCACCGCTTCGCCGCCGCGCCCTCCTTCCCCGTCCGCAAGCACGGCAAGACGGGCGAGCGCATCGTCGACGCGCGGCCGCTCGTGCACGACCTCGCCGTCACGGCGCCCGGCCGGCTCGTGCTCGAGGTCGCCGGCGGGCCGCGCGGCAGCGTCAAGCCGAGCGCGGTGGTGGGCACGCTGCTCGCCCTTCCCGCCGAGGTCCAGCCGCTGCTCCGCGTCCACAAGGTGGCGACCCGCTTCCGCGCGGCGGGCTAGAGCCGTGTCGAAGCAGATTCTCATCAACGTCGTCCCCTGGGAGACCCGGGTGGCGCTCCTCGAGGAGACGACGCTCGTCGAGCTGCACATCGAGCGGCGGGGCGAGCACGGCATCGCGGGCAACATCTACAAGGGACGCGTGTCGCGCGTGCTGCCAGGGATGCAAGCGGCCTTCGTCGAGATCGGGCTGCCGAAGGCCGCCTTCCTCCACGCCTCCGACCTCCCCGGGCCCGACGAGCTGCCGCCCGAGGTGACGCGCGAGGGCGACGCCCCCGACCTGGACGAGCCCACCACGGCGCGGCCCGCGCGCGACACGCGCCCCATCGACGAGCGGCTCGCCAAGGGCCAGGAGATCCTCGTCCAGGTGTCGAAGGAGCCGATCGGGACCAAAGGCGCGCGCGTCACGGCCCACGTGTCGCTGCCGGGGCGCTACCTGGTCTACATGCCGGGCACGCGCCACATCGGCATCTCCCGGCGCATCGAGGACCCCACCGAGCGCGACCGCCTGCGCGAGATCGTCGAGGCGGAGCGCCCGCCCGAGGGCGGTCTCATCGTCCGCACCGCGTGCGAGGGTGTGACGAAGCGCGAGGTGCACGACGACGTCCGCTTCTTGACGCGCCTGTGGGCGCGCCTCCACAAGGCCGCCGACGCGGCCACGGCGCCGGCGCTCATCCACACCGACCTCGACCTCGTCCTCCGCGTCGTGCGCGACCTCTTCACCTCCGACGTCGACCGCTTCTCGATCGACAGCCCGCCCGACCACGCGCGCGTGCTCGAGTTCGTGACCGCGCTCATGCCGCGGCTCGCTTCGCGGGTCCATCTCTACGAGGGCGTGACGCCGATCTTCGACCAGCACGGCGTCGAGACGAAGATCGGGCGCGCGCTCGACCGCCGGGTGTGGCTCAAGTCCGGCGGCTATCTGATCTTCGACCAGACGGAGTCGCTCACCACGGTCGACGTCAACACCGGCCGCTACGTGGGCAAGAAGGACCAGGAGGAGACCGTCCTCCGCACCAACCTCGAAGCGGCCAAGCAGGTGATGCACCAGCTCCGGTTGCGCAACATCGGCGGCATCATCGTCATCGACTTCATCGACATGGAGAAGGCCGCCAACCGCAAGAAGGTCTTCGAAGCGCTCCAGGAGACGGTGCGGAAGGACAAGGCGCGCTCGAACGTGCTGCGCATCTCCGAGCTCGGCCTGGTGCAGATGACGCGCAAGCGGACGCGCGAGAGCCTCGAGCAGCTCCTGACCAGCCCCTGCCCGCATTGCGGCGGCGCGGGCCGGGTGCGCTCGGTCGAGACGCTCGCCTTCGAAGCGCTGCGTCGCGTGCAGCGCGCCGTCGCGGGCGAGAGCAACTCGACGCGGGTGGCGCTGCGCGTGCACCCGGAGATCGCCGCCTTCCTCGGCGAGCCCGAGCGCCGGAGCGTCGAAGCGCTGGAGCGCTTGAT
The DNA here is from genome assembly GCA_041496545.1 of Binatia bacterium. Classification (GTDB taxonomy): domain Bacteria; phylum Desulfobacterota; class Binatia; order DP-6; family DP-6; genus DASRHG01. The sequence goes on along the minus strand of JBGQET010000040.1, from coordinate 9,441 downwards.
CGGCCGGATGGTGAGGGTGGAAGCGGCGGCCGAGTTCACGCGTGACCAGGTCGAGATCGAGCTCGGCGGCTGAGCGCGGGGCGCGCTGCGCCGCGGACGGCACGGCGTGCGCCGACGGCACGCCGCCCGGTGGCCCCCGCTGCGACGGCCGCCCGGGAAATCAGGGGTTTCCGCGCGGCCCCGTCCTTGCTCTTGGAGCTCTTGCTCTCAGACCGCAAGACCCGAGGGCTCGCGGCGGCGGCTCCTCCGCCGCCGCTTTCGGTCCGGCCCCGTTCGGCGGCGCGTCCGCCGGCGGGGCCGGCCTGCTTTGCAGCGCGCGCCGCTCAGTCCCGCCGCTTGTAGCGCCCCATCAGCAGGGCGGTGCCGAGCGTGTGCTTCTCGATCGCTTGTAGCAACTCCCGCTTGGTGGCGCCGGGCGGGAGGCCGGGGTCGGCGTCGAGCGCGTAGAGACGGAAGAAGTAGCGGTGCGCCTGGCCGCGCGGCGGGCACGGGCCCCCGTAGCCCGGTCTCTTGAAGTCGCTGACACCCTGGCGGCTGCCGTCGGGCAGCGTCGGCTCGGGAGGGAGACCCTCCGCCAGCGCGTGCACCGTCCCCGCGATGCCATAGATCACCCAGTGCACCCAGACGCCCGCCGGCGCGTCCGGGTCGTCGCACACGAGCGCGAAGGCCTTCGTCTGCCCGGGCGGATCCTTCCACGCGAGCGCCGGCGAAAGGTCGCCCCCGTCGCAGGTGAGACGCTCGGGGATCGTGCCGTCGTGGGGGAAGGCGGTGCTCGTCAGCTCGAAGGCCAGGACGCTTCCTGCGCGAGCCACGAGCGCGCCGGCGATGCACGCGAGGACGGCGCGACGCACCATCGCGCGGAAGCTAGTCGGCGTCGGATCGCATGTCCAGCCCTACGCCGTGTCGTGACGGAAGCGACGCGCGCCGCCGATCAGGGCGGCGGGGCGGAGAGCGGCGTCCAGCCGGTCTCGGTGACGGCGATCGTCTGCTCCGCGCGGTAGCCGCCCAGCCCCTCCTCGAAGGCGTAGGGCTCGAGCACCAGCACCATGCCCGCTTGGAGCACGATGCGCTCCTCGGCCGCCAGGCCCAGGTCCGTGCCGATGAACGGCGGCTCGACGCCGCCGAGGCCGATGCCGTGGGCGAGGTAGAGCGGCACCGGCCAGGGGGGCGCGCCCGGCCCGGCGGCGGCGCGCGCGGCGCGGTGGAGCGCGGCGGCCGTGGCGCCGGCGCGGCAGACGCCGAGCACGGCGTCGACGATCGCCAGCCAGCGTGTCCGCAGCACGAGGTCGCCCGCCGAGCGCTCGCCGCCGCAGGGCCACGTGCAGCCGAAGTCCGCCAGGTACCCCGCGTGCAGCATGCCGGTGTCGATCATCACCTGGTCGCCGGCACGCAGCACGCGCTCGTCCGGCAGCTCGCGATAGGGCGGCCCGCCCGCGAAAGTCCACGGCGCCTCCTCCGCCCGCCGCGGCAGCGCGCACCACAACGGCTCGACGTGGCACGCGGTCACGCCGCGCTCCGCCATGGCGGCGAGGAACCGACCGGTGAGCTCGACCTCGCGGACTCCGGGGACGATCGCGGGCAGCACCTCGGCCATCGCCGACTCGGTCGCCCGCTGCCCTTCGGCGAGGAGCGCGATCTCCGCCGGCGTCTTCACGGCGCGCGCGGCGAGCACGGTCGTGTCGCACGCTTCGACGACCACGTCGCGCAGCGCGCGCGCGAGGGCTTCGCCGATCGCGAACGGCATCCGGTCGACCCCGACCCGCCGCGCCCGGCCGCACAGCTCGGCGAGCGTGTCGGCGGCGCGCGCGGGCTCGCGCGCCAGCACGTGCGCCGGCACGTCCGGCGGCACGAAAGCCGGCTCGACGCCGAGCACGTGCGCCGCGCGCGGCGTGACCACGGCGACGAAGGGGCGCGCGCGCTCGACGCTCGAGTCGCCGTGCAGCGGCACGGCCCCGGTGGCGTAGCGGATGGCGCCCGCGGCGGTCAGCACGAGCGCCTCCTGCCCGGCCTCGGCCATGGCGGCGCGAAGGCGCGCGAGGCGCGCGGCGCGGAGCGGCGCGGGGTCGATCACGGCGACGGCTCCAGCCAGCGCGGCAGGCCGTCGCCCACCACCAGCGCGCGCGTGGCACGGAAGGCCCGGCCGCCGACCGCGACGACCGGCGCGAGCACCAGCACCGTTCCCTCGAGGAGCGGCTCCACGTCCTCGGCGTCGAGCGCGCAGTACGGCGGCTCGAGGCCGACGCCGAGGCCGTGCGCAAGGAGCCCGATCTGCCCCAGCCCCTCGGCCGCCGCGGCGGCGCGGAGGTCGGCGGTGGTGACGCCGGGCCGGCAGTGGACGGCGAGCGACTCGACGGCGTCGCGCCACTGCCGGCGGAGCGGCCCCAGCTCGACGTCGGCTCCGGTCGTGTCGCCCGCCACGCCGGCGTAGCCGCCGAGCTGGCAGCCCAGCTCGAGCACCACGGCTTCGCCGTGCTCCAGCGGGTCTTCGGGGGCACGGCGCGCGAGCCGGCGGTCCGCGCTCCAGGCGAGGCCCTCCGTCAGCGGGAAGCCCACACCCGCGGCGCCGAGCGTGCGCGCGAAGCGCGCGACGAGCGCGGCCAGGGTGGCCCCGGGCACGGCGCCGGCGAGCGCGGCGGCGAGGCCGGCCCTCGCCGCGACCACGGCGCGACGAACGGCTTCGACCTCCTCCTCCGAGCGGCCGGCCGCCGCTTCGACGAGGAGCGGCGCCGCGTCCACCAGCAGGCGGCCGGTCGCGCCCAGAACCTCGCGCAGCACGGGCGACAGCACGTCGATCGCGATCGCGCCCTCGCCCGGCAGCACGAGCGCCACGAGACGGTCGAGCTGCGCGGTGCGGTTCCAGCGCAGCGGCTCGACCGCGTCGCGCGGCATCCACGGCGGCGCGCCGTCGGGGTCGGTCGTGAAGACGACGGCGGACGGCGCGCCCGCCGCGACCACCACCCACGGCAGCGTGCCGCCGCTGCCCGCCGTCTGCACGCGGCGCGCGCCCGAGGCGAAGGCCGCGAGGTGCGGCGTGGCGAGGAGGAGCGTGCCGACGCCCCGGCGGGCCATGGCGGCCTGCAGGCGCTCGTAGCGCGCGCGCGTCGGGTCGGCCGGCATCAGCGGCGGCGCACCCGGAAGCGCGGCACGGTGACCTCCGGTGCGACGTCCTCGAACACGACCTCGACCGGGAGCCCGACACGCAGCTCGCCGGGAGCCGCGTCCACGAGGTTCGACACGAAGCGCACGTCCGCGTCGTCGAGCGCGACCACCACCACGGTGTACGGCACGTACTCGGCCAGCTCGGGGAGGAAGGCGCGGTGGACGACGGCATGGCTGAACACCGAGCCGCGGCCGGAGAGCGTCACCCACTCGTGCGGGAAGCGCCGGCAGCGCCAGCAGACGGGTGACGGCGGATGGCGGAAGGCGCCGCAGCCGGTGCAGCGCTGCGCGACCAGCCGGCGTGCGCGGCAGGCGTCCCAGAAGGGCCGCGTGTCGTCGGTGACGGCCGGCCGGGGCATGGAGGGCGGGAGGTACGTCATCGCCGCAGCAGGAGGGCGCTGGTCGGGATACCGCTGCCGCTCGCCACGGCGCACACCTCGGCGTCGCGCACCTGGTTCACCGCCGTGCCGCGGAGCTGCTTCACGCCCTCGACGACGTGGTTCAAGCCGTGGATGTAGGCCTCGGAGAGGCTGCCCCCGGCGGTGTTGGTCGGCAGCGCGCCGTCCGGCCACGCGAGCGCGCCCGAGGCGGCGAACGGCCCGCCCTCGCCGCGCGCGCAGAACCCCAGGTCCTCGAGCTGGAGGAGCACCATCCCGGAGTAGTGGTCGTAGAGCTGGGCGACGTCGACGTCGGCGGGACCGACGCCGGCCGTCTGCCAGAGCGTCTCGGCGAGCGTCTGCGTGTTGCCGGTCGCGTAGTCCTCCTCCGGCATGTAGTGCATCGCCCAGGCGCCGCAGCCGTGACGCGGGCCGCTCCCCTGGGCGGCGGCCATGACGTACACGGGGCGGTGGCGGGCGTCGCGGGCGCGCTCGGGCGAGACGAGCACGAGGGCGTTGGCGCCGTCGGTCTCGAGGCAGCAGTCGAGGAGGCCGAACGGCTCGACGATGCGCGGCGCGGCGGCGTGGTCGGCGAGCGTCATGGGCCGCCCGTGCATCACCGCGGCGGGGTTGGTGTTGGCGTGCTTCCGGAAGGTCACGGCGACGTGGCCGAGCTGCTCCTCGGTGGTGCCGTACAGGTGCATGTGGCGGCGGACGAGCAGCGCCATGCCGACGGTCGCGTTCACGAGCCCGAAGGGCAGCGCGAAGCCGAGCGCCGCGTCCTGCGGCCGCACGCCCTGCACGTCGCCCGCGAGCGCGCGCCCGAAGCGGCGGAACTGCCCCATGGCGATCGAACGGTAGACGACGACGCAGCTCGCCATGCCGGTCGCGATCGCCATCGCCGCCTCGCCGATGGCGGCGCACGCGCCCCCGCCGCCGACGATCCACGTCATGCCGGCGTAACGCACGCGCGGCACGCCGAGGTCGGTGGCGGCGAAACAGAACTCGTTGCGGTCGTTCGAGAAGGACGCGAAGCCGTCGACGTCGTCCAGGGTGAGGCCCGCGTCGTCCACGGCCCGGACGATGGTCTCGAGCGCGAGCTGGTACTCGGTGCAGCGGGTGAGCTGCCCCCACTTCGTGTACTCGGACTCGGCGATGCCGACGATGGCGGCGAGGTCTCGCATGCGGCGGGCGTGTCGGTGGTTAGCACACGCGTCGCCACGCTGGCCAGATGGTCAGCGGGAGAGCCGGAAGACGATCTCGTCGAGCCGCTGCTCGAGCGCGAGCACGCGCTGCTTGATGGGCGACGTCTCGGCGCCCGCGGCGTGAAGCCGCTCGAGCACCGTCTTCAGGATACGCGCCTCCGCGTCGCCCTCGACGGCGGGCGCGGCCGGGGCCGCCGCGGGCGGCGCTTCCAGCAGCTCCGTGAGGCGCGCTTCGAGCTCGCCGAGCCGCGCCTCCGTCGCCTCGTCGCCGGCGGGGGGCGCCATCCGCGCTTCGAGGCGCCCTTCGAGCTCCGCGAGCCGGCCCTCGAGCGCGTGCGGGGCGTCGTCCGTTGGGGGCACGACGCGCTCGTCGAGCCGCGCTTCGATACCCGCGATCCGCCGCGCGACTTCCTCGGCCTCCGCGGCGCACAGCGCTTCGGCGCGGGCGAGCGTCCGCTCGAGGAGACGCGCTTCGGCTTCGGCCAGCATCGCCGCCGTCGCCTCGCCGTCGGTCGCCACCGTCGCCATCCGCGCCTCGAGCGGCCCAACCACGGCGTCGAGTGCCCGCCCCTGCGCCTCCGCCACCGTGGCGACGGCGCGCGCACCGTCCTCGGCGAGCGCCGCGATGCGCTCCTCCAGCCGCGTCTCGAGCGTCGCGATCCGGTGCCCGACGCCCTCGGCGTCCGCCGCGCGCAGCGCTTCCACCCGGGCGAGCGTCGCTTCCACCAGACGCGCCTCCCCTTCGGCCAGCATCGTCGCCGTCGCCTCGCCGTCGGCCGCCACCGTCGCCACCCGCGCGTGGAGCGGCTCCACGATCGCGTCGATCGCGCGCCGCTGCGCCGCCGCCACCTCGGCGACGGCGCGCGCGGCGTCCTCGGCGAGCGCCGCGATCCGCTCGTCGAGGCGCGCCTCGAGGGTGGCGATCCGGCGCCTGATCTCTTCGGCGTCGGCCGCGTGCTCGGCGTCGATCCGCGTGGCCGCCGTCTCGACCAGGCGCCCGGCCTTCACGGTCGTCGTCGTCGCGACCTCGGCGGCGTCCGCGGCGAGCGCCTCCATGCGCCGCTCGAGCTCGGCGATGCCGCCCGTCGCCGACGTTTCGAGGCGGGCAAGCGTTTCCTGTATCGTCGGCACGGCCGCGAGATCCACCGCCAGCGACTCCAGACGGCGTGCGACGCCGTCGATCTGGTCGCGCAGGCGATCGGCGTCCTCGCGCGGGACGAGCCCGCGCTGCACGACCGTCGCGCCCGCGAGGCGCGAGTCCTGGGCGGCGAGCAAGTCTGCGACCCGTGCCTCCTGGGCGGTGACCAGCTCCGTGACCCGCCGCACCTCCGTGGCGAGCAGCTCCGTGAGCCGTCGCTCCTGCGCCGGCATGAGCTCGGCGACGCGCCGCTCGTGCCCGGCGAGCTGGTGGGTGGAACGCTGCTCGCCGGCCGCGAACATCTCCGAGAGGCGCGTGCCTTCGGCTGCGAGCGCGCCGAGGCGCTGCTCGAGACCCGCGAGCCGCTCGTACACGCCGGCGACCCCCTCGGCCGACGCGGCTTCGATGTGCTTCACGGCACCGTCGAGCCGTACGTCCTGCTCCCCGACGCGCTCGGCTATACGCACGACGTCGGAGGCCAAGCCCGCGAATCGCCGCTCCATGCCCGCGACGCGGTCGCCGAGCGCGCGCGCGTCGCCGGCGAGCGACGCGCGCAGCGTGTCGATCACCCCCTCGAGCCGCCGGGCGTGCTCGGCCGCCGCGGCGCTCGCGCGGCGCATCGCGTCCAGCTCCCCTTCGACCACCCGGATGCGCGCGTCCATTGCGCCCGCTTCTTCCGTCGACGCGAGGTGGAGCCGCTTCATGGTCGAGTCGACGAGCTTGCGGCCCTGCTCCTCGAGCGCCGGCCGGACCCCGCGCCCCGAGAGGTTGAGGTTGCGGGCCGCCCGCTCCGTGAGCTGCTGGATCTCCGAAGAAGCCTTGCGCACCTCCGCCAGGATCGTCGCCGGGTCCCCCGTCGCGAGCGTGACGAGGCTCGTCGCCTCGTCCCGCAAGCGCTCCATGAGACGGGTGCCCGCGGAGCGGAGCGCGCTGGGGCGGGACGCCTGGAGCGAGCGGATCGACTTGATTTGCGGCATGTAACGGGCTCCCTCGGACCGGTCCCTCCGATGTTGCCCGGTCCCGACGACGACCACTGTACCGGCCGGACCCCTGAGAGCCAAGCAACGACTCCGCCATGGCGTCAGGCGACGACGCCGGCGGCTGCGAGGCGCCCGTACTCCGCGCCGCCGATGCCCGCCTCGGCGAGCACCTCCGCCGTGTGCTCGCCCACCAGCGGCGGGCGGCGGGCGACGCGCCACGGCGTCGCGCCGGCGAGGAACGGACCGCCGGCGTAGAGAAACTCCCGCCCGAGCTCGGGATGGCGGACCGGGACCCAGAAGCCGCGGTCGTGCAGGTGGGCGTCGTCGAGCGTCTCGTCGGGCGTGCGGATCGGCGCCCAGGGAAAGCCCTGGCGCTGGCCGGCACGGTAGACCGCGTCGGCGTCGTGGCGGGCGCAGTAGGCCTCGAGCGCCGCGGCGAGGCGGCGCTGGAGCTCGGGCCGCGGCAGGTCAGCCGCGCGCAGCGGCGCGTCCAGGCCGTCGGCGGCGAGCAGCTCGAGCAAGCGCGGCATGACGTGCGAGCCGAGAAACTCGGGGACGATGGTGCTCACCCAGATCCCGTCGCGGGAGAGGAACTGGAGGCCGAGGACGGCGCGCGGCGTCACCAACCCGGTGAAGAGGTACTGCGGCACGTGCCACTCGGTGATGCTGACCGCCGCTTCGTGGACGGAGACGTCGACGTCCTGCCCGCGCCCGCTCCGGTCGCGCGCCAGCACCGCGCCCAGGAGACCGTGGAGCGCGTAGACCGACGCCGTCTGGTACGCCTGCCAGGCTCCACAGGTGAGCGGCGGCGCGTCCGGCCCGTAGCCGCACGTCGCCATCGTGCCGCCGAGGGCCATGAGCGTGAGGTCGGTCGCGGGGCGGTCGCGCCACGGGCCGTCCAGGCCGAAGGGCGTGATCGCGGTCAGGATGACGGCCGGGTTGTCGCGCCGGAGCGCGGCGCCGTCGCCCAGCCCGCGCGCCGCCAGGTCGGCCGGCGCGCCCGCCGCCAGCACGACGTCGAAGACGCGCGCGAGGCGGGGGAGGAGCGCGCGGCCGTCGGGGTGCGCGAGGTCGACGCAGGCGGCGCGCTTGCCGACGTTGTAGTGCCAGAAATGGAGGCTCCGGTCGGGGTGCGGCGCGTCCCCGTAGAAGGGGCCGATGGCCCGCGTCGGCGCGCCGCCGGGCGGCTCGAGCTTCACCACCTCGGCGCCCATGCCGGCGAGCAGCCGCCCGGCGTACTCACCGCTCGCGTCGGCGACCTCGAGGACGCGAAGGTCCGCGAGCGCGCCGCTCACCGCAGCACCCCCGCCCGGTCGAGCGTGGCGATCTCGGCTTCGGTCATGCCGAGGACCTCGTGCAGCACGGCCGCGGTGTCCTCGCCCAGGCAGGGCGGCCCGCGCCGGATGCGGCCCCCGGGGTGGACGTCGGCGTCCGACAAGCGGAAGGGCGGGCGCTCGAGCGGCCAGGTGCCGGTCTCGGTGTGCGGCAGCGGCACGAAGTAGCCGCGGGCGCGGAGTTGCGGGTCGCGCTCGACCCGGTCGCGGGCGTCCTGCACCGCCCCCGCGGGCACCCCGGCGGCGGCCAGGCGCTCGGCGAGCGCGTCGCGCTCGTGGGTCGCCGTCCACGCCTCCAGACGGCGGTCGAGGTCGTCCTCGCCTGCGCGCCGGCCGGCGACCGCGTCGAAGCCCGGGTCGCGCGCCCACTCGGGGTCGCCCATGGCCACCCGGAGCCGGCGCCAGTCGGCGTCGTCGCGGCAGGCGATCGCGATCCACTGCTCCGGCCCCCTACATCTATATGCGCCGTGCGGCGCCATCGGCGGCTCGGGGCTCCGGTTGCCGGGCGGGTTCTCGGGCCGCCGCCAGCGGCGGCCGTTCGCCTGGCGGTCGAGGGCGGCCGGACCGGCGAGCGGGACGCCGGGCTCGATCTGCGACACGTCGACGTGCTGGCCCTCGCCGGTCCGATTGCGGTGGTGGAGGGCGCAGAGGATCGCGTAGGCGCCGAGGTAGCCGCCCATGTGGTCGAGGTAGGAGAAGGACCAGCCCGCGGGTCGGCGGCCCGGGAGGCCGAGCAGCGCCGTGAGCCCCGTGAGCGCCTGCGCGGTCGGGCCGAGGGTCACGTGCGCCGCGTCGCGCCCGCGCTGCCCGAGCCCCGCCATGCTCACATAGATGACGTTCGGCTTGAGCCGTCGCAGCTCCTCGTACGGCAGCCCCATGCGGGCGAGCGTGCCGGCGGAGAAGCTCTCGGTGACGACGTCGGCGACGGCGATCAGGCGTTTCAGGACCTCCATCCCCTGGGGCTGCTTCAGGTCGAGCGCCACGCTCCGCTTTCCGCCCGCGTTGTACTTGAAGAAGATGCCGCCCCGGTTGAAGCCCTTGTCGAGCGCCGCCGTCGCGGTCAGCGTCTCGCGCGACGGCGCCTCGCCGGGCAGCGGCACGTACGGCGGCATGAGGCGGATGGGGTCGGGCCGGGTCCGCGACTCGACCCGGATCACGTCGGCGCCCATCGCCCCGCAGAGCGCGGTCGCCTGCGCGCCGTAGCCGAGACGGGTCAGGTCGACGATGCGGACGCCGTCGAGGGGGCCC
>JBGQET010000039.1:0-39590 GCA_041496545.1 Binatia bacterium | reverse complement strand
TCGACGTAGCCCAGGTCCTCGAGACGCTTCTTCACTTCGGCCTCTTCCTCCTCCGTGTACGCGCTGTCGGACGCGGGCGGGTTCTCCGGCTTCTTCTCCTCCATGTCAGGCCGACGCTCGGCCATGATGGTTCCCCTCTCCGTGGTGTCGGGCCGGCGCTCAGCCATGCTCGGCTCTCTTCTCCTCGTCGGTCTCGCAGGCGGCGATGTCGGCTTCGATGCGGGGCCGATGGCGGTCGAGCGCGCGTCCGATGAAGACGGCCTGGTTCTCGGCCGGGGCGGCGGTGCCCTCGAGCTTCACCCACTGGAGCTCGTGGCGCCCGCAGGTGAAGTTGAAGAGGCAGTACCAGTCGCGACCCGCGAAGCGGACGATGCCCTTGGCGCGCAGCACGTCGGCCGGCAGCCGGGCGAGCAGCCGCTCGAAGGGCTCCTGTCGGAGCGGGCGCGGCGAACGGTAGACGAAGCTCCCGATGCCGTCGACGTGCAGGTGGTCGGAGGCGCTGCGTGCGCGCTCGCGGTAGGTGGCGACGCCGGTCGCGAACAGGAGGTCGCTCTCGATCGCGCCGCGGACCGTGCGCAAGCGCTCGGCGCGTGCGTTCAGGCGGGCGAGCTTCTTGTCGAGCCGCTCGAGCGCCCGGGCGTCCACCAGGTCGGTCTTGTTCACCACCAGGAAGTCCGCCCCCTCGATCTGCGCCCGCGCCACCTCGGTCTCCTTCAGGTGGCGCTCGACGTTCGCCGCGTCGACGACCGTGATGACGGCGTCGAGCCCGAGGCCGGAGCTCTTCACGCGGTAGGCGAGCGGCTCGGGGTCGGCCAGGCCGGTCGACTCGATGACGATCAGGTGCGGCTTCGCCGTCTCGACGATCTCCTGGATCGCCAGGTCGAACTTGTAGTCGTCGATCGAGCAGCAGATGCAACCGCTCGACAGCTCGACCATCTTCTCGACGTTGGCGAGGCCGGTGATCACCTTGCCGTCGATCCCGACCTCACCGATCTCGTTCATCACGATCGCGACCCGTCGACCCTGGAGGCCGTGCGCGAGCACGTGGCGGAGGAGCGTCGTCTTCCCGCTGCCCAGGAAGCCGGTCAGGATGTCGACGGCGACGGTCCGCACGGCGTCAGCAGAGCGCCCGGCCGGCCAGCCCCTCGGGCACCGGTTGACCGAGGAGACGGAGCAGCGTGGGCGCGACGTCGTAGATCGAGACGTCGGGCAGCGCGCCGGTCAGCGGGGCGGCGGTACCGACGGTGGAGAGGACGAAGATGCCGTGCCAGTCGTGGTTGGCCTCGTCGGGGCCGGTGTCGTTCTCGAAGGTGTGGATGCCGCCCGTACCGACCGCGCCCACCGAGCGCCAGTCGAGGTCCCCGAAATAGACGATCAGGTCGGGGGCGACGCCGTTCACCCTCCTATATATATCCTCCGGGCGGTACGCCTTGGAGCCGATGTTGCGGCCCTGCGGGTCGGTGATGGCCTCGATGCCAGCGATCAGATCGGTGCGGACCTTCTCGTAGTCCGCGGGATCGACGGTGCCCGAAGGCTCCCGACCGCGGACGTTCATGAAGAGCCGCCCGTAGTAGCCGCCGTCGCCCCACGCCTTGGTGTGCGACCAGTCGATCGGCACCTTGCCGATGGGCGTCGGCTTCGACGGCTTGGTGCTGAGCCTCAAGTAGCCCTCCCGCATGAGCCACTCGTTGAAGCAGATGCCCCCATCCATCTTCTTGGCGCCGTGGTCGGAGACGACGAGCACCAGCGTGTCGGCGGGGCAGAGCGCGAGCAGCTCGGCGAGCTCGCGGTCGACGTGCTTGTAGTAGTCGAGGATCGCCGACTCGAAACGGTTGCCCGGCTCGTACTTGTGGTGCGCCGGGTCCATGTAGCTCCAGAAGCCGTGATGGATGCGGTCGACGCCCATCTCGACCAGCATGCAGAAGTCCCAGTCACGCGTCCGGACGAGGTGCTTGGCGAGCGCCAGGTGCTTGTCGGTCTTGGCGTAGACGCGGCGGAGGAGCCCGTCCTTGTCGGCGGTGCGGAAGTCGTCGACGTCGAGCAGGTAGCCGTCGGTGACGCGCTCGACCTCGGCTTTCAGCTCCGCGGGGTACGTGTACTGGCTCTGCGTCGAGGGCGTCAAGAAGCAGGTGACCATCTCGCCCTTGATGGGCGACGGCGGGTAGGTCTGGGGCACGCCGAGCACGATCGAGTGGAGCCCCGCCGCCGACAGCCAGTCCCAGAGGCGCGGCACCTTGACGAGCGCGGAGTTGGCGAACGCGTAGCCGTCGTAGGAGTGGTCCCTGCGGTTGCGGAAGCCGTAGAAGCCGAGCTCACCCGGATCGCGGCTGGACATCATGGCGGTCCAGGCGGGCACCGTGATGGGCGGGTTGGTGCTCACCATGCGGCCGTGCGCGCCGCGCGCGATCAAGCCGGCGAGCGTCGGCAGCTCCTGCCGCCAGCGATCGAAGACCAGGGCGGGCGTCGCCGAGTCGAGCCCGACGACCAGCAGCTTCGGGAAGGTCATGCGACGTCCGTGTCGGTCCCGGTCTATCCAAGAAGACCGCGAGTCGCAAACCGCGCCGAGAGACACGCCCTACTCCGCCGCGGCCCGGCGCAGCCCGAAGCCGCTGCGCGCGATGCTCTCGAGCTCCGTCCGTCGCACGACGACGGTCTCGGCGAAGGTGCGCCCGGACTCGCGGAGGAACATGACGAGCAGGATGAGCGCCGCGATGCTGTACGAGATGCCGCTCGCGGCGGCGGCGCCGGCGGCGAACCAGCGCGGGATCATCAAGCAGTTGAAGACGACGTTCAGCACGAGCGCCGTGGCCGCCGCCGTGATGTTCACGCCCTGGCGGTTCCGGCTCGTGAAGTTGCGGGTCAGGATCAGATAGAGGGACATCATCACGACACCGGGCAGGATGAGCTGCATCGGCACGATCGACCCCTCGAACGCCCGCCCGTAGAGGATGCGGATCGCGAAGCCGCCGAAGACCGCGTAACCGGCGGCGACCGCGACGGTGATGAAGAGCGTCATGCGGCAGACGCGCGACGTCATCGAGTGCGCCTCGCGCTCCGGCAGCCCCGCGAGGCGGGGGTAGAGCACGTTGCCGACCGAGTCGGGGATGCGGAGGATGAAGTTGGTGAGGTTGACGGCCACCTGGTAGAGGCCCACCCACTCCGCGCCCACCAGGTAGTTCATCAGGTACTGGTCGGACTGGCGGTGGAGCGAGGCGGCGATCGTCTGCACTCCGGACTTGCTCCCGAAGCCGAGCATCTCGCGCGCCAGGGGGGCGTTCCACGCCAGCCGGAGCGGCGCCCCGCGGTGCACGCGCAGCACCAGCCAGACGTTCACCACGAGCATGACGCCGGTCTGCACGAGCACCGCACCCAGGAGACCCGTCCCGAGCCAGAGCAACGCGATCGCCTGCCCGACGAGGCTGAGCGCCGCCGGTGCGATCTGCTGGAAGTTGTACTCGGGCCAGCGCTCCTGCGCCTGCAGGATGCCGAGGAAGAAGGCCTGCATGAGCACGATCGGGAAGAGCAGCAGCACGGGGAGGAACGCCACCTCGGGCGCGCCCCGGAGCGCGGTGGCGAGGATCCAGCCGCGGCCGACCCAGCACGCCGCGGCGAGCGCCCCACCCAGCGCGAGCGCCAGCCAGAACGAGTTCGACGCGACGTCCGACGGCGTCGCGCCCTTGCGGCAGATGCAGTAGACGTTCGCCTGCGGGATGCCGAGCTTCACGAAGGTCGTGATGACGGTGGGGAACATCATCAGGAGCCCGAACTGGCCCCGACCCGCCGGGCCCAGCATGCGCGCCGTGATGACCCCCGTCCCGACGCCGATCAGCGTCATCAGGTTCTGCGCCCCGTAGACACCCAGGGCGTTGCGGAGGAAGCGTCCGCCGACGCGCGTCTCGTCAGCCACGAGCGGCGGCCTTCCTGGCCGCGAACGCGCTCGCCGGCCGGAGCGCATAGAGCGCGAACCCGTCGGCGCGCAGCACGAGGTCGGTCTCGCTGCCCACGAACCCGCGCCACAGGCGGGCGACGTCGGTCTCGAAGGGGTCGCCGCTGGCGTCGAGCGCGCTCACGTCCAGGGCGACGTGGGTCACGCCCAGCGCGCGCGCGGCGGTGGCGAGCGCGGCCGGCTCGCGCAGCGCGCGGTAGTCGACGAGCCCCTGCTCGAGGTAGCTCGCGAGGACGTAGGGCCGCTCGATGTAGTACGGATGCGGCACCTTCTCGAGCACGAGCACGCGCCCGTCGGGCGGGATGGCGGCGTTGGCCCGCTCCCAGAAGGCGAAGCGGGGCGAGTGCCGACGGAGAAACGTGTTCGGCGCCAGCCGGCCCGTCGCGACGCGGACCTGATCGGACCACAGCGGCCGCAGGAGCCGGCTGGTGAGCGCGAGGTTGCCGGCGACGGTGAGCGCCACCACCGCCGCGAACACTCGCGCGCCGAGCAGCGTCCGCGCGGCCGGCACCGCGGCCGCGAGCGCGAGGGCCACCCCCGGCACGACGTAGCGCGGATGGGCCCAAGCCGCCGTCGCGATGACGCTGGCGTACGCCACCCCGAGCGCGGCAGTGAGCAGGACGGCGCGCCGGCGGCGGCGGACGAGCAGCACCGCGGGCAGGAACGCGAGCGCGAACGGACCGACGTCGAGGCTCTGGCGCGCGGCGTTCTCGAAGGACTCCGGGTGCATCGTCAGGTCCCACGGGAAGCGCGCCAGCTCGACGCCCGCGTATGGGGCGCCGTCGCGGCGCGCCGCGTACGTCGTCTGGTACTGCTCGTAGTAGTCCGCCAGGTACTCGCTCGCGGCCCGGCTCCAGTGACGACCGCCGAACACGGAGTAGCCGAAGGGATAGAGCGGGTTGCCGGTGTCGACCGCGTTGCGCACGTAGCACGGGCTGGCGCACGCGAATGCCAGGAGCCCGAAGGCGAGCACCGGGCCGAGCGCGCGACGCACCGGCAGCTCGCTCCGGAGCAGCACCACGACCACGACGAGCCCCGCGAGCGCGGGCACGAGGAGCCCCATCACCTTGCTCCCGCCGGCGAGCCCGGCGGTCACCGCCACGAGGCGCAGATCGGAGGCGCGGCCGGTGTCCATCCAGTCGAGCAAGGCGCTCGCCGCGAGCGCCCCGTAGAGGACGACGGCGAGGTCGGCCCCCGCGCGTGTCATGAGGGAGAACGTGATCGGGAGCGTGAAGAAGAGCGCCCCGGCGACGGCACCCGGACCCCCGAGACGGCGGCCGACGAGGCGGGAGAGCGCGAGCGCGGCCAGCACGCCGAGCATCGCGTTGAGGAAACGGGCCAGGACGTCACCCCGTAACGCGAAGCCGATCGCGAACAGGAAGTTGGGCAGGAACTGCATCTGCCCCCAGAAGCTCCACGGCGTCGCGACCAGCCCCCCGCGCTCGGCGTACAGGCGGGGGTAGACGAGGTGGTACTTCGTCTGGTCGCCGCCGATGGGCGGCGCCAGCATGGCGGTCGCCTCGACCGCGAGGACGACGGCGCACACCAGCAGGAACGGCCACGCGCTGCGGAGGTTCGTGGCGCGGATGGCCGCCCGGACCGCGAAGACGAGGTCGCGGCCTCCGAGCGCGAGCGCCAGGGCCGCCGCGACGCCGAGCGGCGCCGGACGCAGCGCGCTCACGGCGGCGAGCGCGAGCCCGAGCGCCCCCGCGAGCCCGAGGCCCACCGCGAGCCCGACGAGGCCGCGCTCGTCCTCCGCTTCGGGCAGCGCCCCCATGAGGCGAAGGACGGCGAGCCCGCCCGCCGCGGCGGCGAGCAGCACGAGCACGAGGAGCAGGGCGTCGATCATCGGAGCCCCAGGTAGCCGAGCCAGTAGGCGAGGTAGACGGCCGCCGCCCAGGCGGCGAGGAGGAGCCGCGCCCCGGTCGTCACGCCGAGGCGCTCCGCCCCGACCGTCCCCGGGCTCGCCGGGGCCTCATCAATAGAGGAAGGGAAGAAGGCGCTTCGTCTGGGTTGCATAGCGGGCGTACTCGGGGAAGGTGCGGGCGAGGGCTTCGTCCTCCCGCTGAACGCGGAGGGCGAGGACGACGAGGTCGGCGAACGCGGGCGCCAGAGTGAGCCGGGCGCCCATGGTAAGCGGGGCGCCGACCGCGATCAGCGCCTGGCTCGCGTACATCGGATGGCGCAGCCAGCGGTACGGGCCGCCCGTGACGAGCGGCGCGCCGGCTCGCGGCTCGGTGAACGGCGAGAGGGCGTCGCCGAGCGTCCGCCCCGCCGTCCGGTAGAGCACCACGCCGACGAGGAGGAGGAGCGCTCCTGCGGCGCGTCCCGGCGCGGCGGCCCCCACGACGAGCCGCTCGAGCGGCGCGGCGACGAGCACCAGGGTCAGGAGCAGGTGGTGGAGAGTCGTCAGCCAGAGCGGCTCGTCCGGCAGCGGGCGCGCCGGCTCCGGCACGGGCGCGTCCCTGCTCCGGACCCGCACCACCAGCGCCAGCACGAGCGCCGCGTACACCGCCCCCCACATGACGTCCTAGACCTCGGGGACCTCGCGTATCGCCGCGGCGAGACGCGCGCAAGTGAGCCGCAGGATGTGGACGGCGGCGACGATGCACGCGAGCGCGGCGAGCTCGTGCGCCCACACGGCGAGCGCGTCGGGCGTCAGAAGCTGGGCGAAGAAGGCGCGCCGTCCGGTGGAGTCGATGACGACCTCGGACAGCGGCGTGACGGGCGCGATCAGGTAGCGGTCGGAGAGCGGCCAGAGGAACCGCGCCCCGAAGGGCGGCGTGGTGTCGGTGGTGAAGTAGTCGAGCAGCAGGTGCGAAGCCCAGACGGCGCCCGCCCAGAGCGCAGCCGCTCCGGTGACGCGCCGCCCGCGACCGAGGAGCAGCGCGCCGAGTGCGGTCGCGACCGTCACCGCGGCGACGGCGAGGATGGTGTGGGTGACGCCCCGGTGAAAGGCGCCCGCCTGGCCGATCACGAGCCCGGGCAGGAAGTCGAGGTCGGGCGCGTTGGCGAGGCCGATCGCCGCGGCGAGGACGCCAGGACGGTGTCGGTCGGCGGGCCGCACCGCCTCGTACGCGAGGTACCCGGCGGCGGTGTGCCCCAAGCAGAGTGCCATCCCGAAGCGTGGGCTCCTAGAGCTGCTGCGCCCGCGCCGGCCCCGTCTTCTCGCCCACCGGCAGCTCCATGACGCGCGCCGCGCGGCGGCGCCGGCCGAGCGTGAGACGCATCTTGAAGAGGTGGAAGAGGTTCCCGAAGCCGTCGCGCCAGATGTTCAGCTTGCTCTCGCCGATCCGCTCTCCGTAGTAGATCGGCATCTCGAGGCAGCGCAACCCTTTGTGCGTGAAGGCCAGGATCTTGAGCTCCTGCGAGAGCGCCATGGAGTCGCTGCGCGGCTGGATCTTGTCGAGGACCTCGCGCCGGAACACCCACATGCCGGACTGCGAGTCGATGATGAACTTCATGAAGAGCGCCACGGTCGTGCCCGAGAGGATGGCGTTGCCGAGCAGCCGGATGGGGCTCTTGTCCTCGCCGCTCGTCGACCGCCAGCGGCGCGCGCTCATGAAGTCGATCTTCTCCTCGATGAGCACGTGCAGGAGCAGCGGGATCGAGTCCGGTGGATAGGTCCCGTCGCCGTCCATCGTCACGATGACGTCGCCCCGCGCCTTCGCGAAGCCGGTCTTGTAGGCCCGTCCGTACCCCTTGCGACCCTCGAAGACGACGCGCGCACCGAGCTCGCGCGCCACCTCGGCCGTGCGGTCGGTGGAGGCGTTGTCGACGACCAGGATCTCGTCGACGATGGGCGGCATCTGCTCGATGACGCTGCGGATGCCGTCCTCTTCGTTGTGGCACGGAATGACGACCGAGATGCGCTTGCCGCGGTACATGTCAGTTCTCCTGTTTGGTTTCTTACGCCTGGGCCGCCGCGCCCTTGATCGGCGCGGAGGCGGAGCCGCAGGTGGCGAGCGTTGCGCGCGCGGGCTTCTGGCCGGTCAGCTTGCGCCACGCCTTGCGGACCTTCAGGCTCGACCACTCCTTCAACACCGACGGCATCATGCGGGGGTTGAAGAGGATGTTGATGGTGAGGAAGCACTCGTAGGTGCAGAAGCACTTCGACTCGCGGATGAAGCGCCGCGACTTCTCGGCTTCGTCGCTGAACCAGATCTTCTGGAAGTCGTAGCCCGCTTCGCGGACGTTGCCGAGCTTGCGGTCGATGAGCAGCTCGCAGGGGTAGACGTCGCCGTTGGCGAACATCGCCCCGCCGAGGTTCCCGGCGTAGCAGGGAATCTGGTACTCGTTCGTGCGCACGATCTTGGCGATCAGGTTGTGCCGCACGATGCGCTTGGCGTTGATGAAGTCGGCGAAGGGAAAGTGGTCGTAGCCGGAGAGCGCACCCGATTTGTACTCCTTCTCCATGTGGTCGGCGTACTTCTGGTACTTCTCGACGTCGAAGAACTTGGCGAGCGGCTCCTTGGGGCTGCCGCGCGTGAGCAGCGTGAAGAACGTGTCGACGTCGAGGTTCTGGCGGAACCACTCATAGTTCTCGAGCAGCACGTCGTCGTTGTGCTTGGAGACCGTCGTCTCCACCTGCACGCTGAAGTTCTTGTAGTGCTTCTCGATGTCGCGGAGCGCCTTGTAGGTCTCGATCGAGCGCTTGAAGAGGCCCGGGAAGACGCGGATCTCGTCGTGCAGCGCGCCGACGCCGTCGAGCGACACGTCGATGTGGAGGTCGAGGTCGGGGCAGCTCTCGCAGAGGTCCTTCACGATCGAGACGGTGCGCGCCGTGGTCGAGCCGTTGGTCGGGATGCCGACGTTCCGCACGCCGGTGTTCTTGTGGAAGATCTTGACGATCTCGCCGATGTCCTTGCGGAGGAAGGGTTCTCCTCCGGTGGGCAGCAGGAACATGAGGCTCCCCTTCCCCATGCTCGCCGCCACCTTGTCGATCTCCTCCAGCGACAGCTCCTGCTTGCGGTAGGTCATCGATGGCTCTTCCCAGCCGGGGTGCGCGCCGTCGGCCAGCAAGCAGTGCTTGCACTTCGCGTTGCAGGCGTCGGTGATGAAGTAGACGAGATACACGGGGAGCTGTCCCTTCTTGAGGAACATCTTCTTCCCGTGCTTCAGGTAGTCGAGGTAGCCCATTCTTCCTCCCAGACTCAGTAACGACGTCCGAACGCGTAGCTGAGCAGCCCGACACCCGTGCCGGCGCCGACCACGACCAGCTCGAGCCAGAGCACGGGCACGGCGGCGGCCGCCCTGCCCCACCCCTCGCTCACACGGATCGTGCTCAGGAACTCCCGGTTGCAGAGGACCGTGGCGCCGAGCGCCGCAACCCCCGCCGCGACCACCGCCGGCGCGCCCAGCGCGGCCCCCACCACGAGCGCCGCGACCCCGAGGGCCGCCAACGGCACGCTCGCCATGTAGCTGACGGGCACCGAGGTGTTGTTGCGGCCGAGCTCCGCGGGGGCGCGCAGCTTCAAGCGGGTGAGGGACACCGCGCGCGCGTAGTCGGTGCGCAGGAGCCCGCCAAGCGAGTAGCGCTTCACGTGCTCGACCTCGAGCCCCGGCTCGACGCGCACCCGGATGCCGAGGCGCGCGAGCTTCTGACCGTACGCCGTGTCCTCGAGGCTCGGGTTGGCGTAGCCCTCGTCGAAGCCGCCGGAGCGGAGAAACGCCTCGCGCCGGATGGCGGCCGCGGTGGTGTAGAAGAGCGGCACGTCGCCGGTCTGCCGCACGTAGGTCCAGCGCATCCAGAGGTTCTTGTACTGGCTCGCGAGGTCGCGGTAGCGCATCTCCGTCGCCTGGACGCCCACCAGGCCGTCGACGTCGTCCTGCTCGAAGCGCTCGACCAGCCGCGCGATCGTGTCGGGTCGCACCATCACGTCCGAGTCGATGAAGAAGACGATGTCGCCCGCCGCTTCGGTGGCGCCGATGTTGCGCGCCTTGGCCGGGCCGACCCGGCCGCCGCTCGGCACGACGCGAACCGGGAAGTTGGCCGCGATGGCGCGCGTCTGGTCCGTCGAGCCGTCGTCAACCAGCACGATCTCGAAGTCGCCGTAGGACGAGTTGGCGAGGCGCGTGAGGCACTCGGCGAGCGTGCTCTCGGCGTTGTAGACGGGCATGACGACCGACACGCGCGGCCCCGCGCCGGTCTGCTTCCGTCGCGCCAGCCAGCGCGCCATCGACGTCACGCGACCCCAGCCCTGGGTGCGCTCGTCGACCTGCTCGGGGCGTGATCCGATCGGACGCATGCTCACTTGACCTCGATCCGGTTCTCGGCGACGGCCTGCGCGGTGCCGACGGGCGTGTCGAGCGCCTCGTGCAGGCGGCGTAGCAGCGACGTCGTCCGCTCCGGCTCCCGCTCGGCGAGGTCGTGCACCTCCTCCGGGTCGTGCGCCAGGTCGAAGAGCATGCGCTCACCGCGCGTCGTGCTGATGAGCTTGTAGTCGCCGTCGTAGAGCACGCGCACGCCGCGGTTGTAGGTCTCGCCGTAGTGCGACACGAGGAAGGGGTTGATCTCCTCCTCGGCGAGGCTCGCGTGGGTGACGGCGAGGAGCGGCTCGCCCTGGACACCCGCCGGCAGCGTGGCGCCCGTCGCCTCGACGACCGTGGGCAGGACGTCGACCAGCTGCACCGGCGTCTCGACGACGCCGCGCCGATGGTCGGCGCCGGGGAGCTTCACCACCAGCGGTACGTGCAGCACGGGCTCGTACAGCATGCGGCCGATGTGCCCGACCTGGCCGTGCTCGCCGAGGAACTCGCCGTGGTCGGCGGTGACGATCACGAGCGCGTTCTCGTATCGTCCACGCGCGCGGAGCGCGTCGAGCAGCTCGCCCAGTGCCGCGTCCATGGCGGCGAGCTGGCCGTCGTAGTTGGCGGTGATGAAGGCGCGCTCGCTCTCGCGCAGGTCGCGCACCTCGTGCGTGTAGAGGTTCTTCTCCGCGAGCCGGGTGGCGTCGGGCAGGCCGCGCGCCCAGCCGTCGTAGGGCGCCGGCGCGAGCCAGGGCTGGTGCGGCTCCATGTAGTTGACGAAGAGGAGCACGGGGCGGCCGGCGGGCGCCTGGTCGAGCCAGGTGAGCGCCGCCGCGTTGATCTCGGGCGCGGCGCGGAAGGGCTTCAGCAGGAAGCCGGGCGCGAAGTGCCGGGCGAAGCGCATCGCGTGCGGCGAGAGCCGCAGCAGCAGACCCGGCGCGTCGTCGTAGCGCGCGAAGCCCTGCGCCAGGCCCCAGTCGCGGTAGAGGTAGGAGAAGTTGGCGACGAAGGCGCCGGTCTGATAGCCGCGGTCGCGCAGCACCTCGGCGAGCGTCACCGCGCTCGGGGCGAGCGGGAAGGCGACGCGCCGGCGGCCGTCGATCGACTCGCCCGGGAGCCACGCGCCGGCGAGGCGCGCGCCGTGGCGGCTCGGGTACATGCCGGTGAAGAGCGACGCGTGTCCCGGCAGGGTCCACGCCGCCGGCGAGCGCGCCTCCGTGAAGCGCAGGGCGTCGGCCGCGAAAGCCGTCAGGTGCGGCGACGTCTCGCGCGCGTAGCCGTAGGTCGAGAGGTGGTCGGCGCGCGTCGTGTCGAGCGAGACGAGGATGACGTCGGGCGTCCCGGCCGGCGGGGGGACCGCGGTGACGATCGGGTCGTCGAGCGGCGCGCTGCCGAGCGGGTGGCCGAGGACGAGCGCCGCCACCCCGGCGGCGACGAGCTCGAGCGCGAGGCGCGCGCCGTGGCGGCGGACGACGAGGCCGACGAGCGCGTCGGCCACCAGGCCCGCCAGCGGCAGCGCGGCGATCACCAGCGGCAGCCGGATGCCGGTGAGCGGCGCGTCGTGCCCCTCGAGGAGCAGCTCGCCCAGGCCGACGGCCGCCGTCGCCAGCAACGTCACGTGAAGGAAGCGCAATCCGCCGTCGCGGTCGCGGCCGCCGAGCGCCAGCGCGAGCGGGGCGAGCGTCGCGGAGGCCGCGAGGAAGAGCGCCTCGGCGCCGAGACCCGGCGGCTCCCAGACGCGGAGCAGGCCGTACGCCGCCGCGAGACCGAGCGCGAGCGCCGCGCCGCCCGGGCGCCGTCCGCCGAAGCCGAGCGCCCCGCCGATGACCAAGCCGAAGACCGCGCCGAGCCCCACGTCGAGCGCGGCAAGCTGGCCCAGCACGAGCGCCGGCACGACGGCGCCCGCGAGCCAGTTGATCGCGCCCTCGACCGCCCACCAGGCGGCGCCGGCGACCAGCCCGGCCGCGAGGCCGCGCAGCGCGCCGGTGAGGACGCCCTGGAACCGCTCCCTCATTCGCCGGCTCCGAAGCGCCAGATCACGTTGAACGCCGGGCGGCGACCCTGGCGGTGCACCGCGATCGCCATGCCGATGCCGAGCAGGCCCCAGAAGAGCACCTGGATGGTCGGGCTGTAGAAGGCGTTGAAGCCGCTCATGGAGACGATGAAGCCGAGGCCCGAGGAGAAGATGGCCCAGAGGACGCGCCCGAGTCGCTCGTCGGGCACCGCGCTCGAGCCGCGGTAGATCGTGACCAGGGCCGCCCCGATCACCCACATCATCAGCGCCCAGCCGATGACGCCCGTCCGGCGGACGAGGGTCAGATGCATGTTCGCGTTCTGCGTCCGATGGGGACCGCTCGCATCGCCGGCATCGACGTCGATCACGCTGGTGGCGCCCTTGCCGGGCTCCGGGCCGACCAGCACGTGCATCAGGTCCGTGCCGCCTTCGACCGCGGCCACCGACACGCTGGCGCGGCGCGCCCACTGCTCGCCGAGCTGCGCCCGCGAGAGCCCGAGGCCGCCGATCCCGATCATGAGCGCCACGAAGGCCAGCGACGCCGCCCCGAAGACGCGGAACATGCGCCGCGACACGCGCCAGCAGAAGATGGACGCCGTGATCCACAGGGCGAGGAGCCCGGTGCGCGTCTGCGTCAACATCACGCAGACCACGACGAGGGTCGAGCAGATGAGCCAGAAGTCACGCTCCTCGCGTCGCTCGGCGCAGGACAGCTCGACCAGGACGAGCGGCATGCCGAGGACGAGGTAGGCCGCCAGGACCACCGGGTTGCCGAGCGTCGCGGAGATGGCGGGCGCGCCGGAGACCCGGGCCAGCATCCCTCCCGACGCCTCGGCGTGCGTCTGCACGACGACCTGGAGGATGCCGAGGAGCGAGACCGCCACCGCGGCCAGGGCGACGACGCGCGTGGCGCGCGTCGCAAAGCCGTCGGTGATCTCACCGCTCACGATGAGGAAGAAGAGGAGGAAGCCCGTGGCGGTGAAGTACGCGGCGTCGCGCAGCCGCGGCACCATGTCGCCCGCCACCAGACCCGCCGCCACGCAGAAGACGACGAAGGCGGCCATCGGCCAGTTGGTCGGCGTCCGGTAGAGATAGAGCCGGTGCGACGGTATCTGCCGCACCAGGATCGCGGCGGCGAGGAGCAATCCGAGCGCCTCGAACGGCGACAGGTGGAAGCCGCCGACGGCGATCTCGAACGGCGCCTTGAAGACCGCGGGCACGAACGACGCGCAGAAGAAGATGAGGCCGAGGAGGAGCCCGAGCGTGAGCCACTTGTTCAGCAGCTTCACGAAGGTGGCGATGACGAGCTTGAAGTCGAGCCAGAAGGCGCGGTGCTTGATGTAGATCGTGTCGTAGCGGAGCTTGTCGCGCGGGTGGGTGAAGTAGCCGCCGCGGAGCTGCGCCAGGCCCGTCATCCCGGGACGGACCGCGAAGCGCGCCTGGTAGTTCGCGATGTCGCGCATCGAGGTGGCGAGGAAGATGGGCCGGATGGGACGCGGCCCCACCATGTTCATGTCGCCCCGGATGACGTTCCAGAGCTGGGGGATCTCGTCGAGCTTGTAGCGCTTCAGGAAGCGGCCGATCGGGGTGTAGAAGGTGTCCGTCGGGTTGAGCAGCCGGGCGCCGATGCGCTGCTCGGCGTCGGTCAGCAGCGTCCGGAACTTGAAGATCGTGAACACCTTGAGATCGCGGCCGACCCGCGTGCCGCGGTAGAGGACGGGGCCCCGGCTCGTCGCCTTGATCGCGAGCGCGATGAGCAGCGCGATCGGCGACAGGACGAAGAGCCCCCCCGCAGCGACCGCCACCTGCCACCAGCGCCGCCACCCGCGGTCGGGGACGGTGAAGTCGGGGGCTGGCGCGCCCGCTTCCTGCGTCTCCTGCTTCAGTGCTTCGAGTGCCATCACGTGATCTTCTCCGTTGGGTCTCAGGCCTCGGCCGCGGCGGGCTCGCCCGCCGCCGGCCGCACGCCGTGCAGCACCTCGTCGTGCCAGACGACGAGGGTGAGGAGCGTCCAGAGCGCGTGACTGTGATCGGCTTCGCGCGCGAGGTGCGCCCGCAGGAGCCGGTTCACCGCTTCGGGGTCGAGGAGACCCTGACGGCGGAGCCGCGCGGGCGCGAGCGTGTCCGACGCGAACTCGCGCAGCTCACCGGCGAGCCACGCCGCGATGGGCACGTTGAAGCCGAGCTTCTGCCCCCGCAGGATGGGCTCCGGGAGCCGCCCGGCCATCGCACGACGCAGCAGGTACTTCGTGGTGAGGCCGCGGAGCCGCAGGCGCGGCGGGATGCGACGCGTGAGCTCGACCATCGCGCGGTCGAGGAACGGCACGCGCGCTTCGAGCGAGTGCGCCATGCTCATACGGTCGGCCTTCACGAGCAGGTCGGCGGGCAGGTAGAGCGCCGTGTCGATGTACTGGAGCCGGTCAAGCGCTTCGCCGTCGGCCTCGGCCCAGAGCTTCTCGTACAGGCGCGCCGTCGGGTCGACGCTCGCCGGGGTGCCGTCGGCGTAGAGCGACGCCTTGACGTCCTCCGCGAGCACGGTCTTCCACCACAGGTGCGCCGCGGCCGGGGGCAGATACGCGCCGGTGACGAAGCGCTTCGCCTTGTAGTCGAAGCTGACGCGGGCGTGCGACACCGGCAGGCGGCGCACCACGCTCGGCACGAGCCGTCCGCCGAGCGCGCGCGGCAGGCGGGAGTACAAGGCCGCGAGACGCCCGGCGCGGTAGGTGTGATAGCCGGCGAGCAGCTCGTCGCCGCCCTCGCCGCAGAGCACCACCTTCACGTGCTGGCGGGCGAGCTCGGAGACGTACCACAGGGGGATCGCGGTCGAGTCGGCGAACGGCTCGTCGAAGTGTCGCACGAGGCGTGGCAGCAGCGCCGCCGCGTCGGGCCGGACGACCAGCTCGTGATGCTCCGTGCCGTAGCGCTTCGCCACCTCGCGCGCGAGGTCGAGCTCGCTGAACGTCTTCTCGCTGAAGCCGATGGTGAAGGTCCGGATCGGCGCCACGTCGAGCTCGTGCATGAGGCTGACGATGGTCCCGGAGTCGAGCCCGCCGGAGAGGAAGACGCCGAGCGGCACGTCGCTCATCAGGTGGCTCTCGACCGCGGCCCGCAGCGTCGTGACCAGCTCCTCCTGCCACGCGGCTTCGCTCCGCTCCTCGCGGCCCGCGACGTGCCCGGCGAGCCGCCAGTACGCTTCTTCGCGCACGCGGGCGCCCGTGGCGGTCGGCTCGACGACGAGCACGTGCCCGGGCGCCACCTGGCGCGCGCCCCGATAGATGCTCGCCGGGGTGGGGACGTAGCCGAGCGTCAGGTAGTCGTGGAGCGCTTGCGGGGCGATCGCCGGCTCGAGGCCGCCCGCGAGCAGGCACTTGGCCTCCGAGCCGAAGAGCAGCCTGCCGTCCGTCTCCGCGACGTAGAGCGGCTTGATGCCGAGCCGGTCGCGCCCGAGCACCAGGCGGTGGCGGCGCGCGTCCCACAAGGCGAAGGCGAACATGCCCTCGAGCTGCGCCACACCCTCGACCCCGTGCTCCTCGTAGCAGTGGGCGATGACCTCGACGTCGGACCGCGTCTTGAAACGATGACCGCCCGCCTGGAGCGCGGCGCGCAGCGAGGCGCAGTTGTAGATCTCGCCGTTGCAGATGACCTGCACCGAGCCGTCTTCGTTGCCGAGCGGCTGGTGGCCGCCGGCGACGTCGACGATCGACAAGCGCCGCATGCCGAGCGCGGCTTCGGCGTTGGTGTAGCCGCCGAAGTCGTCCGGCCCGCGGTGCACCATGACGTCGCACATCGCGCGCACGCGGCCCGCGCTCGCGCGCTCACCGCTCTTGAGTCTCAGCTCTCCTGCGATCCCGCACATGGTCGTTCAGGCTGCCAATCGCTGCCGCTCGAGGGCGGCGGCCAGCTCGCTCACCGCGGCGAGGCGCGGCGAGATGCCGACGCGCGGCAAGGCGAAGGAATCGACGCCCGGCCGGAGCGCGCCCGGGCGCGAGATGACGGCGGAGCGGAAGCCGAGGCGGCGCAGCAAGGTCGCCGTCGGCTCGTCGAAGTAGCGGTGCCTGCCGCCGGTGTTCGGGTAGGCGAAGTGCACCGCCGGCTGTCCGATCGCTTCCTCGATCGCGTCGCGGGAAGCCGTGATTTCCGCTTCCGCCTCGGCGGCCGGGGCGAGCGCGACGTTCACGTGTGTCGCCGTGTGCGCGCCGATCGTCCAGCCGCTCGCGGCGAGCTCGCGCACCTGTCCCCAGGTGAGCATGGCGCCCGACAGCTCCCGCTTGAGGTCGACGCCGGCGCCCCTGGCGAGCGCCGCGAGACGCTCGGTCCGCTCCTTGCCGCCGAGCGGAACCAGGGCTCGGGTCAGGGCCCGGACCGCGGCGGCGCGCCGACCGAGTGGACCGAGGACGATCGGGTCCATCCCGGGCGACGTGAGCTTCTCGCGCTGCGCGCCGAGCACGAGCGCGCGCACGGCGGCCATCCAGAGCGGCGGACCGCCGTCGAGGCTCGCCGTGCTGACGTAGACGGTCGCCTCCATGCCGAGGCGGCGGAGGACCGGCAGGGCGAGGTGGTGGTTGTCGGCGTAGCCGTCGTCGAAGGTGACGGCGACGGCCCGCGGGGGCAGACCCTGGCCGCCGTCGAGCGCGCGCACGAACGTCTCCAGCGGCACGACCGAGTAGGCGCGCTTGATGAACGCCATCTGGAGCCTGAAGGCCTCGAGCGGCAGGCACACCGACGGGTCGGCGTAGGTGACCTCGCTCGTGCCCTCCGTGATCGCGTGGTAGCGGAGGATCAGGCCCCGCACCCGCTGGCGGCGCAGCCGCGCCAGCGCCAGCAGCCCCGAGTGGTGCAGGACGCGCTTCATCGCCCACACGCTGGTCGCCTTCACCGGCGTCATCGTCCCGTCTCCCACACGACCTTCTTCTCGCCCCGCACGAGGTTTTTGAGCGCCAGGAGCGGCGCCAGGTTCACCAGGCAAAAGTAGAGCGGAATGAACGCCCCGGGCAGGCGGAGCTGGAGCCGCTCGAGGCCGTAGGCGACGGCGCCGGCGCCGTAGACGGCGAGCTGCGCGCCGAGCACGAAGCGGAACACGGGCGCGCGCGCGGCGAGCGGCACGGTGGCGGCGAGCAGCACGAGCAGGAAGACGGGCGCCAGCCAGCGCAGAACGCGGTGCGACCAGAGGACGGTGGCGAACCACGGATGGCGGAGCGGGTTCAGCAGGGTCGGCATGCGGAAGGCCCCGCGCAACCCGCGCGTGATGATGCGGGCGCGGCGGTTCAGCTCCTCGCGCAGCGTCTGCGACTCGACCGGCTCGTAGACGCGCGCTTGCGGCTCGAGGATCGTGCGGTGACCGCGCGCCGTGACCAGGCCCGGCTGGACGAAGTCGCTGATCGCGCCCGGGTCGAGCGGGAGGTAGAGCGCGCGCCGCATCGCGTAGGCGCAGCCCGCGGTCCCGATCATCGAGTGCACCTGGCTCTCCCAGAGGCGGAGCCGGCGCTCGTAGCTCCAGAAGAGCGCGCGGCCCTCGGCCGCGGTGTTGTTGGGCTGGTTGCCGTAGATGAGGTCGCCGCCGACGCACCCGACCGACGGGTCGGCGAAGTTCTCGACCATGGCGCGCAGGCTCCCCGGCGGGTAGATCGTGGTGACGTCGGAGAAGACGAGGATCTCGCCGCGCGCCGTCTTCACCGCTTCGTTCTGCGCCGCGGTCTTGCCGTTGCGCCGCGCGAGCGCCAGCAGGCGTACGCGGGGCGCGAACTCGCGGACGATGTCGTCCGTGCCGTCGGTCGAGCCGTCGGACGCGACGATGACCTCGAGTCGATCGGCGGGGTAGTCGAGCGTCATCACCTCGTCGAGCTTGCGGCGGATGGTCTTCGCTTCGTTGTAGGCGCAGATGACGAGCGAGACGGTCGGCGCCTCGGCGCCGAGCGGCGTACGCCGGACCGCGCGGCGGCGGAGCGTGGCGGCCGCGGCGAGGACGACGGGGTAGCCGACGTACACCCAGACGATGACGCCGGCCGCGGCGAGAAGGACGACGAGCGCCATCACGGCTCCTGCTCCGAAGCGTAGCGCAGCCGCATGAGCGGCGTGCGGAGCCGGTTCCAGCCCCGACGACCGAGGAACGTCTTGGCCGCGTTCTTCGCCGCGTCGAGCGCCTGGAGCGTCCAAAGCGCGCGCGGCTCGGCGTTGAGGATGGCGGCGAAGTCCTCGAGCGCCATGCCCCGGCGGACCGCGACGCGCGGCATGGCGAGCGGCGCGTCGCCCGGGTGCCACCAGCCCACGCGGCTCGTGCAGAAGACGCGGTAGCCGAGCTCGCCCAGCACTGGCTCCATCGCCGGCGGCGCCCAGCCACGCGGCAGCGAGGCCGCGCGCACGGCCGCGCCGAGCCGGTCCTCGATCATCGCCTTCGAGTCGCCGAACTCGCGCCGGATGCCGCCGGCGTCGAGGCCGTCCACGAACGGATGCGTGAGCGAGTGACTGCCCACCTCCATCCCCGAGGCGACCATCTCGCGGAGCTCGGCCCAGGTGACGTAACCCGGCGTGTCGACGAGCGTCGGGACGACGAAGAAGGTGGCGCGGAGCCGCAGCTCGCGCAGCACGGGGAACGCGAAGCGGTAGTCGCTCGCCAGTCCGTCGTCGAAGGTGATGCCGTAGAAGGGCCCGGCCAGCTCGTTCGGCACGCGTCCGGCGACCACCGCGCGGCGCGGCGAGTCGGCCGCGACCAGCGCGTAGGCGCGGAACTCCTCCGGCGTCACGGCGTACGGGCGGTGCGTCGCCGAAACGTCGGCGAGCCCGGCGGCCGGCACGATGTCGTGGAAGTTGAAGATCGCGGCGCGCGGCCTCATACGTAGCCGAGCCCCTCGAGCTGCTCCTGGATGTGGGCTTCGTCTTCCTCGGTGTACTGGAAGCCGTTCGCCTCCATGGTGTAGGGCGCGTCCGCAACCGCGACCGCGCGCGTCCGAGCCTCGCCCGCGAGGGCGTGCACGAGCACGCGGCCGTCCATCTCGGCGTCGACCGGGAGCCCGAGCAGGTGGAGCACCGTCGGCGCCACGTCCTCGATGGCGGCGAGCGGCAGCGCGGCACCGCGACGGACGTCCGCGCCGTGCAGGACGAGGATGCCGTCGCGGGCGTGGTTCCCCGTGCGCTCCTCGGGCCCGCGCCCGGCCGGCATCAGCGAGCGCAAGCCGAGCCCCTCGACCATGCAGACGGTGCGCGCGGTCTCCACCAGGAGGTCCGGCCCGTGCCCGGCGTAGGGCCCCTGGTAGATGTCCTCGCGGCGATGCACCGCCGTCACGACCGGCTCGCGGGTCGCGGGGTCGCGGAAGGCGAGCAGTCGCTCGCGCAGCTCCGCGACCACGGCTTCGTACTCCGCCCCGGGCTCGACGATGCCCTCGGGCTCGCGGCCGCGGAGGTTGATCCAGAGGCCGCTCCCCGGCGCGGACGGGCAGTACGCGCGCGTCCGGCTCCAGTCGATGCGGTGCGCGACCTTGCCGAAGGAGGTGAGCGCCTGCGGCACGGCGCCCTTGAGCGAGCGGGGCACCAGCCGCGGCACCCAGCCGAGGCCGGCCCGGCGGAGCCGGCGCACGATCGCCTTCGCGTCGACGCCCGCGGCCGCGAGGCCGCGCCGCGCCGCACCGTCGGCGCGGAGCGCGAGGAAGCCCGCGTCGGAGAGCCAGTTCATCACGCAGAAGTACGTGTGCAGCGGCGCGGAGCCGTGGTCGGAGAGCAGCACTACGTCGGTGTCCGCGGGCAGCCGCTCGAGGAACGCGGCGAGCGAGCGGTCGAAGGCGGCATGGAAGTCGCGAATGGTGTGCTCGTACGGACCCGGCCCGGGGTACGCCGGGTGCTCCCGGTCCATGTAGCGCCAGAAGAAATGCTGGAGTTTGTCGAGCGTGTGAAACATCACCCAGAAGAGGTCCCAGTCCTGGGTGTCGAGGAGGTGCAGTACCTCGGCCGTCTGCACCCGCTGGAGGTCGAAGGCGTCGGTGCGGAAGCTCTCGAGGTCGCCGCGCTTGAGGGGCTCGGCGTCGACCTCGAGGCGATAGCCGGGGATGCGCGCCGCCAGCTCCGCCTTGAGCGCCTCGGGCGCGACGAAATCCTCCGCGCCCTTCGGCGTCATGATGCCCGAGATCATCACGCCGCCGTTCGGCTGGGGCGGATACGTGAGCGGCATGTGGAGGACGCAGCTCTTGAGACCGTGCTGCGCGGCCATGTCCCACACGCGCGGGCTCTTCAGATCGCCGAGCGTCACCGGAGCGCTGCCGAGGCCCCCGGCGTTGCCCTTGTAGAAGTTGAAGACGTTGTGCTTGCCGGGGTTGCGGCCGGTCGCCGCGGAGGTCCAGCCGGGCGGCGTGAGCGCCGGCAGCGTCGAGCGGAGCTCCGCGTGCGCGCCGTCGCGCAGGAGACGGGCGAGCGTGGGCAGCACGCCGGTCTCGACCCAGGGACGCACGAGGTCGAAGGTCGCCGCGTCGAGCCCGACCACGAACACGCGCCGCCGCGCCGCCATCACGCCGCCTTCCGTTGCCGAACCGCGAGCCGCTCCGCGTAGAGGTCCTCGAGCCGCGACACCATGGCGCGCGCGCCGAAGCGCTGGGTGACCGCGCGGCGCGCCGCCGCGCCGAGGTAGGCGCCGCGCGCCGGGTTCATCACCAGGGCGAGGAGCTGGCCCGCGAGCAGGTCGATGTCGCCCGGCGGGACGAGGATGCCCGTGCGGCCGTCCTCCAGGACCTCGTTCGTGCCGCCGACCGCCGTCGCGACGACCGGGCGTCCCGCGGCCATCGCCTCGAGCAGCGCGTTCGACATGCCCTCGGCGCACGACGGCAGGGCGAAGACATCCATGGCGGCGAGCGCGGTCCGCACGTCGGCGATCGCCCCCGCGAAGTGCACGGCCTTCGCGATGCCGAGCTCCCCCGCGCGGCGCTCGAGCCGGTTGCGGAGGGGACCGTCGCCGACCAGGAGGAGCTGCGGCGCGAGACCGTTGGCCTTGGCGAGCATCGCCCGCGTGGCGACCAGGAGGTGGTCGTGACGCTTGCGCTCTTCCAGTCGGCCCACCGTCCCGACCACCGGCCGCTTCGGGTCGAGCCCCAGCCGGCGCTTCGCCTCGGATGCCGGCGGGCCGCCGCGGAAGTGGTCGACGTCGACCCCGCTCGGGATGACGGCCCAGCGCGCGCTCACCCCCTGCCCGTCCGCTTCGCTGCGCAGCGCTTCGGCGTTGGTCACGATGGTGTCGACGCGGCGGCCGATCAGACGCCACGCGAAGCGCGCTCGCTTGTCGTCGCCGGTCAGGCTCCGCTTGCCGGCAAAGACGAGCGGCACGCGCGCCAGGCGACCCACGATCGCGCCCACCAGCGACGGCCGCCACTGGTAGCCGTGGACGATCTGCACGCCGTCGGCGCGGAGCCCGCGGGCGGCGCGGATCATGGCGAGGACGGCGCGCGGCGAGGTGAGGCTCTTGCCGAGGTCGAGCGACGCCACCTCGACGCCGGCTGCCCGCAGCTCGTCCTCCACCTCGCCCCCGGGGCGCAGCGTGTACACCCGCGCCTCGAAGCGATCGCGGTCGAGCAAGCCGAGCACCTGCTGGAGGTGCCGTTGCGTGCCGCCGGTGTGGAGCAGCGGCGCGAAGTACGCGATGCGCGCCCTCATGCGGCCGCCGCTCCCGTCGCCGCCGGCCGTCGGACCACGGGCATCACCTGTGTCTCGGGCAGGCTCTCGACGTAGCGTCGCATGGTGACGATCGAGCCGATCAGGATGTACGTGATCGGGTTCAGGAAGAGGTCGGCGAACGCCGAGAAGAAGCAGTACAGGATGAAGACGACGCGCAGCGCGGAGGCGATGTACGCCATGCTCGGGTCACGATGCACCAGGCGCGTCACCACCGAGAGGTCCTTCCACGTCACCCAGAGGATCACCATGTAGAGCGTGAAGACGACGAGCCCGCCCTCGGACGCGGCCCAGAGGAACGAGTTGTGCGGCGGCCGATAGAACTGGTCGCCGTAGATCTGGCGCGAGACCTCGCGGAAGTTGCCGAGGCCGATGCCGAGCACCGGGTGATCGCGGACCATCCGGCTGCCCGTCCAGATGGTGTCCTCGCGCATCGCGCTCGACGACGCACCGACGGTGTGCGGATCCGGGAAGAAGGCGATCATGCGCTGCCAGTCGGCCGCCGGGATCACGGTGACGACGAGGAGGACCGCCGCGGCGAGCCCGAGCGCGATCTGGCTCGCGGGAACGCGGAAGCGTTTCGGTCCCGTTTGCAGCGCGAGGGCGAGCGCGCCGCAGCCGAGCAGCCCGCTGCGCGAGCCCGTGGCCAGCAGCGTCAGCATGGAGCCGGCGATCGCGCCGTAGGCCACGAGCCGTCGCAGGAGCCCGGAGCGTGCCTGCGACCAGTACCACCAGCAGGCGACCTCCATGAGACAGATCATCGCCAGTCGGTTCGGGTTGGCGCCCGCCGTGAGGCTCGCCGCGGCGCGGAAGCCACGATTGAGCGTCCCCTGCATCCAGTTCACTAGCGCGGACGGCACGGCGAGGAAGAGGGCGAGCATGAAGGTGAGGAAAAGCGCGCCGACATCGCGGCGGCTGCGAACGAAGACGAGGAAGAAGACGAGGAAGACGAGGCGGGCGAGGAAGTCGTGCCCCATGTCCGCCGTACGGTCGAGGATGAACTTCTTACCCCGGCTCGCCTGGAGGAGCGGGAAGACGACGTCGGCGTGATACGTCGCGGCCATGAAGACGAAGCCGATGGCGACGAGCAGAAGCACCTGGGGGTTCTTGAGGAACGACAGGTCGCGGGTTTCGAGGATGCGGGCGACGAGGAGAACCAGCAGCCCGAGCCCGAGCAGGTTGTTCAGGGTGAGGAAGCCGAGGCTCTGGAGGAGCGTCGGGTACGCCGCGAGGAGGAACATCCCGCTCATCCCGACGACGCCGATCACGGGGTTCACCAGCAGCGTGCCGAGCAGCGCGAACGCCACCCAGGCGGCGGCGACCAGCACCTCCTTGCCGATGTAGGTGCCGGCGACCGTCAGCGCGGCGATGAACGGCAAGGCCAGCGCGAGGGCCAGTCGTAGAGCGACCGGGGTGGGCCCGGTACGGCGCCGGGTGGTCGAGGCGGCGGGCATGGGGACGAGGCCGGCGGTTTAGAGGAGTTCCTCGAGGAAGGCGGGGATGTAGTTCCGGCGGCGATTCAGCACGGAACCGACGAGCTTCACCCCGACGCGCTCGAGACTACGGCGCGTGCGCTCGACCTCGGGGATGCGGGTGCGGTCGGCTTCGATCACGATCAGCGCGGCGTCGAGCCGCGGACAGAGGATCGAGGCGTCGCTGTAGACGTTCACGGGCGGAAGATCGAACACGACGAAGTCAAACTGCTGCCGGAGCTGGTCGAGCGCGCCCTGAATGCCGGGCGAGTCGAACAGCGCGGAGGGGGCGAACTCCGAGTGGCCCGACGTGATCACGAAGAGGTTCCCGAGCTGGCTCGTCTGGACCACGTTGGCGAGCGGCTCACGGCCTTCGATGAACTCCGCGAAGCCGCCGTTGCGCTTGACGTTGAAGACGGCGTCGCAGCTCGGCGTCCGGAAGTTCGCTTCGACGACGGCCACGCGCCCGCCGCGTCGGCGGACGAGGATCGAGGCGAAGACCGCCGCGGTGGTCGTCGTACCCTCGCCGTGGCGAGACGCCGTCACGCCGAGGAGCTTCGGCTGGCGCGTCGGGTCCGGCGCCACGAGCAGGTTCGTGCCGAGGCGCTGGTAGGCCTCCTCGACCTCGGGACCCAGCTTGAAGTCGAGCGCGACCCGCGGCTGGCCGTCGGTGTGGCCGTTGGTCTGGAACCAGGCCCGCCAGCCGTGCCGCTTGCCGTTCCCGTTGGCATGGTGGCCGTTGCCGTTGACATGGTGTCCGTTGCCGTTGGCACCATTGCCATTGGCACCGTGGCCGTTGGCCCCGGCGGCGCTGCTGCGCTGTGCCTCGAGCTTCTTGATGGCGTCGTAGATCCGGCTCATGTGATGTCCTCTCTTACGCGGCCACGTCGGGGAGCGTGTGCAGGTCAGGTATCACGGCCAGTACCGGCAGCTCCAGATACCGTTCGACCTCCTCCTCGAAACGCAGCGTTCGGTTCAGGTATTCGACCGCCA
Source organism: Binatia bacterium (assembly GCA_041496545.1). GTDB lineage: Bacteria > Desulfobacterota > Binatia > DP-6 > DP-6 > DASRHG01. The sequence continues at coordinate 15,271 of JBGQET010000039.1, read as the reverse complement.
CCGCCATCGCCGCCGACAGCACGATACCGCCCAGCAGCCCGAAGATGAGGGGCAGCAGGAGCCCGTTCTCGGGTTCGAGCGGCGGCGTCGCCCGCTCGACCACGGTCACGTTCACCATGCTCTGGTCCTTCATCGCCTCGGTGATGCGCGCCTCTTCCTGCTTCTTGAAATACAGGTCGTAGGCGTAGGTCTTCTCCTCGGCCGCCTGCTTCAGGTTGTTGATCACGAAGCGCTTGTCGCGCAGGTCCTGGAGATGCTGCCGCGTCTGGTCGAGTCGATCCTGCAGGGGCTGCGTGCGCTCGCGCAGATCGGCGAGGAGCACCTGCAAGGTGTTCGCGTTGCGCTCGAGCTCGCGGTGGAGATCGTTCCGCTGCAGGGTCTGCTTGTTCAAGACGCGGTCCTTCTCTTCCTTGATGCGACTGCGGATGTTGCGGATCTCCTCGTCCTTGTCGAGTACGTGCCGATCCGTCGGCATGAAGCGCTGGAGCGCCTGGTAGCGCTCGATCTCGAGCGCCGCCAGCTTGTCCTTGAACGTCTGGACGGTGGGGTTCGAGAGCCACTCCTCCTCGTACGGCACCTGTACCGGCGTGCGCTCGAGCTGCGCGCGAACCTCTTCGAGCTTGCGCCCCGTGCCGCCCAGCTTCGCGAGGTGCGCCTTGTGTCCCTTGTCCTGCTCCTGCACGTCCTGATTCAGGATGCCGATCTCTTGATCCGCGTCGATGATCTTCTCCTGGCTGAGGTACTCCTTGAGCGATTGCTGTGCCGCCTTCATCTCCTTGTCGAGGACGACGAGTTGCTCGGTGTAGAACGTGTGGTACCCCTCGTTGCGGTACGCCTTGTTGTGCTCGTCCAGGTAGGCCTCGGTGATCGCGTTGACCATCTTCGCCGAACGCCCCGGATCGCGTCCGAGGTAGCTGATGCGCAGGATGTTCGACGCCGGGGTCGGCGCGACGCTGAGCGCGAGCTGCATGTTCGCGATGAGCTCTTCCACGTCGGTGCCGGCCTCGGGCTTGACGCCGAGCTTCTCGATCGCGCGCTGGATGACGTCGTGGCTCTTCACCAGCTCGGCCTCGGTGTTCACCACCTCGGCGTTGAGTGGCAGGTTGAAGCTCTTCGAGGGCGCCTCCGCGGGCGCCAGCTGCACGGTCTCGCCGAGCTTCACCAGCACCTTGGTGTTCGCGCGCCACACACGCGGGCGCAGGAGCGCCGCGATCGTCGCGCCGACGAAGACGATCAGGAAGACGGCGACCACGAGACGGAGATGCTTGAACACCGCGTAGAGGAACGTCCGCGCGGCGAGGCTCGTCGCGCCGGGACTCGTGCCGGTGGGCAGCAGCGCTGCGTCGGGCAGGGTTTGCAGGGTGGCCATGGTCTCTTCAAGCCTCCAGCGTTCTCAGGCCGTCCATGGCCTTATTGCGTGATCGACGCGCCGACACCGACGCGCGGCAGGGCCGGGATGAGACCCCGCACGTACTGGTCGACGACGTCGTTCATGTCGGCGACCCAGGTCTGGGGAACGAACAGCACGTCGTCCGGGTGCAAGCGCACACGCTCGGGCACGCCGGCGCTGACGACCTGCTCCATGTCGACGCGCGCGGCCGAGAACCTTCCGTCCGCGCCGGGCGTCATGATCAGCACGCTGCTCATCTTGGCGCGCTTGGTGAAGCCGCCCGACTGGAGCACCGCCTGGAGCGGCGTCATGCCGGGGCGCAGCGTGACGTAGCCCGGCCGTCCCACCTCGCCGCCGACGTACACGCGCTGCTCGCCGAGCTTGGTCACGACGACCGTCACCTCGGGGTTCCGGAGGTGCGCCGACGACTTCTCGACGACCAGCGCCTCGAGCTCGCTCGGCGTGAGGCCGACCGCGGTGATCTCGCCCGTAGAGGCGAGGGAGATGCGGCCGTCGGGTCGCACCGGGACCACCTCGCTCATGTCGGGCTGGTACAGGAAACGGACGTGCAGCTCGTCGCCGGCCTGGATGCGGTACTCGGGCCCGGGCTCGGGCGCCGCGCTCGGCTGGAGGGCGGCGATGGGAAGGCCGCTGGGTGCCGTCGCCGTATGACGGGCGCAGCCGGTCAGCACGAGGCCTACGGCGAGCGCCACGACGAAGTGGCCCGGACGATGTGGACGAGTCATGCGCGTTGTCTCCATTCGACGGGAATCATTCATCGCTGGGTTTCCGGAGGCCGTGGCTCCGCCGATCCCCGTCACACGGGGTTCTCTCTGCCTACTATCTTCTTGCCCGCTCACGGCGGATCGAAAGCCACCGCCCCGAAGGGCGGTGCGGGTCACACCCGGTCCACCAACCCGACCGGCAGCTCCACCGAGGCGCCCTGCCGGAGGAAGTCGAGGAGGATCTTCACCCGCCCGCGCTGCGAGCAGGGTTTTGCGATTACGGCGACGAGCCCTGCCAGGGGCCCGCTCTTGATCTGCACCCGGTCGCCCGCCTTGAAGGACGCGAGCGGGCGGATGACCCCGCCCTCACCTGCGCTCGCGGCGATCAGGTAGATCACGCTGTCGTGCACCGGGGTAGGTACGGCGCCGAAGGCGACGAAGTGCCGCACGCCCGGGCTCCAGACGACTCGGTAGTACTGCTCCAGGAGTGCTATGCGGACGAACAGGTAGCCCGGAAAGAGGGGCTCGATCTGGTCCCGGCCGTACTCGACGATGCGCGGCAGGAAGACGCTGACCCCACGCCGCTCGAGCTGCTGGACTGCGAAATCCTCCTTGCGAACCTTCGTCCGCACGACGTACCACTGCCGGTCCCGACTGCAAAGCTCGGAGAGCGGCAGCATTGACGCCATACAGAGCGATGCCGAAGTGCAATTTCAGTGCCACGAGAGCCCCGTGTCAAGGGCAAATGCCTCTGATTTTTCAACAGTTTCGGCCGGAAACCGGTGGCGGGATTTCGACTGTCTCTCGCACCCCTGCAGCCCTCGTGCAGCGTCGCTGCCGGGCCGCCCGAGGAGCCACGGCACGCACTCGGGAGGGGCATGCGCATTGCACCTCCGTCGCATCGTGCAATCGCACGCGATTCCTCGTCCTCGTCTCGCTGGCACGCACGAGGGCAGGCAGGAATGCAGCAGCGGCTCGGCATCCGGGCGTCCGATGCAGCGCCGCGGTCGGCCGGCTAGTTGGCCAGCGCGTCCGGCCCCTCGAGCTTGCCGCGCAGGCGGTACTCCTCGCGCCGCAGCCCATGGAGCTTCATCTTGCGATGCAGGGTCGCGGCGTCGACCAGCGCATGCTTTGCCGAGAGGTTGATGCCGCCGCGATACTTGCGGAGCACGCGCGCGAGGTAGTCCTTCTCCGCCCGGCGCAGATACTCCTTGAGCGGCACCTCGTAGTCGTAGCCGTTGGGGCGACCGTTGCCGTTCGCGTGATCCTTGCCGACGCCGCTGTGGCCCGGTAGGTCGAGCTCGCGGATGACGGCGCCGCTGGTGCGCAGGATGGCGCGCTCGATCACGTTGCCGAGCTCGCGCACGTTCCCCGGCCACGAGTAGCTCATGAGCTGCGACAGCGCCTTGTTGGAGAGCCGGTTGATGCCCTTCTCGCGCGCCATCTCGGAGTTCCGCAGGAATTCACCGACGAGCAGCGGGATGTCCTCGATGCGCTCGCGGAGCGGCGGGATGCGCAGCGGCACGACGTTGATGCGATAGTAGAAGTCTTCGCGCATCCGGCCCTCGGCCACCGCCTGCGCCAGATCCAGGTTGCTGGCGCAGATGATGCGCATGTTGACCTTGATGCGACGGTTCGAGCCGAGCTTCTCGACCTCCCGCTCCTCGAGCACGCGCAGCAGCTTCAGCTGCATGTTGAGCGAGATGCTCTCGATCTCGTCCAGGAACAGCGTGCCGGCGCTCGACAGCTCGATCTTCCCGACGCGGTCGTGGATCGCGCCGGTGAACGCGCCGCGCTCGTAGCCGAACAGCTCGCTCTCGAGCAGCGTGTCGGGGAAGGCGGCGCAGTTGATGGCGACGAAGCGTCCCCCCTTGCGCTTGCCCTGGAAGTGGATGGCGCGCGCCGCGAGCTCCTTGCCGGTGCCCGACTCGCCGTAGATGAGGACGGTGGCGTCGTTCTGCGCCAGCACGCTGATGGTCTCGAAGATCTCGTGCATGACGCGGTTGCGGCTCACCATGTTGGCGAACGAGTAGCGGTCGGAGAGCTGGCTGCGGAGGTAGTTGATCTCGTCGAGCAGACGGCGCTTCTCGAGGATTTTCTCCGTGGCGAGGAGTATCTCCTCTTTCTGAAAGGGTTTCGTGATGTAGTCGCTGGCGCCCTGCTTGATCGCCTCGACGGCCCCTTTTATGCTCGCGTAGCCCGTGATCATGATCACGTCGAGGTCGGGCCAACGATCCCGGATCTCGCGCGTGAGGCCGATCCCGTCGGTGCCCGGGATCTTGAGGTCGACGACCGCGAGCGCGAACTCCTGCTCGCCGAGCAAGCGCAGCGCCTCGGGCGCGTTCCCCGCGCTCGCCACCGCGTACTGCTGCAACGTGTACAGCTCTTCGAGCTGACGGCAGATGAACGGATCGTCGTCGACGATGAGGATGCGGGTTTCCATCGCTCTAGACCTCGATCATGGGCTGAAGGGGGAGGAAGATCGTCAGGGTTTTTTCCCCCGACTCGGTGATCTGCTCGCTGAGCTCGCCGCCGTGCAGCGCGATCACGCGCTGCGCGACCGCCCACTCGACCCCCGCCTCTGCCGTGCGAAACAGCGGCGACGACTCGGCCGGCCCGTGGAGGTAGAAGACGACCTCGAGGCCCGGACAGTCGCGCCGCGCGCTGCGCTCGGCCACGATCCGCAACCGACTCTCCGCACCAACCTGCTTCGTCAGATGGCGGACTGCGACCTCGAGAGCCTGGGAGATCTGCCCCGGGTCGACCATGACCGCGGCGTCCTCCCAATCGCCCTGTGAGATCGCGACGGGTGTCCCGTTGAGATGCGCGCGCACCTGGAACATCAACCCTTCGATCACGTCGGACACGCCCATCGACACCGTGGCGAGCTGCACCGGGTTGAAGTAGCCGAGCGAGACCTTGAGGAAGTCCTCGAGGTTCTTGATCGTGCGCTCGAGCATCTGGGCCGCGGTCGAATCGGCGGCTTCGCGGGCCGCAGGGTCCTTCAGATACTCGGACCAGTAGTAGAGCTTGTGGAAGAAGTTCCCCAGCTCGTGCGAGATCTCCGCCAGCACCTTCTCTTGCACGATGACCACCGCGCCGGAGTCGGGACGTGCCGCCGGCGGGCGCGCCGCACGCGGGCCGAGCTTCTGCCGCGGTTCCGGCTCGGGGTATTTGCTGGCCGACATGGTTCTCGAACCGTCCACCTTGAGCGCCGGGATGGCCGTGGCGCCGCTCGCTCGCGGCCCCGCGACCGAGGCGCCGCGAGCCGCGCGGCGAACGCCGCTGACGACTATCCGACGCGACATACCGTCTGCTGCCTGCGGTACGCCGCTATGCGGGTCATTGTAAAGGCGGTTGCTGCAACCTTGCAAGCACAAATCGCGCACGCCCGCGACAACACAGCACTTGCGCGGGCAACCCCAGCGCTCATCCGAGGCTGGTGCGCGACCCCGTCGGCCTAGCCTCGAAGGCTAGCTTCAGGTTGTGCACCTTGCGTAACTCGTAGTCCATTTTGAGCAGGGCCTCGATGACCGTCTTGATCTCGAGCGTCATCCGATCGAGCTCCTCGAACGACACCCGCTCGAGCTCGCGACGGACCTGTTCGTAGAGATTGAGCAGACTCCCCAGCCCGCCCGCCGCCGTCAACCGCCGGTCGATCTCCTCGTACGAAGACATGATCCGCTCGAGGCGATCGCGGACGGTATCCGTGGCCAGTGCGGTATCGTCGTGCACACGATCCTCGGGGAAGCGAGGCTGCGGGGCTGCAATTCGAGTGCCACCGAACCCCGTGATTCTCTTGAAATATCAAGTAGAACTACGACCGAAGGGCAGGCCGGGGCTGGCAAGCCTGCACGATCGACTCGTGCTGACTGCGTCCCTGCACGGCCCGCGAAGCAGGCGCGCCTCGCGCAGTTCCCTTCCCCGCCACGCTCACCACCGGCGCACGCGTTCCGCCGCCGGTGCGGCGTGCGGCGCCGAGCCTTGCGACGCACGCCACGGCGTCGCGTGCGGCGCGCCTGCGAGGCACCATTACGCGACCCCCGAAGACGCGCTCACCCTTGGTAGACGTGCGTTTCCTTGACACCCGCATGGCGAGTGCTGTATCTCCCGCGCCGTCCATTTTCTCCCCCGACACGAGCCCGGACGGAGGTGCTGATGACGAAGGCGCAACTGGTGGCGAAGCTGGCGGACGGGGGAGGAATCCGCCGCAAACAGGCCGACGAGTATCTCGATTCGTTGATCGACACCGTCGTGAAGACGGTGAAGAAGGGCGAGTCAGTGAAGATTCCCCGGCTGGGGATCTTCCGGCTCCGCAAGATGAAGGCCCGCATGGGCCGCAACCCCCAGACCGGCGAGCCGATCAAGATCCCGGCTCGCAAGAAGGTCGGCTTCTCCGTCGCCAAGACCTTCAAGGAGACGGTGCTGGGGATCGCCAAGGCCAAGTAGCAGCCAACCCGCCCGTACCCAGGACGGGTCGCCGGCGACCGCCTCGCCTTCCGGGAGGGTGGACACCGGGGACGCGATGTCCGACGGGCCGTCCCCGGAGGTGGCCATGAGACCGCAAAGCGTGCTTCTCACCCCCCTGCTGACGATCGCCTGCGGCTGCGCCACGTTGATCCACGGACCGCTCGAAGAAGTCCGCCTGGAGTCCGATCCGCCTGGGGCCACCGCCACGGTGGCCCCGTCGGTGTCGGAGCGCGGACCGCTCTTCCTCGACTCCACCAAGCAGTACACGGTGACGACGCCGGGCGTGGTGCGACTCCGCCGCGACAACACATATCGAGTTGAGTTCAGCAAGCCGGGGTACAAGATCGGCTCCGGGAAGATCGTGAGCAGCTACGACTGGCTGTGGGCACCCGCGATGTGCTCCCCGTGCGAAGCGGCGGGCGAGCTCCCCACCTACGACCTCAAGGGCAGGCCCCTTCCGCTGCGCTTCCTGGAAGCGGCCTTCTACGAGTACCCGAAGGGTTTCTTCCGTGCGTGGGGTCGTGGCCTCAGGGTCTTCAGCCCCGAGGCGATCCTCGGCACCTCGTTCAAGTTGAAGCCCGAGAACGGCGGGTTCTTCTCGAACTGGCACGCGCTCGGCACGCCGACCGTGTCGGCGAAGCTCGAGCCGACGGGCCAGTAAGCAAGCGTCTCGAGACCGGGCCCCGGACCCGTTGCGGTTCGCCGGCGGTCCGCCCGTCGGCGAACCGCAAGCGCTCATCGCCGCTACTCTCGCCTGCTGCCAGACGGCGGACGGACACGCGGCGGGTTCAGTGCGCGGCGAGCGTGAGCTGGAAGAGCGTATCGCCCACGCCGGGAAGGTCGATCACCGGCCACTCGCCGACGAACGTCGCGCCGGCGATGCCGAGTCCGGCGAGCGCGTGGCAATCCGGCGCCGTGCCCGCGATCGGCGTGCCGCTCCCGCTCGTGGCGATCGAGAGGTGCGCCAGCACATCCTGAGCGCACGTGCCGCCGGGGCAATCGCCGTCACCCTGACACGGCGCACCCTGGTGCCCGCCCCCCGAGCACGTGTGGAGCGCGTCGGCCTCGAAGATCGCGCCACTCGCCGCGCCGGTCGTGAAGGTCACGATCTGCGGACCGACCCGGCCGGGGGCGTAGTCGTCGTCGTCGGTGCAGGCAGCGCCGTCGGGTCCGTTGCCGGTCGAGATGTCGATCACGAGCCCCATCTGGAACACGGTGCCGCCGGGCGGGAAGGTACCCCCGTACGCCGTCGCCACCGGACCGTTGCACACCGGACAGCTCGTCGCGGGCGGCCCAGGGCACAGGGTGACGTGGCCCCCGAGCGGCGCCGTGTCGCACGCGGAGTTCTCCCGGCAGCCGAGGGTGCAGAGGAGGTCCGTCTCGCTCAAGTCGTGCTTCTGCGTCACTGCCATCGTCGGCCCCACGTTCGCGCCCGTGAGCCCGCCCGCACAGGAGATGAAGCCGACGCCATTGCCGGTGATCTTGAAGCCCACCCCGCCCGCCGGACCAAGGATGCAGAGGTTGCCGAGCTCGGGCAGCAGCGGCACGGGATCGAGATGGAAGCCGAGGACCGACACGACGAGCCCGGCCTTGCCGTCCGTGTCCGCCGCGTTCACCCGGACGGTGAAGCTCCCCGAGAGCGGCACGACGCGGGTCCGCGGCGCCGGCGGCATGGTGGAGAGGTCGTAGGAGCTCGCCTGCAGCGTCGAGCTGCCCCCGCCCGGACCCGCGAGCGAGAACGTGAAGCTGCCGATCGCCGTCGAGGGCGGTGGCGCGTTCTTGAACGTGTTCACCATGAAGAGCTGTTGCCCGGTCGAGCCGTTCACCAGGATGTCGTCGGTCGACTCGAGTGCGATGAAGATGTCGTTGGTGGACGTCCTGCCCACGTTCCCCGGCTGCGACTGCGTCACCTGCAGGAGGCGGAGGTGGCTGGTGTCGTACTGGAAGACGGCGGCACCCATGCTGCCGCTTTCGAGCAGGTCGGCCGCCGAGCTGAAGCAGAGCCGCTTGCCCGGTCCGCCGAAGGCCGCGTACGCCGAGTCGCGCGTCGAATCCATCGTGAGCGCCGCGACGGACGACTTGCGCGTGTCGAAGAAGTAGACGTTGCTCGCCGTGGAGCCCGGCGCCAGCGTGCCGAGGAGGTCGGCCGTGGTATCGAACGCGAGCAGGCGCCCGTGCTGGTCGAGGCTCGGATTGCGAATCGCCGTCGGCGAATGCGTGAGCTGGAGGATGTAGCGCCGCGAGACGTTCGCCAGGTACGCTTGCGGCACCCCCGGCGTGGTGGGGTCGGCGGCCGACAGGAAGGCGACGACGTGGCCCTGGCGGTCGATCGTGGGATCGTACGCTTCGTATGCACCAGAGGTGGCGCCGATCCAACCCGAGAGCGGGTTGCCGGTCACCTGCGTCAAGCCGGGGTTGCCGCCGCACGGAACCGGGAGTCCGCAGCCGGCGCGCTGCCGCGCCAGGTCCACCTCGTAGATCTGCCGGCCGACCGCGTGGCTGCCGAAGTAGTCGGAGGTCGACGCGAAGGCGACAACCCGCCCCGAGTCGCTGAGCCGCGGCTCGGTGTCGTCGCCCGTGCCGCGCGTGACCTGCGTGAGCAGGTGCGTCGGCGTCTCGTAGAGATAGATGTGTGAGCCGACCGAGCCGTTGCCCAGCAGGTCGGCGCGCGACTCGAAGGCGACGTAGCGCCCGTCCCTCGAGAGTGACGGGTTGTCGCTCGGCAGCGCCGCCTGCGTCACCTGGATGAGGGTTCGCTGGAGACAGAACGGAAAGTCCGGGCACTGGTCGCGCAGGAACACCTGACGGCTCGTGCCGAGGCCGCCGCCTCCGGCCAGGTCGGCCGTCGAGGAAAAGGCGACGTAGCGAGCCAGGCTGCTGACGAACGGTCGGTCGTTGCTTCCCGCCGACGCGCGCGTGATCTGCTCGAGTCGCGGATGCTGGCGATGGAAACCGGACGCCGGCGCGGCGAGCCCGGCGACGAGGACCAGCGCGATGAGACACGACCCCCCACGCGCCGTCGCCATGGCCCGACGCTAACGCCCCAGCAATTTCGCGTCAAGCTAGCCGCTGAATAAGCTAGCCTCAAGCCATGCTGGCCTGACTCGCGCGACGCGGTGCGTTCCGAAGCGGGCAGGGAACCGCGCCCACTTCGGAGCCGATCGCCCGCCTACTTCGGACAGCGCTGGAGCGGCGGAGGCGTCGGCGTGCGCAGGACGCCGATCGTGCAGCGCGGCTGCGCGGGGCTTCCGCATCCCGACGCCGGGAAGTAGTGGAAGCCGAGGTCGACGATCTTCTCGTCGCGCGCGTCGTCGTGCTGGGTGGTGAAGCCGGTGAAGATGAGGCCGACGCGCGAGGAGCAGTCGAGGCCCGCGTTGAGTGCGAGGCTGTTGGCGATATCGCCCGCGGTGATGGCGCTCAGGTGGAACTCGTCGTCCCCGAAGCCGACGCCGCCGAGGATGCCGTCGGCACCGCTCGGGTTGATGAAGAGCGGGTCGCCGACGATGTCGGTGCCCGGCTGGGAGACGCCCTGGTAGGAGTCGGAGTTCAGGTTGTAGCCGAGGGTCAGCCCGGACAGCGAAGCGCGCGTCGAGCGGACGCCGAGCGGGCGGTTGACCGGGCTCACCACGCGGTTGCCGCGGAAAATGTTGTAGACCACCAGCGCGCCGGGCGCCGGGAAGCGCGTCGTCCCGAGGCGCAACCCGCCGCGGTTGTTCGCGTACAGCGTGTTGTTGTTGATCACCACGCCGCGCGAGCCGGTCTTCGCGCCCGCGATGAAGATACCCGTGCCGCCGTTGGCGTAGACCAGGTTGTTCACCACGAAGGCGCCCGGACCGTCGACGATCTGGATGCCCTGGCCGGTGTTCGAGAACGCGATGTTGTCGGTGACGACGATCCCCTGCCCCGGCCCCATGAGGATGCCGGCGTCGTGGGCGCCCCGCACCCGGAAGCCGGTCACGGTGACGAAGTTCCGCCGCGTGATGCGGAAGGCGCTCCGGAAGCCGGAGGCGTCGATGATGACGGGGCCGGCCGCGTCGAACGTCCGGATGCCGCTCTGGTCGCCCAGGAAGATGATGCGCGCGATCTCGGAGGCGCCCTGCTTCTTCGGCTTGATGTCGCCCTCGAGGTACGTGCCCGGCCCGACCACGACGATGTCGCCGGGCAGCGCGATCAACGCCGCCCGGGCGATCGTGCGGAGCGCCTCGCCCGGGGTCCGGCCGCTGGCCGCGTCGTTGCCGGTCTGCCGGACGTAGAGGAACGTGTTCAGGCTCAGCCGCTTGGGCGTCACGTTGTCGTTGCCGTGATGGTAGCCCAGGTCGACGGTGCCGGAGTCCTTGCCGTTGTCGACCCGCGTGCTGGCGTCGTTCAGCGCGAGCGCGGCCGCGGTGTCGGAGCCCTTGTCGATCGCCGGGCTCACGCCGATGGCGAGGCTGAAGTTGTCGTCGGCCGCGCCGGCCCCACCGAGGACGTTGTCCGGCCCGTCCGGATCGACGAACTGCGGATCCCCGAACGCGTCCGTGGTCTGCGGGTGGGCGGCGCCCGAGTAGCCGTCGGCCACCAGGTTGAACTGCCCCACGTACGAGTCCCGGGTGGCGGGATCCTTGGTGACGAGGATGCCCTTGTGGTTGGCGGAGGTGATGTTGTTGAGGACGATCGTCTGCGGCGCGGGCGACCCGCCCCCGATCGAGATGGCGTTGCCGAAGCCGGTCGGGCCGATGTTCTTGTAGAAGGTGTTGTTGATGATCTGCGTGCCGGTCGACGCCGCGCCCTTGTAGCCGATGGACACGCCACCGCCTTGGTTGGCGTAGACTAGGTTGTTGTAGATGAGGGTGTTGTTCGAGCCCCGGATGATGATCGCCTTGCCGAGGTTCGAGTGGAACGTGCAGTTGGCGATGGTCACGTGATCCGAGGGGACCAGGCTGCCGTCGTCGGCCTTGCCCGGGATGACGTAGATGCCGGCGTTAGCGCTGTTGGTGATCGTGAAACCGCTGATGTCGACGTACTGGCGGGCGGAGATGACGAAGCCCGCCGCGCCTGCCGCCACGTTGAGGTTCACCGCGCCGGCGTCGCCGGTCAGCGTGCCGCTCGGATCGCCGTGCAGCCAGATGTGGCCGTTCGGACCGCCGGAGAGCCGGACCTTCAGGTTCTGCTCCGGATACACGCCGCCGCCCACGATCGCCTCGTCACCGGGGAGGACCATCTCGGCCGCGTGGCCGATCGTCCGCCATGCGGTCGCGGGGCTGGTGCCGTCGGCCGCGTCGTTTCCCGCGGTGCGCACGTAGTACTTTGTCGCCTGCGCAGCCGGTGGAACGGCGAGCAGCGCGCAGGCGAGGGCGAAGGCCACACCGAGATTGGCGCGCATGGCGGCACCCGGAACGCAAGGATCATGCCCGGATGGTGACGCCAACGCGCCCAATTCACGGAGGAATTTTACCACCGCCATCCGCCGCGCCGTGGCGAGGGTGCAGCGATCCTGCACAGCCGCAAGAACGCTCGCGCGTGGCTCGGCCGATGGGGCCGGCGCCTTGCCCCAGAACCAGGCCGATGCGATACGCGAAAGCCGGGAGACGAGCGGGGGATGGCCGAGCTACGCGACGCCGTGCTGGTGGGCTACGTGCGTACGCCCTTTGGCCGCGCCGACGCCCGCCGCGGCGTCTTCCGTGGCGTGCGCTCCGACGACCTCGCCATGGTCGCGCTGCTCGAGTGTCTCCGCCGCAGCGGCGTGACCGCCGACGACGTCGACGGCGTGATCCTCGGCGCCGTCGAGATGATGGGCGAGCAAGCGCACCCCGGCACCGTGATCCCCTTCATGGCCGGCTTCCCGCCCCACGTCGTCGGGTTGAGCGTCGAGCGAGCCTGCACGACCGCGATGATGTCGGTGCACCTCGCCACCATGCAGATCGCCTGCGGCCTCGGCGACGTCTACCTCGCCGGCGGGCTGGACAGCATGACACACTTCCGCATCCCGACGATCCGGGACGGCATGGACATGGAGGACGTGATCCGCCAGGGCGGCCACATGCTCGCCGCGATGAACCCCAACCCCAAGCTGTTCGAGATGCTGAACCCGATCGAGCTGAACGGCGGCCAGGGCGCCGAGCGTCTCGCCGCCCAGTTCGGCATCACGCGCGAGGACATGGATCGCTGGGCGCTCCAGAGCCACCGGCGAGCCGTCGCCGCCCGCGGACTCCTCCGTGAAGAGATCGTCCCGGTCGCCGGCCTCGACCTCGAGGGCAACACGATCACCGTGACGGACGACCAGGGCCCGCGCGCCGACACGACCTACGAGAAGATCGCCGCCCTCTCCCCCGTCTACCGCCCCGAGGGCACGATCACCGCGGCGACCTCCTCCGGGCAGGCCGACGGCGCGGCCGTCTGCCTCGTCATGTCCGCCGAAGCGGCGCGCGGTCATGGGCTTCGTCCCCTCGCCCGCCTGCACACCATCGCCACCGGCGCCTGCGCCCCGACGGACCTCATCTACTCGGCGATCCCCGCCACCTATCGCGCGCTCGAGCGCTCGGGCCTCCGGATGACCGACATGGCGGTGATCGAGGTGAACGAGGCGTTCGCCTGCGCGCCGCTCGCCCTCATGCGCGAGTTCGCCGTCGAGGACGCCGCGCGGGTCAACCCGAACGGCGGCGCGTGCGCGCTCGGCCACCCCGTCGGCGCTTCCGGTGCCCGGCTGGTGGGGACCGCGGCGCTCGAGCTGCGGCGTCGCGGCGGGCGCTTCGCCCTCGCCGCGATCTGCGGCGGCATGGGCCAGGGCGCCGCCACCATCCTCGAGGCCGTGTGACCGATTTCTTCACCGTCGTCGACACGCAGCGCGCGCTGCGCCGCTTCCGTCCCGATCCGGTGCCCGACGCGCTCCTCGCCCGCATCCTCTCCGCCGCCACGCGCGCCCCCTCGGCGCGCGGCGCCGAGCCGTGGGGCTTCGTCGTGGTGCGCGACCCGGCACGTAAGCGCGCGATCGGCGAGCACTACCGGTGCGCCTGGGAGATCGGCGCAACGCTCACGCAGGCGACCGACGCCGACCGTGACGTCCGCCAGTCCCCCCACTACGCCCGCATGATGCGCGCCGCCGCCGACCTCGCCGCCGCCTTCGGCGACACCCCGGCGCTCGTCGTCTGCTGCCTCGACCACCGCCGTCTCGGACCCATCGCCGGCCCCGACGGCGAGCTCCGCTCGCCCGTCTCCGCCTACGCTTCGATCTTCCCGGCGGTGCAGAACCTGCTCCTCGCGGCCCATGCGCTCGGCCTCGGCGGCACGCTCACGACGCTCCACCGCGGCTTCGAGGAGGCGTTGAAGACCCTCCTCGACGTCCCACCCGCGGTCGAGGTGGCGGCGATCGTCCCGCTCGGCTGGCCGCGCGACCGTCCCGGCCCCACGCGACGGCGACCCCTCACCGAGGTCGCGTTCCGCGAGCGCTGGGGAGTGCCGTTCGAGGCATGAGCGACGCCCGGCCCATCACCGCCGGCCTGTTCGTGGAAGAGCCCGACGGCCCTCGCCTGCTCGCGGGGCGCTGCGCGGCCTGCGGCAAGCTCCACTTCCCCGCCGGCCCCGTCTGCCCCTACTGCGCGGTCGAGGGGTGCGCCGAGACGCGCGTGGGGCCCGCCGCGCGCCTCTACCTCTACACCGCCGTCACGGCCACGCCGCCCGGCTACCGCGGCGAGGTTCCGTACGGCTTCGGCGTGGTCGAGCTGGCGGGCGGGTTGCGGGTCATCGCGCGGCTCACCGAGCACCGACTCGACCGGCTGCGGCCCGGCCTCGCCATGCGCCTCGTCGTCGAGCCCCTCTTCACCGACGACGACGGCCGTCCCGTCCTCTCCTACGCCTTCCGTCCGGAGGCCGCGTGAGACCCGTCTGGGTCGCCGGGGTCGGCCTTCATCCCTTCGGGCGCTTCGCGGAGCGGACGGTCACGGCGCTCGGCGCGCACGCCGTGCGCGCGGCGCTCGCCGAAGCGGGGAGCGGCCGCGGCGGCTTCCAGGCCGCGTTCTGCGGCACGGTCTACAGCGGCGTCGCGGCGGGGCACAAGGTGCTGACGAGCCTCGGCCTCTCCGGCGTGCCGACCGTGAACGTCGAAGCCGGCTGCGCCAGCGGCGGCGCGGCGCTGGCGCTCGGCGCGGCGCAGGTGGCGAGCGGCCGCGCCGACACCGTGCTCGTCTTCGGCATGGAGAAGATGCCCCGCGGCATCATCCGCTCGAGCTTCTTCGAGCCCTGGCGCGAGGAGGCTGGGCTCGCCGCCACGCCGGCGTACTTCGCGCTCCGCGCCCAGCGGCTGATGCTCGAGAGCGACGTCACGCTCGACGACCTCGCCACGGTCTCGGAGAAGAACCACCGCCACGGCGTCGCGAACCCAAACGCGATGTACCGCAAGGCGCTCTCGCGCGCCGAGATCCTCGCCTCACCGGTCGTGTGCGAGCCGCTCCGCCTGCTCATGCTCTGCGCTCCGAACGAGGGGGCGGCGGCCGTCGTCCTGTCGTCGCGGCCGCACGGCACGCCGCCCGTCCGGGTCGCGGCCGCAGCGCTGCGCTCGCACCACGCCGGCTCGGTGCTGGGCGAGCACACGCCGATGAGCGGCGTCGCCGAGGACGGCGTCCCCTCCCCCACCGCCATGGCGGCCGCGGACGCGTACGCCGAGGCGGCCCTCGGGCCGGAGGACCTCGACGTCGTCGAGCTCCAGGACACC